>CAWHNV010000048.1:0-205554 GCA_963830785.1 uncultured Acidobacteriota bacterium
AAGAGCCGACCTACGCGGACTGAAACCTGTTTCTCACAACTTGTGGCGCAGATACTCGAACACCCCGTAACCGATGAGCGCGCTGACGAGCGCGATGAGGAAATTCATGGGCGTAACGATG
The DNA here is from genome assembly GCA_963830785.1 of uncultured Acidobacteriota bacterium. Lineage (GTDB taxonomy): Bacteria > Acidobacteriota > Terriglobia > Terriglobales > Acidobacteriaceae > Telmatobacter. The sequence goes on from CAWHNV010000048.1 coordinate 122, forward strand.
TCGTGGAGAGCGAAGGCGAGGGTTTTGCCTTTCCCGTTGACGCCGGTGAACTCGCCCATGAGCAGGTTCGAGTAAAAGAGGAAGATGATAAAGGCGACTTCGACGGTCACGCGCCAAAACGGCTTGAGACGCGGTGGTGGAGTGAGCGGCGACATGAAGCGATGATAGCGGCGCAGTTGCGAGCGGCCAAGCGAAATCGGATGCGCGAGCGGACCGTACCGACGAAAGCGCCAGCGCCTATAATCGACCTGTTGTGATTCCTGAAATCCGAGTGCGGTGGCGGCAGATGCGGCGGCTTGCGGCGAGCGCGGTGTTGGCGGTTTTGTGTGTGCTGGCGGCGACAGCCGGGGCGCACGGGCAGGCGGATGCCACGGCAGGTGACGGCCCGGAGGCACGGTCTTCCGCCGGCGGACGCGTGCTGCTGGTGCTGCCCTTTGACAATCGCACGGGGCAGCCGAGCCTGGAGTGGATACGTGAAGCAGCGGCGGAGATTTTGAGCATGCGTTTCGCTTCGGCGGGATTCCAGCCGACCAGCCGCGCCGACCGCGTGTATGCGCTGGACCATCTGGGACTGCCGCAGGGATTTCAGCCGTCGCGGGCAAGCGCGTTGAAGCTGGCGCAGACGCTGGACGCGGATTCGATTGTGGTGGGCAGCTATACCACGGATGGAACCAGCATTGTGGCCGAGGCGTCGCTGGTGGATGTGCCGAACCTGCGCATGTTGCCGGCGGTGAGCGTACGCGGGGAGATGCGCGACCTGATGGGCGTCTTCAGCGCCCTGGCGTGGCAGCTGACCAAGGAGCTCGATCCCTCGTTCAACGGGGCCGAGGAGACGTTCGTCGCCGCGGGCCGAGAGATCCGCCTGGATGCGTTCGAGCAGTACATCCGTGGCATCACGGAGCCGGACCAGGCGGAACGGCAGCGACACCTGGAGCAGGCGGTGAAGCTGAACCCGGGGTTCAGCCTGGCGTGGATGGCACTGGGCCGCGAGGACTACAACCAGCAGCAATATTCGGAAGCGGCCGAGGCTTTTTCGAAGGTGGATCGCGGCGGCGCGGATGAACTGGAGGCCGGCTTCTACCGCGGGCTGTCGCTGCTGTTTTCAGGTGATTACGCGCCAGCCGCACAGGCGTTTGCCGACGTGGCGCGAGTGTTGCCGCTGGCCGAGGTGGTGAACAACGAGGGCGTGGCACTGAGCCGGCAGGGGAAAGACGGGACGTCACTGTTTATTCAAGCGGCTGCGGCTGACCCCAGTGCGGCAGACTACCACTTCAACCTGGCGCTGAGCCTGAAGCGGCACGGGAATGTAGCGGGGGCGATCAACGAGATGGCGCAGTGCTTGAAACTGCGCCCGGGAGACAGCGAGGCGCAAGCGCTGCTGGCGGCATGGAAAGCTCCAGCAGGAGTCCTGGCCAGTCAAGACGTGAGCCAGGCCAGTGCTGATCCGCTGGAACGGATCGTGCGCAGTTTCGATGCAGCAGCCTTCAAACAAGCGGCGGCGGTCATGGACCAGATGGATGCCGGGCGTCTGGAGGCGCTTGCCCCGCGCGATCGGGCGCGGACGTTGTGCGCGCAGGCCAAGGTTTTTCTCGATCGCGGACTACTGCTGGAGGCGGAGAGGTTGTATCAAGCCGCGGCGGCCGCGGATGGGAAGAGCGCCGAGGCGCACGCCGGACTGGCCGAGGTTCGTGAGCGTAGCGGCGATACCGATGCGGCGCGCAAAGAGGCGCAGGCGTCACTGGAACTGGGGCCTTCAGCCAATGCGTACCTGGTGCTGGCGCAACTTGATCTCGCGGCCGGCAACCTGGGCACAGCCAACACTGACGCCGGCAACGCGCTGAAACTTGATCCGGGGAACCGACCGGCGCAGGACATTTTGCGGCAGATCCTCACTCGGACGGGCCAGAAGTGAAAAAGAAGCGGAGTTGGTGGGTTGGCCAAGGAAAGAGGCGAGCCATGGGACAAACAGCGAAGAAGGGTTGGGCGAGTGCCGGGCTTCTTGCGGCAGGATTGTGGACCGTGCTGGGCTGGGTTGGCTTGGTATTGAGCGTTTCCGTACCGGTGCGCGCCGAGCAGCCAGTTGGTCGACGAACTGGTTCTGCACGACACCATTCAGCCGGTGAGCGCGGATGAAGTGACAAGGGCGCTCGACCGCGCCAACTCCGATGGAGCGCAGGCACTGCTTATCGAACTGGACACGCCGGGGGGTCTGCTCGACTCCATGCGCACCATGGTCGGGGCTATTCTGCGCTCGCGCGTGCCCGTCATTGTTTACGTGGCTCCGTCAGGATCGCGCGCGGGCTCGGCGGGGTTCTTCATTCTTGAGTCGGCCGACGTCGCGGCAATGGCGCCAGGCACTGAAGCGGGCGCGGCGCACGTGGTGTTTGAGGGCGGCAAGCCGGATGATGTGGAGGCGCAGAAGGTGGAGAACGATGCCGAAGCCTTCATGCGATCGTACGTGACCAAGCGCGGGCGCAGCGCGGATGCGGCACAGGACGCGGAAAAATCGTCGCACTCCTATACGGCAGACGAGGCGTTGAATCTGCACCTGATCGATTTGATCGCGAATAGCGATGCCGACCTTCTGCAGAAGGTGGATGGACGGACGGTAACGCGCATGGACGGGTCGACTTCGACACTGCATGTAGCCAACGCGCGCATTGTGCCCATCCAACTCACGCTGCGCGATGAGCTGCTGGGATGGCTGGTGAATCCCAACATCGCGCTGCTGTTTCTGGTGTGCGGAGCCTTGCTGATTTATCTCGAATTCAATTCGCCGGGCACGATTGTGCCGGGTGCGCTGGGCACATTGATGGTGCTGCTCGCTGTATTTGCACTCGACCTGCTGCCGATTCGCTATACCGCGGTTCTGCTGCTGCTGGCCGCGCTGGTGCTGCTCATCCTTGAGGCCAAGGTGGGCGGGCACGGGGCGCTGGCGATTGCGGGCATCCTGTGCCTGACCTTCGGCACCCTCACGCTGGTGGCCGCACCGGTGCCGGAGATGGGCATTAGTCCGTGGGTAGCCATCAGTGTGAGCGTGGCGTTTGGCGGGATCACGTGGTTTCTGGTGCGGCTGGCGGTGCGGGCGCGCAAACGCAAGGCGCGCATCGGCGCGGAGGCCATGGTAGGGGCCAAGGCGACGGCGATGGAGGAACTTGTCCCCGAGGGACATGTGCTGGTGGAGGGCGAGATCTGGGAGGCAGTGGCGGATGCGCCGGTGGCGGCGGGGACTGCGTTGCGCGTGGTGGGGCATGAGCATCTGCTGCTGCGCGTGGAGCGGGAAGTGCAGCAGGTCAGCAAGTCAGCGGGTTAGCAAGCCAGCAGATCAGCAAGTCGGCGCGGTTTTTCCGCAGCTTTTCGTGCGCTTCTGTAGCGTTGGAGTAGAATTCCTGCTGAGTGAGGAAAGGAATGTTCCATGTCCATCGGTGATCTCTCGCTTCCCGTGCTGATTCTTATTGCGATTGTTGTCCTCTACCTGCTGAACTCCATCAAAATCCTCCGCGAGTATGAGCGCGGCGTCATCTTCCGCCTGGGCCGCGTTCTGGGAGCGCCCAAGGGCCCCGGCATCATCCTGGTTTTCCGGCCCATCGATCAGATGGTGCGCCTCAGCCTGCGGCAGGAGGTGCTCGAGGTTCCGGCGCAGGACATTATCACGCGCGACAACGTTACGCTGAAGGTAAATGCAGTGGTCACGATGTACGTCGTGAATCCCAACGACGCCGCCATCAAGGTCGCCAATTACGTTTACCAGACCTCGCAATTCGCGCAGACCACGCTGCGCTCGGTTCTGGGCGAGGTGGAACTGGACGAACTGCTGAGCCATCGCGACAAGCTCAATTTGCGCATCCAAAGCATTATTGATCAGCGCACAGAGCCGTTCGGGGTGAAGGTGGTCAGCGTGGAAGTGAAGCAGGTGGATCTGCCCGAACAGATGCTGCGCGCCATCGCCAAACAGGCCGAAGCGGAGCGCGAGAAGCGGTCGAAGATCATTCACGCCGAAGGCGAATTCGCCGCCGCGCAAAGGCTGGTGGATGCGGCAGCTCTGATGGCCACGCAACCCATGACGCTGCAGTTGCGCTACCTGCAAACCCTGGCCGACATTGGAGTGGAAAAGAACACCACGATCGTTTTCCCGCTGCCGATCGAGTTCATGACGCTGTTGAACAAGCTGGCCGAGCCCGGAAAAACGGAAAAAAGCTAAAGGCCAGGTTTCAGCCATCAGATTCAGATTGCGCGAGAAAGCATACGTGGGGCCGGCACAAAAGAGCTGAAAGCTGACGGCTGAAGGCTAATAACTGCTTTTATGCATGGATACTTCGACGAAGATGAACCGGAGCCTGAGCAGCCGCGACGCGATCGCGAGCTGACGCTTGGCACGGGCGCGCTGCTCGGTCTCGCTGCAGTGCTGTTGCTCGTTTGCGGGCTTTGCTTCGCAGCGGGATACGCCGTGGGGCATCATGCCCCCGCGCACTCCGCAGCGGCCAACGCGCCCACTCCGGCTCCCGACCAGGAGCCGTTGCAACCCAATGACTCGATTCCCAAACCTTCAGCTTCGGAGCAGCCGGCGCCGCCGGCGCCCGAGACCGGCGACTCTTCGACCAATCCGGAACCGGGCGCGGGCGCGAATCCGGCCACGAGCGAGCAGAGCCCGGGCAACAGCGAGCCGGGCGGATCGCCGGTAGCGTCGGTACAGCCCGCGCTCCCTTCTGCGGGCAACGCGGCACCGGGGGCGCAGGGAGGGGCAACGCCGAATGTGCATGCGGCTTTGCCGTCGCAGGTGCAGTGGCTGGTGCAGATTGCCGCGGTAGCAAATCCCCAGGACGCCGATGTGCTGGTGACAGCGCTACGCAAACGCGGTTACTTGGTCACGGCGAAGCGCGAACCCGCCGATGGACTGATCCACGTGAGGATTGGGCCCTTCAACAGTCACGACGAAGCCAACCGCTGGCGCGACAAGCTGCTCGGCGACGGGTACAACGCCGTCGTGCAGCCATGAAGGCAGTTGTCAGTGATCAGTTATCAATGGTAAGCGGGTTCGTGCGGGGTTGAAGACGGCGCTGCAACCAACGGTGAATGACGGAGCCATGCCGATGTGTTGGAAACGTGAGAATCGAACGCACACCACTACGGTTAGTTCCGTGCTTTTCGTTGCTTGGGTTTCGCTGGCCTGCGGAATTGCCTCGGCACAGTCAGGACAAACCCTCTCCATTCGCGCTTTCGACAGCAAATCTGGTCTGCCAATTGTGCGCGATGGTTTGGAATTTGAGGTTTTTGTCGACCACAATCTCTATCATCTTATCCCTGTCAAGCAGGACAAAGACGGGGTGGGCCGAATCAGTCTTAGCGCTGCTGTCAAAGAAGTCAATATTTTTATTGCAAACGGCAAGGATGGGCTCTACGTGAACTGCGACCTTGAGAAACATATCTCCATGCCGACGCGTTGGTACCCTATATCCGAAATTGTGCTGACAGGGATCGCGGCTCCAAACGGCTGCAGCAAGAGGAAAGCTACGCCTCGGCCAGGGGAGTTTGATTTCTTTGTCAGGCCTCCGACGTTCTGGGAAAAATACTGGGACTAGCCGCTTCGACTTTGGCTTCTATCCCCGCATCCATTCCGGCAGTCCCGAGGCGATCGCTGCGCGAACGGCTTCAGATAAGTCGTCGCGTGTAGCGTAGTCGGCGGGGTCGATGGGCGGGTGAAAAACAATGTGCGCGACGCCCGGATGAATGCGATTGCTGCCCCAGGGAATGATCTTCTCCGTTCCATGGATCGAGACGGGAATGCAGGGCGCGCCGGAATCCTTCGCAAGATAGAACGCGCCTTTCTTGAAAGGCAGCATGCGGCCGTCGAGTGAGCGCATGCCCTCGATAAATGTTGTGATGTGCAACCCGCCTGCGAGCACGCGCTCGGCGTCGGCGACGGCTTCCTGCGCGCTTTCGATATTTCCGGCGCGGTCGACGGGAATGAAGTTGGCCAGCTTGAATGCATAGCCGACGATGGGCAGCTTCAGGAGCGGGCGCTTGAGAAATACCACTGTGCGGCCAGGAAGATGCGACATCAGCGCCGGCGCATCGAGGTTGGAGACGTGGTTGGCCATGAAGATGCAGGCGCGATGGGGCGGGATGTTTTCGCGGCCGTCAATGCAGAGACAAATTCCGGCGACGTGCATGGCAACGCGAGCGATCCATGAACCAGCGGCGTAGAGCGGACCCACATTGCCGGTGAGAAGCGTGAAGGGAATAAGAACCAGCGCCGTAGGAAGGGCCAGAACGAGGATGGTGACGAAGACGAGGAGAGAGACGATCATGCGGTTCTAAAAGTGCGCAATGGTGAGTATCGCACTTGGGGGTGGCTCTACGTGCGCATCCACTCCGGCAGGCCGGAGGCGATGGCGGCGCGGACGGCCCGCATCAGTTCTTCGCGTGTGGCGAATGCGGCGGGATCCAGGGGCTCGTGAAAGATGACGTGCGCCACGCCGGGATGGATGCGAAAGCTTCCCTTGCGCAGCATGGTCTCGGTTCCATAAATCGAAACCGGAATGCAGGGCGCGCCCGAGGCCTTGGCGAGAAAGAATGGCCCTTTCTTGAAGGGCAGCATGCGGCCGTCGGGCGAGCGCGTGCCTTCAACGAATGTGGTGATGTGTGTGCCCTTGGCAAGCACGCGTTGCGCTTCGGCCACGCTGCGCTGCGCGTCGCTGGGATTGCCGCTGCGATCGACCGCGATGAACTCGCCCTGGCGGAAACCGATGCCAATGATGGGCAAATTCATAAGTGACCGCTTCATGAACGCCGAGGTCCGCCCCGGAATGAGCGAGATGAGCGCGGGCGGATCGAGATTGGAGACGTGGTTCGACATGAAGATGCAGGCGCGGTCGCGCGGGATACGCTCGAGGCCCTCGGCGCGAAGGCGCACGCCGGCGACGCGGCAACTGGAAGAGAGCATGAAGCGCGTGGCTTTGTAGAGCGGCAGCACGTTGCCCGTGATCCAGCACCAGGGAATGAAGAGCAGGGCGGAGGGAATGCCCCAGAAGACCATGTTGGCGAGAAAAAGAAGAGACCGGATCATGCGTGCCCTAATTCCTGTTTTGACTCTTCATGCGCCGGTGGCGCCGGGATGCAGTTCGCGCAAACGCGCGGGAAGTTTCAGGTAGATGCCGTCGAAGCCGCCATTGGAGAGGATGGCAACGACGTCGCCGGAAACGAGCTGCGGCGCGAGATCGGCGACGATCGAGTCAGCGTCGGGGTGGAGCTCGGCGGGCGTTCCCGCCTCGTTGAGGGCGCGGACGATTTCTTCCGGATGCAGGCGCTCGGCTTCGGGAATGCGCTCCTGCTGGTAGACGCCGGCGAGCACGACGCGATCGGCGAGACGGAGGCTCGCGACGAGCTCGGGCGCGAGAACCTTGCGGCGCAGCGTGTTGGAGCGCGGTTCAAGACCGCCCAGATGCGTCCCGAAGGATAAACGGCACGGAGTGCCCGGAGGGTTTCGCGAATGGCGGTGGGGTGGTGCGCGAAGTCCTCAATGAGCGTGATGCCGTCGATCTGGTCGCGCACTTCAAGGCGACGCTTGACGCTTTTGAAGGTGGCGAGAGCGGCGGCGATGGCTTCTTTCGGGATGCCCTGACCAGCGGCGAGGGCCGCGGCGGCCGTGGCGTTCAGCACGTTGTGCTCGCCGGCGCATGTCCATGGTGAATTCGGCCCACGCGGCGCCGTCGCGATCGACTTCCCACCGCGTCTGTCCTTCTACATGGCGCAGATTGCGAATGCGCCAGTGAGCAGCGTCCGAGAAGCCGTAGCGTTCCACGCGGCAGAAGGCGTGGCTAATGCACTCGGTCACGTTGTCGCTGCCGTCGTACGCGACAATGAGGCCGCGGCGCGGGACCAGATTCACGAGGCGCTTGAATGCGGTTTTTACGGCATCGAGATCGGCGTAGATGTCGGCGTGGTCGAACTCGACGTGCGTGAGGATGAGCGCGTCGGGAAAGTAGTGGAGAAATTTGGGGCCTTTGTCGAAGAAGGCGGTGTCGTACTCATCGCCTTCCACGATGAAGGGCTGCGTGGGGCGGAGCTGGAAGCTCGAGCCGAAGTTTTCCGCGACGCCTCCGATGAGAAAGGAGGGCTCAAGCTCCGGATTTTTGCCCGCGGGATTTTCGCGCGCGGCGGTCTGATAGATCCACGCGAGCATGCTGGTGGTGGTGGTTTTGCCGTGGGTTCCGGCGACGACGAGAGGCGAGCGGCCCGCGAGAAACTCTTCGCGCAGCAGAGCGGCCATCGAGGTGAAGGGAATGCGCTCGTCGAGAACGCGTTCGATTTCAGGATTGCCGCGCGAGAGCGCGTTGCCGACGACGACGAGATCCGGCGCCGGCGAAAGGTTCGACTCAGCGTAGGGTTCGAGGATGAGAATGCCGAGCGACCGAAGCAGATCGCTCATGGGCGGATAGGCAGCCTTATCGGAGCCGGTGATGCGATGGCCCTCAAGCTGCAACAGGCCCGCAAGCGAAGCCATGGCAGTGCCGCAGATGCCGATGAGATGGATGTGGCGGGGAGACGAGGTCAACGGGTCACCGCCGGTTCGAGAATGTTGAGTGTGGGTTCATCGGCGAGGCTCAGCTCGGCTTCGACGCCGAATGTGAGCGTGACGTTTTGCCGTGAGACGTGACCCGAGCGCAAGCCGATGGCGATCGGAATGTCGAGCCCGTCGAGAGCGCTCAAGATAGCGCGATCAAGGAGATCGGGTGCGGCGCCATTATCGACCATTTCGCCGAAGATGATGCCGCTCGCGCCCGCGAGCTTGCCCGCCGCGCGCAACTGCCACAACATGCGATCGACCTGGTAGGGCTTTGCGGCGGTGTCCTCGATAAAGAGCAACTTGTTTTCGGTCGCGGGCTCCCAGGGCGTGCCAATGAGCGAGACGAGAATGCTGAGGCAGCCCCCGTAGAGCGTGCCAGTGACGGTTTTGCGCGCCGCGGACTTGAGGGCTCGGAGACCTTCGGCAGCGCCAACCGCGTAAGGCTCGCCACTCAATGCTGCACGAAAACTTTCCAAATGTATCCCGTCTGGAAGATAGAAATCGGCGGCGAGCATGGGGCCGTGGAATGCGGGAAGGCCGAGCTCGTCGAGGAGATGGAGCTGGATGCCAGTGAGATCGCTGTACGCGAAAAATGGCTTGGGATGCGCGGCGATGGTTGCGAGGTCGAGGCCGTCGAGCAGGTAGTTCGATCCATAGCCGCCGCGGAGTGCCATGACGGCGCCGGCCTCCGGGTCGGAAAATGCCGCATGGAGATCGGCTAGGCGCTCGGCGGGAGTTCCGGCGAAGTAGAGCGGCTCGCGGAGCAGCGCGTTGGCGCCCAGCGTAGGCACGAAGCCGAGGGCATCCAAGGAGGCAAGGCCACGTTCAGTGCGCTCAGGTTTCGCTGGAGACGCGGGAGCGACGATGGTGATGGTCGCGCCTGGCGAGACAGCCGGTGGTTTGATCAGAAGCGCCATGTCACCAGGCCTCTCCGCGGGCGATGAGGGATGCAGGGCCAGTCAAAAACAACTCTGTCCCCGGCCCTTCCCAGATAACCGTCTGCGCGCCGCCCGGAGCGACGACAGTCAGCGGCGAAACCGACCTGCGCAGAGCCAGTGCGGCCGTGGCAGAGGCAGAGCTACCGGTGCCGGATGAGTTAGTGGGCCCCACGCCGCGCTCGAAGATGCGAATCTCAATCTCGTCCTCGCTCACAATACGCACAAATTCCACGTTCGTCTGGTGCGGAAAGTCGCGGTGGGTGCAGATTTCAGCGCCGATCGCTTGCCAGGATTTTTGGGCGACGGTGAAGGCTGCGTTATCGACCAGGATGACGAAGTGAGGATTGCCGGTCACGACTTCGACACCGACAATCTCAGCCCCCTCCAGGAGCTTGAGCGTGTGAGGCAGGAAGCGCGGCACACCCATGCCGGTGGTGACCTCGACAGTGAAGGCGTCGCCAGTGTGCACGCTGTCGATGCGACAGATGCGCGGGCCGGCGTCGGTGAGAATTTCGAGCGTGTCTCCAGCTTGCGAGCCGAGGTTTTCGGCCATCCACGCGGCTACACAGCGCGTGCCGTTGCCGCTGATTTCGGCAACAGAGCCGTCGGCATTGAGCAGCTTGATGCGGCCGGATTTGGGGCCGGGCGAGTTAGGGTTCGTCCAGGCGAAGAATTCGATGCCGTCTGCACCGATTCCGGTGTTGCGCTGGCAAAGGCGGCGCGTGAGCTCGGCGCAATCAAGATTCTTTGTAGCGTCTTCCTCAACGATCAAAAAATCGTTGCCGCATGCGTGGGCCTTGGTGAATGGAATCAATCTTCCTCCCAACTGCATGATAAAGGTGTCAGGTTTCAGGTGTCAGGTTTCGGAGGCGCAGGCAGGGTTTTTCTAAAACCGGCTGGGCGTTGCGTTATTCCATCCTGGTGTGCCGAAATTGGAATTTGGAGCGCCGAGTTCTGGTTGCGGCGAACGATGGAAGACCGCCGTAGAGGAATAGACCGTAGCCGATGGTTGGTTCTCGGCGGTAAAGCGGCCGGCAACGTCGAACCCCTCGGGATGGGCCTTGATGGCGCGATCGACTTCGTCGCCGTCGAAGGCGACCACAATGGCTGCGTGGCTGGCGGGAGCTTCCAGTGCAGCGCGCCACAGGGCGAGATCGCTTTCATTGATGGTCTGGCGCAGGGGAATGCCGGTGAAGGCGACGATTTCTGGATAGGTTGAAGTGTTCATCAACACGGTGCCGCGCGGAAATGTGCTGAGCAAGTCCTGAAGCAGCGGTGGAATGGCTTGGTCATAGGGCAAGCGGGCGTCGAGGTTGGTGATGCTTTCCGCGTAGACGATGGGGTCCTGGCGCACTAGACCTACGGCATTGATTCCAGCGCAAACGAAGAGGAGGGCGAAGGCGATGTCAGGCAGGAGTTGCGCGATCCGCAGGCCCTGCCAGCGCTCAAGAGCGCCCGCGACGGAACTGGCTGCGAAGCCAAGGCCGAGAGCGAGCGCGGGGAGCAGTTCGATTCCGTAGCGCGTGTTGTAAAAGGTGAAGGGCCACCACGCGGGAAAGAAGATGGGGACCGAGCCGTACGCGACCGACCAGGTGTAAAAAGGCACCGGCAGCCAGAGCAGCAGAACCCAGGCGAGCGCGCGGCGGTGCGGCGCGTCTTTTTCGGCAAACCATGCGGCGATGGAACCGAGTGCGGCAAGCGCGAGAACCAGATTGCCCCAGAGACTTGCCCATATCGATCCGGGAGTAGGCGCGAGAACCGAGTCGAGCTCCGAGACCTTGAGATAAAAGAGCAGCGCGACCCAGGGATTGCGCCAGCCGGGATGTGGTGGCCACGCGCCTGGCGCGGCGGTGCGGAGTTCGATGGCCTTGGCGGAAAATGGACCGCGCGCGAAGTAGAGCCAGTCGCCGAAGCAGACTGAGTTATAGGCGAACCAGAGGATGGGCGCGGCGGCTACCGCGATAGTGGCCAGCCAGAAGGAGCGCGAGCGCAAGCTGCCATAGCGAAGCAGCGCGAGACCAATGCCGGTCCAGGCAATGAGGGCGATGATCCAGCCGTCGTAGCGGGTGAAGATGGCCGCGACGAGCGCTGCGGCGACGCAGACTTGCATGCGGCTCGAGGGCGTGGAGAATAGATTCCGCCGTGGTTTGCTGCGCAACTCAGGATTCTGGAGCCAGGCGCCACGGTGACGCGAACTCTCGTCAAAGATGCGCAGTGGACGCCATAAGCGAAGTGTGTTGGAACCCTCGGCAGCGGAAGGTGGCACAGGATGCGAGGGTAGCCGGTAGCTGGCGGCTTCAACTTCGACGTTCAGTGCGGCACGCCACTCGACCATCCAGACGACAATCCAGATGATCTCGCAGAGAAAGAGCGGCTCGGTCATGGCCGTGGTTTGCAGGTAAAGCAGATTGGGATTGAGGGCGAAGAAGACGAGCGCGATCGCGGAGGGCGCTGGGTTGAGCCAGTGCCGCGCCAGGCGATAGATTCCGGCGCAGGAGGCGATGTAGGCGGACGCCGAGGGAATGACGCCGGCAAGACCGTTGGCCCACCAGGCGTAGTTTTGCACAAAGGGAATGAGGAGAATGTGCGGCAGCGGCAACCACACGGAGCCGAGTTGCGAGAAGCGCGGGGTGCGCGAGTCGAAGATACGGCGCGCAATGTGAAGATGGGCGACGGCGTCGCCGTAGTTGAGCATCGCATTGTGATTCCAGCTCCAGACGATGGCGGCGAACGAAGCCGCCATGGAGAAGGCGAGCACCGTCCAGCCTTCGGCGTTAGAGACGCTGCGATCAGTCAAGGTGCGTGATCTCACGGAAGACATTGAAGCGCTCGTCGATTTCTGAGCGCGAGAGCTGCTGCAGACGCTCCGTGCCGAAACGCTCGCAGGCATAGGAACCCATCACGCCGCCGTAAAACATGGCGTGCCGCCAGGAGGCGGGCGTGAGCTCCGGCTGCGAGGCAAGAAAGCCGAAGAATCCGCCGGCAAAGCTGTCGCCCGCGCCGGTGGGATCGATGACTTCCTGCAGCGGCAGGGCCGGAGCTTTGAAGGTGCGGAGCTCCGCTTTGCCGCGCTTTTGAAGTTGAGCTGTGGAACAACGTCGCGCCGTACTCGCCGTGCTTGACCACCAGCGAGTGCGGGCCGAGGGCGATGACGGCGCGCGCAGCTTGCACAAGGTTGTTGTTGCCGGCCAGCATGCGCGCTTCCGTGTCGTTGATCAGCAGAATGTCGAGACCCTTGAGAACTTCAAGCAGCGCCGGGCGATGGTCCTTGATCCAGTAGTTCATGGTGTCGCCGGCGACCAGCTTGACGCTCGGCATGGCATCGCGCACGCGACGCTGCAGCACGGGATCGATGTTGGCGAGGAAGAGAAAATCTGAGTCGCGATAGACGTCGGGAATTTTGGGCTCGAACGACGCGAAGACGTTGAGCTCGGTGTTACGCGTCTGGGCTTCGTTCAGGTTTTCGAGGTACGAGCCTTCCCAAAAGAAGCTTTTGCCGGCGGTGTGCTCGATGCCGCGCGTATCGATGTTGCGGGCTTTGAAGACGGCTTCCTGCTCGGGGCCGAAGTCCTCGCCCACGACGGCGATGACGCGCACATCGGTAAAGAAGCTGGCGGCGAGCGAAAAGTAGGTGGCAGCGCCCGCGAGCTTGCGCTCATAGCGGCCCGCGGGGGTTTCAACGGAATCGTAATGCTACGCTGCCGACGACGGTGATGGACATGAAGGCCTCTTTCAAAATTGTAAGTGGAACAAGTCAGCAAGTTGGCGGGTCACCGTGCGCTGCACGCACGTTTCCACTCAGCGGGCAATAATGATGATGACCAGGAATGCAAGGCAAATGCCGCCGAACATTTTCACTAAGAAAAGCGCCTTGTCACGATCCATTTGACTGCCCGTAGCCTTTCCCCATCCGAATGCCAGGACGAGACCAATGATGCCCACGGCCAAGTCGATCTCAACAAGTGGCCAGAATGCGCCGGGTTTAAGCGTCATATCTCTTGCTCCGATCAAAGCGCAAACGCTGTGCAACTACCAGCCATGATATTTGCCGAAGAGCAGTTTCAGCTTTTCTTTCGCCTCGGCAGGAATCGCGTCGGGCTGCGTGAGCACGGCGAACTTTGCCGCCGACGCGCAGGCGCAATCGCGTTCGCGCGGCAAAGCGGCGACTGCGGCTTTCACGACCTTGCAGGCATTGTCGGCGTTCTTGTGCAGCACGGCGACGATTTCTTCAATCGTCACGGAGTCGTGGCCCTCGCGCCAGCAGTCGTAGTCGGTGACCATGGCGACCGTGGCGTAGCAGATCTCGGCTTCGCGTGCGAGCTTGGCCTCCTGCAGGTTGGTCATGCCGATCACATCGGCGCCCCAACTGCGGTAGAGATTCGACTCGGCCTTGGTCGAGAACTGCGGGCCCTCCATGCATACGTAAGTGCCGCCAAGTTTGCCGACGACGCCGACAGCTTTGCAGGCCTCGGTCGCAGCTTTTGCGACCGTCGCGCACACCGGATCGCCGAAGGCCACATGGCCCACGATGCCGTCGCCGAAGAACGTCGCGATGCGATTGAAGGTGCGATCGATGAACTGGTCGGGCACGACGAAGTCGGTGGGCTTGTGCTCTTCCTTGAGCGAGCCCACGGCGGAGACGGAGAGAATGCGCTCCACGCCAAGTTTTTTCATGGCGTAGATGTTGGCGCGGAAGTTGAGCTCCGAGGGAAGAATGCGATGGCCGCGTCCGTGGCGCGCCAGAAAAGCGACCTTGCGGCCCTCGAGCTCGCCGAGAACGAAAACGTCAGAGGGTGAGCCAAAGGGCGTTTCCACGCGCTCCTCGCGAACGTTGGTGAATCCCGGCATGGAATAAAGCCCACTGCCGCCGATGATGCCGATTTCTGCCTGCGCCAATCGCCGCTCCTCGTCGCTGGGCCGCAGAACGGCCCGCACAATTAGGGGTTTCTAACTCCTCAGTATAAAGGCCGGGGCAGCGAGAGTGCGGATCGGATCACGGCCGAGCGAACGCGTAATAACCCGAACGTGTAACCACCTTTGCGCCTTTGATCGCGCAGTGAAGCGTGATGCGGTGGAACTTGCCATTCGCTTTAAAGTCTGACAGCTTGTAAACGAGGTGGAATTGATTTCTCTGCTCCGCCTCCATCAGTTCGAAGTCCTTCAATAGCCAGTACCCTTGAGGATTGAAGAAAACGCGCCCACCAGTCGTCCTGGCTAACTCCTCCAGAGTGTTTTGCCCTTCGGAGAAAAACGGAGACTTGCCACTGTTCGTGATGGCGTAGATTGCGGTTCTCGAGCGCTGACACATGTCTACGGCCTCGCTCAAATAAGCGTGGCTGTCGTTGTCGAAGCCATCGCTGAACAGCAAAATGAAGCTCCCTGTCACTGCGTCCTGTCCCTCTAACCATTGGTCGCGGCATGCGATGTACAAGGCATCGAAGATGGAGGTGAGCGCAAGATGGTTGGCTCCAAGTCCTCCACCTGCGGCGCCCGCGGCAATTTTTGCTACCTTGTCTGTCCAGTCCTGAGTGATGCGAGCTTCTTCATCGAATTCCATCACAAATCCCCGATCGACTCCTTCCCGGAAGAACCGCGATGCATACGTCTGGAGAATCGCCTGATTGACGCGAAAATTTTGCCGCATGGAATCGCTTACGTCGAAGATAAATCCAGCATGAATGGGAAGGTCGTTGTAGGACTCGAGCATCAGAATGCCATGCTGCCGCTTTCCATCGTCCCAGAGGCGCAGGTCTCCTGGCTCCAGGTGGGTCAATGGTCCGCCGTCGGCGCCAAATACAGTAAAGGTCAAGCTGATCTCATTGGCTGGAATCTTGTAACTGTATGGGGACGAATTCGCGGAGGCTTGTTGTGAGGGTTGTTGTGCGGATTGCGCGTTCATGTTCAATGCGAGCGACAGACACGGCAGAAGAATCCAGAGCAAGTAATCAACGCATCCTGGCCCGCCCATGCGCATGGCAGTTTACCTTTGATCGATTAGACGGATCGTCTCCAAAAACACATCGCCGTCGATCGTCAAACTGCGCGCGCTGATCTTGTCCATCGTATCCTGCGCGGTGTGGTGATAGCTGTTGTTGGGCCCGTAGTCGAGGTCGATGATGTCGATCGACGGCACGCCGCGCTCGACAAAGGGCAGGTGGTCGTCCTCCACGTCCATTTCCTTCTGAAAAAAGTATCGCTGATCGCCGAATTTTTTCGCCGCCTGCGCCACCAGATCGACGAGCCACGCAGTGGAGTGCGTCTCGCGCTGGATGTCGAGATCCTTGTCGCCAATCATGTCGGCAAGCATGAAGGCTTTGATCTGGTTGAGGGTGCCGTCGCGGCCCCACTTGGCGGCAAGATGGCGGCTGCCATAGGTCGAATCGGAGCGCGACCATTGCTGGATGGCCTCTTCGCCATCGAAGAAGACGAGCCAAACGGAGTAGCCGTCGAGTTTTTTTGCGGGCGAGCGGGCAGTCTGGGCGCGGAGCTGATCGGCGATGGTCATCAACAGACCGGTGGTGGAAGCGCCGTCGTTAGCGCCGACGAAGTTGATATTGCGCAGCGGGTAATTGGTTTCGTAGTGCGTACCGAGCACAATGACGCCGGGCTTGCTGCCAGGAAAGCGCACGATGAAATTGCACATAGGCACGGGACCGATGGGTGTGTCGGCGGTGAAGGTGTCTTCTTCAAGCTGGTCGTGCGCGCGGAGGAAGTGCGAGCGAAGGAACTCTTCGGCTTTGACGTGGCCCGGACCTGTGGGCCAGCGCGGACCGATGGCGGCAAACTCGCGCGCGTATTCGTAGGCCTTGGCACCGTCGAAATGTTGAGCGGACGCGGCGAGGGGTGTGAAGAGGGTGAGCGCGACGAGGAGAATCGAGGTTCGTGCTTTCCCACATCTCAGAATCGAGATGTGGACCACCCGGGATCGTGCCGCGGCTCTCGTCCAAAACCAGGAAAAAGCAAACATCAACCCGCGGCCTCCTTTTTCCTCCTGCGTGCGGGGTGCACCCACCAGGCGACGCCGATGCCCACGAGATAGAGGCCCAGCATGGGGAAGGCGTAGATGCACATCGTCCATGGATCGGGGCTGGGGCAGATGACGGCGGCGACGATGAAGACGGCCAGGATGGCGTAGCGGATGTTCTTCCAGAGGAAGCGCGGGCTGACGATGCCGAAAAGGGCCAGAAAGAAGATCAGGATGGGCATCTCAAAGCTGATGCCGAGACCGAGGATGATGGAAAGAAAGAGGCCGGTGTATTCCTCGATGGTGATGATGGGGTTGAAATCTTTGCCGAAACCGAAAATGAGGATCTTGAGCGCGCCGGGCAGTACGAAGAAATAGCCGAACGCAGCGCCCGCGAGGAACAGGCTGACGGTGGCGGCCATGAAGGGGACGACGAATCGCTTTTCCTTCTGATAGAGACCGGGGGCGATGAACAGCCACACTTGATAAAGGATGAAGGGTGAGGTGAGAATGGCGCCGCCGATGAGCGCAACCTGCAGGTAAAGGTTGAGCGGGTCCATGGGGTGGGTGTAGTTGAGCTTGATGCCAAGCCTTGTAAGCGGGGCTTGCACGAAGCCGTAGAGGCGTTCGTGGAAGGTGTAGGCAATGATGAATCCGGCGGCGAGAATGATGGCCGAGTGGACGATGCGCTTGCGGAGCTCTTCAAGATGCTCCATGAGGCTCATGCCGGGCAACTCGGCGCGCTCGGTTACGGCCTTGCGGGCCTTCTCGATGGCTTGCTCGGGATCAACCATGATGGGCAGCCGGCTCCGATCGTTCGGCGTCAGGGACGGTGCTCTCCGGTGCGGTTGCAGCGTCTCCCGATGGGGCCGCAGAGGACGAATCCGCAGGCGGTTCGAATAGCTCGGCTTGCCGCGGGGCCCGGCCCGGCGGATTGGCGGCGACGACTTCGCCCGTCGACGGCGGCTGAATGCGCAGACGGGCGGCCTCGACGGCCGACGTCATCAAGTCTTCAGTACGCCCGGCTTCGCCTTCAGGGCGTGCCTCGTCCTCGGGGCGCGAGCCGTCGACGGCAACTGCGGTGGGTTCCTCAGCTTGGGTGCTCTCGGCGGCCAGATCGGGATAGGTCGTTTCGCCGGGATAAGGGCTCTCGGAAGGCATTTCCGGCGTCGTGCGCGCGGTCGACTCCGGGGGTTGCTCCAATTGTGGCGCCTGTGGAGTCGCGGCCAGGGCTTTCTGCCGCTCGGCTTCCTCTTTCTGGCGGCGATCGGCCTCCTCAGCCTGGCGCAACTCCTCTTCCATCTGAAATTTGAAGTCGTTGGAGGCCTTGCGGAATTCGTACATCAGCTTGCCGATCTGGCGGCCAATCTGCGGCAGACGACGCGGGCCGAAGACCACCAGCGCGAGCACCATGAGGATGATGGTGTCGGGCATGCTGATATAGGCGATCTCGATCGGCGGCGGAGTTCCCATGAAGGATCATGATAAATGGCTCCAAGTGGCACTCACAAACGGCTGGCGTTTCGGCGATGGATTTGAGCAGCGTTACAATGAATGTAGATGGGACGGCGCGGGCCACTGGAGCGACTGCATCCGCCGCAATTCCTGCGCATCTCATAGGCACGGGCTGCAACAACCCCGTTGGTGGTCTTTTTCTGGTCTCGGACGAGATTCGGGTCCGGGAAGAAACGCACTCACTGCAGCCAAATGGAAAGCTTTCAACATCCCCGTCCGGTATGGACTGAAGGCGGAGTATTGTGACACCTGGTTCTTGACGAAGCAACCGCTGCCTCCGCGGAGGCAAATGCGACCTGCTCTCTGGAAAACTATCTGGCGCTGCCCGACCACACGATGGACGAGCGCATTGCCGCGGCGCGCGCGAAGTTGGGCGCGACCACCGTGATTCTGGGCCACCATTACCAGCGCGACGAGGTGGTGCGCTTTGCCGACTTCACCGGCGACAGCTACAAGCTGTCGAAGACGGCCGCGGCGACGGGCGCCCAATACATTGTGTTTTGCGGCGTGCACTTTATGGCCGAGAGCGCCGACATTCTGGCGCGAAACGGCCAGCAGGTGATTCTGCCCGACCTGAACGCGGGCTGCTCGATGGCCGATATGGCGGAAATCTCTCAGGTGGAAGACTGCTGGGAGGCGCTGGAACGCGCGGGGCTCGCGGACGAGACGATTCCCGTGACCTATATCAACTCGACCGCGGCGATCAAGGCGTTTTGCGGCGAGCATGGCGGCCTGGTGTGCACGTCGTCGAGCGCGCGCAAGGCTGTGGAGTGGGCATTTGCGCGCGGCAAGCGAGTTCTGTTTCTGCCGGATCAGCATCTGGGGCGCAACACAGGGCACGCGATGGGGATTCCGCTGGACGAGATGGCGGTTTGGGATCCGTGGGCGGTGCAGATTGGATCGGGCAATTTGGCTGGGGGCGGTCAAACCAAGGAGCGTCTGGCCGCGAGCCGCATGCTGCTGTGGAAGGGCCACTGCGCCGTGCATCAGCGCTTCCTGTCCGTCACATGTGGACCAGGTGCGCGCGAAATATCCGGGGATTCAGGTGATCGTGCACCCGGAGTGCCGCTACGAGGTGTGCCAGAAGGCCGACGCGCTGGGCTCGACCGAGCAGTTGATCGCGCGCGTGGAGCAGGCGCCGGCAGGATCGATGTTTGCCATCGGGACCGAGATTCACCTTGTGAACCGGCTGGCCAGGCGGTTTGCGCCGCAAGGCAAAAAGATCATCACGCTCGACGACACCGGCTGCCTGTGCACCACGATGTATCGCATCAGCCCGCAGCACCTGGCGTGGGCGCTGGAAAATCTGGTGGAGGGGCGCGTGGTGAACCGCGTGCAAGTGAAACCCGAGGTGAAGCACTGGGCCCGCGTGGCGCTGGACCGGATGCTCGAAAGCAGGGACCAAGCCACCCCAGTGGGCGAGAATCGCCCGCCGGCAACCGAGAGAACGAGGGACCAGGAAAGCAAAACCCGCGGGGCAAAGTTCGCTTAGAATGGAGGCGAAATCGCTGCTCTTTTCCCCTTCATTTCCTACTACCCTCGCGGCGTTTTATTCGACTTTATGACGGTACGTACGAACTGCCTTCGCGCTGTCACGTTGCTTCTGCTCCTGTTGCTGGGCGTATGGCCCAGGCAGGCGGGCGCGTACTCGCTGTTAACCCACGAGCAACTGATCGACCTCACCTGGGAGGACTCGATCGTGCCGCTGCTCATGAGCCACTATCCCAACCTCACGCCGGCGCAATTGGACGAGGCGCGTGCCTACGCATACGGCGGATGCGTGATCCAGGACATCGGCTATTACCCGTTTGGCGACGAGTTCTTTTCGGACTTGACCCATTACGTGCGCTCCGGCGACTTTGTGGTGGCGCTGTTTCGCAATGCGCACAACGCAAACGAACTGGCATTCGCAGTGGGCGCGCTCTCGCATTACATCGGGGATACGTACGGCCACTCGCAGGCCACCAACCGCGCCGTTCCTGTTGAGTTTCCAAAACTGGAAAGACGTTTCGGGTGGATTGTGAATTACGCCCAGGGCCGGCATCAGCACGTGCAGACTGAGTTCGCATTCGACATTGATCAAATCGCGCATCACCGCCTGGCGCCGCTCGGCTATTTACGCCACATCGGGATCCAGGTTCCGGTGCATCAATTGGCGCTGGCGTTTTATGAGACGTACGGGCTGACCGAGGACTTCAACATTCACCGGGGTCGACGCTTCAACATGAGTGCCTACCGGTTTGCGACACGCACCTTTATTCCGCGCGTAGCTTATGCGGTGACGATTTTGCACCGCAAGCAGGAGCCGGTAGAGTCGGACACGCCCGACGCGAAAGAGATTGAGAATGAGGTGGCCGCCGCGGCCCAGCTCTACAACTGGGGGGCCTATCGCAAGAAAAAGACCAGCGTGGAGACGCACCTGATTGCCGCGGTGCTGTGGATTCTGCCCAAGGTGGGGCCGCTGTCGATGGTGGCCGTGAAGGGCCCGACTGCGGATACGGAGGCCGATTACATGCACAGCGTGGTCTCGGCTACGACGGTGCTGCATAATCGGCTGGCTTTCTTTACGCCGGTTGAGGCGCGCCGGGAGCGCACATTGACCGCGACCACTTCGACGGCCACGCTGGGCCCGCTCGATCCCCAACAACCTTTGCCGAATCGCGATCTGGACACGGGCGCGGTGGTGAAGCCGGGCGGTTATTTCCTCACCGACACGACCTATTCCGAGCTGTTGCGCCGGCTAACGGAGACGCCCACGCAGCCGATTCCGCCGGGGATCAAGAGCGACGTGGAAGCGTATTATGCCGATCCCAATGCGCCCATCGAGACCAAGAAGCATCCTGACGAGTGGAAGAAGGTCCAGGATGATTTGAAGATTCTGGAAGCCATGCCGACCAGCACTGAGACCGCGCCGTATCCCACTTACGGCGAGTTGAATAGCGTGAAGAAATAGATAGGAAGCGATCCCGGAGAATTGCAAGGCGCCTCCGACCCTTACAATTTCAGCGTCCACGAGAATGTATCTGAGATCGTGGCCTACGCATAAAGGAGGGCAATCATGCTTCGAGCAATTCTGCGCCTGATCCCGCTGTCGGCGCTGCTCCTATTTGGACCTGTCAGCTTCGCGGGACGCAATCAACTGAGTTCTTCCGCCAAGGGGATCAATACCGCGAACGCGCCGGTACCCACGCCGCTCCTCAGTAGCAAGGAAGTTTTTGTTTCTTTCGATCTGGGCGATGTACTCGCCTTCCCTTCCGTCTATAGCGGAGGGCCGGAACGCGCTTACAACGAGTTCTACGCAGACATGAAGCAGTGGGGCCACTACGACCTCGTTCTCGATCCCCAGAGCGCCGATCTCATCTTCTCGATCCGTTTTGTGGAGGGGGGAGGCCTTTCCTATCCCCAGATACGCCTGGCGATCAGCGACGCAAGGACCCACGTCATGCTTTGGGGCTTTGTGGAGCAGGTCAATGCTGCTTTTATGAAGAAACATCGCGATCAAGCTTTCTCGAGCACCGTGATGTGGCTTGTGAACGATGTGCAGGAGTT
Source organism: uncultured Acidobacteriota bacterium (assembly GCA_963830785.1). Classification (GTDB taxonomy): domain Bacteria; phylum Acidobacteriota; class Terriglobia; order Terriglobales; family Acidobacteriaceae; genus Telmatobacter. The sequence continues at coordinate 21,654 of CAWHNV010000048.1, forward strand.
GGTCTCGCCCGGATCGCCGCAACCATTTCATCTCGCTGACGACACGAAGACGCGGTTTTCGGATCAATAAGGCCCAGTTTGCGGCCCTGGGGCCAGCCTCTTTTTTCTGCTACGCGGGCTCGGAGGAAACGGCTATGTCGCTCCGCCTTGCCGGCTGTCGGCAAGATTGGGCCGCGGGGCCGGGGCTCCTTGAGCTGGGCGCGTTGCTGTACTTGCCGGGGCCCGGGTGGACTGCGGCTGGGCCGCGGACGGCTGATGGATGGTGACGATCAGCGCTTCTGCCGGCTTCGAGCCCGCGCAACGGTAGGAGTGTGGCGTCCCCGAGTCGAAGTAGACTGCGTCGCCAGCGCCAAGTGTCGCTTCCTGGTCGCCGTGGCGCACCGCCAGCTCGCCGCCCAGTACATAGAGGAGCTCAAAGCCCGCGTGCATGTGCGCTTTGGGCTCAACTTGCGGCGGCAAGGGAAGGAACTCCGCGAAGTAGGGATCCATGTGCCGGTCGGGCACCATGTAGCCCAGGCTTTCAAACGTATAAGTTGGCGGTTCCACGCCGGTTTGCGGCATTCTCACGCGGTCTTTCTTGCGGTGCACACGGAAGATGGCAACTGGCTCGGATTCAAAGAAGTACGACAGGTCTTTGGAGAAAACCATGGCGATGCGCGCCAGGTTGCGCAGGGTGGGCACCACGCGGCCGGTTTCAAGCTGTGATAAAAAACTCGCAGAGAGGCCGGTGTGACGGCCCAACTCCACCAGTCCCATCGATTTCTTGAGGCGCAGGCGGCGGATGCGCTCGCCCAGCCGTTTCTCTGTAATGAACCGCTCGGCGGAGTCCGGATCCGCCTGGGTTTTGTGCATCTCTTCGTTGCCCACCACGAGCTGGTCGGTCATCGCCGCTCCTCTAGCCACACTTCCTTGATTATTAGGATGCGCGTTACGGGCATTTGTCGTCCAGATCAAAAAAAATTCCTATGGCACGAAATTGCATTGACCGTAAACCGCGGGCCGTGGACCGTGAACCTTCCCCAGGCCGCAAGCGTTATTCTGGAACGTCCGGCGTGGCTGTCCTGCGCCGCTCAGAAAGCCCGCTCACAATGCCTGAAGAAACCGATCCTCAACAGCCCGAAATCGCCCAGCCCGAAACTGCCCAGCCCGCCGCGCCCGTTGCCACCATTGCGGAGATCGGCCGGCATGAAGGGCAATCCGTGACTCTCCAGGGATGGCTCTACAACCTGCGCGAGAGCGGGAAGCTGGTGTTTCCCATCTTTCGCGACGGGACGGGGTCGATCCAGGGCGTGGCGCATGTGAAGAGTGTGTCGCCGGAGGTGTTTGAAACGCTGAAACACCTGACCCAGGAATCGAGCGTGATTGTCACCGGGAAGGTGCGGGCCGACAAGCGCGCTCCTGGCGGATACGAGCTGGACGTGGAAAATGTGCAGGTGCTGCAGCGCGTACCGGAGACTGATCCGTATCCCATCACGCTCAAGGAACACGGCGTGGACTTCCTCCAGGAACGGCGGCACCTGTGGATGCGCTCGCCGCGCCAGGCTGCCATTCTGCGAATTCGCGCGGAAATCATGCGCGCCGCGGCCGAGTACTTCGATATGCACGGGTACATTCGCACCGATCCGCCGGTTCTGACGCCGGCCGCGTGCGAAGGCACATCCACACTGTTTCCCGTGGACTACTTCGGCGATCCCGCATACCTGACGCAGAGCGGCCAGCTTTACGTAGAGGCGACGGCCCTGGCGCTGGGCAAGGTATACAGTTTCGGGCCCACGTTTCGTGCGGAGAAATCGAAGACTCGGCGGCATCTGACGGAGTTCTGGATGGTGGAGCCAGAGGTCGCCTTCATGGATCTCGACGGGCTGATGGAACTCGCCGAGAATTATATTTCGCACATTGTCGGGAGCGTGGTGAAGAACCGCGCCGCGGAGCTCGCAGTGATCGGCCGCGACGTCGCCAAGCTCGAAGCGGTGAAGGCGCCGTTTCCGCGCCTGCGCTACGACGAGGCCGTCGAGTTGCTGAACCAGGCGAACAAAAACGGGCAACTGGAGCAGCCCTTCACGTACGGCAACGACTTTGGCTCGCCCGACGAGACGTGGCTGAGCTCGCAATACGACCGGCCCGTGATGGTGCACCGCTATCCGGCAGACGTGAAGGCGTTTTATATGGAGCCCGATCCCAAGGATCTGCGTTACGCGCTCTGCGTGGACGTGCTGGCGCCGGAGGGTTACGGCGAGGTCATCGGAGGGTCGCAACGCGTATCGAGCTACGAACTGCTGAGTGCGCGCATCGATCAACATAAATTACCGCGCCAGGCGTTCGAGTGGTATCTCGATCTGCGGCGCTACGGCAGTGTGCCGCATTCCGGCTTTGGCATGGGCATCGAGCGGGTAGTTTCCTGGGTATGCGCGCTGGACCACGTGCGCGAGACGATTCCCTTCCCGCGCATGCTCAACAGAATGTATCCATAAAAAGCAGGGAACATGGGAAAGAGGAACCAGGGGCGCGAGAAAATCGCCGATTCGAGAGACCCACGTTACAACAACTATTTAGCCGGCTGGCGAATCCTCGGCGCTGAGCCGTGAATCAAAAAAAGGTAGCAACGGGACTCCGTTGGGATTCTTGAGGAGCAAAAAAGTTCATGAGTCTGACAGCCAGTGAAGTGCACGAGCTGAAGAAGGCGCCCCCGGCGGAAGGTGTGTTGCCGATCATCCATGAGCGCTGGAGCGCGCGGTCGTTTTCCGAGCGCGAGGTGAGCCCGGAAGCGCTCAGGAAGGTGTTTGAAGCGGCCCGATGGGCGGCCTCAAGCGGAAATGCGCAGCCGTGGCGATTTGTGGTAGGGCTGAAAGGCTCCCCAACGCACGAGAAGATTGCCGGAACGCTGGGAGGCGCTAACAAGGTTTGGGCGCCCAAGGCTCCGGTGCTGATCTTGGGCACGGCGCTGGCCGTAAACGCCAAGGGCGGGGCGAATTCGTATGCACTGTACGACTTGGGGGCGGCGAGTGCCTATCTGACGCTGCAGGCGGCGGAACTAGGCATGACGACGCACCAGATGGCCGGTTACGACCACGAAGCGGCGCGCCAGGCGCTGCAGGTTCCCGAGGAGTACGCGCTGGGTGCGGTGATCGCGCTGGGCTACCAGGGCGAGCCCGCGGCGCTGGGCGATGTCACCCTGATCGAACGCGAGACCACTGCGCGGACACGCAAGCCGCTCGACGAGATTGTGTTTTCCGAGTGGGGTAAGCCCGCGGAAATCTGGAGACAGCGGGGTTAGCACTTCGCGTTCGCGTTAGAGTGGAGCCTGGAGGCGGACCGTTTGAACTCCGCGAAATCGCAGAAGTTGAACTCCACAAAATCACAGAAGCAGACGGGTGCACCGCGGCCGCGCCGAAGGACCGCGCCAAAGAGACGCCGCCGGATGGGCTGGTTCGGGCGCGTAATGCTGGCATGCGCAGCGCTGATCCTGGGGTTGCTCGCATGGGCGGCTCTGGAGCGAGCGCTGGCGCCAAAGAGCAATACCACACAGGACAATTTCGATGTGCTCATCGTGTTGGGTACGCCGGTGGATGCGGACGGGAATCCCAGCCCGCGCGAACTGGCGCGCGTAACCGAGGCGGTGCACGAGTACGAGCGAGGCGTGGCGCCGCGCATCATTTTTACCGGCGGCTCGGTGGCCAACCGCTTTGTGGAGGCACAGGTGATGGCGCGGACCGCGGAGGCGCAGGGCATTCCGGCCTCGGCGGTGCTGGAGGATCCTCAAGCGCGAGACACCATGGAGAACACCTGCAACGCGCTCGGCGTCATGCGCAGCCACGGCTGGGAATCGGCTGAGGTAATTTCGAGCTCCAGCCATTTGCCGCGCGCGGGACTGATCCTGAGCCGCTTGCCGATGAAGTGGCGGGTCCACGGGGCTCCGGCGTTGGGACCGGTGGGATCGGGAGCGGCTGAGGAACAGACCGTGGTCGAAATCCTGAAGACAGTGCATTACCTGCTGTGGTCTCGGCAGATGGAGCGGTGCCACGTCGGCGCAGAGTGAACTCATGAATCGTGATTCGTGGATCGTGGACCGTGGACCATCGATCGTAGACTGTGGACAGGGGACAAGCCAGGCAGTCGAGGAGTGAAGCAGTGGCCCGAGTCGGGAGCGTGACGACAGCCTCGATTGAGGGCCGAGCGGCACGGGACGGAATAGAGCCCCGCACGTCTAAAGGAAATGCTCTCGAAAATGCTCTATGAAATGGTCAGGAGGCGCATTGTCCGGTATCGGTGGGGTCCTGTAAGCTGTTTAATGATGCCTCTTCAAGCAAGGTTTTATCCTCTTTTTGCCGCTATTCTCGCTCTGGTTGTGTGTGCGGGCGCCCGCCTGCAGGCACAGAACGCGGATTCCCAGAATCCGCCTGCCCAACCGCAGAGCCAGCCCGCTCAACCGCAGAGTTCCACAGGCCAGAGCAGCAGCCAGAGCCAGCCGACGCAGGCGCCCACGCAGCAGGGAGCAGACGCCCAGAACTCGAATTATGGTGTCTACATTTCCGTCGATCCTTTGTCCGCCGTGCGCTACGACAACCGCTACGATGTGTCACTGGGCTTCGCATACGACCACATGAAAGCTGGTCCGACGCTGCTGCAGGGCTCGAACCTGGGCGGACTGGACGGAGACGCCTCGATTTGGCTCACGCGGAACTGGGGCCTGATCGGCTCGGGCCGCGCGTATGTGGGCACCAGCGGCACCGCGCCAAATGACAAAAATGGTAACGGCGGCGACTTGCAGGGCCCCGTGGTGAAGCAGTATTTCTTTGTGGGCGGCGTGGAATGGCTGGGGCCGCACAACAAGCATGGGGCGATGATGGCGCATGCCATGTTCGGCGGCGTCGATGGAAATTTCCAGAAGGATTTGCTGGGCGTGGCGCCCGCGTATTTCGACTTTTATTACAACCAGATTGCGCCGGCGGCGATTATTGGCGGCAGTATCGATCTGAACCGGTCGCAACACTGGGTCTTCCGCATCAATCCCGACGCGATTATGACGCACTACACTTTCAGCGATGCGCCAATAGCTAACGCTTCGTACGCGCAGTACGACGTGAACTTCGCCATCTCAGTGGGTCTGGAATACAAGTTCACGAAGGCCAAGCGGTCGACGAAAAAGGCGAACTGGGTTTCCGGCTGGTAGAAAGCGAGCCGAGTTGGCGGTGTTCGCGGAGGCGAGCGGAGCCAGCACTTCCTTCGGCGAGAGCGGGCGGCGGTGGCGTTTTTCGCTGCCGTGCACGCAGGCACCGCGCCTTTTTTGTAACTCCGCAAGCACCGCTCGCCTCCGCTCGCGCCGCTCATTTCATCTCAGGACTGCCAAGCGTATTGCTTTGTGTGATATTCTCCTGCGTTCAGTGACGGTTTCGATTGCGTGCCGCCTGGCAGAATGCTGTTCCGGATAGCGGCACTCCCCCGCCGTGTCGGATGGCATGGGCCAGCGATCATCCAGGCTGTGGGAGCCTTATGGATATGAAAGACACTCTCGGCGTCTTACTTGCGGGCGGTGCAGGGGAACGTCTGTTTCCCCTGACGCGGGACCGTGCCAAGCCGGCCGTTCCCTTCGGCGGACACTACCGCATTATCGACATCACGCTTTCCAACTGTATTAATTCCGGCCTGAGGCGCGTGTACATCCTCACGCAGTACAAGGCGCTCAGCCTGAACCGGCACATTCGCGAAGGCTGGACGGGCATCGTGGCGCAGGAGCTCGGCGAGTTCTTCGAGTTGATGCCGCCCATGCAGCGCACCGGCGCCAACTGGTACATGGGCACGGCGGACGCGGTGTACCAGAACATCTACTCGATCGGCAGCGAGCAGCCCAGCCACGTGATCGTTCTGGGTGGCGATCATATCTACAAAATGGACTACAGCCGCATGCTGGCCTACCACAAGGAGACCAACGCCGACATCACGCTGGCCACCCTGCCCATTGCGCCCGAAGAGGTGTCGCGGTTCGGCGTGGTGGAGGTGGCGAAGAACGGCGAGATCGTGGGTTTCCAGGAGAAGCCGGCGTCGACCAGCTTCCGCTCGCCCTTCAATCCCAACGCCGTGGACGCGTCGATGGGCATTTACATCTTCAATACTGAAACGCTGCTGAAAGCGTTGATCTCCGACGCGGACGATACCGATTCGAAGCACGATTTCGGGCACAACATCCTGCCCAACCTGCTGGGCAAGAAAAAGATGATGGCCTACAGCTTTGTGGACGAGAACAAGAAGGAGGCGCTCTACTGGCGCGACGTGGGCACGCTCGACGCGTACTACGAAGCCAACATGGATCTGTGCTCAGTGTCGCCGGTCTTCAACCTGTACGACAAGAGCTGGCCGATCCGCACGCGCACACGGCAATATCCGCCGGCCAAATTCGTTTTCGGCGAACCGGGCCGCTCGGGTATGGCCGTCAACTCCATCATCACGGCCGGCGTCATCATTTCGGGCGCGTCGGTATACAACTCGGTGCTGTCGCAGGACGTGCGGGTTAACTCCTACTCTGACGTGGATGCGAGCATCGTCTTCTCTCACGTGAGCATCGGGCGGCATTGCCGCATTCGGCGGGCCATCATCGACCGCGACGTGCATATTCCCGAGGGCACCGTGATCGGTTACGACCCGGTGGAGGATAAACGGCGCTATTTTGTCACGCCCTCAGGGCTGACCATTGTCACGCGCGACGCGTCGCTGTTCGAGAATCCCGTGGATCCGGAGTTCGGGAACCAGTACTGAAACAGGGGTCAGGTTTCAGGGGTCAGGGGTCCTTGGTTCTTCAGCATACCTGAGTTATTGGTGATGCCGCCGCGGGTGATCGAGGATCAATCCTCGCAGACAGGCGTCTTTCCCCACGGAGCACGCGCCGTGCATGCTTCACGAGGTAGCACGAAATCAGGGTTCAACATGGGCCTCACTTTCTCCCAGGGAATGAGGAGCGGATCTGGCGTGCAGGCATGGCAGGCAACCGCGTACGTCTGAAAGATGATTGTGATTCCCTTGCTGTCAATTTGCCAGTTCTCCGGATCGCTTACGATGCCATGGAGGACCTTCGGCATTTCGCCCGGCTGCATGAAGCTCTCGTAGCTCACATCGTCGTGGTCGAGCGCCTTGTGCAGATATTGATCGCATTGTTTCTGCAGGAAGACATCCCAGCCTGATTTTTGGCGAAAAACATCCTCCGGCTTTAGTTCGCGCCGTTCCTTGAGCAGCCAGTTGAATTGGATCGAGTTTTCGTTTGGATGGATTCCTCCGCCGTCCCAGTCGTTGGCAATCGTCGCTGTTATTAAATTGGGGCTGACGATGCCGAGCGACGCCGTGACGTCGACGTCCATGCCCGGTGACACAATCTTCCGGAAATCAGCTTGCCCTGGGTCTCCCACGGTCAGCCCGGCGACTCCCGCTGTGGCAGCTTCGATCGCGCTGTTCCAGGCCCGCCACTCTGGGGTGCCATTAGCGGCCTGCGGCCATGAAGCAGACAAATAGCCGCGCCTGGGCTTATTTGCGTCCGCGCTCGCATCTGATTCCGATGGCTGGTCGGACGCGGCGAGTTCCACGGTGCGCAAAACAAAGGTGACGCCGCCGGATTGCAGGATCATGTGGCGCAAAGCCTCGATGCGGAGCGTGTACAGGTTGCGCAGGCAGAACTCGAGGTCACCGGCCGAGTCGGAAGCAGGGCAACTTGCGTCGCGGTTATGCAGCCAGGCGAGCTGATTCTCGCGGATTCCGTCAGCCCATTGCGGTTGAACGGCGGCTAGGTCGGCGCGGTACGCCGCGGCCATCTCGTCGTCGGCCGCACTCAAATCCGGCGATGCGCAGATAGCTTTTTCCTGGGGAGTCTTGGCCTTGGTGCAGTCGAAGCTGGCGGCGTGAGCCAGCGTGCACAGCAAAAACGGAAGTGCGAGAGCCAGCGACGTCTTGCGCATGGCCGGATGCTCCTTGGTCCTTCAGCATACCTGAGTCATAGTAGCGACGGTCTTCCGACCGGCTGTAGTGCGGGTCTCCCGACCCGCGCTCATCCGGGGTGCGTCTCAAAGTTGCGCGCCGTCCGCAGAGGTCGCTGCCGGCAGCTCGGGGCTTTCATATTCAAACTTGCGCAGATTTCTGAGGCATTCGGTCAGAGCGCCCATCAGGGTTTCGGCCCATCCGCAGGGCTGGAATTTCATGCTCTTCTGGTTCAGCTCGATATCCGCCACGGCAAAGAACTTCATGTCAGTGGTCTTGGCGGTGGCGAATTCCTTGACCGTGATGCGCGCCTCAACCTCGCCGTGCGCATGATTCTTCTTGATGGAGAAGAAATGCAGTTTGGCGAGAGTCTCCGAGGCATCCTGCTGGGTGAACTTCCAATCTTCCACGCTGCGACCTCCCCTGCTGCTCAGCTTATGCTGCCCAGTTTACGGCGAATGCTGAAAAATGCGGCGATTTTCTTGCGGGGCAGGAGAATCCTTCACCGTCGAAAGGCGGAGGTGGCGAATTTGCACAAAAGCGCAGCGTGGGCAAGCGTGAACATTGCTGCGAACGGAATCAACCAAAATTTTCGCACGGGCAAGGTGCTTCTTGGGGATCCTATTCGCAAGTTACGCCAGCTGCGTTCCAGCAACGTTATCCGGCGAACATCCTGCTGGAGATTCCCAGCAAGCGCCTGCATTGGGTGCGAATACCGGTTCGCCGGTCTCCTCGATCAACGCGTTGAAGACGGCGGCGAAGAGGCCGCGCCTGCTTCCGAGCTTCCTGTGACGCGCCTGGAGAAAGGCGAACCGGAGCGGCGATGAGCGTTCGAGCTCGCGGAGAAAGGCCGGAGAGAAAAACTCCGGGGCATTAGCGACGGCGGCGATGATGAGTGAGCGCCAGCTCATGCGGAGCAGGTTTTTGAGCGTCGCCGAGCCGGTTGGGAGGCATTCAAGCCCGCCTCCGACCGCCTCGCTGAAATTGAGCAATTGCCTGACGAGGGGGTCGAGCAAGATGCCCTCGGCTGCAGAGCGCGTGAAGAGAGTGGCCGATCCTCGGCGAAGATCCTCGCGGATGTCCTGGAGGTCGTCGCCGAGTTGGAGCAGCACTCCCCAATCGAAGGCAATCTGGCTTTCCTGCGCGGTGAGCCAGCCGCGGACGAGGCAGGCGTCAGCGAGGACGGATGTGCCGCCCTTTGCGCAACTGATTCGGAGGATCTCATCGCCGCTCAAGGACCGTGCGTCGGAGAGCTGGGCAACGCTCTGCTCCTGCGCCTCGTGGATGGCAAGCAATGATGCGAAGACCTGCGGGTAAATTGCGCGAGGATACTGGCTTTCGATCATTCCGGCCAGAGCCCAGATGGATGCTTCATGTGCATCGCGGACCGAAAGATGCTCTCCGCGCAGGCGCTGGCGGAATCGCGCACAGAAAATGCGCTTGGCGGCAGGGGTCGCATCGCAGCGGTCGAGATAGTTGTCGGTATAGGGGTAAAGGAGGCTATAGCCAACAATCGAAGGCGTTATGTGAGCGGGCTCGTCCAGGAGAGGCTGCAAGCCGTAGGCGGTCCAGGCATTTCGGCAGGCCTGAACGATCTCGGCCATGGTGAGATCGACGTCGAAGTGGCGCGCGCGGCGAGCGAATTCGACGCCGGCAGGCAGGAAGCCCTGAGCGATGAGATCGATGGCTTGCGATTCAAGTCCGAGCGCGGACGCAGCGAAACGAGCGAATACAGCAATCAGGTGGTCCCGGAAGGCAGTGCGCTCTGTCGATGTGCGAGGACGGCTGCGAAGGCCCCTCTCCACAGAGCGAAGGCAGTCATCGTAGACACGCTCGCTCGCGCTCTGCTCCTCTCGAGTGTAGACAGCGCCGGACGGCAGGAGCCGATGGGCGCAGGTGTGCCATGCGGCGCTGGTGCGCGCAGTCTGGGACTCGAGCCACGCCCCGGTGAAGGTTTCTTGCATATGCAAGCGGGTACGAAGATGGAGAGGAAATGGTTCCCTGAAGGCTGCGAATAAGTTATCCTGCGACGCGAAGCTGTCGCAGTGGTTCGGGAGGACCAGGGGACAAAGGGAACAAGGGGGAAGCAAGAATTCGAAGGGCCCGGCGTCGCCACTGAAAGCAGAGCAGATCGTCCGACGGAACCGGCGGGGCTCAATCTGCGTATCCAATCACCATGCAGTATGTGGGTACATTAAGCTGGGGCATGACGCCACCTGCGGTGGGACGGACCTTAGGACGGTTCAAAGCGCAGGAAGCCACGACGGCTCCCGCTGCGCGGCGCGATGAATCCCGGTGCGCTGCGGTTGCGATGGGTGCAGCCACATTGCAGGAGACGCGAGCTGGCCAGGCGACATTGGCAAACCACGGCGGGCGTACGGAGGTGAGAGCTCTGGAGCAGGACTGGACGCACATCGTCCGCCGCTGCATAAACGGCGACTCCGGCGCATGGGCAGAGATGGTCCGCACGCACCAGAGGCGTGTGTATGGGCTGTGCTACCGCTTTACAGGCAGCGCCACGGATGCCGAGGACCTGACGCAAGACGTTTTCCTGAAGATTTACTCGAATCTGGCCAGTTTCGACGGCACACGCGGCAGTCTGCCGGTGTGGATTACCACCATGACGCGGAATCTGCTGGTGGACAACTACCGGCGAACGCGGAACCAACGCGCCACGGGCTCATTGGACGAGGGGTGGGACCAGACGGAAGAGTTGCGGCCGCATTTGAGCGTTGCCGATCGGCTGGCCGATGCCGGCCCGTCCCCGCACGAATCGGCAGCGCGGCAGGAACTTAAAAAGATGGTGCAGAAGGCATTGATGAAAGTAAGCGTGGAACTGCGCGAGGCAGTGATTTTGAGAGACTTGCAGGATCTTGATTATAAAGAGATTGCACAGGTTTTAGGGATTCCCGAAGGAACCGTGAAATCGCGCATCAGCCGGGGGCGTGCGGAACTGGCGCGGCTCCTGGAGCGTACTAAGAAGGAGGTGATGTAGCCATGGCAGAAGGCACACAGTTTCCGGGCACACCAGCATGCGGCGAGTGGGAGACGCTGCTGGCCGATGCACTGGACGGGCTGCTGAAGCCCGAGGAAGAGGCGAGGTTTCTCGCGCACCAGGCCGGCTGCCCGGCGTGCTCCGCGCTCTATGAAGCAGCGCGCAAGGGCCGTGAGTGGCTGGAGTTTCTGTCTCCGGAACCGGAGCCGCCGGAGTGGCTACTCGAAAAAATTCTGGCCACCACGGGCCCAGGTGCGGGTCTGGGTCACGCGCTGAGCGGCTTGCCGGTTCCGGCAGGGGCTGGTGTGGTTCCGGCGTTTGTTCCGCCGGTGTGGCAACAGCCGGGATTCTTTGCGCGGATGCGGTCGAGTGCGCAGCCTCGGCTGCTGATGACGGCAGCGATGGCGTTCTTTTCCATCGCGCTAACGCTGAACCTGGCAGGTGTGCGGCTAGCGAATCTGCGGCTCGCCGATCTGAGACCGCGTACGGTGCGGTCGTACATGGAGCGGCAATTGACCATGGCTTCAGTGCCGATCGTGCGCTATTACGACCATCTGCGCTTTGTGTACGAGGTGGAATCACGCGTGCGCGAGCTGCGCGGCCAGGATGAGGGCAAAGGCAACGGCGGCGATCAGCAACAGCAAAACCAGCCGGCGACGCCGGGCGAGACTCGGAAGACCAGGGACCAGGGGACCGAAGAAATAAGGGAACAAGCTCTGCTAGCTCCGCTCACTCCGCTAGCTCCGCTCTTTGAAAGGAGCACACCATGGATTGCGTAAACCATAGCGGCGTGAATGCGACGGCGTACTGCCAGAGCTGCGGCAAGGCACTGTGCCAGGAATGCGTGCGCAAAGGATCGGGCGGGCAGATTTTTTGCGAGCCGTGCTGGAGGTCGTGGTCCGCCGCGGCGGATGCACAGCAGGCCTATGTGCCGCCTCCCATCGGTGGACCGAGTCCGGGACTGGCTGCCCTGTTGGGATTCATTCCCGGCGTAGGCGCCATGTACAACGGCCAGTTCGTCAAGGGCATGGTCCACGTGGTGATCTTCGCGGTGCTGGTGAGCGCGGCGCACGTGTTCGGCGTGTTTGGCCTGTTCGTGATGGGGTGGATCTTCTACCAGGTGTTCGAGGCCTATCAGACGGCGAAGGCGCGGCGCGACGGAGATCCGCTGCCCGATCCGCTGGGACTGAACGAGGTGAGCAGCTGGTTTTCGACGGGCGGTCGGCCGCCGCAAGGTCCGCCGCAGGGTCCACCGCCGAGTGCGGGAACAGGAGCGGCGGGTCAGTCTTCGTATGGGGCTTCATATGGGGCTCCGTACCAGGCTCCCTATCAATCAACGCATGAGGGCCAGGGGTACGCGGCTCCGGAGTACGGGGGTCCGGCTATGCCTCCGGTCCCGCCAATTCCACCGATTCCGCCTTTCCCGCCGGTGCCGCCTATGCATTGGCGGCGCAGAGAGCCGGTGGGCGCTGTGATTCTGATTGCCCTCGGCGTGCTGTTTCTGCTGGGGCAGTTCGACTGGTTTTCGTGGCGCTGGTTCCACTTTAGCTGGCCGCTGGTGCTCATCGGGCTGGGCGTGTGGATGATCGTGCGGCGTCTGCAGTACTCGCAGGGTGTGCCGCCGGGCAGTGCGCAGAATGGACCGCAGGGTAATTCGCAGGCAGGGCCGCAGGATCACTCGCAAGGAGGCCAGCAATGAGCCGTTACATTTTGATTCGCAGATTGCGCGGGCCGGCATTTCTGTTGCTGGTGGGTGTGAATGCACTGCTTGCTCAAGCGCACATTCTCGGCTGGGGACATAGCTGGCCGTTTTACCTGATCCTGGCCGGGGTTCTGCTGCTGGCTGAGCGGGCGGCGCTGGCCTCGGAGGGCTATCCCATCTTTCCCGGCGCGCCGTGGCACGACGCCCGGCAGGGAACGGGTCAATTTCAGGGCGCAGGGCAGGGCGTTGCAAACTCAGCCGCAAATGCGGGCACGGCGATTGTGCCCTCACATTCGCATGACTTTGAGAACGATAGAGAGGGAGGGCAATCATGAGCAACATGCCTCCGAATATGCCTCCAAACATGCCTCCGGGAGGTGGACAGCCGCCCTACGATCCGAAGACGCAGTGGCGCGCGTATCGCGAGCAGCAGAAGGCCGCCTGGCGCGCGCAACGCGACGCCTGGCGTGCGCAGCGCCACGCATGGAAAGCGAATTACGTGGGCACGTACGGCCCGCGCGTGCCTTCGATGGTTGGTCCCATCGTTCTGGTGTCTGTTGGCGTGATTGCGTTGCTGATCATGAGCGGCCATCTCGACGCGAGCACGTTCTGGGAGTGGTACGGCCGGTGGTGGCCGCTGCTGCTGATCGGCGCAGGACTGGCGCTGTTGGGCGAGTGGGCGCTGGACATGCGCAGAGCGACTCCGGTGCGGCGCAGCGGCGGGTTCATCGGAATCCTGATCTTTCTCGCGTTTCTGGGCGCAATTTCCGCGGCGCACAACCATTTCTGGGGCCCGGGTCACTTCGACTTTGGCGATGACGGCTTCTTCAGCAACTTCGGAATGCCGGAGCACGACAGCGATCAGCCGGTGGACACCAGGCAGATTCCAGCCAATGCGTCCATCGAGATTCGGGTTCCCCGCGGCGACGTGAGCATTACCGCGAGCGACCAGCCCAATCTTGAAGTGCGGGCGCAGGAAGTGGCTTATGCCAATTCGGACTCGAGCGCGCAGAAGATATTCAACGCCGAGGCTGCGCACGTGACGGTGAATGGCAGCGCGGTGCTGATTCAAGCGCAGAGTAACAACCGGGGAAGGGTCAATTTGACCATTGCCGTGCCGAAGACGGCGCACGTGACGGTGAACGCGGAGTGGGACAGCGTGACGGCAAGCGGCTTGGGTTCGGGGATAGACATCACCGCGCGGGGCGATATTCATCTCAGCTCGATCGCTGGTCCGGTGGTGGCGCACTTCGTCCATGGGAAGCACGACGTCTTTGCCGCGCAGGATGTCCAGGGCGATATGACCTTGGAGGGAGACGTGAACGACATCACCGTGTCCGATATCAAGGGCGGAATCTCCCAGAGCGGCGACATCCCCGGCGACGTGTCGATGGAGAACGTGGCCGGACCGGTGCACCTGCGCACCTCAGTGACCACAGTCGACGCGGCGCAGTTGCCCGGCGAGCTGACCCTGAACGATGACGACCTGCGGATCATCGGGGCCAAGGGAGAAGTGCACGTGGCGACGCACTCAAAGGACGTGGATCTAAGCCAGGTTGACGGCGACAGCCACGTGGAAGACCGCGATGGCAACATTCGCATCGAGCTGGCGGGCACATACGGTGTAGAAGCGAACAACAGCAAAGGCGACGTCGAGATCACGCTGCCTCCCAATGCCTCTGCCACGGTGAACGGGCACACGCATAACGGCGAAGTGATCACGGATTTCGCGCTGACGGTAAGCGGCGATGAAGATAAAACAGTCAGCGGGCGTATCGGATCGGGTGCGGCGCACATTGTGCTGAGCGCGGACAACGGCGATCTGCACATCAAGAAGGGTTCGACGGTCCCGACAGCGGTGTCGGCGGTTCCAGGCGCTCCGGCCCCTCCCAATGCACGCCACCTGAAGGGCCCGAAAACGCTGCCGGAGCAGCCGGTTACGCAGTAGCTCGATGACTTAGCGCAGGAACCGCAGCGGGCGCGTGAGGAGCTTTCCCTTCCGCGCCTGTTTTATTTTCTGCGCCGGGCGTTGTATGCTCCTGCGCAGGGGGTCATTCAGGGTCATGGTGCATGCGCCGGTCAGGGTGATCACCGTGGAGCGCGAGTACGGCTCGCACGGAGCGGAGTTTGCGCACGATTTGGCGGTGCGGCTGGGCTGGCGGCTGCTGGATTCGGAGCTGGTGGCTGGCGCCGCACGCATCGCCGGCATCGATCCGAAGGCGGCGGCCAGGTTCGATGAGCGGCTGGATCCCTGGTATTACCGATACGGCAAAATGTTCTGGCAGGACCCCGTGTATGCGCCGGCCACCAGCGGCGATGAGAAAATCTTCGACTCCCAGCGCATGCTGGAGCTGATCCGGGCGCAGATTCTCGACGCTGCGAATCAAGGCAACTGCGTGCTGGTGGGCCGCGGATCGGCCTGTGCCCTCGCCGGACGGCCGGGATGCTTTCATGTTTTTGTCTACGCCACGGTCAGCGCCAAGAAGGAGTGGTTCGCGCGCGCGTTTCCTGAGCGGGCGCATCAGGCGGAGCAGCATTTGGCGGCCTTCGACCGGCGGCGCGCTGCGGTCATCCGCAGTTTCTATCAGCAGGAGTGGTGCTCGCGCGGGCTTTACCACATGTTGCTGAACTCGTGCATCGGAACAGATGCCATGATTGACGCGGTGCAATGCGCGGCGGGCCTTTGCGCGGGATTACCAGCGGCGCCTGCGGAATCGGTCACGCGCTAAGGCTCTGTCCGCTTGAACAGAAATCTTCCGTGCCCCATTCTTCGCCCGGTTTTGGGCGAAAGGGTGGGATGGCATGAACCCCACTCAAACGGCCGTACGCGCAACGCGCGGGCCGATGCGCGTGAAAACCTCCCAGGGAATGGTGCCCGTGGCGCGGGCGTGATCTTGAGATGTGATGGTTTCACCGCCCTGCGTCCCGATCAACACAACTTCGTCACCGGCGGCAACGCCCGGAATTTCCGTCACATCCAAAACCGACTGATCCATGCTGACGCGTCCCACCAGCGGAGCGCGCTGGCCGCGCACCAACAGATGAAAGCGGTTGCCGAGGGAGCGGTCGAGACCGTCGGCGTAGCCCACGGCGATGAGCGCGAGGCGCATGGGCTCGGTGGCGACAAAGGTCCCGTTGTAGCCCACGCTGGCGCCGGCAGGCACAGAGCGCACGCCGATGACCGAAGATTTCCATGAGAGAACGGGCTCTAGAGCGCCGCGCGCGCGGGCGAGCGTTGGCGGTTCGACCTCAACGTCAAAGGCAGGATCGAACTCGGGCACGATGCCGAAGAGTGCGAGGCCGGGGCGCAACAGAGCCTTCATGCCGTGGCGTGCGGCGAGCTCTGCAATGGGGCCAGCCTGGCCCGCGAGTAACGCCGCCGAATTGCCCACATTGAGCCACTCGGCGAAGAGGCCCGCGGCGGAGATGCGGCCAAGTACGTCGTCGAGGCGCGTGAGTTGTTCCTGCGTCGCCTCGCCGTCGGCTTCATCGGCGGCGTAGAGATGTGTCATCACGCCTTCAAGGCGCAGCGGCGAGCCCGGCGCGAATCGCGAAAAAATGCTGGAAAGTTCGCCGGGCAAAACGCCCTGGCGGCTCATGCCGGTATCGATCTCAAGATGAACAGGAACCGAACCCGGCGCTGCGCCGGCGGTGCGCGCCGCAGCTTCCAGCTCATCGAGCTGCCACAGCTCCCAGGCGATGGGCGTCAGCTCAAACTGAATGGCGGCCGCGGCCTGGCCGCGAGCAATGCCGGACATGATCAGCACCGGCGTGTCAGGGCACAGGGCGCGTGCGGCAATGCCTTCTTCCACGCTGGTGACGCCCAGCCAGCCAGCTCCTCCGCGCACAGCCGCGGGTGCGCACAGAGCCAGCGAGTGGCCATAGGCGTTGGCCTTCACCATGGCGAGCAACTCGGCGTGCGGCGCCGCGAGGCTGGCCAGAAAGCGCATGTTCTCAACGAGCGAGCGAGTGCGAATCTCGGTCCAGCAGGGACGCATTGGCATGGGAGGCTGCAAGAATCAGTTTATCGCGCAACGCGGGGATGGGCTGCTACGGAAGTAGCGCAAATGCGACCACGGTTTCAAAGTCTGCTCCGGTTTCGTCGAGCAATTCTGCTTCAAGATCGTGCGGGACTGGTATTTCGCAGACAGCAACCTGTTCCGGCGTAGCGCCGATGAAGCAGAGCTCGCAGTGGCCCAGGCCTTCGGCGCCGTCTTCGCCAACCGCGCGCACGGGAGGGCCGAAGACGCGGCAGGTCATAGGGCGGCATGCGTACACAGCGCACCGACCGGTTGCGGGATCGAGCGCGGGACATGCGGCATCGTCAGCGAAGTCTTCGAAGCGCGCCTGGTCTTCTGAGGAACTGCCGAGCGCGCCCGATTCGCGATCGCCGGGAAAATCTGCGCCGTGCTCCTGGAGCCAGGCGCGAGCGCGGCGCTCGATCTCAGCCGCGAGCGTGTAATCTGTGGCGCGCAACTCAGCCATTCCGGCGCGCAGGCGCGCGGCGTCAAGTGCATTGATGGCGAAGGCTCCGTGACAGCACTGTGTACAACCGATGCGGCAGGCTAGGAACGCTCCGGCGCGCTGAGCTGCCGCGGCGAGCGAAGCATCCATAATCTGCACAAGCACGGTATCGCGCGCAGGAAGGTGCATAAGACCCACAGATTCAGCATAGCGCGGGCGTTACGATGTTGTTGCGGTGGGTGTATCATCCCTTTCATGGCCACGTATCGCGTTGTTTTGCGTCAATCCGAAGAAGGTTACAGCGTTTCGTGCCCCGGCCTACCAGGCTGCTGGTCGCAAGGCGCCACCGAGGAAGAGGCGCTGGCTAACATCCGTATTGCCATTAGCGAGTATGTTGAAGCCGCCGAAGAGGTCGCCAAAAACGAAGACGGCCGCGTCGTCGAAGTCGCTGTGGCATAGGCCTTCGATCCGGTGTGCCCCGTTTCCCCTTCGCTGCGATCAGTGTTATGCCTACCCTCTTCCCATTTGCCCCTTGTCGTCGTACCGTTCGTTCATGCAGGCTGATCCGATACACAAATCGGCTCGGAGCTATCGAGGTAGGTCGTGTCTAAGGTTCCGGGGATAAATCATCTTAAGGCCGTTGCTGCACTTGAGAAAGCGGGATTTCGCATTCTCCGGCAGGGTGCGCATATTGTGATGACGAATGGGTCGCGAATCCTGACGATGCCCCGCCATAACCCGGTGAATGCCTTCACCATGGGCGGCATTGTGCGCGATGCCGGACTTAGCGTGGAAGAGTTCCACAAGCTTTTATAGGTTGGGTTCTGCTCTTGTCGCCATCATCGGCCGGAAGGTATATTCGTTGCGTAGTCCCCGGAGGTTCCCCTTGAAGATTTTTTCCTGGTCTTGGTTGGTAGCCGTGTTGATGCTGGCTGCGGCCGCCGCGTGCGCCCAGCAGCCGCGTTTGTTGGTCGATCAAAAAGGTGACCGCAGCCTTGCCATCGTCGATCCCGTGGCCGGCAAACTGATCGCCGACGTGGCCGAGAACGGCATCACCGGGCACGAAGTTGCAGCGTCGCCGGATGGACGCCTGGCGTTTGTGCCCATCTACGGCAATTCGGGCGTCGGCAAGCCGGGAACCGACGGCAATAACATCGTGGTCGTCGATGTGGCCACCCACAAGGTCGTGGGGGAGATCGATTTTGGCTACGGCGCGCGGCCGCACTGCGCGGTCTTCGGGCCAAAGGACGGGCTGCTCTACGTGACCACGGAGATGGATCAATCCGTCACGGTCATCGATCCGAAGACACTGAAGATTATCGACGCGATTCCGACTGGGCAGCCGGAAAGCCACATGCTTGCGCTTTCGCACGACGGGCTGCGCGGCTATACGGCCAACGTAGGCCCGGGCACGGTGAGCGTGCTCGATGTGAAAGCGCGCAAGACCGTCAAGGTGATTCCCGTCTCCGGCAACGTGCAGCGCATTGCGATTTCGAGCGACGACCGCTGGGTGTTTACCGCGGATGAAACCGCGCCGCGCCTGGCCGTGATCGATACGGCGGCGAATGCAGTGGCGAAGTGGGTCAAGCTTGATGGGCTGGGCTATGGCAGCGCGCCCACGCCCGACGGCCGCTTTCTGCTGATCGCGATTCCCGAAGCCAACGCGGTGGATGTGATCGACTTAAAGTCGATGACAGTCGTCGAGAAAATTGCGGTGGGTAAAAGCCCGCAGGAGGTGCTGGTGCGGCCCGACGGCAAAGCGGCCTATGTCTCCTGTATCGACAGCAACCAGGTGGCGGAAATCGATGCGGCCACGTGGAAGGTCTCTCGCATGATCTCGACCGGGAACGGGACGGATGGATTGGGCTGGGCGAAATAACGCGGCGAGTCAGCGAGTCAGCGAGTAAGCGGGGGCGTAGAGAGATCAGGGAGGCGAAGCGATGGCAGCGCAATGCACGCATTTGGGAACGATCAAAAAAGGTGTGAAGCCGCGCACCAAGGGTTGCGAAGAGTGCATGAAGTTAGGCGAAACGTGGTTGCACCTGCGCATGTGCCTCCAGTGCGGGCACGTGGGCTGCTGCGACTCGTCAAAGAACCGTCACGCACGCGCGCACTTCCATGAGACGAAGCATCCTCTGATCCAGAGTGCCGAGCGCGGCGAAGACTGGCGCTGGTGCTATGTGGATGACATGTATCTGTAGGGGTCTGTTTTTGACACTTGGCGGGAATCGGAGGACGGAGCAGACTCGTCGATGGTGCCTTTGCGCACTGCGACCTAGAGGGATTGCAGGGCGACAAGAAGTTCAATTCCGCGGGCCATCAGCGTGTTGTGGACAGTCCTATGGTCGTTCTCGACGAGACCCAGTTTTATCACGACCTTCTCGTATTTAGCGCTCTTTCGGTGTGCTGCGCCCGAAGATCTAAGCGCCTGAATATCTTTCAGGATCTCGACGTGCTTCAAACAATTCGTCGCGCCCTTCGCTTGCAGGTATTTTTCAAGCTTGCCGATGCCCTTCTCATTTGGGCCGATTTCGATACCTTTGGCGAGCTCTACTTCGTTTAGTGAGTCCACAAGGACCTTCGCCAAGTACATCACCTGGGTATCAAATTCAGTTTGCTCGTCCGTTGCCGGCGTTCTTAGGGATACGAAGCAATGTTTATCAGGCTCCGATAATGGCTTGAAGAAGAACCGTATCCGTCAGAGCAACACACCTGTTCTTGTGGAGTGGATTGGTGATTTGCTGGGGACATGAGCGAAACGGGAGCGATGGGGTTTGTGCGCCGCCGGCGGAGTCGGGCCGAGGCAGTGGAATTGGTGCGTGAGTTTGAAGCGAGCGGACTGAAGCGGCAGGTGTTCTGCGCCGAGCGCGGGTTGAGCGTAGCGGCGTTGGACAAGTACCGGCGGCAGTATGGGCAGGGGACAACTGGGAACGAAGGTCGGTTGGTGGCGGTGGAAGTGATACCGGAGGTCTCGGCGAGCAAGCTCAGCAGTGCTCTGTGCGTGGAGTTGGCGAACGGGCGGCGGATCGAGGTGTGCAGCGGGTTCGACGCTGCGACGTTGAATCGCTTGCTCAGCGTGCTGGAGCAAGCATAGGGCGATGTTTGGATTTGGGCCGGCGACGCGGATCTACGTAGCGACCGGGGCGACCGACATGCGGAAATCCTTCAACGGTCTTTATGGTCTGGTGCGCGACCATCTGGGCTGCGATCCGGAAAGCGGCCATGTTTTCCTGTTCACGAATGCGCGGCGCAACCGGTTAAAACTTTTGGTTTATGACGGGAGCGGGCTTTGGGTGGCGGCGAAAAAACTGGATGGCGGGAGATTTCGCTGGCCGGAGAGCGACACCACGGCGGCCAAGATTGTGCTGAGCCAGGAGGAACTGGCGCTGTTGTTGGGCGGCATCGATCTCAAGCAGACCGAGCGGCGGAAGTGGCATCGCAAGCCATTGCTGGAAGCATCAAGAGAGTCACTGAAAACCGCATAAACACTGCACATTTCGCATACTTATCCACAGAAGTTTTTGTTATGAAAGAAGCATCGTGAGTACGCCTCTCCAGCCGACGCTTCCCCCGCACTCAGAGGCCTTTCTCGCCGAGATCAATGCCCAACTGAAACAGCAACTGGATGCGGCCACGAAGGAACTGGCCTACGCACGGCTGAAGATTCAGATTCTGGAAGAGCATCTGCGCCTGCGCCGGATGGCCAGGTACGGGCCGGGCAGCGAGAAGTTGAGCAACCTGCAGTTACAGTTGCTGGAAGAAGAACCCGGCGTTTCGAGTGAGGAAGTTCAGGCGGAGGGCCAGCGCGAGGCATTGCCGAAGCCGGATGAGAAGAAGCGGCAGCGGCGCGCGCATCCCGGCCGACAGACACTTCCTGCTGACCTGCCCCGCGTGGAAAAGATCGTCGCTTGCACGGCCGAGCAGTGCGTGTGCGGCCAGTGCGGCGCGGAAACGAAAGTGATCGGCTACGACGAGAGCCAAGTGCTGAACGTCAAGCCGGCCGAGTACTACGTCGAAGTCATCAAGCGCGAGAAGCGGGCCTGCAAGCAGTGCGAGGAGCAAGGCGTGGCCATGGCGCCGCTGCCCGCGCGCATCATCGACAAAAGCCTGGTCTCGGACCGGATCATCATCGACACGATTGTGAACAAATACACGGCGCATCTGCCCTTGTACCGGCAGAGCGCGCTGCTGGAGCGCGACTGCGGCATCGAGATCACGCGGGCCACCATGTGCGGCTGGGTGATGACGGTGGGCGAGATGCTCTCTTCGGTGGTGGGAGCCATGCGCAAGGAGCTTTTAGTCAGCGGTTATATCCAGGCCGACGAGACGCCGGTCGATGTGCAGACACACGATAAGCGCGGCAAGAATCATCGCGCCTTCTTGTGGCAGTACGGCACGCCGGGCGGCAACGTGGTCTTCGATTTCCGCATGAGTCGCGGACGCGAAGGGCCGAAGCAGTTTCTCGGCGCCTTCGCGGGGATTCTCCAGACCGACGACTACGTCGCCTACGAGCGCGGCCTCGGAGGGCCGGGGATGGTGCACGCCTGCTGCTGGAGCCACTCCAGAAGGAACTTTGTGGATGCGGTCAAGCTCAACAAGCAGGACGCCGGCTCGATTCGTGCAGTCGAGCTGATGGACAGGTTGTTCTCGATCGACGCCCAGGCGCGCGAGGAAAAGATGGATCAGGCCGCACGTCATCTCTTGCGCCAGGAAAAAGCGCCGCCCGTACTCGACCAAATCCGCGCGCACATCGTGGCCATGCGTCAAACCGTGCTGCCCGGCAGCAAGGCCGGCCAGGCATGCAAATACACGTTGACACTCTGGGAAAAGCTGACCCGCTTCCTGGACTACCCCGAACTGGAGCTGAGCAATAATCTCGCCGAGAACTCAATGAGGCCAGTGGCCCTTGGCAGATCCAACTGGATCCACATCGGCAGTCCACAAGCCGGACCGCGTATCGCCGCGATCCTGTCCGTGGTCGAAAGCTGCCGTCGGCTCAGGATTCCAGTGCGCGAATACCTCGCCGACATCTTGCCCGGACTCACTGATACGCCCATTCAGCACCTCGCCGAACTCACGCCCACTGCCTGGGCGGCAAAAGCCAAAGCTTAGAAAACTTCTCTCATCCCCATCGCGCCACAGTCAACCGTGTACTTGGCCGGACGCATACGAAGAACCAGCCGTTCTTCTCTCGCCATTTGCGGTTAAATTCGGTGAAATGATGCTTGAACAGCAAGTCTTTCCTTCTGGGGTTGATAAACTCGCACAGGAAACTCCTACGAAAAGCCGTGATGCTCACGGGACCAGATGGAGCAATATTGAAAGACCGCCAATAGTTATGCTCTGATTCTGGAATGTCTCGACCAATGTCGCCCAAGAAAACGGTCACGTAATCCGGGTTGTCGTTGTCTATCTGCACACCCCAGAGGCTTGCGCAGCGCAAATACCCGTCCTCAACTGAGTATTTACTCGGATTATCGTAATACCGGTTTAGGACCTCACTTCTAAAGTGGACAGGAGTCAGATAATCTCCGCCGTAGGGTAGACAAGGCTGCTTGGTCTCCCTTCCTTTCTCGTCAAGGCCTGTGATGAACTCCATGTATTTCCTTTTGGACTCTGATTTCTCGTTATACGGCCAGAAATCGCTTTCGGCCTTTGCAAAGCCGTCAACAAGAGCCTTGCCGAGAACCCTCACAAAACTTCCTTTTTCGAAATCAATGTCTCCGAAGGCATAGCTGTAGTGGAAGTTTGGTCCCGTCACATGTTCGAAGGCGCTCTTTAGACCGAGTTCCGTCAGACTCCGTGGAAACTTTCGGCGCAAATCAAAGAGGAGGGCTAATCTCATTTCTTTGATTGCTAGAAATTGTCTGATCTCGATGCTTCGTATCGAAACTTGCTCTTCTTCAAAGTGGACGACGTCTATCTCCGATCCGTCATCTTTAATCTTGGTGTATCTGTCATTCTTCCGATCGAAGTAGAGATTGTGAAAGAGTCGAAACTCCTCTGAGAGCTCTAAGTATTGCGGTTTGACCTCGTGAAAATTCCTCGACAGGACGATTGGCTCATACCCGCCGTCATTACCGAACCTATCGTAGGAGACTCTCTTATTCGCGTACTCGGTGCAGCTGGGTCTTAGCTCACTGGGATGCCAAACTCCCCAACTCTCCCTCTCAAGGAAGGTCTTGGTTTCCTTTATTGGGATTAGAACCGACCAGGTTGCGAGATGATCTCGGTCGTCGTCGACCACGCGATATACGTCAATCCAAGCTCTCGTGCCCGCCTCAGTGATGTGTTTATGCATCTCGCTCACGAAGCTACGTGGCATGGTGGCGCACCTATCAAGCACTCAAATCATTAGCTATTCTACCCCCGCTCAGGTCGAGGCACGCGAAATTACATGTCCAGGTTGCTTACCTGCTCGAC
Source organism: uncultured Acidobacteriota bacterium (assembly GCA_963830785.1). GTDB lineage: Bacteria > Acidobacteriota > Terriglobia > Terriglobales > Acidobacteriaceae > Telmatobacter. The sequence goes on from CAWHNV010000048.1 coordinate 45,194, forward strand.
AAGCAACTCGGGGTAGGGCTACGCCAACTCCACTTCAATCTTTTTCGTATCGGCGACAAGCTTTGTGATTTTGAACGTCCGAATCTGACTTTCGGCGAGCGGCTCGGGCGCAGCCGTTGGTGCAGGATTATTCCCCTTCCAGCGGGCTTTCAACATGGAAGAGAGCTGCGAGAGGTCGGGCGCGGCGCCAGAGGATTGCGCGGATGTCGTGCTTGACGAGGAAATTATCGCCGCAGGCGCACCGGCCGCACTAGGTTTCTTCGCGCTCAGCGCCGCACGAATCCCTTCGCCCAATTCAATCACGGCCCCAGAAGCCGTCAACTCCACCACGCGGCCGGAGACTCGGTCGCCCACCTTGTGCTCGGCGATGTACTCGTCGATGCTGGTAGGAATCAACTGCTTCATCGAGAGCTTGATCTGGCGCTTCTCGGAATCGATGGCGAGAACGAGAGCCTTGACGCGCTGGCCCTCGCGCAGCACGTCGCGCGGATGGTTGATGCGACGGTCGGCGACGATCTCGCTGATGTGCACGAGACCGTCTGCGCCGGGAGCGATCTGGACGAACGCGCCGAAGTTCATGATCTTGGTGACCGGGCCCTCGATTTGCGGAGCCCACGGGAAACTTGCGCTCCACTTCGAGCCAGGGATCGGCGAGCGTCTGTTTGAGGCCGAGCGAGATGCGTCCTTGCTCGGACGCGGTAGGCGGCTTGACGGACAGCACGATAGCGTCGACGCGATCGCCTTGGCGGAGCACGTCTCTAGGATGGCGAATTTTTTTGTCCCACGCCATTTCCGAAATATGAATGAGGCCTTCGAGCCCCGGTTCGAGCTCGACGAATGCGCCAAAATCGGTAAGGCGCGTGACGTCGCCGCCGACACGCTGGCCCGTCACGTAGCGCTCCGCCGCGGTCTCCCACGGCTCGGGCTGCAGTTGCTTCAGGCCCAGAGAAATTTTCCCGGTGCCGGGATCGATTTTGAGTACGCGTAGTGTCAGTTGCTCGCCGACGGAGAGCACGTCTTCGGGTTTCGCGACGCGGGCCCGCGAAATGTCGCTGAAATATGGAGCAGGCCGTCGAGGCCCGGTTCGATCTCGACAAAAGCGCCGTAAGGCATGAGCGTGCGCACGGTGCCGGTGACGGTATCGCCCACTTTGAGCGCGGCACGGCGTTCGTTGAGCGCTCCGCGAGCCTGCTCTTCAAGAACCACGCGGCGATCGACGACAACATTCTCATCGGCGACGTCGAGCTTGGTGATGCGGCAGGTGATGGGCTGGCCGACGAGGGCTTCGAGCTCGGCAGCGTCGCGAGTGCCGCTGCGGCTGGCCGGCATGAAGGCGCGAACGCCGATGTCGACGCTGAGACCGCCTTTCACCAGTTCGGTCACGGTACCGGAGACGGCAATTTTCTCGGCGTATGCGTGCTCGAGGCCCGACCAGTCGCGAGGCTGCGCCACACGGAAGCGCGAAAGCGTGTAGTAGCCCTCTTCATTGCGGCCGGTGATGGAGACAGGGAAAGCATCGCCGGGATGAATGGACTCGGCATTGTTCTCAAAGTCCGAGCGCGGCAGAACGCCTTCCATCTTGTAGCCGATGTCGAGGATGACCTGATCGGCAGTCAGCGAGACGACAGTGCCCTCGAGTTGTTTGGTCGCCGCGCGATGCGTATGCTCGCGGTCGAAGGCCGACAGCATATCGGCGAAAGATTCGGCGAGATCCGGTTCAGTTTCGGGTTGACCGGTCGAGCTCTGCTCTTCGAGGGGAGCCACAGTAGAAAATTCGGCAGGCTCCGGAATCTCGGTGCTGATGGGGCTGGAGTGAGTGCTCGCGCCTTGGTCCTGATCGGACGCAGTGGCTGGGTCGGTTGCGATGGGTTCGCTGGATGAAAGGATTTCGTCGCTCATGATGGGTACATCACGATTCTTTCACGGACTGCGGAGGCGCGTATAGCTTTGCAATTGAGCACGGCTCTCAGCGGCATCCGCGCTGTCCGTTATACCCTGAGAGCAGATGATGACGCCCGATTCCCCCAAGGCGCCGCGGCGCGGACTTGAGGCCTTTGCCTCTCGCGATTTCAGGCAATACCAACTGGCGCGCGTGGCGGTAGTGCTCGGCGCCGAGGCGCAGTCTGTCGCCGTGGCGTGGCAGGTGTACTCCATTACCCATCGCGCCATCGATCTGGGATACACCGGCCTCGCGCTCTTCTTGCCCGGGCTCATTTTCCTTTTGCCGGCGGGCCACGTGGCCGATCGCTTCGACCGGCGCCACGTGATCATGACCTGCTACTCGCTGCAACTGGTTTGCACGGGCTCACTGGTAATCTTGGCGCGCAACAACACGCAGAACATTCTCGCGATTTACGTCGTTCTGTTCTTCGTCGGGACGTGGCGCGCTTTTTCGGCACCGGCGAGCTCGGCGCTTATTCCGCATCTCGTGCCGGAGGCTCACTTCGTGAACGCGGTGACGTGGGGCGGCGCGATTTTTCAGTTGGCGAACATCACCGGGCCGGCCCTGGGCGGACTGCTATTCACATTTCCGCTGACGCATTTTGCTCCTGACTCACGACTCGAGGGCGCGGGTATTGTGTACGTGTTCATGCTGGGATGTCAGCTGTGGTACCTGGCGCTGGTGAGCACGCTGCACGTGCGGCTGGGACGTATGGAGCATCGCGAGCTTTCGCTGAAGGTGCTGCTGGCCGGCTTTCAATACGTGCGCCGTGCGCCGATGCTTCTGGGATCGTTTTCGCTGGACCTGGTCGTAGTGCTGCTGGGTGGGGCCACGGCCCTGATGCCGATCTTTGCGCACGATATCCTGCACCAGGGCCCGCGCGGCCTGGGCGTGTTGCGTGCCGCGCCGGCCGCAGGCGCAGTGGCGATGTCACTGGTGATGGCGCGGTTTCCCCTGCGCCGCCATGCCGGGCGATGGCTGTTTATCTGCGTATCGGTCTTCGGCGCCGCCACAGTGCTCTTCGGGTTGTCGCATACCTTGTGGCTGTCGCTGGGCGCGCTGGCCGTGGCGGGCGCGGCCGACACCATCAGTGTGATTATTCGCGGTTCGCTACTGCAACTGGCCACGCCGCCGGAGATGCGAGGACGCGTGAGTGCGGTGAATTCGCTGTTCATTGGCGCGTCCAACGAACTGGGTGAGTTTGAAAGCGGATTGACGGCACAGTGGTGGGGCGCGGTACGGGCTACGGTGATCGGTGGATTGGGCGCGCTAGCCGTAGCCGGGCTCTGGGCCGCGATCTTTCCCAGCCTGCGCAAGGCCGATGAACTGACCGCACTGAGCTTGCGCGCGCATGTGCCCCCAGCGCAGGAGATTTTGTCCCGGCTGTGATGAGCAGCGCGCCGAGTTCTGTGCACTCCCACACTAAACGCAAAGAACGCGTTTAGGATGGGGCACCATGGAGTCTTGCGAGAACTTCGTTTAGTGTGCGCGGCCGCGGGGACGGGCCGATCGGTTGCGCTCGAAGAGAATGCGCAAGCCTTCGAGCGTCAACTTGTCGTCGATCTCCTGAATGTAGCGCGAATCCGGGGCGATGAGGTGCGCCAGGCCGCCGCTGGCGATGATGCGCGGCGGCCGGTCCGGCGCGGCTCCCAGCTCGGCAAGAATGCGCTCGATGATGCCGTCGACGAGGCCGATGTAGCCGAAGTAAATTCCGCTCTGCAAGTGCGCGACAGTGTTGGTGCCGATCACCTTCGCGGGGCGCTTGATGTCGACGCGATAGAGACGCGCGGCGCGCGCGAAAAGTGCATCGGCGCTCAGTCCGAGGCCGGGCGCGATGGCGCCGCCCAGGTACTCGCCCTGCGCGGAGATTACCTCAAATTTCGTTGCGGTCCCGAAGTCGACCACGATGCACGGGCCGCCGTAGCGCTCGTAGGCAGCGATCGAATCACAGAGGCGGTCGGCGCCGAGCTCGGTGGGATTGTCGATGAGCATCTTCATGCCGGTCTTGATGCCGGGTTCGACGAACATGGGCTCGATGTGGAAGTAGGTTTCGCACACCTGGCGCAACGTGGAGTCGACGGGCGGCACTACCGACGCGATGATGATGTCCGTCACCTGGGTGGGCGACATGCCGTGCATCTCAAAAAGGTTGACGAAGAAGACGCCGTACTCGTCGACGGTTTGAGTGCGGTGCGAGGTGACGCGCCAGTGCGCGGCGAGCTCGGGCTTTTCGCCATCGAGCTTGTAAAGGCCGAGTGTCGTATTTGTGTTGCCGACGTCGAGAGCGAGCAGCATTTAAAAGACAGCTCCTAGTTTCTAGCCTCTAGCTTTCCGTTCTGTCGTGAGAACGCCAAGTCTGTTGGCTCAGCGATGAAAGGCTAGAAGCTAGAGGCTAGCAGCTAGTCTTTTGCGCGCAGGCCCCCGGTTTGCACGGTGACGAGCCCTTCTGCGGTTGCCACGCGCAGGAATCCATTCTCATCGAGGCCCGGCCGTGACGCCGCTGCAAGCTTGCGGACCGTGCACTTCCACTTTGCGGCCGCGCATCCACGTTGAAGCCTTTTCGACGCGCGCGGCCACTTCTTTTGCCGCTTCCGGGTTCGCCAACGCGAGAGCTTCCTGCTGCAGCGATTTTAGCAGCGCGAGCAGCAAGGCCTGGCGCGCAATGTGCCGGTTCGTTTCTAGATCGAGCGACGTGGCGGGAGTGGCCAGGTCTGGAGGAAACGTGTGTTGATGCACGTTGATGCCGATGCCCACTACTGCGTAGGGCCCCACTGCGTGGGGCAGGTTTTTGGACTGGAGTTGCGACTCGACCAGGATGCCCCCGGTCTTGCGCGAGCCGATCAGGAGATCGTTGGGCCAGCGAAGATCGACGTCGAGGCCGGACGCGTTACGAATAGCATCAGCAGCAGCCAGGCCCGCCGCGAACGGAAGAAAAGCCAGGCGAGCAGCGGTAATCTGCGGCCGAAGCAGGACGCTCACGTAGAGACCTTCGCCGGCCGCGGAGATCCAGCCGTGATCGCCACGGCCGCGGCCCGCCAGTTGCTCGTCGCTCAAATACACCGAGCCGTGCGGCGCTCCCAGGCGTGCGGCGGCCACAGCATCGCTGTTGGTAGAGCCAGTGACGGGGGAGAAATGCAGGTTGCCGGCGAAGATCGTGCCTGCGAGTTCTGCGTCGAGTGCAGCGAGATCGAACATCAAATCCTTGACCGACAGGGCGGTCGAGTTTGCCTGTTCCGAGGCGAACCGATCCTAAAGCCCCTCGCCTTGAAAACCGTGGCTGATTCTGACGTTTTCCTGGCCCGGCTCCGCGCTGATCGACATGGAAATGTCGGCGGCGCGGGCGGAGTGCGTGAGCGCGCCCACGCTGATGAAGTCGACGCCGGTCTCAGCGTAGGCACGGATATTGTCGAGCACGATGCCACCTGAAGCTTCAGTAGGAATCCAGCGGCCCGGCTCACTCGCGGTCACATTTTTGATGCGCTCGATCGAGGCCTTCACTTCTTTGGCCGTCATGTTGTCGAGAAGGATGGCTTCGGCCCCGTGGGCAAGAGCTTCATCGAGTTCCTGCAGCGTGCGCACTTCTACCTGCACGCGCTGGCCGGGCTGGCGCCGCTCGAGAGCGCGGTCAAGCACCGCCGCGATGCCGCCACCGAGCGCGATGTGATTGTTCTTGATGAGAATGCCGGAGGCGAGATCGATGCGGTGATTGGTGCCCCCGCCGCAGAGCACCGCGTATTTTTCAAGGGCCCTCATGCCGGGCACGGTTTTGCGCGTGTCGAGCACGCGGGCGTGGGTGCCCTGAATGGCGTCGGCGTATTTGCGCGTGAGCGTGGCAATGCCGCTCAGGTGTTGCAGCAGATTGAGGATCACGCGCTCGCAACTGAGCAGCACACGCGCGTTGTGGCGGATGACGGCCAGCACCTGGCCAGGATGCGCGCGCACGCCGTCGAACATTTCAGGATGGCTGACGACTTCGAATCGTGTCTGCGCTTCAGGGCGGGTGTCGAGCCGCGCGTAAATCTCAAAAAAGCGCGGGATAGCGCCGAGCCCGGCAACCACCAACTCTTCGCGAGCGATCACGGAGCCCGTGGCGCGCAGACCGGCATCGATGGTCAGATGCGTGGTCGCGTCGCTCGTAGCGCGGTCCTCCTGCAGGGCCTGCTCCAGCAATACGTCGATGCGGTGGCTCTTCCAATCCATGGCGTCAGTGAACAGTGGTCAGTGGACAGCGAATAGCGAACAGTTGTCAACCTCCCGGCAGTCCGTCAAGGTCTCCGCGAGCCTTGTCAAAGAGTCTCTTTGCCTCTCCTCGCTGTTTCCTCAAGCCCTCGACGATATGGGCGGGAGCCTTAGCAAGAAACCCGCGGTTATCGAGCTGGCGGTCGGAGGACTCAATAATTTTCTCGAGTTTGGCGATGTCCTTTGTCAAGCGCTCGCGCTCAGCGGCGACGTCGATGGTGCGCTCGTAGATAACAGCCACGTCGAATTGCGGCGTTGAATGTTTGGAAAGGCCAACAGCGATGTGCTCAACGAAGCGCACCTCGCTTACGCGGGTCAGGCGTTCGATGATGTCGCTGTTCTCCTCGGCAATCTTCCGCGAAGCCGCATCGGTACGGACCTCGATGGGCACGATGGCCTTCTCCTCGACGCCGATTTCCTTGCGCAGACCGCGTATCTCCGTAATGAGGCTCTGCAAGAACGTCATTTCCTCGATTACGAGCGCGGATGAATCCGACGTTTCGCACGGGTTTGGGAAAACAGCCAGCGCAATGGATTTGGCCGGAGGATTTCCGTCGGAGAGCGCGTGCCAAAGTTCTTCGGTGATAAATGGCATGAAGGGTGAGAGCAAGCGCAGAGCACACTCGAAAACCTGCACCAGCGTGGTTAATGACGCGCGGGTTCCCTTAACTTCGCTGAGGATTTCCCCTTTCGTTCCGTTGACGACCCGGCTCCCCTCAAAATCCAGCCGCAGCTTGACAATTTCGAGGTACCAGTCGCAGAAGCTGCCCCAGAAAAATTGATAAATAATGCTGGCCGCTTCGTCGTAGCGATAGTTTTCGAGTGACTCGTTCACTTTCGCGGCCGTCGCGTGCAATTCGGCCACGATCCAGCGCGCTTCGAGCGGGGCATTCGCGGCGACCGTGGGCATAGAGCCAAGAGCGGAAGGATCAACGGTGATGCCGACCTCCGCGGCGCGGTCCACGTTCATGAAGATGAACCGCGCCGCGTTCCAGATCTTGTTCGCAAACGCGCGATAACCCTCGGTGCGAGCCACGTTGAACGCAATATCGGTGCCGGGCGAGGCCATCGACGCGAGCGTGAAGCGCACGGCATCGGTCCCGTACTGCTTCACGATCTCGATGGGGTCGATGACGTTGCCCTTGGTCTTCGACATCTTTTCGCGGTTGGCGTCGCGCACCAGGGCGTGAATGTAGACCTCTCGGAACGGAACAGATCTCGGCAAGCGGACGCGGGCTGCCGTCGGGCATCGGAACATCAGCCGAAAACCAGCAGCCCAGCATGATCATGCGCGCCACCCAGAAGAAGAGAATGTCGAAGCCGGTGACGAGCAGGCTGGTCGGATAGAACGCGTCGAAATCGGCGCGCGTCTCCGGCGTGATGTTCGGCCAGCCGAAAACAGAAACCGGCAGCAATCCCGAAGAGAACCACGTGTCGAGAACGTCGGTTTCCTGCGTGATCGTTTCCGATCCGCAGTGGGCGCACGCGGCCGGATCGCCCGTCGAGCCGGGCTGCGGCACCGTGATCTTGTGGCACTCGCCGCAGTGCCACGCGGGAATGCGATGGCCCCACCAGAGCTGGCGCGAGATGCACCAGTCGTGAATATTCGTCCATCCACTCGAGGTAGATCTTCTCGTAATTCTCCGGCGTGAAGCGAATGGCCTTGTTGCCATCGGCATCGGACTTGACGGCCGCGATGGCCTTCTCGGCCAGACTCGCCGGCTTGAATCTTTGACGCGATGAACCATTGCGTCGACAGCCGCGGCTCGACCACGGTTTTGCAGCGGTCGCAGTGGCCCACGTTGTTGGTGTAGTCCTTGATCCCCGCCAGAAGCCCCTGCGCTTCAAGGTCGGCGACGATTTTCTTGCGCGCTACGTAGCGATCGAGGCCCTGGTACGGCCCGCCGTTCTCGTTGATGTGGGCGCGGTCGTCCATCACGTTGATCGAGGGCAGATGATGCCGCTCGCCGATGGCGAAGTCGTTGGGATCGTGCGCAGGCGTCACCTTCACCGCGCCGGTGCCGAACTCGCGGCTCACCCAGGGATCGACCACGATGGGGATTTCGCGATTCATCAGCGGCAGGCGCAGCTTTTTGCCGTGCAGGTGCAGGTAGCGCTCGTCCTCGGGATGAATGGCGACGGCCGTGTCGCCGAGCATGGTTTCAGGACGCGTCGTGGCCACGGTGATGAACTCACCGGTTTCTTTGCCGCCGTCGCCGAGCACCGGGTAGCGGATCTCCCAGAGATGGCCCTTCTGCTCCTGGTGGACCACTTCGAGATCGCTGATGGCGGTCTGGCAGCGCGGGCACCAGTTGACGATGTAGGCGCCGCGATAGATGAGTCCCTGTGCGTAGAGGCGGACGAAGGCCTCGCGCACGGCAACCGAGAGGCGCTCGTCCATGGTGAAGTACTCGCGGCTCCAGTCGACGGAGACGCCCAGGCGCTTCATCTGCTCGAGAATCGCGCCGCCGTAGTGGCGCTTCCACGCCCACACGCGCTCCACAAAGGCTTCGCGGCCCAGCTTCTGGCGCGAAGTGCCTTCTTCGGTCAACTGGCGCTCCACCATCATCTGCGTGGCGATGCCGGCGTGGTCGGTGCCGGGCACCCAAAGCGCGAGTCGGCCGCTCATGCGCCGCCAGCGGGTCAGGATGTCCATCTCCGTCTGGTTGAGCATGTGGCCCATGTGCAGACGGCCCGTAACGTTGGGCGGCGGCAGCAGAATGACAAACGGGGACTCGCCGGCGGACTCGTAGGCGGGGCCTTGGCTTTGGACGGAAGTCGGGGCCGGATCGGGCGTCGGAACGGCGAAAAGCTTCTCGCGGACCCAGTAACTCGGCCCAGTGATCTTCAATGGCGGTCGGGTCGTAGGCTTTGGGCAGATCGTGAGGCATTTGGTCTTCGGTGAGCCCCGGAAGATTTGCGGGAAAACTCCCATGAATACAGGGGTTTTCAGACGTGAGGGGACCACGTTTCAGGGTAGCAGATGGAGGGCACGGCGTCTGACAACGCTCAGACGTTCACTTCTCCTGTGAGCATGAATCCGCAGACGCGAAGCCTGCCCGGCTCAGGCATGCTCTCGACGCCAGGTTGCGGATGCTGGTGCGTGCGGCTGGGACGCGGCCAGCGAGGTAGCACTCCCGCTTCACTTCCTGAATCAGAAAACTGCCGATGCCGCGGCGCCGACAGTCTTCGCGCACTTCCATGTAGAGATCGGCGAAAGGAGGATTGTAGTGGAGCATGAAGCCGCCGGTGGCGACGACCTCGCCGTTTAACTCCGCGACGTATTCGCCGACCGGTTCGACGCTATGAGGAAGATCTGCATCGCTACTCCTTCCGGCGACGAACGAGAACGCCGGGAGACAACGAGATTGGTGACCGAATGTTCCTCAAAAAGAACCACGTCGGCAGAAATGTTGCGTGCGAATTCGAAAAGCATCGCTGAAAGGAACTGGTCGTTGCTCTGGCACTCGATGAAAGTCGGCTTTGCGGCGGCAATCAGTTGACCGGAAGAGGTTGCTCGCGCGCTTGCGAAACGAGGGGATAACGAAAGACTCAAAGACCGTGTCGCGATCTTTGATTTCGCGGCCCATGATCGAGCCGTAGCCAACCTTCTGGCCGTCGATCACAACGAGATACGAGTCAGACCAGCCACGTTCGTGACGGGCGTTATGGCGAACCTGACGATTGGCCTCCGAAAGAAAGAGGGCACGCAAGGGAAGAATCGCCTCGAGCTCGACTTTCTCGACAGTGATCGTCATGGCTGTAGATTCAGATTTTAGGGGTCATACATGCAAGCCGCGAAGAAAAAGGGCCGCAGTTTTAAGCTGCGGCCCTTCGTCTTTGTCCCTTGTTCCCTTTGTCCCTCGTTCCCTTTTCTTAGAACGGGTTCAGTTTGGCCAGACCCTTCTTCTTTTTCTTCTTGCTTGAAGATTCGTCGCTCTGATCGACCTTGGGCTTCTTCTGCTTGCCATTGGTAACCGCCGGGGTCGCAGGATTCTCGCCGGGCTTGATGTCGTTCACCTGGTTGGGCGCCTCGGCTGGCGCGTCCGGAGCGGGCAGAGCATTGCTGGCCGGAACTACGGGCTTGACCAGCGCATTGGGATCGGCTGGCGCGGGGCTGGCCGGCGCCGCTGTGCCATTGTTGGGCGCGCTGACAATTTGCACGCCTACACCGGTTGTTTCACCCGGAACCTGCGTTTGCAGCGGAGCGGTAGAGGGTTGATCGCTGCGCGGCGGCTCATTGGGCCCGGTGGGCGCAACGGCAGTGGCGGGCGCGGGCGGCCTGCCGGCATTCACTGCCGCCTGGAGCAGCTGCACATCCTGCTTGCTGACATCCGGCGCCAGAACCCGCTTGGGATCGTCGAGCGTGGGCTCTCCCACGTGCACCGCCTGCACCACCATGGGGCCGTGCTTGATAATGTCGAGGGAAATGTCGGTAAAGTGCAGCGGCTGGCGGCTGCGCTCTTCCGCGTCGCTCTCGGCGATCGCCGCAGTCGTCGGCTCAGGCACGGGACGGTTCATGGCCACCAGGCGGTCGCGGGCGTCTTCAACGTGCGGCGCCATGGGATAACGCGTGATCACCTTGTCGTAAGCCGCAGCGGCCTTGTCCTGGTACATGGAGACCAGACGCTCGCGGATGGCGCCGGGCACACGGGGACGAATTTGCCAGTTATGTGCTTCGCCCGCGTAGGCGTCGCCGATACCGAGCAGCACCTGGTCGCTCTTGGAGTAAAGCGGATAGGTGTCGGCCACCGTTTGCAGGCGGGCAATGGCGGCCACGTAATCTTCGCGGCTCTCATAGTAGCTGCCGACCTGGAACTCGCGTTCGCCCAGAACCTCCTGCACGTCGCGCAACTTCTGCTTGGCGCGCGGAATGAGCGTGGAATCCGGGAACATGTTGATCATCTCCCGGTACTCCTTTTCGGCCTCCTGCGCATTGGTAAAGTCGCGGTCGGGCTTCTCCATCTGCTGGTAGTAAATGTCGGCCACCTTCATCTTGGCTTCGGCAGCCTCAGGAGCATTGGGGAAGAAGGTGATGAAGTCCTCGTACTCGGCTTCGGCCTGAGTCAGAGCCGCGGAGCCGCCTTCCTTAAACCATGTATCGCCAACGGAAAGCTTGGCCCTCATGCGGTATTCCGACTCGGGGTAGGTATTCAGCAGGGTCTGCAGGTCGAGGCGGGCAACGTCGTAGCGGCCTTTCTTCATGGCCACCATGGCTTTGTCGTAGAGTTCCTTGTCGGGCTGCTTGGACTGCACGCCGGCCAACGGGTTGGCGTTCAGATCGTACGCCTTCTTCTTCTTCGGCCGTTTAAACCTGGGGCTTTTGGCGTCGGTCTGGTCTTGGGTGTCGGTCTGGCTTTGGGCTTTGACCGTGACCCCGCCCACAAACAACAGGACCAGTGCAACAGCGACGAATTTCAGGGACAACCGGTTCATACCACCTCGTTCGAGGACAGCTCCCACGGGGACCGTCCAGTCGATACACGCGCTTTTCAGTGAATTTTACTCTTTCCGCCCGCTGCCGTGCTCGCGGATTAAAGGATTTCTGCCTGGCGAGCCGCTTTGAGCAGGGCCCGCGCATCGCGTTCCGGCTCACGGGCGCCAAAAACGGCGTTGCCCGCTACCAGCAGCTCCGCGCCAGCTTGGACGATGGCCGCGACCGTGTCGTGAGCCACTCCGCCGTCGACTTCTATCTTGAATTGCAGGCCCAGATCCCGGCGTATGGCAGCCAGGCGGCGGATCTTGTCGAGGGAAAAGGGGATAAACTCCTGGCCGCCGAAGCCGGGATTCACGCTCATGATCAGGACGTGATGCACCATGGGCAGGATTTCAATGATCAAATCGACGCGCGTGGCCGGATTGACTACCACTCCCGGCTTCATGCCATGGTGCAGAATCAATTCGAGCGTGCGGTGCAGGTGCGTGCAGGCCTCGTAGTGGACGCTGACCCAGTCGGCCCCGGCATCGGCAAATGCCGCGATGAAATCATTGGGGTTATCGATCATCAGGTGGCAATCGAGCGGCAACTTGGTGGCCTTGCGCAGGCTGGCCACAACCGGCGGACCGATGGTGATGTTGGGCACGAAATGGCCGTCCATCACATCCACGTGGATGGTCGTGCCCCCGCCGCGCTCGGCCGCGGTAATCTGGTCAGCCAGGCGGGCAAAATCCGCGGATAATATCGAAGGCAGAAGTTCAATCATCGTAAGACCGGCAGCAGCTCAACCATGGATTTCGTACAGTACCCCTTGCGGGGACAGTGTATCAGTCCGCTACCCGCGTCTCCGGCCCGCGATGGATGAAATGTGCCGCTGGTCTCCAGACCGGCTGTAGCGGGGGCCTCCGGCCCGCGCAGTTTCTTGTTAAGCGGTGACGCGCAGGCTTACTCGAACTGAATCACGATCGCAACCGGCTCGACAGTATTGACAAATTGCAGCAGAATCGTGCCGTCTTCCACTTGATAAGAGCCGGGTGGCAAGGCTTGGCCCGCGATGGATACACTGACGGGCTTGAGGCGCGACTGAATGCGCACCGCGGCCGTGGTGTCGGCAATACCGGTTGCGGTAAAGCTTAGCTGGTGCGGAGTGGCGTGGATGTTGCGCACGGCGCAGGCAGCGGCGACGACCCGCGGCGCGGTTCCGTGAGCGTAGTTCAGGTCGAAGAGTAAATCGTGCGTCCCCGGCGCGAGCGTGAGACTCGTGAGCACTAGCAGGTTTGCGTCAAACAGATCGACAAAACGGCCGTGCAGCGTGACGGGCTTGGCGTTGGGAATCGAATCATCGAGACCGGCGGCGATAACGTAAGGTCCGCGGCGCAGAACCAGCGCGTCGGTCTCGCTCCAATTGAGATGAATGGCCGCGGCGGCCTGGCGCGCGAAGCCGCGCACGGTATCGCCACCGTCAGATTCGTAACTCAACGCTGCGGGGGAGACGCGCTCGGCCAGGACGACGCCACGGCCCACGTGGAACAGGCCGGACGCGTCGGCGGGGATGCCGAGTTGCGCGAACAGATGCTGGCGCGGCGTGGCGAACGCGTTGGGTGCCGTGTTCCACCACTCGCGGACGGAATTGTAAGGGTCATCGTCGTTGTCCACCACGACGAGCGCTCCACCCGCGCGCACCCACGCGGCCAAAGCGGCATGGAATGCAGGCGTCGGCGGCTTTTGGCCTTCGTAGGTAAGGAACAGCAACCGGTAGCGGCTCAGAAATCCGGGTGCGCCGGAGCTTTCAATCTGCACCGGTTCCACGGGAACGCCGCGCAGCACCAGCGGCAGCGCCAGCCCGTAAAACGAGCCGAGGTACTGATCGGAAGGCTGCGGATCAGCGCGCTCGAACATCATGGTGTCGGAGACGAGGATTCCCACATGGCGTGTCCCTGCGAATTGCCAGCGCACGTCGGGCTGCTTCATGTCGCCGAGCGCCGCGATCACCGTCTGCAGTTCGGTTTCATAGTCCTTTGGAATCCCTTTCATCGGTACGCTCAGTTTCGGCGCCGGCGTACCGCGGCTCGCGCCTGTTGGGACCACACTCGATCCCTGCCGGAGTTTCTCCGCATCCTGTTCCGTAGCCGGGTGCAGTCCGGTAAAGACGCGTTGCGGCCACGGCATGATCTCGTAGCTTGAGACCTCGGGCATCAGCAACGAAGCGGTAAGAGTGCTCTGCCAGTGGCTGCGGTAATCGTCCCAGGTGTTGTTCGGACTGTCCGCGACAGGATCGTTGAGATACCAGATACGCCGGCCGGAGGCCCGCACCAGGTTCTGCATGGAGCCGTATTCCAGGAACGCCGTTTCGAAGGTGCGCTCCTTGCGCTCGCCGTTATAGACGTTGGGCGTGCGCGCGGTGCCAGTCCACACCTGCGCAATGTAGCCCTGAGCGCCGACGCCGATCAGCGACGATTCCGGACTGACGATGCGCCAGGTCGCGTAGTTGATGAGCGAGTGCGTGGCCACGTAGCAGGGAATCGTGCGCCCACGCTCTTTTCCATATGCGCTCACGTAGTCAAAGACCTGCGCGAGGGCTCGGCGATAGAGAAAGTACTTGAGCTTCGAGGCGCGATACTGCGCATCGGGCGAGGAGTTGGGCGCCTGCCACGGTTCGCCGTAGTAGGCCTGCCACTGTTGCTTAAAACTCCCGCTCCATCCGCTGCGCGCCCAGAACTCCGGCTCCTCAAGGAAAACGGCCTCGACGCCATCATCGAGCGCGCGCTTCACGCCGGAGCTCAGGTAGCGGCCATAATCCTCGCCCGGCGAAATATAAGGAACCATCGGGTTGCCGCCGTGGATGATGTGCTTGCCGTCCACGTCTGTCTGCGCCTGGTCCCAGTGATTCGTGCCGTCGAATTTGCCGTCGAGATAGTCCTGGTAGCCGCCCCAGGCCACGCCGGTCATGAGATCGACGATGTAGCCGTGGTCGCGCCAGGAGGTCACAAGCCCGGGCATTTTGGGTCCGATGCCATACACCATGGCCGCATCGGCGTTCACGTTAATGCGCGGCGTCCACGGATCGCCGCTTTGGAAGGTCAGGCGCTCTTCAGCGCGGCGCTTGGCGAGTTCCGCGTCGCTTTGCGACTGAGCGATAACGAACGAGGGAGCGAGTGAGGCGGTGAGCAGCAGGCAGGCTAGAGGATGGGCGAGTTTCACTGTGATTTTTTCTCCGGGGGCGTATGAATCACCAGTGTACGAGATACCGGTCTCCTCAGAGCGGTAACTAAGGAGAGAAAATTGTGAAGCAGTAATTCTTGGAAAGGGAATTACGAAGCCGTCGGGAGAGATTTTGCGGCCACGCGGCCGATCGCGCGCAGGATAGCTTTTGTCGGCCAGCTGTCTTCAGCGTCGGGAAAGAAGATTTCGCCGGTGCGACGGGCTTCGGGGCGGTAGTACCAGCGTTTAAGCAGCGCCAGATGGCCCTGGCGGATGGTGGCTGACGGCGGCGCGGCCGGCGCGGAGAGCTCTGCCAATGCCGTTCCGAGGCGGGATTCGAGAAGGCCGCGCGGAGGCTTATTTTGTGCGATCGGCTTCACGCTTTCCTGCTCCGTTGCCCTCTCGCGCCCTTGCTCCCCTTCAGGTATCGCCTCAATCGCCAAGGGCTGCGCAAAGAGCGAACTCGATCCCGACTGCTCATTCTGGATTCTCATGCCAACGGTCGAAAACGCGGCCGGACCGCGTAGTCGTCCGTTCTCAAAAAGAAAAACGGCGACTTCGTCAGGCTGCGCCGAGGCCTGCAGGATGACCGCACGCAAACGGCTGAGCGGCCGCACGAGTTCGGCAGCCAGGGCGCGTACGGCCTCCACCCGCTGCACCTGCGCATGAAGCTCTGCAGCGGATTCGAAGGCCAGCTCCGCCGAGGCCCGATCGCGCTGCGCGCGCAGTGTGACAAGACGGCTCTCGCCGCGCGTGGCCAGGAATTCCTGAACCGCCGTAGCCTCTTCCGCGTAGCGCTCGTCGCTGCAGCCCTTGTAGCAAGGCGCGAGGCACATCTTCATCTCGGAGTACACGCAGCCGGGAAAATTGGGGTCGGGATTCAAGTCGAAGGTGCAGCGGCGCAGTAGAAAGAGCTTGAGCGCCTCCTCGGAAAATCGTTCAGCGGCAGCGCGCGAAGGAAACGGCCCGTAAGCCCAGTCCGCCTCGCGCAGGCTCGGCCGGTGCGTGACCGTAATGCGCGGATAAGGATTGCTCCCGAGAAAACGCACAAAGGCGGGCGCGCGCAAGTGCATGCGCTCGATTGCCTTTGCGCCGAAAATCTCATCCAAAAGGGAAAACTGCGCCAGCAGCGATTCAAACTCGGAGCCAGTCAGCTGCCACTCAATGCGGCGCACCAGACCCGCGAGGTGCAGGCGGCGCGGATGTTTTGCCGAGGGCTGCAGCAGCCGCTCCAGCCGCGCGCGTAGATTCGGTGTGCGGCCGATATAAGGTTCGGCGCGAGCGTCTGCGCCATACAGCGCAAACACCGCCTGGTCCTCCGGCAGTTGACCGAGCGCTGCCTTGGGATCGGCCGGGTCGAATTCGAGAGCAAGCGGCACGTACTGGAATCACCTCGCAATGCGCATTCGCTGGTTCGATGTGCGCATTCAGTGTGATTGTACGGCGCGCTTCGGGCGGCACACAGGCGCGCTCCAGGCGAAGGGCGCGCTCCTCAATCCGCGGCGCTTACCACGACCACCAGCCGCTGCGACCCGTCGAGCGAAAACTGGATGGGTGCAGCGCGTTCGGTCGAGGCTTCCGTGTCCACGTCGCGCTCCATTTTGCCAGCGGCCGCGCCGGTGATGACGACATGCAGCTTCAATGAGGCCTGAGGGGCAGCAGGAGCCGCCGCGCGGTTGGTGGCCTGCCCGTTGCCCGCAGCGGGGGCAAACTCCAGAGTGTAATTGCCCTTGGGCCAGACGCCGAAATCGGCCGTACCCCCCGCATCGGTGGTGCGTGCCGCGCAGCCGCCGCCGGGATTCTTGCCAAGCTTGACGTCGATTCCCTTGAGTGGCGCGCCGGCAAAGACGGTCTGCGCCAGAAAAAGACCAACTGCCGCAACCGCAACAAAACGCGTCCTGAGTCTAAATCGGGTCGAATCGTTCACGATGCCTCCGGGGATTTCTGATCATGCTACTACGCCAACAATAGGGTTGTCAGAGCCTGAAGAGAGGCGGCATGGGGCGGGAAGCGGCCTTCCGGAAAGGCGGCCGAAACTGCTATGCTGCGGGCGGTCAAGAAAAGCGATTTATGGCGAGGGGGATTGCCAATATGTGGTTCCTGGGCATGGATGTGGGAACGGGCGGGACGCGCGCGGTGGTGGTGAACGGCGCGGGCAAATTGATGGGCGCAGCATCGAGCGAGCACGCGCCGTTTCGCGCGGAACATCCGGGATGGGCGGAGCAGGATCCCGAAGATTGGTGGCGCGCCGCACAGGAGGCGATTCGCAGAGCTCTCGCAACCACGCCGGAGCCGCGCGAGCCTATCGCGGCCATCGCGCTCACTGGGCAAATGCATGGTGCAGTCATGCTGGACGAGAACGGCGCGGTGCTCAGGCCCGCGCTCATCTGGTGCGACACGCGCACGCAGCCGGAGTGCGACTGGCTCACGGCGAAGATTGGCTACGAGCGGCTGATCGAACTCACCTGCAATCCCGCGCTGCCCAATTTCACGCTGACCAAACTGCTGTGGGTCAAGACGCACCAGCCGGAGATTTTCGCAAAAATCCGCCACGTGATGTGTCCCAAAGATTACGTGCGCTACCGGCTCACCGGTGAATTTGTCATCGACGTGCAAGAGGCGAGCGGAACCCTGCTGCTCGACGTGACGCATCGCCGCTGGTCGCGCGAAGTGGCCGAGGCGGCAGGGATCGACATGAGTTGGCTGCCCAAGGTCTACGAGTCGCCGGAGATTTGCGCGCGCATCAGCGAAACGGCGTCGGGCCTGACGGGATTGAAGGGAGGAACTCCGGTTGCGGCGGGCGCGGGCGACCAAGGCGCGGGCGCAGTGGGCATGGGCATTCTGCAGCCGGGGAGCGTCTCAGCGACCATCGGAACTTCGGGCGTGGTGTTTGCTGCTACGGACGAACCGACGAAAGACCCAAAGGGCCG
This sequence comes from uncultured Acidobacteriota bacterium, assembly GCA_963830785.1. GTDB lineage: Bacteria > Acidobacteriota > Terriglobia > Terriglobales > Acidobacteriaceae > Telmatobacter. Next base: position 62,943 of record CAWHNV010000048.1, read on the forward strand.
CATCCACACGTTCTGCCATGCCGTTCCGGGCCGTTGGCACGTGATGGGCGTAACCCAAAGCGCGGGACTGAGCCTGAACTGGCTGCGCGGCACGTTTTTCGCAGGGCGGAGCTACGACAGCCTGAGCGACTCCGCCGCAAAAGTGCCGGCAGGCAGTGAGGGCCTGGAGTGGGCGCCGTATCTGCTCGGCGAGCGCACACCGCATCTCGATCCCGAGGTGCGCGCGGCGTTTGCGGGCATCGGCGTCGAGCATACGGCGGCGCATTTTGTGCGCGCCGTGCTCGAGGGGGTTGCGTATTCGTTGCAGGACTCGTTTACTCTCTTCCACGAGCTAGGCATTCCCGTGACTGCGATTCGCCTGGGCGGCGGCGGAGCGCGCGGCGCACTGTGGCGGAAAATTCAGGCCGGCATTTACGGTCAAGCCGTCGAAGTGCTGGTGGCCGAGGAAGGCGGCGCGTTCGGTTGCGCATTGATGGCTGGTGTGGGCGCAGGCCACTGGAAGAATCTCGACGAGGCCTGTGCGCAAGCGATCAAAGTGGCCGAGCGCATTGAGCCCGATGCGGCCGACGTAGCGGCCTACAAAACCGGCTACGCGCGTTGGCAGAAACTCTACCCGGCGCTGCGGGGACTAAGAAACTAGGGACTGAAAAGCCCGCGAAAACGAAGCCGTTGCGCGTTCGATTCTCCGCACGAAACTTGTTGCTTCCTTTTGGGGTCTATTCAAATGCCCGGGACGTACCTTCCCCGACGCGCGGAGATCGATGATGCGCTTCCCCATCAGGCTCTCTCTTCTCTTTGTTGCGGCGTTGCTCCTCGGCGCACCGGCGATGCGCGCGAGCGCCGCTGCAAGCACCAAGCTGGCTGCCGCCAGACAGGCGCAAAAACTCACGCCGTATATCTTTCCCGACGGCTCGGGCTCCATGGGCCTGCCGCCTGGATGGACGGTGCTCCGCGCGCAACTCGGCGACGTAATCGCTCAGGGGCCCGACGGCGAAAAGTTGCGCTTAGGCCTTGTGATTCCGGCGATCGATTCCACCAGCCCGCAAGCCGGAGTCTTGATGGCAGACGGCGCGCCGGGAAACTTTATTGCCGTTCCCTATAGCGCAGATGCCGCGACGTTATTCATCCAGGGCAGCGAGCAGATTGCGCAGAAGCTGCGCCTGCCGCCGCCTACCATCACCATCCAGAGCACGCGGATCCTGCCGCTCCAAAATTCGCTCCTTGGGGGCGGCAAGAACTTCGCGGTCTACGGTCTGGTGGATGCGCACGACGGCCGCGGCGCGCAAGCCATGGTGACGCAAATGATCGTGACGCCGCCGCAGGCGCTCGGTGCTTATCAGGTGACCGTCTTTGAGATCACGGCGCCGCCGCGGGTAATGGCGAACGACACCGCCACGATTACCGAGATCTATAAGAATTACAACCGCAACACGCAGTTCGTGATGGCGGCAGTGAGCGCCCAGACTGAGCAAAGCGAGATGCGGGAGCAGCAAAACCTCGACGCCATGAGCCAGCAGTCGGATCAGTCAGAAAGATCGACGGCAGCCTTCTCGAACATCCTTCTCGATCAGACGTTCGTCCGCAACACACAGACCGGCGAGCACTTCACCGTATCCAATCAGCGAGCCGATTGGCTCACGCGGCACGATCCGTATCTCTTTGAAGACGTTCCCGAGAGCGATTACATCAAGGGCGTCGATTACTGACGAGCGCGCTACAAGCCCTAAGAGACTGAATAACCTGGGCTGAATGACCTACCCGCGCAGGATAAAAATTGTACTTCGACCCGGCTGCGCAGGCCGTCGTTTGCATCCAATGTAGAAGGCGTTTCCTCGAGTTCACCGACGACCATGCGATTGACTTCATTTCTGAAAAGGCATTCCGCGCCGAGGGCGATTTTCGCCACTCTTTTGCTGGGCGCAGGGAGCGCAGCGGCGCTATCCTCGCAGGCGAGTGTGTGGCCGGCCGCACAGACACAGGCCGGGAATCCGGCTGTCGCGAACGACCCCACGCGGCCGGAGGTCCAGCCTCCGCTCGATATCGATCGAGACCCCATCCCGTCGCCGGATATCGTTGTAAATCCGGCGACAACAGCCATCCCGGCCGCCGGCTCCAACGTGCCTGCCAGTCCCAATACAGCAACCACGACTTCGCCAAGGAACAGGAATCAGGTTTCGGGGAATCAGAGCACCGGATTAGAGAAGCAGGACAATGGCGTGTACATCCTGCACGCGAACGTGGATGAAGTGCTGCTGAACTGCGCGGTGATGGATGCGAAGGGCCAGCCGGTGCTGGATTTGGGCCGAGAGAACTTCCGCGTCTGGGAAGATGGAGTTCCGCAGACCGTCAATGCCGCTCAACACTTGGACCTGCCCGTTTCGATGGGCGTCCTGATTGACGATTCGGGCTCCATGCGCGACAAACGTGCGATTGTGAACGCTGCCGCTTACCGCTTGCTCAACGCCTCCAACTCCCAGGACGAGGCATTCATTGTCAACTTCTCGGATCGCCCCTATCTCGACCAGGGATTTACGACGGATCGGGTGGCGTTGAATCGCGGAATGTCGCGCAACGATCCCGCGGGCACCACGGCTTTGTACGATGCTGTGGCTGCTTCGGCAGACGAGCTGGCGAAGCATGGCAAGAACCGGAAGCAGGTGCTGCTGATCATTACCGATGGCGCAGACAATGCATCGAGGCTCAGCCTGCAAGAGGCAATCCGCCGCGTCGAAGGCCTCGGCGGCCCCGTTGTGTATTCCATCGGACTACTCTTCGATGATGAACCAGGAGAATCGCAGCAAGCCACAAACGATCTGGAGAGGCTGTCGCGGGAAACGGGCGGCGTGGCCTACTTCGCGCGGTCGCTCGACGATGTGAACAGCATCGCCGCAGAAGTCGCCCGAGATATTCGAGAACAGTACGTCGTGGACTACCACTCGTCGAAGCCATTCACCCAGGGCGGCTATCGCTCGGTGCGCGTCGAAGCAACTTCTCCGCGCGACGGCCCATTGATGGTGAGAACGAAGCGCGGCTATTACCCGAAGACAGAAGAGCAAACCGAGCCGGTGCAGAGCGCTCAGCAATAAGTGTCGTGGCGTCTCGCGGTCGGAGAGTGAGTAGCCGGTTCTACCGGGCGCCTTCCAAAACCATTCACAGCTCAACAGTCTCTGTGAGATTACTCGGTTTTGTGTTTAAATTTGCTGATTCTTCATTGGTTCCGCACCCCCCAATTTCGCAGCGCGTTTTTTCCGGTCTTTCTTTAATCATTCTTGGACCGGGTACGGGGCGGTACGAGTGGTGGTACGGACCGGTCACGTACCTGACATTTTGAATCCAGGGACGAGACGAACGACCAGGGGGCGCTTTGCGCGTCGGCGCTGGCTCTTTGCGGATATAGCCAATTCATACCGTGGTATTGGTCGATACCTTCGTCCAATAGACTCGTCGCCGCACTTCTGACAATCTCGCCTTGAACGGTCACTCGCTAAGGCGGTTGGCTTTCACTCGATCGCGCCGACTTTAATCTCGGCGATCGGTATAGCTATCGTGCGAGCTGCCCTAAGAATTCGGGAATCAGATTCGATTTGAGAGGAGAGGGGAGAACGAAATGACGACAAAAGGAAAAATCCTGGTGCTGGTCTCGAGCGGATACGGCTTACCGTTGAAAAATGGCGGGTGTTATCGCGGCGCCGGCTATTACCTGAACGAGTTGACGGTTCCGGTCCGCGCCCTCATGCAGGAAGGCTACGAGATCACTTTCTCCAACCCCAATGGCAACACGCCGCAACTGGATCTCCATTCCGCTGTCCCCGATTTCTTCGGCGGGGATGAGGCCAGGCTCCAGGACTATTTCAAATTCCGCGATAGCCTGACTGGCCTCAGAAATCCAACTCGCATCTCGGATGTCGTTGCATCAGGCCTGGATCAATACGACGCTGTTTTCGTCCCCGGCGGCCATGGCCCGATGATCGATCTTCTCGATGATCCCAACGCGGGCATCGTGATGAGACATTTCCATGAAACATCGAAGCCTACTGCGGTGCTCTGCCATGGCCCGATTTCACTGCTCTCCGCGCTTCCCGAATCGAAGGAGTTTGTCGCCGCGCTGGCAGCGGGCGATACCGCTGGAGCACAGGCCAAGGCTAAAGGATGGATCTACGCTGGATATAAGATGACGATCTTTTCGACGGCGGAAGAGCAGCAGCGGGAGCCGCTTGAGATTGGTGGCAAGGTTCTCTTCTACCCGGACTTCGCCTTGCGTACCGCGGGCGGTGACGTAAGTGTGCTCGCTCCATGGGAGAGCTACGCCCTTCAAGATCGCGAGTTGATCTCAGGTCAGAACCCGTTCTCGGACCAGGCGCTTCTGAAACTTCTTCTACCGGCACTCGACGCGAAGAAGAAGAAGTGACTCGGTAAGGGGCTGGCCCATCCTCCATTGGATCAGCTGTCTTGTCCGGAGTCAACGGAAGGAACATTCCATGCAATATCCGACGGTCTATCGCAGCACAAAGATCGATGGTCTCTCAATTTTCTACAGAGAGGCTGGTCCGAAGGACGCGCCAACTTTGCTTCTGCTGCACGGACTGCCGTCATCGTCGCGTATGTTCGAGCCGCTCTTCTCGAGACTGTCGGATCGCTATCATCTGGTCGCTCCCGATTATCCTGGCTTCGGACACAGCGACTGGCCGGATGCGAAGGCATTCGCGTACACGTTCGATCGTTACGCAGAGATCATGAATCATTTCACCGAGGCGCTTGGGCTCTCGCGCTACACGCTCTACATGCAGGATTATGGTGGCGCCGGTGGGTTTTCGCATGATCCTGGAGCACCCGGAGCGCGTGGAAGCTCTCATTGTTCAAGACGCGGTTGCGCATAACGAAGGCCTGGGCGTGAATTGGAAGACGCGTCGCGAGTTCTGGGCGGATCGCGCTCCGAACGAAAGCGCGCTGCGCGCGAATTTGCTCTCGTTGGCGGCGACACGCACTCGTCATGTCGGCAACGATCCGAATGTGGAACGCTACGACCCCGATCTGTGGACCGATGAGTTTTATTTTCTCAATCGGCCCGGCCAGGCTGAGATTCAAAGTGATTTGTTCTACGACTATCGAACCAATGTGGACGCGTATCCGAAATGGCAAGCGTGGATGCGCGAAAAGCAACCGCGACTGCTGGTGATCTGGGGCAAGTACGAACTCTCGTTCGACCCGGGCGAGCCCGAACGTTATCGCAAAGATGTGCCGAATGCTGAAGTTCACATTGTGGACGGCGGCCATTTTGCATTGGACACGGCAGCAGACCAAATCGCCGGATTTGTGCGAGGATTCCTCGACTCCTCTCTCAGTCCAGGCGGAAATTCACGTCGATGATCATCTGCACGGCTACGGAATGGCCTTGATAGGTGGCAGGCCTGAATCTGTATTGCTTGACGGCTGCGATGGCTTCTTCGTCAAGTCCCATGCCGAGACGACGGACCACGCGGACATCCTGAGGGAGACCTTGGGGATCGACAATGAGTTGAACCGCAACAACTCCCTGAAAATTTTCGCGGCGGGCCTCAGGCGTGAACTCCGGCTGAACGGAATGGATCACCTCAGGAGCGCTGACGCCCCCGCCGACGCTCATGATACCGCCGCCGTAGCCGCGGTCGCTGCCTGGTCCCTGACCGGTGCCGTGGCCTGAGCCAACGCCTCCGCCAAGACCGAACCCAAAACCATTTCCAGCGCCACTGCCTTGCGAAGCCATTGCCACCTGGTGCGTTTGCGGAACGCCGAGCTTGGGCATCGAGTTGTCCTGAGGCAGCTGCACAGCAGTGGCTGGCTGAATCAGCAGCTTGGGAGTTTCAATTTTTTTGGCCTCGAGAGGGATGACCGGAGCTTTTTCAACAATCTTCGGCAGGGATCCCTGGATTGGGGGAACAATATAATGGGCACCGCCGCCGCCACCTCCTCCGCGCACTTTGGCCACCTGCATCACGGGCGGTGGGGGCGGATCGTAGAGAGTGAATTGCACGGGTGTAACAGTGTTGAGTGAAGAACCAACAACGGGGGAATGAATCGCCACTGCGAGAAACAGAATCAGGGCGATGACGGCGATGTGGACAAAAACCGAGAGAACCGTGGAACCCCGGGAACGGCCGCGAATTCGCTGGTCGAGCCCGAGGAACATCGTATTGCTTCGCGTTGCGACCAAGGCGTGAGCGCGCGGCGGAACAGGCTGCGGCAAGGGATGCTCTTCCGCAGAGGGAATTTCGCGCATTGCCGGGGCGGTGGATGAGCGGCTATATGGATAGGTCACGCGCGCACCGCCGCGGGAGGAATCAGTCGAACGGCCCCAGTCTGCGGCAGGTCCCTGAATTTTTATGATTAAGTTACCCATAAGTTTTTTATCCTTGGTTACTCGTTCGTCGTCTCTTGGCTCGTTCGATCGATAGGCCAGTCAAGCTTCCTGTGAAAGTTCGATGCTCGTGGCTCTTGAGTAGTTCTCTTCAAGTGCTAACTCACCAGATGCCTTTATCGCTGCCTGTAATTCTTTCTGCTGCCATGGCGGCGGCGCCCAGGAACGGCAACAGACTTAACCGGGCGCAATTTTCAATCTCCCCCCGGCCCAACACGTGCGCCAATTCCGAACCGTAAAGCCGCGCGGAATGCGGCATGATCGGAACCCGCAAAAAACCGTGATTGTAGTAAATCTCAGAGCCGCCAAATCGCACTGCATCCAGGACAAACTGCGGTAAGTTGAGTGGCGTACCGCGATAAGTCCTGACATAGTCCGAAATAATCGCGAGATAAGTCGCGACGCCTTCCCAAATTCCGGCAGATTCAGCCAGGAAACGTAACTCCCGGTATTCGATGAGGCCGGCATCGGCAATGGCGGCGTTGTCAACCATGTCGCAGAGCCGTATGTTGAAATGCCGGTACACGCGCTGCAGCGTGGAGATCATCAGCCGGTCGGATATGGATGGAACGCGGAACCGATAGCCGCCGAGGTCTACCTGCCCGGTGCGCGTTTCCAGTGTCGAAGCGATTGCGACCTGTTCTCCGGTTTGCCCCAGGCGGCCCACGTGAATCTCGATCGGTTCAGGAAGGTTGGGAAGAAGGAAGTTCCACTTATTGGCGAGATGATCTCCCCAGCTGCGCGGCGCCATGCGGGCGTTAAAGCACTTCTCCATCAGCTGAGAGACTTGATGGGGTTGAGCATTGGTGAAAAGATCCATGTCGCTGCCGAAGTCGGGCCAATGATCGAGGGTCTTCATCACGGTGACAACATATCCGCGATCTTGGAATGCGGCACAAACCTCATGCAGACGGAAGAGCGCCATGGCAATCCGCGCCTTCTCCGACGAAAGAGCGCTCTCAGCCGACTCGAACCAGGCAGGGCTTTGCTCCTGGCGCGCCAGTGAGAGAATTTTTTCCAGCCCGCGAACAACCACATGGTTCAGATGGGCCAAAGCGAGAATATCTTCGAATTCATCAAGGGAAAGCCGGAGTGCCGCTGTATCTTGCGCGAGCGCCGCAGGGCCGTTGGCTTCCGGTGGTTGCAGCAACAGACGAGAAAGGACCGCCATAGAGCTGAGCCGGGGAAATTGTGCGACGCGTCGGTTCATCGTTATCGGTCCTTTATTGATTAGGGTGGTTTTCTGGTGCAACGTCGGCCGGCGGCAAACTGGGCGCGGAAGGTTGCTCAGGTGTCGCACTCGGCGCACCGGATGCAGCGGCGCCTCGAGGCGTGAGCTCTATGGTGCCGGGCTGCCCGCGGCGTTCGCGGCTGTAGACATCAAGAGCGCCGTCCACTTGGATTTCGCTTTGCGTAGCGACTCGAGTGAGCGCCTGTCCCTTGGCCGACGGGCTGGTCGCGAGTCCGACGGGAAGGTCAGCACCGTAAGCCTGGCGCGCTTTCTGATAGAAGAACTGGGCTGATTCGAGGTCGCCATCGCGCTCGGCGACGTAGCCGCGGTTGTTCAGTGAAAACGCGTTGGTGGGGTCCAGAGCGTAAGCCTTCATGAAATCGCTCTTGGCCGTGGCCCACTCGTTTTCGTTTTCCGCAAATACTCCCTGCAAGCTGAGCAGAGCGGCTTCGGACTCCTGCGGGCTGCTTCCTTGCGACTGGCCTTCGAGCCGCGTCACATTGGCCGCGGCCATTTCGCTCACAGGCTTTCCCTGCCACGATCGATTCTGACTGACGGCGACAACTTCACGAGAGGTCGAGTTGGCTGCGGCGGTGTAATACTTCATCGCGCCGTCGAGATCTCCGATTGCTTCATCGGCTGCGCCGAGATTATTGAGCGTGAATGGGTCGTGGGGATCGAGTGACAACGCCTGCTGAAGAAGTGCGGCGGCTTCAAAGCTGCGACCCTCCGAAAGGAGATTGACTGCTTCAAGGTTCATGCGATTCACCCGCATGGGGCCATTCTGGAAGCCGGTGAATGCGGCCTGCATTGGCTCACCCTGAAGACTTTTCACATTGCTCAGATCGATGTTTGCATTGCATCCCTGCTCGGCAGCGAGCTTGTAAAATTTGCCCGCACGATCCAATTGCCCTTCCAACTCAGAGATGTACCCCAGATTATTCAATGTGAAGGGGTCGGAAGGATCGAAGAGATATGCCTTATAGAACAATTTCGCGGCCGTCGCGTAGTTGTGCTTCTTGATGGCCTCGACACCTTCCCGGTTCAGGCGTTGAACAAGGCTCAGGTTGGTATGCCGGGGAATGGTGATGGTGAGGGTGTCTCGCGCCCATGCAGCATGAAACCCCACGCCCAGAAGCGCAGCGGTCAACACGGGTTTGCATGAGAATCGCATTGGCCCTCTCATGCTCGCTGCGGAGACGGGACCCGGCGAGCGCCTTAAATGGTGACACACAGTGTTTGATGCGTTGCGCCCACCCCGGGGGTTGCCTCTGACATTGGAGGCCAACGCTTGAGGCCACCGGGAATGAAAAAGGAACATCTAAAACTAATAGCCTGATGGAGATTTGTTTGGATGATGGTGAAGCGCTATGAAGAAGTTATTTGCAGTTGTGGTGCTCTGCGGCGCCGAAATGATATTTTTGGCGACCTGTGCCTTCGCACAACAGATGGTGAGCTCGAAGCCGATGGCGAGTTCCGAACTGGCGGACGAGTCCGACAGCAATTCAGCTTCTCTTTCTCTGCCGCCAGCTCCCAAAGGCAAAAGCACAATTCTTGGGGGTGAGATTCGGAATTTCGATCCGGTACGCGATCAGTTCTCGCTACGGGTTTACGGCGAACGCCCTATGAAGATCTGGTTCGACGAACGGACCCAGGTCTATCGAAATGGGGAAAAGATTTCGGTTCGCGATCTCGGTCCCGAAGACCACGCTTCTGTTGAGACCATTCTGGACGGCGAGAACGTTTTCGCAGTCAGCATTCATATTCTGTCGGCATCGCCGGAGGGCGAGTGCGAAGGACGGGTGGTCCGATACAACCCGGACAAAGGCGAGCTCGTTGTTGCTTCTCAGATGTCGCCCGCACCGGTGGCATTCCTGGTTCCGGCAAATGCCAGCATTGCTCGCGTGGGCGAGCGCGAATTTACAACCGGGTCTTCAGGGTTAGCCGATCTTGTGGCGGGGACTCTCGTCTCTGTCTCGTTTGCAGCCGGTCCTGCGCGCCGCAATGTGGCTAGAGAAATCAAAGTAATGGCAGTGCCTGGCGCCGCATTTGAGTTCAGCGGGAACATTTCGTTTCTCGACATGCACACGGGAACCATGGTCGTCGTTGATCCGCGCGACGAAAAAAGCTACGAAATCCACTTCGATTCCGCCCGCTTACCGGCGAGCCAGAGGCTGCGGCCCCAGGCGAGTGTGACTGTGACGGCGACTTACGATGGGACGGGATATGCGGCTAATACAATCACGGCGAACTAAAACTCTCGCCCAGATCGGCGCAGGCTGAAAAGGTCGCAGAGCTACGCCTGAGTTTGCGCGAAGCCCTGCGCAATGCGAGGACCTTTCATTGTTTCGCGGAGAAACTAGTATTGTGAGTCTGAAGTTCGTTGAAGAACAAATGGAAGTCTTTCGACTCCGTTTGCCGCACAAAGCGCGGCAAACTTCGCTCAGGATAACCAATCATCATGATACGAACTTCAGACTCGGGACACCGCGAGCAAAGCGCCGCGCGATGTGAATAGGACAACCCCCGCGTTTTACCAGCGTGAAACGGTGAGGTCGTCGAGGTAAACGGTGCTGGAAGACCAGCCTGCGGCGAAGCTGTCGACCTGAAAGTTGGTGAGAAGCGTCGGTCCCCAACCCAGAGCAAAGGCGGAAGGCACGGTGGCGTTAATCTGCTGTTGGTTTCCGTCGAGCCACACCGATTGATAGGTAACGTTGCCGTAGCCGTCACGTGAGTAGCTCACCTGGACGTGATGCCAGGCATACTGCGACCAGTTTTGTACATTGCATGGGGCGCTAGACTGGACCCAGTGATCGACCGGTGCGGTGGGCGTACCCGCGTTTTCGGTGTAGTCCCAAGTGCCGTTCCAGCCATCGCATTGGAAGCCAAAGATGACGGTTTCGCCATTCGACATGACCTGGTTCATATCCATCTCCAGGTTGGCGATAGAACCGGAGGAATTGGTGAGGTAAACCCAGCCGTCGTAGACGAAATTGCTGGTGGTGGTGTCGTCGCCAAAATCGGAGTAGTAGAGTTCGCCGCCGTAATACGTGTATGTGGTATAGAGCTCGAGTGCGTTGCCCGTGATGGATGGAGATCCAGCCATCGCCATGGCGCCGGCAGCGGAGCCATAGGTTCCGGGATCGTCGACGGTGACCCAGTTACCCAAGGCCTGAATGTTGCTTACGCTGATGGCGTTCGAAGGAACGCTCGGCCCACTTCCACCCTGGGGCGCGATGTTGGAATTGCTAGCAGTAGTTGAGCTAGACCCAGATACCGTGATGTCCACATCGGTGTCGCAGGCCGCGTTCTGAGGGCCCCAGGATTTGACGTGAAGCACGTGCGCACCCGGGGCGGCGGTGACGGTGGCAGAGATGGAAGTGCTGTATACGAACGCGGTCGTAGCGCTGTTATCAAGCGAATATCCCATGGTGCTGACGGCCTGCGAAGAGCAGGAGGCGGAAGTGGCATCCAGTGCGAAGGTCGTGGATACCGTGGCGCCCTGTGCCGGCTGACTGACGCTCACGCCGCCGGCCGAGGATGCGGTGCCCTCAATATTCAGTGTCACATCCGTATCGCAGGGAGCGCCCTGGTTACCCCAGGATTTGACGTGCAGCATTTGCGCACCCGAGGGAGCGGTGACGGGACCGTTCATTGAGGTGGAGTAGACGAAGCTGGTGGCGCCGGAATCGAACGAATAACCCATCGCTATGACAGGCTGCAATGAGCAGGTGACGGAGTTGGCCACGAGGCTGAAAGTGGAAGAAATGGGTGCATCGTTGCCGGGAGACGACACCGAAACCCCGTCTACAGTGACGGCCACATCGGTATCGCAGGCGGAGCCCGAATTACCCCAGGACTTGACGTGCAGCGTGTGCGCGCCCCCTGTGGCGGTCACTGCGGAATAGATGGAGGTGTTGTAGACGAAGGTGTTGGTGCTGCTGCTATCGAGCGAGAAGCCCATAGCGCTCACCGGCTGGCCAGAGCATGTGTTGTCATAGGCCGAAAGAGAAAACAGTGGCGCAACCACAGCGCCGTTGGCAGGGTAGTTGACGGTGACCTGGGCCCACGCAGGAAGAGAGCACAGTCCCAGCATGGTAAAGATGAAGGAGAGTTTCTTGATAAAGTTCATTTCGAATCTATCCCTTTCGTGGGTATGCATTTGTCTTCGTGGTTCCGAGCGCGGCGAATCCGATTTCGCTGCTCAGCAACCAATTCCGCAAGTCGCGCATCTATGCCTGCAGTGGGATCTCTAGATCCGCACTCTTCCGCGTGATGATGAGCCGATCAAAGTCACCGGGCGGGCATGAACGAGCGAGTGATTTCTGACAAAAACCGCCTTAGCCGGTGGTTCGCCATCTCCGTTGAGATAGCAAGCCATTCGACGCAGGTTTCCCCTTGCTCCTTACGGGACTAAGCTCTCGGATCGATATGATTTCGTGGGCGGTCTGAGCTACAAGGTGGCTACGCACCCTGTCAATCTTTTCTCAGCAACCTCTTCGCAAACAGCTTGGCGAGGCAGAGGTCTTGCGCTCCACTGTGGCTAAGCCTTATATTTCGGGGCTCACCGCGACAGGCGATCAGTTGCTGAGGAAGGAGCGTGCGCCTAGAGCGTCGATCGCTTCTTCCTGATGATCCCTGCTGGGCTCCCGCAGGCAACAATTAAGGAAGTACTAAGGCATAATACCCAATTTATGCGCGATGGTACGTGACTTTTTTGAGCCATTTTTATGGTCCGCTTCATTCCGATCCAATCATATAAAAATAGATTGCGCTGCGATGAAAGTCGAAAGGCGCGGCCCCTTTATCCGGCCAGAAGCCGGCGCATTCGTGCTCTCGGCTTAAGAAAAGAGCGGATCTGCGGAAGAAGACGCGCGCTGCCCCAGATTATTTGCGACGAGCCGCGAGTCGATGGAGTGGAGCAGTGCCGGATTCCGAAGCCCGGCAATCAATATAGAAGTTGATGTTGATTTTAGTGTGGTTAATCTGAAGTTCGTTGAAGAACAAATGCATGTCCTTCGGGTCACCCGCACATCGCTACTGGCGTGGACGCCGCCAGCAGCGCCGGTCTGGAGACCGGCGCTACTTCAGGAGCTAATTTACGGATGGGCTCCAGGCTGCTCGCGCGCTCGAAAAAACATACGGCGGGCGAGGCGAAATCCGTGAACGCGCTGGGCTGGGGATCTTTTACTTCAGGCGGTAGACGTTATTTCAGCCCGTAGACGTCGATCTCGCCACGGGGATTGGAAACCGTCGTCAGATCGGTGCCTGCGGAGATATACACCTTCCCGTTTGCGACTATGGGCGAGGTGAACTTGATTCCATATCCCGGTGTGTCGCCGCTGTTCGTGTTGCTGCTATAGAGCTGCGTCGGGTAATTCGACAGGTCAAACGCGACGAGCGAGGCGCTGCTTGGGGTCGCCTTGCTTGCATTCTGCAGCGGATTCCCCTGGTTGATGTACCACAGGATGCCGTCGCTCGTGCCATTGGCCGAAATGAAGGGGGTGGTGCCGTAGGCTCCCTCGTTCTGGTAGTTCGACGTGTCGCTTTGCGCGCTTAGGATGCTTGTGTAATCAAACTGTCTCACGCCTGCCGGGGCGCTGGCTGACGTCGGCGACACGCCCAGAAAAGCCGCGCCATTGAAATAGGCTGTCGCCCCAAAAATTTCATACGAGGCGATATTCGCGTAGTTGGTTCCCGTGCTGTCCTGGCAACTCTGCTGGTAGGTGCCGCCATAGGTCAGGCCTGCGCCCCACACCTGCTCCTGGATCGCTCCCGCGTCGTCCGACGATTCGTGCCCGAGGTTGGTGCTGTCGACCAGGTACATCGTTCCTGTCTTGCCACCGGCAATCAGGGTCGTGCTTCCGGGAATCAACAAGAGGCCCCCGGACGCGAGATCTGCGTCATAACAATCCATGAACTGGTAGATGGACGGAGTGAAATAGTCGATGGGCTGCATGGTGCCGTTGGCTCCGGCTATCGGTGTCGGCCCAAACTTCAGCACCGAATCGCCCCAGGCTGTTTGTCCATCCCAAGGTCCATTTCCCGTAGTCACATACACATTCCCATCGCTGTCGGCCACCGGACCAGCCCCGCCCATCCATATCCCGCCAGCGGCAGCGTACGTCCCCTCTCCGTTCAAATTCGGGCTGGCATTAAATACTCCGACCTGGGCAAGAGTGGAAGCGCTGTATGCCAGCAACCATCCGCTATGGCAACCGCCGAAGCCGATGTACACATTGCCATTGGCCAACAGTAAAGCGGCGCGTTGCAAGCACGATGTATTCAGCGTCTGCACACCGTTGACTGCGTCCGAATTGGTTGCTGGTACCGAAGCATTGATGGTCACCGGTCCACCGAACTTCTGTGCGCCAGTGGTGACGTTGAGCGCGCTAAGACGGAATGTGCCTCCTGCACTCGACTGCTCTGCCGAAACCACGTACAACGTCCCGGAGGCCGGATCGATCACTGGCGTGGAAGTCACTCCCACGTACGGTAAGATCGCCTCGTCCGCGAGCGGAGTCTCTCCGCTCTGCAGTAGCGAAACCTTCCACAATGGAGTTCCGCTTCCGCAAGTGTCGGCATCGTAGGCGTACACGCTGTCATTTTCAGTGGCCACATAGAGCACGTTGTGCTGGCCGCCGTTGATGGTCTGATTGGAAAGGATCAGCGGCTCTCCGTAGACGTAGCCATCGACGGGGCACGAAAAAAGTTTGCCGAAGCTCGATGCACTTACATTGGCAGGCGTGAGAGTCGCTTCCTGGCTGTTCAACCCACTGCGATTCGTATCCACATGCCAGGTGGTAATGCTGGTCGTGCCGCCCAACGTCACGGATGCAGTCGTGCTTCCCGTTTTGCCGCTCAGCGCGGCGGAAATTGTCGTCGTGCCTCCGCCTTGACCGGTGGCCAGGCCACCCGTGGAGATCGTCGCAACCCCCGTGTTCGATGAGTTCCATGTTGCGCTCGACGTCACGTTCGCTGTCGTGCTGTTACTGTAATTCGCGGTTGCGGTGAATTGTTCCGTGGCCCCGTTTGCGAAGCTCGGATCGGAAGGAGTGACGGTAATGGAGGTCAGAGTAGGCGCAACTACTGTTAACGCTGTGCTGCCGCTCGTCCCGCTCACTGTCGCGGAAATTGTCGTACTGCCAGGTGAATTACCGGTCGCCAGACCCGCCGAATTGACCGTAGCCGCAGTCGTATTTGAAGAAGCCCAGGTCGCCGACGTCGTAACATTGCCGGTCGAGCCGTTGCTGTAGGTCGCGGTGGCTGTGAACTGCTGGGTCGCACCCGTAGTAATGCTCGGCGTAGTAGGCGAAACAGCGATGGACGTGATCGTGACGATGGCAGCCGTCACGGTGAGTGTCGCTGAGCCTGTGACGCCGCTCATTGCCGCCGTGATGGTCGTACTGCCGGCAGCAACGCCTGTCGCTACGCCGGTCTCAGTCACTGTGGCAACGGCTTGATTGGACGACGCCCAGGCCACCGAAGACGAAAGGTTCGCCGTCGACCCATCGCTATAGTTCCCTGTCGCCGTGAACTGTTCGGTGGCATTGACTGTAATGCTTGGGTTTTGGGCTGTGATGGAAATCGAACTCAGCGATTTTGTCGGAGTGGAAGTGGACGTGGTCGTAGTTCCGCAACCAGCGATCAATATCAAGGCAATAGGCAGAGCTATAAAAATAAGCTTAATGCGGCAGCACATCGCATTCATGTTGGCCTCGAGAAGATTCTTTAAATCCTTATCGAACGCCTGAATCCCCCTTGGAATCTTTGGAGACTAGTGTTCACTCATTCCTGGTGGCATTGGGGGAACACACCCGTATGAATCATTGAGGTGCGAGAACGCGAACACGGGTTGCATCTCGTGGATGAAAAACCGGTCGGGCGGCGCGTGCGGTCGGACGGGAAAATCCGTTGCGAAATATAACTCGATGCGGCTAAACAGGTTCGCCGCTGGTGAGGCGGCGAACGGCGGATGATGCTTTCTGTTTCCTCCCTGTCTCCTCAGCTTCTTGGAGCGTGTTTCATAAATGGCGTGGCCGGTGAGAACGAATCCATCCCGGGGGCTAAGCCCCGTTGACATTTCTGCGCTTCTTGGCGTGACTGAAC
Organism: uncultured Acidobacteriota bacterium; assembly: GCA_963830785.1. GTDB lineage: Bacteria > Acidobacteriota > Terriglobia > Terriglobales > Acidobacteriaceae > Telmatobacter. The sequence continues at coordinate 78,677 of CAWHNV010000048.1, forward strand.
GGCTTGCTGAAAAAGTCTCTGCCCATACGCCTCGGTGACTCATGTCACATCGAAAACAGCTAACTCTCTCGTACTGCAATTCCCAGTCAATCTGTAACTCCGTCTCGATGCGAAGTTATCGGCCAGCGCTTTGGTTCAGAGCATTGCAAGGACTGCGGTTCTGGAATTGTGGAGAAGCACGCCAGTACTTTCGTAATGTTCAAAGTTACAACTTTCGCCCAGATGCAGGAAAACTTTTGAATAGCGAGAGAGAACTTTCGGGCAAGCCAAAGTAATCGAAATGCCTGCTACGATGCACTCAATTCGTATATATAGCTAACGCACAACTCTAAGTTGTGAAGCCAGGGCTTGGTGAACGGCACGGTCCAGCTAAGTTTCAGGACCGATACATACACAGGCGCTGAGCTGCCGCAACCACATTGTTGCGATAGCTCGAAGCGGCAAGACAGAACGACGCCTACGCGCCGGCAGGTGGAGTGTGCGCGCAGGTAGATCGAATTCGACGCACGCCCACACACCGCCACGGATGATAGGCGGTTTCACGGACCGATTCCTGGGGGATCGATGAAGCATCATCGTTCGCTGTTTCTTGTCGCGCTTTCCGGCCTCCTGGTTTTCGGCCTGGGCGGATGCACCGCCGGTCTCGTGAGTGCCGGAGCTGCTTCATCGGGATCAGCGGCCTCGGGGACTTCGGGATCGGACCCGTCGGGCTCGAGTTCGAGTGGGTCTGGATCGAATTCCTCGACTTCCGGGCCGTCAAGCTCGGGTTCAACAGGGTCATCGGGTTCAACCTCGTCCGGCTCCGGCTCATCCACTTCGAGCTCATCAGGGTCTGGTTCGAGCAGCTCCAGCTCATCGGATTCGGGATCGAGCAGCTCTGGATCAACATCTTCAGGGTCTGGATCGAGTTCTTCGGACTCCGGGTCGAGTGCCTCGGGATCGACCGGGTCAAGTTCATCCGGGTCGGGCTCATCCACTTCGAGCTCATCAGGATCCGGTTCGAGCAGCTCCAACTCATCGGATTCGGGATCGAGCAGCTCAGGATCGAGTTCTTCGGGGTCCGGATCAACATCTTCCGGGTCTGGGTCGAGTGCCTCGGGATCCACCGGGTCAAGTTCATCCGGATCGGGCTCATCCGCTTCGAGCTCATCAGGGTCTGGCTCGAGCAGCTCCGGCTCATCAGACTCAGGCTCTAGCAGCTCCGGATCGAGTTCTTCGGGGTCCGGATCAACATCTTCCGGGTCTGGATCGAGTGACTCGGGTTCGACCGGGTCGGGTTCATCCGGTTCCGGCTCATCGGGATCGGGCTCGACAGGATCGAGCTCCTCGGGATCAACTTCGACAGGATCCGGGCCAGTGGTTCCTTCGAACGCCACGGTCGTCAGCAGCATTCAGGCAATGGATGACTGGCTCGACGCCGCCGATCCGGGCACCAGCGGCCCCGCCACCGGCGCGATGGCGATGGTCAGTACTCCGTCGCTCAGTGGAGATGCCCTACAGTTCGATACCACTTATACGTATTACGGCGGCGAACTCTACTACGCTGACTTCGGAATCGACACCACCTCACAGAATTTCGTCTACGATGGCTGGGTCTACCTCGATAGCTCCTCCAGTTCCATAGCAAACCTGGAGATGGATATGAACCAGGTGCTGCCGAATGGGGAAACCGTGATCTTTGGTTTCCAGTGCGATGGCTGGGCCGGGACTTGGGATTACACCGAAAATGCGGGCACGCCCACCACATATGTTGATCGCTGGGTGAACTCCAGCGCCGCCTGCAATGTGAAGAATTGGGCTCAGAACGTCTGGCATCACGTTCAGATCAGCTACTCGCGCGATGACGACGGCAATGTCACCTATCAGTCCGTGTGGCTCGATGGAAACCAACAACAGATCAACGCCACAGTGCCCTCCGCGTTCGCTCTTGGCTGGGCCCCGTCCCTTATAACCAACTTCCAGGTAGACGGCATTCTGCCCGGCTCGTCCTCGAGCACCGTTTACCTCGACAACCTCACCATTTCACGCTGGTAAACCGCCAGCCAAGGAGAATGGGCGGTTGTTGCGGCATCGAACTATTCGGTTCGAGTGATCCAGAAGCTGCAAGGCCATACATTTTTGCCATCGAGAGAGGGCGCGAACATTTTCAACTCGGAGGGCATTCTGGTGAAGCTGTCTTCCCACCCCGGGAAAGCTTCGCGCAACACCCCCGGATGAAAGCGCTGCATTGCGCTGCCCGACCAAACCACCTTGAACGCCGAGTTGAATGAGAGGAATGCCTCGAGCAAGTACTGCTCGCCCCAGAAGCAGAGATTTCTCTTTACGAACTTCTCCGGGTAGTCGAGGGGGGTGAAAATATCGTGGAAATGGACGAGTACGCCGGGCGCCAGCCTGGGCAAAATGCCGAGCAGCTCGTAGAGAACGTCGCTATCCATCGCTACCACATGGCTGGAGTCGATGAAGAGAATGTCGCCGGCCTTGAGCGAAAGGAACAAGTCGAAGGGAGCATCCTGCACTTTAGCCTGAATAAGACGCGAAAGGCCCGGGAAATTTTGCTTGAGATAAGGAGCAGGATACGGTTCGATGGCAATCAATTCACCGGGAAATCCTTCGCCGGCATTCTTGCGGATGGCGGCCGCATTGACGAGCGTCGTGTTGCCGCTACCCACCTCGATCACGCGCTGGGGCTTGCGCTGGCGGACGAGGGCATAGGTGATTTCGGCATCGACGCGCTCAAAAAATCCGTTGTTGAAATGGAACTGGGGTCCATGTCCATTGGTGGGCACAGGCGTATCGGAAAAACCACATTCCTTGATATAGGGAAGAAGCTCGGTGCGCAGGAGGTCGATTTGATCCTGAAAACGGAAGTCAATCCCTGCGCACGGACGGCATGCGTTCCAGTCCTTGTTCTGAAAGGACTTTATGCTGGGAACCGGGAAGTAGAAATGCTGCGGCGTGACGCTCACGCCCAGCCCGTCCTGCACAAATTGAAACAGTGTAGAGAGCGTCACCCTGACGCTCGGCCTGCGCATGAGGCTGGTCACCGGAGGTACCTCACCTATAAAGAGTCGAGTGACGTAGACCCGGCTTGAGAGAGCCGAGTGGCCGCCCTACAACGTAAGGTGCCGATTGAGGGTCAAAGGTTGTCAGCGAATGCAGATCCGGGCGCCCCTTGGTCAAAAGCTTAATAAATCAAGACTGGGAGATGATGCGATGGCTTCCTTGGGGAGACGCGAGGATTACTAAGCGGCAAACAGCGCAGGACCGGTCGCCCGGTCCTGCGCACTTCGACGTCACATATATAGGTAAATAAAGTTTGTAAATGGATGCGACGGCGCCGCGAGTGGTTGTCCAGTTGGAATCGAGGCAGCGCGTTGCAGGGTTCACGCGCATCAAAGACATTGTTGAAAAAACAAAAGACGGTCAGCCAAGGAGCGAGTGCAGTTCAGAATCGCTCTACAACGCCCGGAACGACCTGCGCAGCGCGGTGATGAGTTCGCGGTGACGGCTTTCGTATACCGATTCTGTCGTGCTCCGTAACGTCTCGATGTTTTCTCAGCAAGCTTCATTCCCCTGACCTCAAGATGAGGATCGGAGATGTCATGCGCATACTTGGTCCCGCGAAGTTTGCTTTCTCTCTCGGCGTTCTGAGCTTCCTCACATTTGCACTTTCTGGGTGCGGAGTTCCCTTACAACGAACGGGTATACGGCCCCCACCGGAGGAGGCGGCGGAGGTACAACAACGCCACCCGCGACCCTGTCCACGTCGATCAATCACATCATCTTTATTGCGCAGGAGAATCGTTCGTTCGATCACTATTTCGGCGCCCTGCGCCAATATTGGGCGCAGAATGGTATCCAGGACCAGTCGTTCGATGGGCTGCCGCAGTTCAATCCCACAACCGGAGCCGCGCCACTGGTCGGTCCGGCTCCGACGAATCCTGGCTGCAATGCGAACCAGCCACCGCCGGCCGACTGCGCTTATGACACCAGCAATCCCATCACTTCGTACCACCTCGTCACCCAATGCATCGAAAACCCGAGCCCAGCGTGGAACGAGGGGCACATCGATTGGGACTACAACGATCCCACGGGTCAAAGCGCGGCCACGCTCAACGGATTCGTCTACTCCGCTGCGCACGATGCACGAAACAACGAGCCGCCGTACTACGACACCAACGGTCTGCGCGCCATGGGCTACTACGACGGCACGGACCTGAATTACTACTACTGGATGGCGTCGAACTTCGGCACCTCGGACCGGTTCTTCAATCCCACCTTGACGCGCACCCATTCCAACCGCGATTACCTGGTTGCCGCAACGTCGGGCGGGTATGTTTATCCCGAGGGAACCGACGCCAAGGACTCAACGCAGCTTACGCAGACCACGATTTTTCAGGAACTGCAGAGTGCGGGCATCACCTGGAAGATTTACGTTGATCCCACCAATAGCGGCTGCTCCGGACCGCCGTATCAGGCGTCGTGCCTTATCCAGTTGAGCTACATCAACGACTTCACTTTTGCCAACACCATCGTGTCGCAGTATCCGAATAACATCGCACCGGTTTCGCAGTACTTCACCGATTTGCAGAATGGCACGCTGCCGCAGGTGGCGCAGTTCGAGCCCGCAACGGATGCAGGTCTTGATGAGCATCCCTCGGTTGACGATTCGTCGCCGTCCGATATTCAGTTGGGAGCTCAATACGTCGAGTCGCTCGTCAACGGGCTCATGCAGAGCCAGTACTGGCAGAACTCGGCCTTCATTCTCACCTACGACGAAAACGGAGGTCTCTACGATCACGTTTCGCCGCAGCCGGCGGTGAGCCCGGATGGCATCAAGCCGTCGGACATGTTGCCCGGCGATATCTGTACCACCAGCACCGGGCCAACCTGCGATTTCGTCTACACCGGATACCGGGTTCCACTCATCGTGATTTCGCCTTTCACGAAGAAAAACTACGTGGACCACACCGTTGCCGATACCACGGCAATTCTCAAGTTGATTGAGACGCGGTTCAATCTGCCGGCTCTCACCAAGCGCGATGCAGCGCAGCCGGATATGACGGAGTTCTTCAATTTCACCTCGCCGCCATGGACGACTCCGCCCTACGCCGCCCGCACAAACGACCAGCGGCGCCTGTTATGTGAATCAATTGCCCTGATCGAGGGCTGGCGCGATGGGCTCGGACCCCTCAAAGCGCGCGGCGCGCCGCGCGCTTCCGTGCGGAAGGCGCAGGGTGTGTCCGCACCGAACCCATGACCATTCTTGTTGTCAATGCTGGCGATTGGATTGGAAATTTTGCGCTGGGGATTTTGGGTTAGCGATTCTGGCCGAACCTCGCCAATTATCTGCCGCGTTCCTCGAACATCACAAGGTGGGGCTTGCTCACCGACTACGCTCGTGGCTCGCGACACGGCGACCGGGCAGATTGGCGCGAGTCACGCCGCCAAATCGTCGCGAGGTGAATTGGCGGGTACTTCCAATGGCTCCGGCGATGTGCTCTCCTGGAAGAAGTTCAGGCCGAGCTTAGCAGTTTCCTCGGAAAGAAATGGGGCCAAGGGCGGGACGTCCGTAAGCGCCGCGAAGATCGTTCCAACGAATCTCAAACAACTCCAACAATGTGGCACAGCCATCAGCAAGTGGGCGAAAATGAGAATTGCTGTAATCATGCACCAGGCGCAAATCGACTTCCTCAACGCGCAGACTGCGCGTAAGCGCGACGTGGATTAACTCGCTATCGTATCCCCAACCATCCAGATTCAGCAGCGGAAATATGCGAGTGGCAGCGTCGAGCGTGAGCGTTTTCAAGCCACACTGTGTGTCTCTAAAAGGCAGCGCAAGGACGTGACCTGCGACCAAATTAAAGATTCGGCTCGCGACGCGCCGATGGAACGGCTGCGCGCAACGAGATTCGAAAGGGGCAAGCCATCGCGATCCGATGGCTATGTCTGCCCCTTTTTCAAGGCCACGAGAAGAGAGAGAACTTCGCGGACCGAATCTTGCAGATCCGCATCGCAAAGGATGACAATTTCGCCGGTCGCGACGCTTACACCGTGACGGATAGCGGCTCCCTTGCCCCGGTGCGGAAGGCACAATACGCAGACGCGGCAATGGGGGGCCTGAAAAGCACGAGCGATGTCTGCGGTAGCGTCCGTTGATCCATCGTCAACAACGATGATCTCGCACTCGCCGAGATGAGAAGCCGAAAGATCGGCGATCGCACTCAGCGTAGGTGCAAGTCGAGTTGCTTCGTTGTAAGCGGGAATCACAAAGCTGAAACTATGTCGCGACATGGACACTCCTGGAAGTTGAACTTGGCAGATCTGGGGACTGGGAGATCGCCTGACTAGCCCGTCTTCCTTTCCCGTACCCGCTCGTGAAGTGCCATGATGGAAATCCCGGTACGCTGCAGTTGCCTCGCCTTCCGGCGCGGTGGGAAGTTGCTTTGATTCGTCGAGCAAACGCTTGAATTCTGCTACGTACGATGCGACGATGCGCGGCATTGTCGACTGCACGGCGACCTGATAGTTCTGCTCGGCCATGCGCGCCTGGCGGGCAGGATCGTGAGCGAGTGCAATCAGGCGCGAGGCCAGGTCGACCGAGTTGCCCGGCTTATATGTATCGATCGCGAGACCTTCCTCTTCCGCCAGGCGCACAAAATCGTCTACTTCGGCAGCTACTATCGGCAGGCCGAAGCGAGCCGCGATGTGAGCCACTCCACTCGGTCCGCCGGAAGAAAGATAGGGCATGACCGCAACGTGCGCCGTGCGAAAGACCTCGTCGAGTTGGTCTTCATCCAGATAGCCAAGAAACTTGATCTGGGGATGATTGCCCCACTTCTCCTTGAGAGCAGCCAGATAGCCCGGGCGATTCGGATGATCGCATCCGGCAATAAGCAGTGAAGCATTGGGTACTGCGGCAAGCACTGCGGAAAGGGCCTCGAGCGGCGTCTCGAGGCGCTTGTAGCGGCCCCACTTACCGAAGGCCAGCATGCGAAATTCGTTTGCTGGACGCGATGCCAAATCCGGCGGATGCGGCGTGCCTAGGGTTCCGTGCGGGCGAACGCCAATATTCTTGGCGCCGTACTCCTGCTCGAGAATGCGCTGGTAACGTTCAAGCAGCACAGACACGGAGTCGGCGCGCAGGAGCATCCGCGTCGCGAAGGAGCCGGCAAAGCGATAAACACGAGGAAAGGAAATGTCCGCATGACGCAAGTCGCAGAGATCCATCAGGTGGTGCAACGTGACATGCGTCTTGAAACCGGCGGCGCGTACAAGTTCGGGTATGCAGAGTCCTGCAAATGCTGCGATCGGGTTCGTGCCAAATGTCGAATACACAAGGTTGAACCAAACGATGTCTGGCCGAATTTCGCGCACCGCAGTCAGAATACGCAGGGCATTGCCCACGGCACCCACGCGCCAACAGCGGCGAACCGTAAAGCCCGGCAATTCCGGTTGAGTCAGGCTCCCTTGCCGCATACATCGTCACCAAGAATTGTGAAATCGATATTCTGACGGCGAAGTTCATCGGCAAGATGAAAGCCGTATTCACTGAGATGATGCCGGCTGGGAGGAAACGTTGTAATTAGGCAAACTCGCATTTAGGTCCCTGCAGACGGAAAGTAGTTATCGGTCGGTCACCCGGGTCTAGAGAGGTTCAAAATAATCAATGAAATGCTGGTGGAACAATCAATAACTTAGCGCGAAGATCTCGCCCACTACTCTTGTCGTCACTTCATTACGATGCGTTGAAAAGTTAGGCGGGTTGTTCGGTATGGAGAATTCAAACAGCTGTATTTCAGCATCTCAATTACTCCTTCGCTTGCCCCGGAATCTCCCGGAATAACCAGAAAATTGCCGCTTCGCGCGCGCCGAAAGCTACAGTGAGCTGCGCTCGGGCGCTTCGCTTAGCGCGAATCGAGGCCTGAAAAGGCTCCTGATATTACGCAATCTCTTCTTGCACTGATTTAACTCGAACCAGCGAAGATAATTTGCCGCAACGTGGGACATGGTCATATCCAACCCGGCGGCGAAGTTCTGCAGCGCCATCTCCTGTTCCAACTTCGGAGATTGCAAAATGGAAACGAGCTGGTCGGCGAGATGGTTGGGGTCACCGGTGTTATAAAAGCGGATCGCCATATTCTCGTTTTCGGCCATGGCATGAAAATCGGGAATTCCCGCGCTGACAAGCGGAACTCCGAATTCACAAGCCTGGTGGGCCGGCCCGCTCGATCCAGTGGCAGAATCGTAGGGCAGCACCACGACGGAAGTTGTCTGATATAGCTCCGCGATGTCCTCTTCGGGAACGTATCCCCGAAATTCAATGGGAAGCTGAGGCGGCTGCGCTGCGCGAATCGATTCCCAGTATCCTGGCCTGGAGTAATGATTGGAGCCCGCAACAATCAGCCTTGCGCGGGGAGCCTTCTTCAAGACCAGCGGAAAGGCTTGCATCAGGGTCTCGAGCCGTTTATAGGTTCCCCAATGTCCAATCGCCAAAATGCGTTGGTCCGGATTTCCGCGCCGGCTAAAGTCCGGGGGTACCGGCACCGAGGCAAATATTCCGTGCGTGCCCAGCAACACGTTCTCGGCAGAATACTTTTTCGCCAGCGTTTGGTGATAGCAGGGAAGCAGCACAGAAACAGAATCCGCCTTGAGCAGCGCCTTGGTTGCCATATAAGTTCCCATGCGGAACAGGCGTTCCCGGCGCACTCCAGCGGCGGAGAAGTCGACGTGCTCAAGGATGTGATGCAGCGTGATATGTGTGTAAAAGCCGGCGGCGCGAGTCAGCGCCGGCGCTGACAGGCCTGCGAATGCGGCCAGTGGGTTCTCCGTTGTCGCGAAGGTGGAGAAGACAAGGTTGTACCAGACCACATCTGGATTCAATCGCCGGATAGCGTTTAACAGCCGGGCCGGATTGTCCAGACTACCGAACTTCCAGCAGCGGATCACGTTAAATCCCGGCAATTCCGGTTGCTCGTGCACCGCGATTTGCTTGCCGGTCTTATCGGTTACGAAATCATAACCGGTCAGTTCGTCGGCGAGAATTGTCAGCTCCACATCGCGCCGGCGACGGAGCTCTTTGGCAATGTGAAATGCGTACTCATTTAACTGGCGTCCGCTAGGCGGAAACGCCGCAACTAAGCATATTTTCATAGTTTTTGCCTCTAAAAAATAGTGATCTCTGCATAGGGTCTAAATGTTTGGTTCTGCGCGCCCGGGAAATTCAAGAAAGTTTCCTGCTGAATTCCCGCGGAAAAGCGAATAGGATATTGCAGCGTGACCGGCGTGGAGTTGTCATTGAACATGCGGCGCAACGACCGCGAATAGGAGATGGAAACTCCGTTCTCCGTTGCGTCGTAAAGGTGAAACCCTCTGACGTTGGAGTAGGCGCTTGAAAACTGGAGATCCCAGTTGCGCTTGGGGACGAAATCGACGCTCCCTGCGGGGCGCAGATTCTGCGAAATGCCCCAGCGATTTTGATAGATCCGCCAGGCGCGCACATCCTCGGCCAGGGCTTTGATGTCAAGCCGCTGCGAGAACCTGTGGTCAATACCGGCGTAAGAGGATGTGAAGTAATATTCAATGTACGCGTTTCTTGAACAACAGATCGTCGGCTCCCCAGCCGGTAAGCAGCGCCGTCTTTCCCCAGGGCGCACCCACACGAAAGTCGACCTTCGCGGCAAGTTCGCGCGAGTATTGTCCGCTCTCAGTGAAAGGTCCGGCTTCACGCATCAAAAACCCGGTGGCTGAGATCACGTTAAAAAACGAGCTTGTCGACAGATAGCTGTAAACGCGGAAGAGATTCTGATCCATGTCGTACGGATCCTTGGAGTCGCGCCGTACGGTCTCCTGAGATCCGGTATTGAATGTCAGCACGTTGTCGCCGATGTGAATCGTTGGATTCAGCGAGAAATTGAATGTGGAATCAGTGGTATTGCGGTCGATAACCGCGTTCGTTGCCGGCACTGAAATCAAGCCCCGGGCATTGCGCAATTGAAAGAATCCGCCCGGCGCCAGCGCAGTGGTGGCAGGAAAATGGAGATGGAACGCATCGGTCCACATGGTTTGGATCGACGAGCGCGGCGGCGGCAACTGGGCAGTGTCGGAGGCGGGAACAGCAAATGTCGCGAGCGTTTTAGAGTCAAGGACGTAAACCGTCGAATCTTCGAAGATGGGCTCGACGGATGCATCCGAGAGCACACTCAAATGCGGATTGATTCTCATGCCCTCGTTGGCCCCGGTTGCCAGCATTGCTTGTTCGGCGGTTTGGTCGTCGCCTGCCCCGTTCGTCGCCTGGGCAAAAGCGGTGAGCGCCTGCGGGTTCTGATGTTCCTGGCTGTACATGTTGGCTTCGGCCAGCAGGTACTGATAGTTCTGCGCTTCGTCCGCCGGATCGCTGATCGCCGCCAGCTCGGCCTTGGCTTTGACTGTTTCGCCCAAAGCAAGATCGTCATTGGCCAGAGCAATGCGTACCTCGGCGTCCGACGCGCCCGCTGCCTTTGCGCGTGCGAGATAATCCTCCGAAAGGTCGTATTGATGCATGGAACTGAGCAGATTTGCGGCTTCAACGTACTGCGGTCCGCTCGGGGGCACCGTGTCTCCGGCCTCGGCTTCCATCCATCCCAACGCAATCTGCCGCTCGGCATCGTCTTGATGTCCGCGCTCGGTCATAATCTCGGCGATGGCCAGCCGCACACTGATGCGATCGCTGCCGGCCGCGACGAGCGCCTTCTGAAACCTGTCCATTGCGGCGTTCTGATCGCCAAGCGTACTCAGAGCCTCGCCGGTCGAGATCAGGATTTCACTCATTTCTGATCCGTGATCGTCTATATGGTCGGGTCCCCGTTGGCCCGTCCGCACGGGCTGTGACAGAGCGTGTTGCTCCGCCAGGCGCACGTTGAGATATGTTTTCTCCCGGTCCTGGAGGCTCGCATAGGAGCGGGCGAGCCAGGCGTAGATCTCGGGATTATCCGGAGAGTACTTCTCCGCAACTTCCAATTCGCCGATTGCATCGTGGTAACGACGCTCTGCAAAGTACGTATTGCCCAAGCCGATGTGAAGTGCGCCGTCGTTGGGAGCAAACTTCAATGCCGCTTGATATTCGCGGGCGGCCATCGTGAGCATGTCCATGCGACCGTAGGCAGTGGCTCGGATTACATGCAGACCAAGTGAATCGCCCAGATTCCCGTTCTGCCAGGCTGGCCTGCCTGAGCGCTGCATCCGGCTTACGCAATCCCAGATCTGCGTAAGCGAGTCCCAGGTGCGCCTCACCGTCGTTCGGCTCTCGCGTGAGCGCGGCCTCGAAATCTGCTGCCGCCAACTGGGGCTGATGAAGATCGTTCAACACCCACGCGCGATTCACATAGGCCGTGACCGCATTCGGACTCCGCTTGATGGTCTCAGTAAAGTCGGCAACCGCCTGCTCATCGAGTCCACGGCTTTTGTGGACGTAGCCCGCGAGCAGAGGAATATCGGGCTCTTTAGGCAAAATATTCCAGTACTTCGACGTGAGTGCCAGAACATCGTCGTACTGTTTCAGAAGAAGTTGATCATACCCGAGATAGACGACTACTTCGCGATCGTCAGGCAGCGCTTTGATGGCTTTTTGAGCCACATCTTCCGATTCCTGGTATTTGTCGGTCAGGCGGAGATATCGCTCCGTCTCGCGCAAAATCTTAGGCTCGTCTTTCATCGATTCAGTGATCCGGCTCATCCACTGGCCGGCCAGGGGAAGGTTATGTGCCTCGATTCCCGCGTTGACGCCACCCGCCACAACCATGGCATTGTGCGGATCCAGCTCATATCCCTTGTTATAGGACGCCTGCGCTTTGGTGAATTCCCGGCGCGCCGTGAAGAGATCGCCGAGGGCAAGATAGGCGACATGAGACGAAGGGTCGATTTTTGCCAAATGCTCAAAATACTTTTCCGCCTCCTCATCCTGACCCGCCGCGCGCGAAGCATAACCCAGAGAAGTCAGCGCCAGGCGATTATCCGGATCGCCGGCCAGAACCTGCTTATAGACTGCAATTGCCTCGTCGGTACGGCCGAGTTTCATCAGAATGTCGCCGTCAAGCTGCAAATTTCCGCGATCGTGATTGATGGCGAGAGCCTCTTTGACGTCGGCGAGCGCACCCTCGGGATCGTCTGCAGCGAGCTTGATGGACGATCGCAGGCGCAGGAATTCTTCTCTATCGGGGCCGAAGCCATCCAGTGCGCCGATTTCGGCCTGCGCCGTCGCGAGCTGACTGCGCGCGTCTGCTTCATCCTCCAGGCTGCGATCAAGAGCTACTAAATCCATGCGCAGTTGGATGCCGTAAAGCCGCCCCTCGGCTGGATGCTCGGGCAAGCTCGCCAAAGCCGCCGTGAAATCCTGAAGCGCCTCGCGATCGCGATCCTCGATTTCTGCAAGCTCGCCCTGGAGCGCGTGCAGCCGGTAATTGTTGGCATCAAGCGCTGTGGCGCGTTTCAGAAACGAATTTGCTTCAGCGATGGAGCCGGTGCCAATTTCGGCCTGCGCTGCCGAAAGTTGCAATGTCAGATCCTTCGGCTCCTCATTGGCCGCCCGCGCAAAGAGCCGGGCTGACTCTGAAGGTTTTCCGTCAAGTTGATAGGTGTAAGCCAGTTCCGCGGTCACATCGGATTTCGGATTGCGAATCGATTGCAGCACCGCGATCGCTCGCACAAAGTTACCGGTGTCGCGATAGAAACCGGCCATGGCGCGCTGAATTTCGGGGTTGTTTGGCGCACGATGCTCGGCAAGCTCGAGATAACGGTTCGCCAGGTCCGTCTGCTTCGTCTGCTGATAGGAGAGCGACAGCAGCAACTCAGTGCGCGCGTCGGGGTGCACTTTTTCAGCACGGTCCAGCCAATCGATTGCGCCGGCGTAGTCCTTCGATCGCATGGACATTTCTCCGAGCATCGCAAGATCGCCGGTGCGGTCGGGACTGGTCGCAACCACCTGTTTGAGAATGCGCTCGGCCTCGTCAGTCCGGCCCATCAAGCTGTAAACCTGGGCCAGTCCCGATTGCCCATCGAGCGATGACGGATCGAGATGAAGGCCGTGAGAATAGCCGTCCAGTGCTTGCTGATACTTGCCGTCCAGCCGCGCCGCGTAGCCGAGCATAAACCACAGCTGCGGATCGTTGGGCGCGGCGTGAACGGCACGCTGTGCGTAATCCAACGCAAGCGCATGATCGCCGTGCTTCAGGGCCGTTTCTGCGGCGCGGCCGAGACGCGCGTTTTGAATGTTTGAGCCCCATCCCAGGTTCTGGCCCTGCGACTGCGGATGGTTTTTCTGGAGAACTGTTCTGCGAGGGAGATCCGCTGGAAGCACCGGGCCCAACCTGATAGGTCTGCGCGCGAACGACGCAGGCAAATGCGGCGGAGACGCATACGAATGCGACCTTCAAAGGTCCAAGTCTAGCAAGCAAGGCGAGTCACCACATCCCAGAATTCAATTGCTCACTTTGATGCCTGCAAAATTGATGCTGTTGCCCGTTTTCTCCCCCATCAGGCTCAACTGCCACGCATACAAGGACATGAAATAAAACTGCGTAGAAGCAACCTCAGCTACACATTTGCTAATCGAAGAGGTTGAATGGATTTAGCTTCCAGACTTATCTCTTTCGAGATAAGGGTTTGCCGTGAAACACCGCATCACGGCTGATGCTTGACTTAATGCCTTGCGTTAAACGTCCTTCGAGAGCCAATTGTGCAGAAATCTGAGCCCATTGAATGTTTGTCGCGGCCGATACCGCTCACCGTGGCCTTCATGGCTGCGTTGGCGGTTCATCTTCCGCTGCTCCTGATGAAGTTGCCGCTGCAGTCCTACGACACGAACTTCCACATCTTCTTTTCCTCGCATTATGTTCACCACTGGTTCGATCCGTGGAATACGAAATGGTTTGCGGGCTTTAGCCAAACCACGTATCCTCCGATGCCGCATTATTGGATCGCAGTGCTTTCGCGGATCATGGGATTGGAACTGGCCTACATGGCCGTGCAACTGATTGCCATTTTGCTTCTCGTCGTGGGCGTTTACCGGTTTTCGCTGCTCTGGGTCAATCCGCGCGCGGCCTCGATTGCAGCGTTGGCAAGCGTCTTTCTCGGCTCTGAGAGTTTTCTGGTTTACAACGCCGGGCAGTTGCCGACGACGACCGCTGCGCCGCTCTATCTGATCGCGCTCCCCTATCTTTACGAGTGGATGCGGCATGGCCAGTGGACGGGCTTTTCTCAAGGCCAGTGTGCTTTTTATTGCAGCGGCGGCCGGCCACCATCTGACGCTTTTGTTCGGGTCTTTTATTTTTGCATTGCCGGTTGTGGCGCTTGCTTTGATTGATCGCCGCCGCGATGGCAAGCCGATTTCAGCGGGGTCTGTTCTCGGCCGCATCGGTCGTGATCGTATTCGTGGTGAGCGTGGCGCTTGCAGTCGTGCTGCTTCCGTTCTGGCTCTCGCTGCTTCATCACCCGATCAACCAGACCACGATTCCCCATGCCAGCCGCGCGAATTTCATTCTCAGCCCCGAGTGGGGCCTCAATTACTTCATTCTTCCCTACGGAGCTTTAATCCTGGCCATTCCGTTCATCTTCATGCGCGGCGCGAGCGTAGTTCGGCTTCGTCCGCTGCTGATTGGGTTCTGGGTGACATTTATCCTCGGCCTGGGAGGAACGACGCCACTCGGACACTGGCTGCTGGGGCATGCGTTCGAGGTGCTCACCATGGAGCGCTTCAGTTATTGGGCGGGCTTGCTCGCGCTTCCGTTTGTCGGATTGCTGACCGTGGAGCTCGTCGACAGATATCGCTTCTGGGCCGTCGCTTTCCTCGCGATTGCGGCCACATGCACCTGCGGAATGGGAGTAGCGTGGGGCACTTATCGAATCACGAATGCACGGGATGTCAACGTCGACGTCGTGGCTGATTGGCTTAATCGCGGCGGCCACGATCAATACCGGTACTTCACTCTCGGATTCGGCAACAGTATTTCGAAACTGGCGGTGCTGACAGATGCAAGCAGCGTCGATGGCGAGTGGTATACCGGACGCCTGCTGCCAGAACTGACTCAATACGGCGGCGCCTCGCTCACTCAGGCAAAGTACTTTCGGCACGGCAGGTCTTGAATCTCTTCGCGCCATCATGATGCACGCTGACAAATACGGCTTGAAATGGATTTTCTCGAACGATCCCTACTACGACCCGCTGTTGTCGTTTGCGGGTTGGCGGCCGGTCGACTATCTCGATGACAAGACCATCACGGTGTGGACCAAAGATGGCGTGCCGCCGGCCACGCCGGTAAACGTGGCGCAGAGAACTCCGCACTGGCAGGGCGTGATGTGGGGCATTTTTCCATTTGGAAGCAGCGTCCTGGCCATTCTGGTCTTCCTGATCCCGGAAAGAAAACGGCGGGAGACGGGCTGAGGCAGAATATACGGTCGGCCGACGAGGAAGTGCGCACTCGGAGGGTGGCGTCGTGAAAAAGGGTGGATTACTCGCGCTTTCCCTGGCCGTTGCAACTGTGCTTCTGATTGTGATCGGATGCGTGTGGCCGGTGGAGGCTGCGCGCTCCTTTATTATCCAAAAAGCGCTGCTTACTTCATCTTCGACTCCCGAAGAGGCCGTGCAGAATCTGGGCCAGGAGATTGAAGCCCAGAACTGGCAAAGGGCCTACGACAGCTTCAACAATAGAGCCCAATTTACGGAGCAGGAATTTGAACTGGATCTAGGCGGATACACAACCAATCTGCGCACCTATTCGACGCTGGATCACTTCGAACGCTGGCCGCTCCACGCATCGGAAAATGAGGCCGATGTCCGTCTGGAGCTGGATTGGGCCACGGTGGTTGGCACTGCGGTGGACACGCGCGATTTGCAGGTGGTGAAAAATGGGGATCACTGGAATGTGAACTGGCCGATCACCAAGCAGCCCACAGTTCCCCCGCAGGTGATTCCCGTCAATTATCTTCGCTGGGATGTGATCTACCGCGGCGCCGGAGACGACTGGGGAGCGCAGGACGTGGATGCGCCATCGGTCCGCATCGTCGACATGCATCCCGTGCAGCGCGCCGACGGCGTCCTGGTGATGGGAGAACTGCTGAACGATGACGTGGTGCCCGCGTACGTATCTGTGACGGCGACCTTGCAGGCAAAGGACAAATCGGCGATTGCGACCGAAGGCTCCTTTGACATGATCTCTCACGTTCTATTGCCAAAACAGGTCACTCCATTTCTCATCCAGTTTCCCGACGCGCAGCTGTCTGACGTCGACAGCATCAACATGAAACCATTCGCCATCCTGGTGCCAGCGTCAGCCGATCCCGTCATCGAGATTGATAATCAAAAATTCAATCCGGCGCCGAATGCAACATTGACTGGGCAATTGGTCAATCAGAGCGGACAAGTGGTGAACGTAGCGCACGTGATAGGAACTCTTTACGACAAAACCGGACAGTTGGTATGGGTCGCGGACCAGTACGTAGACAGTGCGCTGTTGCCGCTGACTCCGGTTGCATTCAATATTCCGATCCCCGAGGACGTCGCGAAAAACGTCAGCAGCGAGCGCACCGTGGTTTCGACTTTCAGCTTTGGAGGGTCGCTGTGAAACCGGCTCTCACATTCATGCTCGGAATGTTGATCCTGGCTGCGATGCAGGCGGCGCACGCACAGGACAACCCTCAGCTTGCCCAAGAGCATCGAAGCAGGAAGCGCGTTCTCAATTCAGAACGCCGGAAGCGGAGAAGCGACTTTGTACATTGTTGGTCCGAGCCAGGTGCTGAAACGGACGGTGCAGTTGGGGACTTCAACTTACTTCCCCGCGGGATCGGTCTATAATGCCGGCCATTACATCGTCATCCTCACACAAGGCAGCGGCACAAGCACCGGATCATTCGATGTAACGCCCGTCAACACCCCCGCTAGCTTGAGCTTTCTTGCCAAGCCGTCGCGCCTTCCCGTCGGTTTGCACGATGGTATTACTGGCGCGGTTTACGTTTTCGATGTCTATCACAACTTGATTACCACTCCAATCTCGGTGTCCTTTGAGTTATCCAGTCCTTCCGGCGCCATGCAGAAGCAAGTGGCTGAGTACACGTGCCGGAGCAGCCTGGACAGAGATGGACTCGACGAGCCAGCAAGGCAGCAGCAAGTTCGTGGCGCGAGCCGGCGACGTATCGAGCACCAGCATCATTCGCCAGGTTCCGGGCGATCCCTGCGATCTGAAGATGAGCGCCCAACCTTCGGGGCAGGAGCTCGATCTCCAGACCGCTCCGGTGCGCGACTGCAGCGGAAACGCGGTGCCGGATGGAACCATTGTTACGTTCACGGAGACCTACCCGGGCGGTCAATCCACGGTGGATGTACCTCTCAAGCGCGACATTGCAGAAGTTAAGATGCCCGCCCACGACGGAGCAACCTTCACCGTGGCGAGTGGAGTCATTTTGGGCAATCAGATCCGGTGGGGGAAGTGACCATGTTGAGGCATTCCGCATTGGTATGCGCGAGCATCATCCTGGCGTCTGGCATGGTTGCCGCTCAGCCTGAGGTTACTGTCGACACTTCCCAACTCAAGGGCCCGCGGCCTTTGGAAGATCAGACCAAAGCCGCTGCGATCCGCGATTATCTTGAGTCCTGGCAGGGAATGAACGAGGCGTTTCAGCAAGACCAGCCGAACCTTCTTGACGAGGACTTTATTGGCACGGCAAGGGACAAGCTGGCGGATGCGATTGACGAACAGGCAAAGGCAGGAATCCATACTCGTTATCAGGATCGCGCCCACCATATTCAGTTTCTCTTCTACTCACCGGAAGGGCTATCTATCGAGTTGATTGACGACGCTGAGTATGACGTGCAGGTTTTCGATCATGACAAGCCGGTATCAACCGTGCCGGCCAGCGCGCGCTACATTGTTGTCTTAACTCCCGCTGAAGTTCGATGGAAAGTAAGGGTAATGCAGGCAGATTCCAAATAGAACGTCAGTTAAGATTGACAGTCGCAGGATAGTAATTGAAATTAGTCGGCTGGAGACGATTTTATGCAAAGCACGAGATATCTCCCTTACAGCCGATATTGAGGAGTCGAGAATGGTTTCCATAGTTGTTCCCGTCTATAACGAAGAGGAACTCATCGTCCAGTTTCATGAGGCGGTATCGAGCGCCTTACGAGGGCATCGCCGAGGATTGGGAAGTTGTGTATGTCGACGATGGTTCGACCGATTCGACCCTCGAACTTTTGAAGAGACTGCATGCGCTCGATCCCCATGTCGTGGTGGTGGAGCTTTCTCGCAATTGGGGCCAGGTGGGGGCGATCTTCGCCGGCCTCCGCACCGCAAGTGGGCGGGCCGTGATCCTCATGGACGCCGATTTTCAGGATCCCCCGGAGGTTCTGCCGCAGCTCATTGACGCGTGGCGAGGCGGTGCCGAGGTTGTGGCAGCTGTTCGCAGAAGCCGTCAGGAGAAGCGCAGGATTCTGGCCCTCCTCTTCCCTCTCTTTTATCGCGTAATGGGAGTCCATCTCCGATTATCCGCTGCCGCTCAATGCCGGTCTGTACGGGCTTATGGATCGGAAAGCGGTTGACTCCATCCTCGACGATGGGCGAGAAGAACCCGTACCTGCCCGGATTGCGAGCGTGGGTCGGATATCGCACCACCATTGTTTACTATGACCGGCAGGATCGGCTTAGCGGCGACGGCAAATGGTCGTTCATGAGCCGGATCAAGTACGCCACAGACGCGATTATGAGCTTCAGCTACAAGCCGATTCGGCTGAGCTTGGTGCTATGCGGCTTGGCAACCTGCGTGGCTTTCCTGCTTGGCCTGGGGGCGTTGATTTCCTCGAGTCCGATAAGATCGGCAGCCTTTGGTGTCGGAGGCGCAGTATTCCTCATGGGCGGCCTCATGCTTTTAACGATGGGCGTGTTGGGCGAATACATCATCCGCATATTTGATCAGGTGCGCGCTCGTCCGCTGTCGCTCATCAGTCAAGTTCACCGCGCTCCTGCCGAACTGTCAGCACAATCCGGCGCCATTTCCATCCATAACGGGAGTTACGCAGTTCAGCCCGACGGCTATTCGGGTAAGCCAAATAGCTTCGCTGCATAGAACTGGTTGCATGAGTAGCGCCGGAATAGGCACGACTTCTCGCCTGCCCTGAGCGAAGTCGAACGGTGCCGCAATAGCCTTGTAAAATCGGAGAGTCTGGTCCTGATGGATGCTTTCCAATGGGCTCCGAGGACTCATCCGACCAGTTCCAGCGTCCATGCGCCGCGAGTGAAACCTTCGCTTATATCCCGAGCTGCGATCGACACCCCGCCTCGTGCAGGACAGCAAGATCACTGGGGTGATCCCGTAGAGCTGGGGCTGGAATTTTTTGCGCTATTGATCGCGGCCGGAACCTTGCAAGTGGGAAGTCCCGGCTCGACCGCAGATCCCTCTTCATAGTCGTTCCACGTCTCAATCAACATGAACGGAATCGGCTGATCGGCTGGAAATACTCTGCGCCAGAAATTGAACGTGTCTTGAAACGTTTGGCCGCAGCGCGCTGCAATTTGACGATTGAGCCCCCAGGACGCCTTACTGTCGTTGAATTGCGCCCATGCGCCGCCCACGATGATCTTGTCGGGATATTTATCGCGCATCGTTTGGTAAAAACTCGTCAGGGAATCTTCCCCCCAATTGCCGCCGTCCGCAGCCCAACCTTTGGGACCGATGTAGAACCAGGGATAAAAGCCATCGAACGCATTGGCATCCGGCCCGGCAGGCGCCTCATAAATAAGCAGCGGCGCAGGGTTCCAGGAGCTGACAGAGGCGCGAACCTTGCTCCAGTCGGTGTGCAATCCCTTGGGAAAAATGAAAATGACAGGCCGGCCTTCGTAAGTCAGGTAGGCTTCGTGGCCGGGTGAGTCGGGAGATAGATAAGCGTCGTGGAACATCTTGAAATCCGCGATCGCTTCGTCCGTCGCTCCGACAGTCTCATTGGACTCGTCGTACATCATGGCGATGTGAAATTTGTTTTTGGCGGCCAACTTCTGCATCAGCGCGTAGCTCTGATCGATAAACGGCTCGCGGTCACCGTACCAATCCACGACGAATCCCGAGATTCCCATGGCCTGGGCATGGCGAATCTGATTCTTGATCACCGCCGGATCGTGGGAGTTGTAATTCACCGAGATATGGGCGGGATGCCCGAACCACGCCTCGTACACCGCAAGGACTTCAGGCGAGTTGCCGACCGCGCGGTACTTCAGAGGCGCCATTTGGCCCACGCCGGGATTGGAACACCCGTGCAGTAAAAGAAGCAGTAATGTGGCGCATATGCGATGCAACATGGTCTCAATTGTTTAGAAGCACGGGATGATCGCGGGGGTTGTCGTGGGCCACGCACAAACTTCCGGGGGCGAGCATTCACGCCGAGCAGCCAGAATGTGCTTTTTGGCATCGGATTAGGTATTACGGTGTGCCTGCTCGCTTCAATACCCTTCCTGGCGCGCGAACGGGCCAGCAGCGCGGTGAATGGTCTATCTAAATGGCTAAGAACATTACAGTCCCGAATTGTCTCGGGAACCATGGTATTGCTGAGCGGCTCGGGCCTTGCGACCATCCTCAGCCTGGCCTACAACATCGTCATTGGATGGTATCTGGGCCCCAAGAGTTTCGGCCATGCCACGGTCGTTTACTCGCTGCTCGTGCTTCTCTCCGCCGTTTCGTTCGCATTTCAAATCGTGGCTGCGAAGATGGTGGCGCAGCAGACCTCCGCAGAGACCAAGGCGGAGGTCTATCGATCGTTCCATCGCAGTGCGATCGGATGCGGGATCTCCGTGGCGCTGGTGCTGTTTCTTTTTCGGCAGGGAATTGCGGATTATCTCAATCTGCCATCATCCAGTCTCATTGCAATGCTTGCAATTGCCGCTGGTTTCTATATCCCTTTGGGAGCCCGCCGCGGCTACGATCAGGGCAGTTACAGATTCCATCGCCTGGCCATGAGTCTTGTGATCGAAGGGGCAGTCCGGCTCGGAGGATCGTACCTTCTTGTTCTAACTGGCTACGGCGTCCAAGGAGTTGTCGCGGCAAATGCTGTGGCGATGGCGGTCTCCTATTTTGCCATGACACAACGGATGCCGCTTCCGGCGCCAAATCCGCTTCGCTTTCGGGAGGGCATTCGTGAAATAACCCAGGCGTTGCTCTTCTACTCCGGCCAGATGATCATCAACAATTGCGACCTCGTGGTGGTGAAGCACATCTTCCCGGCGCAGGAGGCTGGCCTTTACGCGGCCGTCGGACTTGTCGGCCGCGTGATCTTCGTTCTTTCCGCGGCCGTCGTTAATTCCACATTCCCGATTGTGGCGGGCACTCGCGCCGAGGAGCGAAAAGATCTGCGCGTGATCGCCACACCGCTTTTGCTGGTGCTGGGTATTGGCTCCTTCGTCGCCCTTGCCATGTGGATTGCGCCCCCCGCTCTATGGACGACAATCCTCGGACCAGGATTCCAAATCGCGGGAAAGTACGACATTCCGTACCTTTCAGCGCTTTACGCTCTTAAGACTGTCGTCTATTCAATCAGCGCGGTGGTTATCACGTTCGAGATGGCGCACAAGATTGCGAACACGAGTTGGGTTCAACTGTTTTTCAGCGGCATGATGATTGCGGGAATCTACGAATTCCATTCATCGCTGCACCAGGTCATCATGGTGCAATTGGCGGTGCTGTCGGCTCTTTTCGTGGTTGTGGCAATCACGTTTCTAATTGACGCTTTGGCGGCATCGAAGATTCTGCAGCCGGCGCCAGATCGCTTTCCGGTCAGCCTGCTGCGGCCGGTGACGGAAAATGAAGTGATTGCTGAATTCCTGAACAGCGACTTGAACCATCCCGATTTTCGCGACCTGAATAAGGCGCACGGACTTATATCCGAACCCAGTCAGCCCCAAGCGGACGCAGTTGCAAAACGCCACGCGCTTTTACTCGCCAAGCGTCGTTCACTCTGGGAGGAACTGCCCAGCAAAACCGAATGGCATGAGGTGAAAGTCAATGAAGAAGCGCTTGACCTGATCAAAATTTTTCCGCGGTCCCAATGGCGAAAGCTAGCCCGGGGCGATTATTCAGTCGTACGCGTCACCGAGGGTTTACGCGCCAACCAGCACGCTCTTGACGATCGGTTTTTATCGAAGATGGCCGCCCTCGGAGAGCAACTGTCGCATGGAGAGGGTAAATTCGGCACCGTGATCCTTCTCGGCATGAACGAGCGTGGGCCCCTTACGGTTCTAGATGGCAATCATAGGCTGGTAGCGGCATTGCTATCCTCGCCAGCCAGACTATCGAAACTTCGATTTATGTGCGGGTTTTCGCCGCAAATGACCGAATGCTGTTGGTATAAGACGAACCCTGCAACCTTGATTCGCTACGGAAAGCACATATTGGTGCGGGCGATTCGCGATCCCAAGGCGGAACTGGAGCGCATCTTCGGCGATTACAGCGAACTGACACAAAATTCGCCAAAACCCACTCAGGTGGGAGGATCGCCAACAGGCTCGCTGACGAGGTTAGCTGAGTCTAATGATGTTCAACCTTAACGGTGAGTTAGAAACTTAACGCGGAGTTAGATCAAAAGTTAGATAAATGAGGAGGACTCATTATATGGCGATCAGGCGATTAGTAACCGTCGAGCAGCTTTCAGAAGTAACTAGCGAAGATCAGGGACGGCGCTTCCTGCGCAGGATACAGGATCGCATGAGCGATAAGCGCCCAGGCCTCGTGCTTGACTGCTCCGGGTTAAGTCAAATGGACAAGCCGGCTCTTCACTTGCTTCTGTCCTGCCTGGAAGAAGCCATGAAACGTAATGGGGACGCCAGGCTCGCAGCAGTATCTCCGTCGGCCCAGGTCATGCTTAAGTTGATCGGGGCGGACCGCCTGTTTCAGATCTTCGCTTCGAATGCCGACGCGGTAAACAGCTTTCATCAGCACTCCGCCGGGTTGGGCGCGATCGATTATGCGCAGGACGAGGATGGTCAGGTTTCTCAAAACGCGGCCTGAAGCAAGATCGTTGCCATCTTGCCAGGCAGAAAGTGGTACGGATTCGAACGATGAGCATGAGAATCGCTGGATGGCTGGCAAAGAGACTGATTGGTGGTTGCCTGGTGCTGTTGCTGGCCGCGCCAACTGCCAAAGCGGCTGCAGCACCTTGGCAAGAGGCAGCTCCCGCGCAACAGGCGCAGAGTGTGCCCTCAGGTGGAGCGCAGCAAGCCGGAACCGACAGCGGGAACGGGAAGCCCGTCGTAGTTTCCGGGCAGTCTGAGTCTACGCTCCCTGATGCGCCGGAAGTTGCAGCGCCGGAAGTTGCACAATCGTCCACGCCCGGCACGAACGGACAAAACGGTAACCCGCAGCCGAGCCAGGATCAGCAACAGCCCAGTCAGGATCAACAACAGAATGGCACTACGCAACCTGTCGGCACGGCCGCGGCTCCAGCGGTGAATGGCACGGGGATTTCAGGGTCGAGAGTGAGTGGGGCGGCGATTGCGCCGGCAAAGCAGCGCCGTGTGCATACTTTCCTGATCAGTGTTGCCGTGGTCGTGGCGGCTGGCGTCGCGATTGGAACCGTTGTGGCGTTGACGCATGCGACCCCGAGCCAGCCGCGTTGATGGCTCCCTCGATCGCTGCAGAAATTTCGCTTCCGGCAGAAGTTGGACGGTGACGGTGGATGCGCGTAGACAGGCGAACCAAATTCGTGAGCTTCTCCGGGATTGATGGCGCTGGCAAAAGCACACAGATCCGGCGATTCTGCGACAAGCTCGAACAGGTTGGATTGCGCTACTCGCTGGTGACTTTCTGGGACAATGTGGCGCGATTCAAGGGGATCCGCGAAGGAGCTTCGCACCGGATTTTCAAAGGAGATCGCGGGGTTGGATCTCCTGCGGCGCCGATCACGCGGCGGGATAAGAATGTTCGCTCCTGGCCGATGACTTTGCTGCGGCTTTGCCTCTACCTGGCCGACGCCATTTCAACTCGATCGTCGATGAAGAAGGCTCGGAGGACCAACGTCGATGTCGTCATCTTCGACCGGTTCATTTACGACGAGCTGGCGAATCTGAGCCTGAAAAATGCGGCGATGCGCACGTACGCGCGCGCGATTGCAAAGTTTGTTCCCAGGCCGCACATCAGTTTCCTGCTCGATGCAGATCCGGCGGAGGCGCTTGCACGTAAGCCCGAATATCCGCTTGAGTTCCTCCATTTCAGCCGGAATTCCTACTTTGCGCTGAACGAACTGATCGGCTGCATGACGGTTATTCCGGCGCTCCCGATGTACGAAGTCGAGAAGGAGATTCTGAACCATGCCGAAACCGCGCTCTCCGTTACGCTGGCTCACGACACGATAGCTCGAGAGCCGCAACTGGCGCGAGAGCGCACTTCTGTGGGCGCATCAATATCGTTATGAGATTGGCCGAGCCTCCGGAGTGGGAATCAGGAAGTCGGCGAAGACGAAGCGCTCGCGGGTGACGATCTCTCCGGTCTCAAGCGCGAGCGGGGCCGCGAACATAGGGCCGGCGTAGACGCAGGTGTGAAACTCACCGCGCTCGGCGCACGGGTCGATGCCGGGCGGAAAATCGCGCAACAATTCTTTGTCGAATTCGCGTCCGGCAAAACTGGCCGGCAGCTTCTCCGTATCGACGCAGGAAATGCGCGCGCGCAGGCCGCCGGCGATCATCTCGTGGGCCAGCGCATCGGTGGGAATCTTCCAAAGCGGAAACAGCGGCTCAAGGCCAGTGGGCGCGAGATTGCGTTCACGATAATCGCGCACATCCTCAAGAAAAAGGTCGCCGAAAGCCACGGCATCGATGCCCTCGTCGACGGCGCGTTGGCAAATCTCCGCCATGCGCTGCTCATAAATCTCGTTGGAACATGGCCAGGGCAACGGGACCGTCCAGAGCGGGAGCCCAGCCGCTGCGGCCTGCGCTTCCAAGACCGTGCGGCGGACGCCGTGCATGGCCACGCGATCGAACTCAGAGTTGAGCGTAGTGAGCAGCCCGCAGAGCTCGATCGTCGGATCGCGGCGCAGGGCGTGGAGGGTCCATGCGCTGTCTTTACCGCTGCTCCAGGAGAGTAGGACGCGCTTCATAAAAGACAGCCCTCAGCTGTTAGCTCTCAGCTTTCAGCTCCATCTTCGCACGGCGAGTGGCTCAGTTTTCCTGCCGTTAGCGCAGAGGCACGCCCCCTGAGCCCGCATTGCCTTGCGCATCGATTTCCCACTAGACTTGGGGTAGGTTAACCGCCTCCGTGCGGAAGTGGTGAAATGGCAAACACACTAGCCTTAGGAGCTAGCGCCCAAAAGGCTTGCGGGTTCAAGTCCCGCCTTCCGCACCAATTTGTCAGGGAGCCGTAGTTCGCCCGTCCTGTTTGGCCCTGGACAACCCTTTCCGTGTGATCCGCATCACTATTGCAGCCGCATACTTCCGATCAAAGAATAGCCGTGTGTGTAACCGGCAATTGGGAGTTTCATCGCCTTTCTATTTCAAAGTTGGTTACGAGGAGATCATTCCATGGAAGCAACAGTTCAGCAGCCCTCTGTGGACCAAAAAGGACAGGAGTTTCATCCCAACGGCAATGGAACGAACGGGAATGGCGCTCTGGATGCGGCGTCGCCGGAATTTCTGGCCCTCATTCTGCAAAGCCTTCAAACCATGAAGGATGGCGACTTTAGTGTGCGCCTTCCGGTGACCTGGACGGGGCTTTCGGGCAAGATCGCCGACAGCTTCAATGAAATTGTGTCGGCCAACGAGCAGATGGCGCTGGAGTTGAAGCGCGTTGGCCAGGCGGTCGGGAAAGAAGGCAAGACTCGCGAACGGATCCGCGTGGAGCAACGCCGCGGTGCCTGGGACGAGATGGAAGTCTCTGTTAACACGCTGGTTGAGGACCTGCTGCGCCCCACCACGGAAGTAACGCACGCCATCGCCGCCGTGGCCCAGGGTAATTTGACCCGAACAGTCCGGATGGACGTCGACGGCCGCCCTCTCGAAGGCGAGTTTCTACGCTCCGCCAACATCGTCAACACCATGATTCAGCAGCTTGGCGTGTTTACGGCTGAGGTTACGCGCGTGGCCCGCGAGGTGGGCACCGACGGCAAACTCGGCGGCCAGGCCGTGGTGCCCGGCGTGGCCGGCACGTGGAAGGATCTGACCGATTCCGTCAACTCCATGGCCTCGAACCTGACCGGTCAGGTGAGAAACATTGCCGAAGTGGCTACCGCCGTGGCCAGCGGAGACCTTTCCCGCAAAATCACCGTCGACGTGCGCGGCGAAATTCTGCAGCTCAAGGAAGCCCTGAACACCATGGTCGACCAGTTGCGCTCGTTCGCGTCGGAGGTGACGCGCGTGGCCCGCGAAGTGGGCACCGACGGCAAGCTCGGCGGCCAGGCCGTGGTGCCCGGCGTGGCCGGAACCTGGAAGGATCTTACCGACTCAGTGAACGCCATGGCCGGCAACCTGACGGCGCAGGTCCGCAACATCGCCGAAGTGACGACCGCCGTGGCGCGCGGCGACTTGTCGCGCAAGATCACGGTGGACGTGAAGGGCGAAATCCTCGAGCTCAAAGACACCATCAACACCATGGTCGACCAGCTGAACGCGTTCGCCGGCGAAGTGACGCGCGTGGCTCGCGAAGTGGGCACCGAAGGCAAGCTGGGCGGCCAGGCCAGCGTGCCCGGCGTGGCGGGAACCTGGAAGGACCTTACCGACAACGTCAACTTCATGGCCGGCAACCTGACCGGCCAGGTGCGCAACATTGCTGAAGTGGCAACGGCCATCGCCAACGGCGACCTCTCGCGCAAGATCACCGTCGACGTGCGCGGCGAAATCCTGCAGCTCAAAGAAACGCTGAACACCATGGTCGATCAGCTGAACCGGTTCGCCGGCGAAGTGACGCGCGTGGCCCGCGAGGTGGGAACGGAAGGGCGTCTCGGCGGCCAGGCCAACGTGCCCGGCGTCGCGGGAACCTGGAAGGACCTTACCGATTCGGTGAACTCGATGGCCGGCAACCTGACGGCGCAGGTCCGCAACATTGCCGAAGTCACCACCGCCGTGGCTCGCGGCGACTTGTCGCGCAAGATCACGGTGGACGTGAAGGGCGAGATTCTCGAGCTCAAGAACACCATCAACACCATGGTCGACCAGCTCAATGCCTTCGCCGGCGAAGTGACGCGCGTGGCGCGTGAAGTGGGAACCGAAGGCAAGCTCGGCGGCCAGGCACAGGTGCAGGGCATCGGCGGAACGTGGAAAGATTTGACCGACAATGTCAATTTCATGGCTTCGAACCTGACGGGCCAGGTAAGAAACATTGCCGAAGTAGCCACGGCCGTTGCACGTGGCGACTTGTCGCGCAAGATTACGGTCGACGTGAAGGGCGAGATTCTCGAGCTGAAGGACACTCTAAATACCATGGTCGATCAGCTCAACGCTTTCGCCGGCGAGGTGACGCGCGTAGCGCGCGAAGTCGGCACCGATGGCAAGCTCGGCGGCCAGGCGCAGGTGCCGGGCGTGGCCGGAACCTGGAAGGATCTTACCGATAACGTGAACTCCATGGCCTCGAACCTCACGGGGCAAGTGCGCAACATCGCTGAGGTCTCCACGGCGATCGCCACCGGCGATTTATCGAAGAAGATCACGGTCAATGTGTCGGGCGAAATCCTGTTGCTCAAAGAAACCATCAACACCATGGTCGATCAGCTCAACCGCTTCGCCGGCGAAGTGACGCGTGTGGCGCGCGAGGTGGGAACGGAAGGCAAGCTTGGCGGCCAGGCCAACGTGCCTGGCGTGGCCGGAACCTGGAAGGACCTTACGGACTCGGTGAACTCGATGGCCTCGAACCTGACAGGCCAGGTGAGAAACATTGCGGAAGTGACGACCGCCGTGGCGCGCGGCGACTTGTCGCGCAAGATCGCGGTGGACGTGAAGGGCGAGATTCTCGAGCTCAAGAACACCATTAACACCATGGTCGATCAGCTCAACGCATTTGCCGGCGAGGTGACGCGCGTGGCTCGCGAAGTGGGCACGGACGGCAAGCTGGGCGGTCAGGCCGTGGTGCCCGGTGTGGCCGGAACCTGGAAGGATCTTACCGATTCGGTGAACTTCATGGCCGGCAACCTCACCGCGCAGGTGCGCAACATCGCCGAGGTGGCCACGGCCATCGCCAACGGCGATTTGTCGCGCAAGATTACCGTCGATGTGCGCGGCGAAATCCTGCAGCTCAAAGAAACGCTGAACACCATGGTCGAGCAGCTTCGCTCGTTCGCTGCCGAGGTGACACGCGTGGCTCGCGAGGTGGGATCGGAAGGCCGTCTTGGCGGCCAGGCCAATGTGCCCGGCGTCGCGGGAACGTGGAAGGACCTTACCGACTCGGTCAACTTTATGGCCGGCAACCTGACTGCGCAGGTGCGCAACATCGCTGAAGTGACCACGGCCATTGCCCGCGGCGACCTCTCGCGCAAGATCACGGTGGACGTGAAGGGCGAAATTCTGGAGCTCAAAGACACCGTCAACACCATGGTCGACCAGCTCAACGCCTTCGCCGCCGAAGTGACGCGCGTGGCTCGCGAAGTGGGAACGGAAGGCAAGCTCGGCGGCCAGGCGCAGGTGCCGGGCGTGGCCGGAACCTGGAAGGATTTGACCGACAACGTAAACGTGATGGCTGCCAACCTGACCGAGCAGGTGCGCGGCATTGTGAAGGTGGTGACCGCGGTCGCCAACGGCGCACTTACTCAGAAGCTCACGGTGAACGCCAAGGGCGAAGTGGCCGCGCTGGCCGAGACCATCAACAATATGACCGACACGCTGGCCACCTTCGCCGATCAGGTGACCACGGTGGCCCGCGAAGTCGGCGTGGAAGGCCGTCTCGGCGGCCAGGCCAACGTGCCCGGCGCTGCCGGAACCTGGAAGGATCTTACCGGCAACGTCAATCTGCTGGCCGACAACCTGACCAACCAGGTGCGCGCCATTGCCGAAGTGGCGACCGCGGTGACCAAGGGCGACCTTACGCGGTCGATTCAGGTGGAAGCCCGCGGCGAGGTGGCCGAGCTCAAAGACAACCTCAACACCATGATCGACAACCTGCGTCTGACCACCGACCGCAACACCGAGCAGGACTGGTTGAAGACCAACCTGGCGCGGTTTACCGGCATGTTGCAGGGCCAGCGCGACCTGGGCACGGTGGGCCGCATGCTGCTCTCCGAACTGGCGCCGCTGGTGAACGCGCAGCAGGGCGTCATTTATCAGATGGGATCGAGCGAACCTGCGGCAGGCTCCGGGACTCTGGTGTTGCTCTCCACATTTGCCGATACGCCCGAGGGCTACGTCAACGAGGTGCGCATCGGCGAGGGCCTGGTGGGCCAATGCGCAGCGGAAAAGCGCCGCATGTTGATCACCGATTTGCCGAGGACGACCGCGCCCATTCGGTCGGGTCTCTTCAAGGCCAAGCCCAAAAACGTGATCGTGCTGCCCGTGCTGTTTGAAGACCGCGTCAAGGCGGTCATCGAACTGGCCACTCTGAGCGCGTTTACCGCGTCGCATCTGGCGTTTCTTGAGCAGCTCACATCGAGCATCGGCATTGTGCTCAACTCCATTGAAGCCACCATGCAGACGGAGGGCCTGCTGAAGCAGTCGCAGCAGCTTGCCACCGAACTGCAGACCGGCCAGAAAGAACTGCAGCAGACCAACGAGCAGCTGGCGCAGAAGGCGCAGCAGCTTGCCGAGCAGAACACCGAGGTGGAACGCAAGAACCAGGAGATCGAGCAGGCGCGCCGCGCTCTGGAAGAAAAGGCCCGCGAGCTGGCGCTCACTTCGAAGTACAAGTCCGAGTTCCTGGCCAACATGTCGCACGAACTGCGCACGCCGCTCAATTCGATTCTCGTGCTGGGCCAGCAGCTCGCGGAAAATCCCGACGGCAGCCTCACGCCCAAGCAAGTGGAGTTTGCGCGCACCATTCATGGCGCCGGAACCGACCTGCTCAACCTCATCAGCGACATTCTCGATCTCTCCAAGATCGAATCCGGAACGGTTTCTGTCGACGCCGAAGAGGTCTTCTTCGGCGCGCTGCTCGATGCCGTTGCGCGCCCCTTCCGTCACGAGGCAGAAAACCGCAGGCTGGCTTTCGAAGTCACGTCCGATGCCAGCATGGGCCGCAGCCTGGTCACCGACTCCAAGCGCTTGCAGCAGGTGTTGAAGAATCTGCTTTCGAACGCCTTCAAGTTCACGGAACAAGGCAGCGTGCGGCTGTCGGTTTCGCGTGCGGAAAGCGGCTGGAGCGCCAATCACCCGATTCTGGACGGCGCCGGCTCGGTGATCGCCTTCCAGGTGCGCGATACCGGCATCGGAATTGCGCCGGAGAAACAGCGCATTATCTTCGAAGCCTTCCAACAGGCCGACGCCGGCACCAGCCGCAAGTTCGGAGGCACCGGACTGGGCCTGGCCATCAGCCGCGAGTTGGCCAACCTGCTCGGCGGCGAAATCCAGCTGCAGAGCGTGCCCGGCCAGGGAAGCACATTCACCTTGTATCTGCCGCAGAGTTACATGGGCGCCGCGGTTCCTCCAGTGGTCAAAGACCGCTGAAAGGAGCGGCGCATCGGCAAACACGCCGGCCTTCCTCACCACCGTGGTCACGGTCGAGCAGGAGGCGCGCATCGAAGACGATCGCGCCAACCTCGAGCCAGGGCGACAACGTGCTGCTCATTGTCGAAGACGATCCGCACTACGCCCGCGTGCTGTGCGATCTCTCGCGCGACAAGGGATTCAAGGTCCTGATTGCCGGCACCGGCGCTGAAGCGTTATTGCTGGCGCGGGAGTACAATCCCACGGCCATTTCGCTCGACGTGTTTCTGCCCGACATGCTGGGCTGGACGGTGCTCAACCATCTCAAGCAGGACTCCGCGACGCGCCACATTCCCGTGCAGATGCTCACGCTCGACGAGGACCGGCATCACGGGCTTTCGCGCGGTGCGTTTGCCTATGTCACCAAGCCGTCCACCACAGAGGATCTCGATGCCGCGCTCACGCGCATCCGCGAGTACTCGCAGCCGCGCCGCAAGCGCCTGCTGGTGGTCGAAGACAATCCTGCAGAGCAGCTCAGCACGCGCGAACTGCTGGGTTACGAAGACATCGACATCGACGTGGTCGACTCCGGCAGCGCCGCGCTTCTCGCGCTGTCTGAAAAAAACTACGATTGCGCGGTTCTCGATCTCCGCCTGCCCGATATGAGCGGCTTCGATGTGCTGGAGCAACTGCGCGACAACCCGCAGCTCAAGGACCTTCCCGTGGTCGTCTTTACCGGTCGCGAGCTGACTCCGGAAGAGGACGCGCAACTGCATACGCTGGCGCGCAGCGTGGTGGTCAAGGATGTCGAATCGCCGGAAAGGCTGCTCGACGAAACCGCGCTCTTCCTGCATCGCGTGATTGCCGACCTGCCGGTGGAAAAGCAGAATATGCTCGATCGCCTGCACCGTTCCGACGATGCTCTGGCCAATCGCAAAGTGCTGGTTGTCGACGACGACGTGCGCAATATTTTCGCCGTCAGCAGCGTTCTCGAGCGGCGCGGCATGACCGTGCTCTCCGCCGGCACGGGGCGCGAAGCCATCGAAACCATCGAGTCTACTCCCGATTTGGCCATCGTCCTGATGGACATCATGATGCCGGAGATGGATGGCTACGAAACCATGCAGGTGATTCGCCAGAATCCTGAGTTGCGGCGGCTGCCCATCATTGCCCTTACGGCCAAGGCCATGAAGGGCGACCGCGAGAGGTGCCTTGAAGCGGGCGCTTCGGAATATCTGGCCAAGCCGGTCAACACCGAGCAGTTGCTCTCGGTTTTGCGCATGTGGCTGCATCGTTAAGCGACGGAAGATCGAAGTTGTTCGCCCGAAGTCTATGCAAGCGATATGGAGACCGATCGATGACGGCAAATGAGAAAGTCAACATCCTGATGGTCGATGACCAGCCTGCCAAGCTCCTGAGCTACGAGGTCATTCTTGCCGACCTCGGCGAAAACCTGATCAAAGCCAATTCGGCGAGCGAGGCTTTGAGTGTCCTTCTCAAGACCGATATCGCCGTGGTCTTAATGGATGTGAGCATGCCTGACGTGGATGGCTTCGAGTTGGCCGACGTCATACGCCAGCATCCGCGCTTTCAGAAAACGGCGATCATCTTCATCTCGGGCGTCCATCTCAGCGAAGACGACAGGATTCAGGGTTATCACCGTGGCGCGGTCGATTACATTTCTGTGCCGGTGGTCCCCGAAGTGTTGCGCGCCAAGATCAGTGTCTTTGTCGAACTGCACCGCAAGACCCGACTGCTGGAATCGCTGAACAGGGAGCTGGAACAGCGCGTTGAGGAGCGCACCGCGGAACTGAGAAAGAGCGAGGCGGAATTCAGAACCCGCGCCGAACTCCTCGACCTTGCTACAGAAGCCATCATCGTGCGCGACCTCGACGGCAATATCTCCTACTGGAATGCCGGGGCGGAACAAGTCTACGGCTGGAGGCGGGAGGAAGCGCTGGGCCAGAAGTTGCACGTATTGCTGCAAACCGTATTCCCTGCGCCCTATGCAGAGATCGGTGAACATCTGCGCCTGCATCGCACCTGGCATGGCCGCCTGACGCAAACCACCAGGGACGGCGAGAAGATCGTCGTGGATTGCCTGAAATCAACTAATGAAGATGGCGACGCGGTGCTCGAAGTGAATCGCGATATTACCGCCGAGCTGCGCGCGGAAGAGGCGCTTCGCGAAACCGAAAAGCTGGCGGCAATGGGGCGGGTGGCCGGAATCATCGCGCACGAAATCAATAATCCTCTGGCCGCCATCACCAACATTTTCTATCTGCTGCGCAATCACCCCTCGCTCGGCGACGACGCGCGCCGGCTCGCTGATCTGGCGGAGGAAGAACTGGAGCGCGTTAGCCACATCACGCGCCAGACGCTGAGCTTTTACCGGGAATCGAAGCATCCGATAGCAGTTTTCGTGCCGGAAGTGCTCGATGACGTAATCGAGTTGCAGCACAAGACTCTGGTCGCAAACCGCATCACGGTGCGCAAGCATTACCACTCGGCGGCAACAGTCAAAGGGTTTCCCGTGGAGTTGCGGCAGGTTTTTCTGAACCTGATCGGCAACGCGATACAAGCCATGCCCGACGGTGGCGTGCTTGGTATCTACGTTCGCGAATCCACTGATTGGACGACGAACATGCGCGGCACCATCGCTTCAATTGTCGATACGGGAAAGGGCATTCGGCCCGAAGACCGTGGCCGGCTTTTCCAGCCATTCTTCAGCACCAAGTCGACCAAAGGCACGGGCCTGGGTTTGTGGATCAGCCAGGGTATCGTGCAAAAGCACGATGGTCGCATTACCTGCCGGACTTTTCGCGCCGGAGATGGCAGCGTCACCAGTTTCCGCGTGTTTCTCCCCGGGACCGCGACATTTGATCAAAGAGCAACGGCCGGCGAAGAAGCAGGCAATGCGGAGTACAAACGGGTGGCGGGCAGTCACGGCTCTTCTGTCGTGCCCGTCGGAAAAGTCTGAAGCTGCGGCCGAAACTCATGAAGGGCTAACAGGCCCTAACGCGCCACTGGATTCGCACTCGCGCTGGGCGGCAGTGGATTGGCGACAATCTCTGCCATCGGCAGTTCCAGGGCAAACAGACTCGCAGTTCCCTGATTCGCGTGCACCCAGATACCGTGAAAGGCCGTTTGCAACTCCGGGTGCAGTTCCACCAGCGCCGACATGATCGCAGTCACCTGCTTGCGGGCAGTGGGCGGATCCTGCAATTGCGCAGCCTGTGTCGCGTCGGGAGTGTATTGAACATCGAGATCCAGCCCGCCAAATGTGTCCGTGGTGTCGATTGCCGACACCGTGAAGGAGGCGCCGTACGCGTTCACAGCGATCGGCGACGTTCCCGGAAAATTGCTGGGGTGAACCTGTTCGCTCTCGTGTTGCAGTTTTTCAAGGTTGGCGCTGGACAGAAAACTTAGCGGATCGAGAAGATTGGAAGCCATGTGGTAATACAACCAGGCGTCCCAATCCATTCTTTGCTGCGCATATTTGCGCGCCGAGGTCCAATACCAGAGGCCATCGTGCCCTGCGGCAATCATCGGCTTGGTGAAAAATCCGGCAAGCATCCAGCGATTGTCCGCGGCCCTGGAGAAGAGAAGCGATATCTGCTGCGGCTGAGGTACGCCCGTGGCATGAAGAATCGTTAAAGCATAGCTTCCCGGCGGCAGACCGTTAAAGTTCAGCACCACGACCGGCTGTCCGCAATAAAAATCTGTTTGGGATGCGCCCGCCGAGTCCGTCGATGAGTCAAGCAGATAAAGTTCCTCAACAGTGACAGCGGCCGATCGCACCTGCGGTTGCAGGTTCTTAACCGAAGCTGCAACCCCACTGAAGTCCGCGGCAATGGCCGGCATCGTATTGCTGCGAAGCGCCTCAATATCGCCGGTTTGCAGAAGTGCCGCGATGGTACGTGCTGAGGTTGCGAGCGAATCGCGCTGTGCGGCCGTCATCTGTGATTGCGTGGTGCAGGTAGCCGCATTCGCATGGCGCAGATTCGGCCCGGCAAAGGCCAAGAAAAGAAAAAAGAGAACTCGCCCGGTAATGGCAAACCTCGACGGCATGGTTGCTGCCTTTCCATGGAAATGCGTGTCAAGTGAGCGGAGCATGACTTCAAACCATCTACTTGCTTTGATGCAAATAGTTGGTTTCTCGCCTAGCATTCAACAAGGTTTTCCCTATATTTGCCTGTTCGTCTTCGCGCCAATGGACCGGTTCTGCCGTCACTTTACATCGCCGGTGAGCCGGCACGCACCGCATTCGTCAAATGCGCAAACGAGGCGAGCTGAATGGCGGGGAACTCCTGGATAGCATGCAGCGATTGCCGCTCTACATCGCGCGAGGCGCGCAATCGCGTGTTCATCTTCGCCAGGATCGCATCGTTATAGCCGGGATGCGTCACCAGCTCCCACGTGCCTGAGGGCATTGTCTGGAGCAGGGAACGAAGTGTCGAGGCATCAAGGGTTCCTGTACCGGCCATGGCAATGGTTCCGTCTGTAGTTACAAATGATTCCCTCAGCAGGATGCGGCGGGAACGCGATTCGAGCGCGCGTAATGCCGTGAGCGAGGCAAC
Source organism: uncultured Acidobacteriota bacterium (assembly GCA_963830785.1). Lineage (GTDB taxonomy): Bacteria > Acidobacteriota > Terriglobia > Terriglobales > Acidobacteriaceae > Telmatobacter. Next base: position 113,811 of record CAWHNV010000048.1, read on the forward strand.
GCGCGTCAGAGAGGCGCCTGCAGCCGCGCGCACTGCCCATTCGGGCTCAAACGGATGACGAATGGCGCGGATGCCCGCGGCGCGACCGGCTCGCAACAAAGGGCGCAGCACGGCGGAAAAAACATGGGTGTGCATGTGCGAGTCCAGGTGCGTCAGGCGCAAGCCCTGGCGTTGCAGCAGCGCAATCTGTGCCGTCGCTTCCGCCTCAATTTCGGCACTGCGGATCCGGCCCGCAAACAGCCTGAGCAGAAACCCGCCCAGCGAACTTGGAAAACGGCCCGTCTTCCGATCCACGAGCGTAGGAACTTTATGCGCCGGAAGCACGGGCTCGCCATCCACCAGGACCACGTGGCAGCCGACGCCTAGCGCGGGCATGGAGCGCGCCAATTCCATTGCCTCCTCAGACGCCGCGGCCCGCGCCATCAGCGAGGCGCTGGTAACCAGTCCAGCATGGTGTAACTCAACGATCGCGCGATTTACCCCCGCGGTCATCCCAAAATCGTCGGCATTCACAATCAGTCGACCGCCCGGCGAAGGAACGCCTGGAATCTCGGGTGCAATCGTCTCAAGCTCCGGCTCTGCTTGTATTGGTCTCATGCATTAATGTTGGATGCAAAGCGTGGGCGTTCAGTGTTGGCGGAGACAAGAAGGCACGGTTCAATTGAGGTCTGCCCCCATCAATGCCCGTCTGAACGCTCTCACAGAGGCCAATTCTGCGACATACAACCAATCGCGGTGCCGTTGTATCTAACGTCTCAATCCATATGAAGGTTTCTTGCACCCCTTGGGCCAACGTCGTTTGGCTGAGCTGTTTCATTTTGGTGAGCAGTCTAGGTAAGGCGGCTGCGGCCGATCCAGCACCAAGTGAGCCTCCCGAATTTACCAGCTCCAACCACCTGTTAGACCTTCTCGTCATCGCCGAACCTTCCACCATCACCCTCGGCGATCGCCATCCTGTCGCGTGGGTCTTCGAAATGTGCAGTACAGCTGTGGCGCAGCATGACGACTGCCCGCCAGACTCGCGCACATTCGCGCCCTACGGCGGCATCCGCCTGCAACTTTTTCCGGGCGACCATTTGCGCATGCGGCTGATCAATCGTCTGCCGCCCCTGTCAGCTGACGCCATGAATGCGCATGGAAGCGACGCGATGATGAACGCAATGCTGGAAGCAAATCCCGTAAACATCCACACTCACGGTCTGATCGTGGAGCCAAGGAAGGCAAGCCCGGCCGATCACTCCTACGGCGACTACGTCTACGTCCTCGGCTATCCGGCAGGAAAGTTGCCGCCGATGGTATCTCCGAATGAGACTGCGACTGACCGGCCGATTCAATATGACATCTACATCCCGCCGCATCATCCTCCGGGCATTTACTGGTTTCACCCTCATGTTCACGGCTTGAACATCAACCAACTTTCTGAGGGACTTTCCGGCATCATCACCATTGGCCGGGTCACAGACTACCTGTCCGCTCCCGGAGCCTCGGCGATTCACGAACGCTACATCATGTTGAAAGACATGCAGGTCCTGGGTAACAGCAAGGTGCTCGATCAGGAGGACTCCGCATTTTGCGCGCCCTACGATCTCGCGTATGTGCAGCGCAACGGCTACTGCCAGGGGCGCAATACTTCTGGAGGCGACGGTGATATGCGCCTCGCGGTTGTACCGCAACGCAAGGGGCTTCACCATCCGGGTAGCACCGGCGCCGACTATACCGGGGGACTCTGGTTCTTCACGGTAAACGGCGATGTCTATCCTCAATTCCCCGCGCCTTCTGGATCGGGAGAACTGTGGCGCATCGTGAATGCCGGTGCAAGCCGCACGTACGACCTGGTCTTGCGCGACGATCAGACCCGGGCTCCGATCCCTTTTCAAATCGCATCGCTCAACGGTGCTTCGCTGGCTCCGCCTGCCGGAACTACAGGAGTCGGCGATGGAGCCGCAACGGCAAATCCAGGGGACACCATCCCGTGCCCCGACCTGACGACGCGAGCATTTTCCACCCCGCCACTCTGCGCCACGCATCTGGTGCTGTTTCCCGGCGCGCGCGCGGAAATCTGGGTTACTCCGCAATCCCATCCCGCAACACTGCTGACTGACATGGTCTTCACCGGCCCAGCCGGCGACCGGTGGCCTCAGGTGAATCTTGCTCACATCGCTGCCGGAAAGCCTGTTTCTGCCCGCTCTTCTCTGCTCGATGTCCGACCCGTTACCGACGCGATGTTATCAAAACAAGGCGTGCTAGACGTGCCCGCGAGCGCCCGCTCTGCGAGCATTCCTGAGTCGTCTCGGTTGCAGAATGCTCGACAGCCTGGGGATCAGCAGTCCAGCGGCCCCGGCAGTCTGGTTCCGGATGGACTCGAATGCTCTGCTCTGCCGCAGGGCCATCGGCGACGCATCTTCTTCGGAGTTCCTGCCTCGAACTCGAACGCATATGGACTTGGCTATGAGGAGGTCGATGCGAATGACCATCCTGTACCGGGCACATTCAGGGACATAGCGGCCTACGATCCGTCATTGATCAGCGTATGTCTGCCGCTTGGCCCGGGCAACACGCCGGTCACAGAGGAGTGGGAACTGGTGAACGTGTCTGGCGAGGCGCACAACTTTCACATGCATCAGACCAAGTTTTATGTGCTGCCGCAGAATGCACCGCTGGGCGACGGGGGCCAACTGATGGATAGCGTGGCTCTCCCCAACGGAGGAGCCGCCTGCGATGGTACGGTGGCGGGTTGGCGGAGCGGACGCTGCCGGGTCTCAACCGTGGTGGTAAGAATTCCATTCTCCGAGCCTGGCGATTTCGTCTATCACTGCCACATCGGCGAGCACCAGGACAGCGGCATGATGGCGCACATTCGCGTCCTTGCAACTCGCTGATCGTTGGCTTGACTCGATTCCAAGCTTCGACGCTACATCCACTTCCGCGGCTTTGGAATCTAAATTTGGCATGGTCACTGAATTGCATTGGCCCGCAATCGCTCTCCGCCTGCTCCTCACAGTTGCGGCAGGAGGCTTGCTGGGCGTGGAGCGAAGCAAGACTGGCCACGCCGCAGGGTTGCGAACAACGCTCCTGGTCACCCTGGCTGCATCGGTAGCGATGATTCAAATGGATCTTTTGATTGAAACCAACGGAAAGCCGCAGGACTCTTACGCCGTGATGGACCTGATGCGCTTGCCTCTAGGTATCTTGACCGGCGTTGGTTTTATTGGGGCGGGCGTCATCGTGCGAAAGGGTGAGCTGGTCATAGGGATTACAACCGCCGCGACGATGTGGTTCGCCACGGTAATCGGACTCTGCATGGGAGGCGGCCAGCTCATTCTGGGCTCGGTGTCAACGGTAATCGGGTTCGCCGTCTTATGGTGGCTGCGCGCTTTTGAAGCGCGAGTCGAACATTATCAGCTTGCGGAATTGACAGTGACCATTGCGGAGGACCAGCTATCCGCACAATTGTTGCGGGAGCATCTGCAGGCCGCGAAGTTCCAGATAAAATCGCTTTCCATGGCTCACTCGCCAGGCGAGCGAAGATTCGATTGCCAGGTGCGCTGGCCGACGGTCCATGGAAATGCAGTAATTCCCGAAGAGGTTAATGAACTGGAACGGCTGCCTGGATTAATCAGCCTACAGTGGAAAACCAACGGCATCGGCCCGCAATAGGCTGTTGCGGGATGACGGGAAAACGCGCCGCGATGGGGATGCATCCAACGGTACGCAAGAGAATACGATGCGGACAAAGCAAATTGCAACAGAACCGAGAACGTTCGCGCTGATCCTTGAAACGGGCGATGAGATCCTTTCATCGCTCAGGAATTTTGCCGAGGAGCGCCATTTGGCGGGCAGCAGCTTCAAGGCGATTGGCGCGCTAAGCCAGGTGAAGCTGGGCTGGTTCAACTGGGAAACGAAAGAATACCAGACGGCTGTTGCGCTCGACGAGCAAGTGGAGCTCCTCTCGCTCATCGGCGACGTCGCGCTTGAGGACGGTAAGCCCCAAGTTCACGCGCATCTCATCGTGGGGCGTGCGGACGGCACTGCGCACGGGGGACATTTGTTGAGCGCGACAGTTCGTCCAACGTGCGAGTTGATTCTGACGGAGAGCCCGCCGCATCTACAAAAGCAATTCGATCCCGAATCCGGAATTGCCCTTATTCGCGTCTGAAGGTTCGCGCGAACGCGCTATTTTTATTTTCTAACCCCGCCGGGCTCGATGGAGTTCGGCTAAGAGGTGAGGTTCATGGCATTAGCAGACTTACTCAGAACTGAATCCGACAAAAAAGTTCGCTACGCGATTGTCGGCGTGGGCGATATCGCGCAGGAAGATATGATGCCTGGGGTGAAGCACACCGGGAACTCGGAAATTACCGCGTTGGTCACTTCCGACGAGGTTAAGGCGGCGGAACTGGGTAAGAAATATGGCGTGGAAGCCACGTATTCTTATGAGCAATTCGAGAGTGCGCTCAGCTCCGGTTTGTTCGACGCGATCTATCTCGCCACCCCAAACTGGCGCCACGCAGAATTCATCATTCCTGCTCTCCGTGCCGGGATCCACGTGTTGACCGAGAAACCGCTGGAAGTCTCAACAGAGAAGTGCAGAAAGATTCTGAAGGCGGAAGACGAATCCGACGCGAAGTTGATGGTCGGTTACCGCTTGCACTTCGAGCCTGGAACGCTGGATACAATCGATAAGATTCGTTCCGGAGTCCTCGGAGACGTGCATCTCTTTGCATCCACCTTCACTCAACTTGTGGATCCTGCAAATCACCGCGTCCACCACGGCGAGCTCGCTGGTCCCGTGATGGACATGGGGCCGTATCCAGTAAATGCTGCGCGTTATGTCTTCGAAGACGAACCGGAGGAAGTGGTTTCCGCCGTGGGCGCCAAACATTCTGAGTCCGGTTTTGACCAGGACTTCTTCGACACCGTCGCTGTCACCCTGAGTTTTCCCAGGAATAGACTGGCGCAGTTCAATCTCTCGTATTTTGGAAATCCCACCAACTCCTTCATTGCCGTGGGATCGAAGGGATCGATCGAGCTCAACCCCTCCTATACCTTTGGCGCTCCATTGAAGCAAACGATGGTCATCGGAGAAGACAAGAAGGAAGAGAGTTTCAAGAACACCGACCAATTTGGCGGCGAGATGAAGTACTTCTCAAATTGCATTTTGAACAACAAGCATCCGGAGCCCAACGGCCAGGAGGGTTTTGCGGACGTGCGAGTTCTTGAAGGGATTATGAAGGCGCTCGAGTCCGGCAAATCGACCGCGCTCGAGCCGGTCATTTTGGAAACCTTCAGGCGCTCGCGGCGAATCGACACCGAAATGCAGCAGATGTCGCTGAGCGCCGTATCTACGCCGGAGCTGGTGCACGCCAGCAATCCTGGGCGAGGCGTTGAAAAGAAAGCGAAGAATTGAGGAGCTGAATCAGCGTCGTAACAGCGCGATTCCGCGCGATTCGATCCGGCTAGATCGACTCGCGTACGGAGTCGTGCAGATTCGTCAGGATGATCTTCGCTCCGTTAGGCTCGCCTCCCATTAGAGCATCCATGATGAGAGTCTCTGCTTGCTATTCCTCATTAGCCAAAGCGTGCCGGGTGCGTTCGAGGAGCAAGTCTCTCGCGCGCTCAAGACTATGTCTTCGCGAAGCGCTAAGCCGTTTGCCGGCGTATGCCATATACACAGTGAGGACGCGCAACGCCGCTGACGGGCCGCCGCCGGATGTGAATTCATTCGACGACAGTAAATCCGCCACCGTCTTCGGAGGTTTTGCCAGGATTCTGGACAGTAACTCGCCAGTATGGGTTTCCATAAGCCCTCTTCGCTATGCGCTGCCCTACGCAGCTTTCTTCGCAATTGGATTGAACGTTCGGCAAAACTCATCAGGCCGGCGCGCCCTTGTTCGTAAATCGTCCTCTCTAGGAGGATCACATCCTGGCCGTGCCGCAGCACCCGGGCAAATTGACGCATCGTGCCGTAGACGGCAATCTCGTAATTCTCAATGCGTTGTACAGCGGAAATGATCGATGCGTCCCCGGATCCCAACTTTCGTCAGGCTGCCGTTTGCAATGCGCGCGCGTTTACCTCGCGCGAGATCTCCGTCAGTTTCTTGTCTGCAGCCTTCTCCTCTTCGAGCGTCTTTTCGAGCAACTGGGCAATCTCCGGCTGATTGAGGTCCTCTGCGTATGTGCGCACGGTCCCGTATGCTGCCATCTCGTAGTGTTCTACTCTTTGCGCCGCCGAGATGATGGCCGCGTCGCGAACGTCGCCGGCGGTCTCATGGAGCAACTCGGAGCCTTCGGCGAGAATGCCTTTCATGCCTTCGCACGGCTTGCTTTTGGGGCTTTTACCGAGGATCTTGAAAGCCTTCTCCAGGCGCTCGACGTGACCCTCCGTCTCTTTCAAGTGATGCTCGAAAGCGCTCTTCAACTCCGCTGACGAAGCAGCTTTGATCAGCTTGGGAAGAGTTTTCGTGATCTGAGTTTCTACCGAGAGCAGATCCTTCAGCTCCTCAACGAACAATTGCTCAACTGTAGTTACGGGCATGGTGACTTTATCCTTCTATGCAATTAATTTACGTACCTGTCGTGATGTGATGCAGCGTTCCACTGGCCTGTTGCTTTCAATGGATTTGGTGACGATTGGCTCTCTTCCAGGGCAATTATGTTCGTGTCCGGCGGCAGCCGGATGCAGGGCTGCCAGGTTTAATAAGGGCGTGGCGGCGCCGGGCTTACCCTTTTAGCTTTTGTTTGCTCTCAAGCAGTTTCCGCCATGGGTCGCGCCGCAGCCGCGTCCGCCATTCTTGAAAATCGGAGACATGAAAGGCCGGCGCTTTAGCAGAATCCAGTTCCTTCCATGCCAGCGGCATCGCGACAGGCATTCCCGGGCGCGCGCGCGGCGAAAATGGGGCCACCGAGGTCGCCTCGCGGTCGTTGCGAAGGTAGTCAAGATAAATGTGATTTTTTCGCACCGCTTTGGTCATCTTCGTCACGTAAAGCTCGGGATTCTCGCGCTCAAGCTCCAACACCATGCGGTGCGCAAATTCCTTGATTGCAGGCCATTCATGATCCGGGCGAATCGGTACGACAACGTGCAGCCCCTTGCCGCCCGTGCTTTTCACAAAGCTTTCCAGCCCCACTTTTTGTAGCCTGGCCTTGAGCTCAAGCGCTGTGTTCGTAAGTGTCTTCCATCCGATCGCTGCGTCCGGGTCGAGATCGAATACGATGCGATCCGGCGTGTCCAGCGATTCGTTGTGCGAGCCCCAGGGGTGAATCTCCAGCACTCCCATTTGCGCCAGTCCCAGCAATCCTTCGCTCGAATCCACAGTAAGATAAGCTTCCGACCCCTTGCTTTTCCGATTCGGAATCGCAACAGTTTTTACTCCGGCCGGCAGTCCCATGCCGACGTGCTTTTGAAAGAAACAGGCTTTGCCGACTCCGTCCGGGCAGCGCACCACGCTGATCGGCCGGTCGGCGATATACGGAAGCATATGTTCGGCTACGGCCAGGTAATACTCTGCGAGTTGCTGCTTGGTTACTCCACTTTCCAGATCCAGCACCTTGTCTGGATGTGTGATTGCCAGTTCCTTCATCCCGGCCGATTCCTTTTGATGGCGCCGGCCACTCGATTTCGCACTTTTATTCGCCGGCGACGCGTCCTCGGCCTCCCTCGGCCCAACCGCGGTCTCCCGTACCACCTCGCGCGCAGGCTTGTCTTCGCGCAGACCTTTGAACGCCGCCTGTCGCACGAGATTGTCGCGCGTCCATGTTGAAAATGCGACCTCTGCAACAAGCTCCGGCTTGACCCAAATCGCGCTGCGACGCTCCTCGCGCGGAACGTCGACGAACGGGGAGTTCTTCTCTTTCAAGCGATTGAGCTGCGCGCGAATCGTCTGGTGAGTTTTTTGGGTAAATCCAGTCCCGGTGCGTCCGGCATAGAGAAGCTTTCCTTTCTCGTAGTAGCCCAGCAGCAGGGCGCCAATCCCGGAACCTCCCTTCGACGGCAAGGTGAATCCGCCGATTACAAATTCCTGCTCCAGACGGCACTTCAGCTTGAGCCACGCGCCGCTGCGCCCAGAAATGTATTTGGCCGACTTGAGCTTCGACACAATGCCTTCCGCTCCCAGTGCGCATGCCTTCTCAAAGACCTCTTGACCGTCAGCTTCAATGTCTTCGCTGATTTTTAAGGGGGACTTGCCGCCGGCGTTTCGTAGCAGATCTTCGAGAAATCGCTTTCGCTCTTCGAGCGGCAGTCCGCGCAGATTGTGCCCGTTCAGATGCAGCAGGTCGAATGCAAAATATGTGATGTTCCGCTCGCGGCCTTCGTGAAACGCTGCCTGCAAATCGGCAAAGTTGCTCACGCCCCGGTTGTCGAGGGCGACCGCTTCGCCATCCAGGATCGCGCTCTCAACTTCCAATTGCGCCGCGGCATCCGCAATGTCCGGCATGCGCGCCGTCCAGTCGAGTCCCTTGCGAGTCAGTAGCTTTGCCGTGCGGTTTTTCGCTGCTTTCCTATCGTCGGACTGGATAAGAATCTGAATCCTGTAGCCGTCCAGCTTCAACTCATGCAGCCATCCATCGCCTTGCGGGGCCACAGCAGCTTGCTGCGCCAGTTGCGGGGCAATGAAGCCGGGAAACCGCTCGCGCGGAATATGACTGAGGTCGGGCGCGGGCGTCGCGCGTTGCCTTGCAGGCCGAGCGGAAAAGGGTGACGGTTCTGATTTCTTCTTGTGTGTACTTGCTCCTGCGCCGTTTTCCGTTCCGCGTGCCGAATTCCACACGCGGTCACGGCTTTCGGCAATCTCATCCATCGTCCGGCCGCTGACCGCGCTGTCCGGCGCTTCATCAGTGATGGCGGGTGCGGAACTATCACGCGCGAACTTGTCTCTCTCCTTGATCAAAAGCCAATTGGTTTTGCCCGACCCACCGGCTGGGCCATGCATCCGCACGAGAACCCAGTTGCCCTTGAGCTTTTTTCCGCGTAATTCGAACTTGAGCTCGCCGTCTTTCAGCCCCTGTTCCGCGTCTCCGTGCGGGATCCACTCGCCCTTGTCCCACACCATCACGGTTCCGCCGCCGTACTGCCCCTTCGGAATCGTGCCTTCGAAGCCGGCGTACTCCCACGGGTGATCCTCAACCTGCACCGCGAGCCGTTTGTCGCCGGGATAATAGCTCGGACCCTTGGTCACAGCCCAGCTTTTCAAGACGCCGTCCAGACCCAATCTGAAGTCATAATGCAACCGCGTAGCTGCATGTTTCTGCACCACGAACGGCAGCTCTTTTTCTTCGGCGCCCACCCGCGGTTTACTTTTGGCGCCGCGCGGCTCGGCTGTCATGCTGAAGTCGCGCATCGATTGGTATCGCGTCAACGGACGGTCGGTCCGTGGGGCGGGAGAAGATTTCGGTTTTCGTGCGGCGGCCATAGCTTATGCAGCTCGATGCTTGCGTTTGCTTGCGCCCACCAGGACCGGGCCTTTGCGCGCCGCGCTCGCGGCCTTGGTTTCGCGCCGCTCGCTGGCCACAGGTTTCCTGGCCTTCGACACGCTTTGCCGCAAGGCATCCATGAGATTGATGACCTTGGTCGGCTTCGCTCCTTTTTCCTCAAGCGGGAGCGGAACGTTCTTCTGCTTCGCTTCGATCAGCTCGCGCAGCGCGGCTTCATAATCGTCCTTGTACGCATCGAGAATGAAAGGCCGCGAATAGGCATCGATGAGTTGTGTGGCCATGGCAAGCTGCTTTTTATCGATATGGGGCGAGCGCTCGCCGGGAGTCTCTGAAAAGTACTCGCTGCTGTCGCGCAATTCCTCCGCGTAGCGCAGCGTGTATGCCATCAATCCGGCCGAAGAATCATCCGGTGGCACCGCGATCGCAATAAGATGTTCGCGGCCGCCAAACGCGATCTCGCCGATCGCCGCCTTGCCCGTTTGTGCCATCGCATCGCGAAACACCACAAATGCTTCGCGAGATTCCTTGGGCTCCGGGACTACGAAATACGGCTTCTCAAACAACGCCGGCGGCAGTTCATCAAGAGCCACGAACTGCTGCACGTCGATCACATTCCGGGTCGCGATGCGCAGATTCGCAATCTCATCCGGCTCGACAGTCAGGTACTTCCCCTTGCTGTATTCATACCCTTTCACGATCTCCGAGTTCTCAACCGGCTGGTTGTTGCCGTCCACATTTAAGTGACGAATCCTTTCGCCAGAGGTGCGATCGATTTGATGAAAGGTTACGCCGCTTTGCGAATTCGTGGCGGGGAACAACTGGATGCCGAAAGAAACGAGCGAGACTTTGAACTGTCCGGTCCAATAGGGACGACTGGCCATGACTGCCTCCTGGGGTGCGGTGGAACACGCGTCCCCAACATATTTATTCCGATGCCGGACCACTCCAAGCAGTTACACATTACGGTAGTGCCTGCCACTCCGGTTCGACATCCAGGCATGTAGATTACTGCAATTGAGCGAAATCTTGCGATGAATTTTATGCGGAACTATGGAATCGGAGGCCGATTGGGATACTGATTTTACGATGCCTTGCGCCGTTTCGCCGCACTTTTTGCGTGCCGCGACAAGGCGGAATGGCTCGCCGTGTTTTTCGGTTCCTTTTTCATGATCGCGAGGCGCGCCCGTCCACGCCGCGTCGACCCCTCGGCTCGCGTTTTTGGAGAAGTTTGGCCTTGCTCGTAATCGCGTTCGGCTTTTTTTCGCGTTTCACTTCCGGCTTTGCCGCGGGCCGGCGGAGGCAACGGAACTCCAGCCCTGCGCGCTTCACTCAGCCCGATAGCGATGGCCTGTTGAGGAGATCTCACCCCATGCTTTCCCTCGCGAACGTGCTCGAGCTCCTGTCGAACAAACTCGCCCGCGGCGGTCGAAGGTGATTTTCCTTGCTGCAAATCCTGCCTGGCTTTTTCGACGGTTTCTTGATCCGGCATATCCCGCCCCTCTGCACGTTCCTAACCCATTCCGATGCGGAGGTCTCCACGCCGGATGCCTTGGTCTTGAGGAACCGGGCTGGCCACGCACAATGCGACGCACGTTGGTTTGGGGTTCGTTACATTCGCTAGCTCGCGATCACGCAGTTTTTTTCTTGCGCTGGCGCGCGGCCGTTACCCGCTCCGAGAGCAATTCCTTTGCCTTTTGAAGAGCTGCCTTGCGCGATGCGCTTAAATTCTTGCCCGCCCGGTTCATAAAAAACGTCAGCATTCTCATTCCTGAGCCGGGGCCTTTCGGCGACACCTTCTTTGAAGCCAGGCTGCGCGCAATGGTTTCGGGGTCCTTCGTGAACAATCCCTCCGGGGGGAACGTGGAAACCGTCTTAACTTTCCCCGACCACTTTTTTGCCGAAGCGGACATATATTTCCATCAACAGAGCGAGCGCCCCGCGCGACCCGCGCCAGGTGTTTGGCAATCTGGTCACGGAGCACTCAGTGTCTCTTGAAGTACTGGACATCGCGCTCGTGTTGTTTGGCTTTCTCGAGAGTGGCAAATGTTCCCAGATTGCGGCGCTTGCCAGTTTGAGCGCTTTTCTTTCGGGAATACAAACGAAATTGCCCGGATTTGAGTTTGCGAATCATACACGTAGAGATGCGCTTCGGTGGAGATTGGTCGGTCCGCAAGTTCCTCGCGTCAGAACACCTTCAACAACATCAAAATTACGACGATCAGCAGAATCAGGCCCAGACCTCCGCTAGGGTACGGTCCCCAGCTGCGGCTGTAAGGCCACGCTGGAATCGCTCCGATTAACAGAAGAACCAGGATGATCAAAAGGATACTCATTTTTTGCTCCTTGAGCAGCACCGGCATCACGCCGGCAGTTGCTCTCGATACGATGAGTTTGGCGCCAAATTAGTTGGCTCGACGAGACTTCTCGGCCGCCGGCATTTATCGCCGCGCCAACCATGTTCTTAAATTTCCCAAGGCAACCGCGCCTTCAACCGCGCGGAACGTTGTTGGGGACGCTAGGGCTGTGCACCACGGGCACGGCGTCTTTGTGCGTATTGGGGCTGGCCCACACCTGGTAGCTGTTGAATAGAAACTGTCCGCCCAGAATCAGCAGCCAGACCCAGAGAGCGAAGCGCAGCGGCCGGCGCGGAATGCGCGTGCTCAGCAGCGTTCCGCCAATGGCTCCGGCCACGCCGCCCAGGATGAGTTGCAGCAGGAGCGCGGGGTTGCTGGCGTGCGAGAACCAGTGCGCGCCGCTGCCGATAAGCGAAACCAGAAAGCCGAAGACGATATCGGTGCCGACCACCTGCGCCGGCTCCAGCGGCGTCAGGCTCAGCAGCGCGGCGCTGCCCAGCGCGCCCGCTCCCGCGGACGAAAAGCCCACCTCCGCGCCCACGGGAAACATCAGCCACGCGAGCCATGGGCTGCGATCGCGCGCACCGGAATTCTGCCGCATGGGGCGGAAGGAATAAAAGATCTGCCAGCTTGCGGTGGTCACAAGAATCGCGCCCAGAATCGCATTCAGCAGGTTGGCCGATCCGGTGCTGACCAGAGTGCCTGAGCAGGAGCGAGCCCACCAGAACGCCCGGCGCTCCGCCCAGCAGCATATAGCCGAGCGTGCGCCAGGCCACGTTGCCGCGCGCAATCTGCGCCGGCACCAGAATCAACTTCACCGCGGCCGAAAACGTGAGCCCGATACCCACGGCCACCGGCGCAGGCACGCCGAGAAACAGCACCAGCACGGGCACGGTGATGGTGCCCGCGCCTACGCCGGTGAGCGCGATGAACAGCGCAATCAAAAATCCAATGATGTACGGCATTTTCGTTCCTCGGTTGCCGGTGCACCATCCTAACCGCTTTCGCGTCGAGCTAAAGCCGCAAACTCCGCTAGCTCGCTGCCTGTATGTGAATTCCGCACTCCACCTTGCGCCCCGCCCAGCGGCCCGAGCGCGGATCGTTGGGATCGAGCGGCAACGTGGTGCACGGCTCGCATCCGATCGAGGTGTAGCCGCGCGCATAGAGCGGCAGCAGCGGAATCGCAAGCTGTTCGCACGCGTACCACACGTCGCGCGTGGTCCACTCCGCCAGCGGCGCCAGCTTCAGCACCTGTTTGCCGCCGGGCAGCGTGAACAGCGCCCGACTCCTCGAGCGCCGCGCGGCTCCTCGCCTGCTCGCGGCGCAACCCCGTGAGCCACACGCGGTACCCGGCAACCGCCTTGAACAGCGGTTCGACCTTGCGCAGCCCGCAACAGCGGTCGGGCGCGGACTGATACAGCAATCCGTGCTCCGCCTCCTGCTCGGCCACCGTCTTTTCCGGCAGCAGATTGATCAGGTTCAGATCCCACTCGCGCGCGATGCGGTCGCGATACGCGTAGGTCTCGGCAAAGTGATAGCCGGTATCGAGAAACAGAACCGGAATTCGCGGATCGCGCAAGATGGCGAGCTTCGTCAGCAGCACGTCTTCAGCCTGAAAGCTGCACGTCAGGCAGACGTCGCCGTTGCCCGTCACTTCGCGCTCCAGCGTGGCCCGCACCGCGTCCAGCTTTGCGTTCACTTCGGCAGAAATCTCTGCAACGCTCATCACAAATCCGCCCCCTCTGAAGAAATAAAGATGCCCGCGCGCCGCAGCAGTTGATGCACTTCCGTCACGGCGTGCATGCGGTTGTCCGCATCGAGCGTGATCTCGAATCCGCCCGCGCTCGCCGTCAGCGCAGCCTCTTGCTTTACGCGCACCACCAGCGCAATCAGCCCCGACTGCGCTTGCACGTCCGTCACAGCATCGAGCAGCTTCGGATTCTCACGAAGCGCCTGCTCCCCGGCATCGATGCGGCATGCGACAGCGCCCACGGCAAACAACGAGCGCTCTACGGCGTCGATCAGTTCCGCGGGTCCGGTCAGTTCCAGCACGCCGCCGCGATGTCCCCACCGCGCCTCGCGTTCGCCCGCGGTCACGCGGCCCCACGCCGCGGCCTCGTCTTCTTCGCCGGCAACCGCGTGGCCCTGCGCAGCCGTCACCATGCCCGCCGCCACGGTGGCGTTGGTTTCGGGATCGATCAGAATCAGCGCCCCGGTGGAGCGATTGTCGCGATAGAGATCGACGGCGATGGGCCGCAGCAGATGCAGCGTCACCGCGCCGATGTCGTTCATGCGCAGCGTCGGCGCAGGCTCGTGCCGAAACGCGCCCAGGTCCACGCGATGATCGACCGAGGAAACCAACGCAGGCACGGTGTGGCTGGTGTGCTTCAGCAGATAGCGGCGATTGGTATCGAGCGGCCGCTGATCCATCCAAACCAGCGACGCCGTCACGCTGCGCGCCACCACGGGCGCCGAGCTCCCAGCGCCGGCAATCAGGTCGCCGCGACTGATGTCGAGTTCGCGATCGAGCACCAGCGTGACCGAGAGCGGCGCGACGGCCTCGTTCAAGATCGCCGTCGAACGTCACAATGCGCTCGATCTTCGCTTCGCGCCCCGAGGGAAGACGGTGATCCTGTCGCCCACGCGCACCACGCCCGATGCAATCTGCCCCGCGAAACCGCGAAACGTGTGATCGGGCCGCAACACGCGCTGCACGGGAAAGCGAAAGGCTGCGCTATGCGTCGTCTTCGCCGCGGGCAGCGCCTCCAGCAGTTCCAGCAGCGACGGCCCCTCGTACCACGGCATCGCGCTCGATGGACCCTCAGCCCGGTGCACCACGTTGTCGCCCTTCAGCGCGCTGACCGGAACAAAGTGCGCTTCCACTGGCGTGCCGGTGTCTTCGGCGATTTGCTCGAGAACTGCGCGAAACTCCGACTCGATCGCGCGAAACACCGCTTCGTCGTAGCCGATCAGGTCCATCTTGTTCACGGCCACCAGCACGTGGCGCACGCGCAGCAGCGATGCGATGTAAGCATGACGCCGCGACTGAATCTGCACGCCCTTGCTGGCGTCGATGAGCACAATGGCCGCGTCGGCCGTCGATGCGCCCGTGGCCATGTTGCGCGTGTACTGCTCGTGGCCCGGCGTGTCCGCGATGATGAACTTTCGCTTGGCAGTCGAAAAGTAGCGGTAGGCGACGTCGATCGTGATGCCTTGCTCGCGTTCGGCGCGCAGCCCGTCGGTGAGCAGCGCGAAATCGATCTGCCCCGGCGCCGTGGTGCCCTTGCCCTCAATCGACCGCACCTGGTCTTCGTAGACCGATTGCGTGTCGTAGAGCAGCCGCCCGATGAGCGTTGACTTGCCGTCATCGACGCTGCCCGCAGTCGAAAAGCGCAGCAAATCCTTCTCGCGCTCCTGCGCCAGAAATTCGCCAATCTCGAATCGTCTGTTTTCTAATTCTGCTGTAACCGCCAAACCGGCCTCCAATATCTCTGTGCCCCTCATCCCCGTTTTCTTGCTCCCTTGCTCCCTGCCTTTCAGAAATATCCCTCCCGCTTCTTGATCTCCATCGAGCCTTCCTGGTCGTGATCGATCACGCGATTCGCGCGCTCCGACGAGCGAAACGAAATCAGCTCCGCGATAATCAACGGGAGAGTGTCTGCATCAGAGCGGATCGCGCCCGTGCACGGGCTGCAGCCCAGCGAGCGCAGCCGGCTCTTCACCATCTGCGGCTCCTCGCCCTTTCTCGCTACAAAGGCCTGCTCAATGGGCAAGAGCGCGTCGCCACGCACATACATGGGCCGCTCTTTGGCGAAGTACAGATCGACCACCGGAATGTTTTCCTCGTGGATGTACTGCCACACATCCATCTCCGTCCAGTTCGAAAGCGGAAACACGCGAATGCTTTCGCCGGGATGAATGCGCGCGTTGTACAGGTTCCACAACTCCGGCCGCTGATTCTTCGGGTCCCACTGCCCCGCCGTGTCGCGGAAGGAATAGATGCGCTCCTTGGCGCGCGATTTTTCCTCGTCGCGCCGCGCGCCGCCAAAGGCCGCGTCGAAGTTGTAGTGGCGCAGCCCGTCCAGCAGCGCCTGCGTCTTCAGCAGCCCGCAGCAGCGCTTGGTGTCGAGCGCAATGGGATTGGTTCCCGCCGCGATCGCCGGCTCGTTGCGCCACACCAGCAACTCCGCGCCGATCGAGCGCGCCATCTCGTCGCGAAACGTGAGCATCTCGCGGAACTTGAAGCCGGTATCGATGTGCATCAGCGGAAACGGAATCGGCCCCGGATAAAACGCCTTCTGCGCCAGCCGCAACATCACCGACGAGTCCTTGCCGATGGAGTAGAGCATCACCGGCCGCTCGAACTCCGACGCGACCTCGCGCAGAATGTGAATGCTTTCGGCTTCAAGCAGGCGCAGATGGTTCAACCGCTGCGGCGTAGGGCGCGCTCGCGGGCGGGTGGGCGTTGGTGATTTCGGGTTCGGCGACAGGCATCGTGACCTCGGGAATTCAGTGATTGCGCTGAAGGCCCGAGACCAATAAAGACAGACCCGGCGTTCAGCTACGGGTGCGTCTTCTTTGTCGATTGTGCTCAAGGAGAAGAGACTAGCGCGTACACCCGTCGGCAATGTGCGACAGGCAACAACAGCCAGCGATTTGCAGGGTGCAAACCATGAGTAACGCACATCTTAACAAAAGATGCGCGGCGGCGCAATGGAGTGTTTTGGTCCAAAATAGGCCGGCGATCCCTATTTCAGCCGCGCGCCCAGCGGGACCTCTTCCAGAAAACTGGCCAGCACCGGCGCGCCGTCTTCGAGCGAGGCCGCCAGCAGCATTCCGTTCGACTCCAGGCCGCGCATCTTGCGCGGCGCCAGATTGGCCACGATCACGATCTTGCGGCCGACAAGTTTTTCCGGCTCGTAATACTGCGCGATGCCGGCCAGAATCTGCCGCTTTTCGTAGCCGAGGTCGACTTCGAGCCGCAGCAGCTTGTCGGCCTTGGGCACGCGCTCGGCCACCAGAATCTGCGCCACGCGCAAATCCACTTTGGCAAAGTCGTCGATGGTAATGTGCTGCGGCAGCTGCGCCACCTGCGGTGGGGCAGCCTCTTGGTTTGAAGCTGTGGCTGGTGGAGTCAGCGGTGCATCGGATGGTGCCGGTAAGGGTGTCGAACTGAGACGGCTGCTCGCCAGCGGCGCGGGCACCTGATGCACCTTGGCGGTCTCCACCGGCTTCGCGGGATCGGCGGGAGCAGCGGTGGTGGGCGTGGTCGCGCCGGCACGGTGCGCACCACCTGTAGTCACCGCTTCGGTGGGAACGACTGACGTTGCTGCGGGCGCGTGCGACGGAGCTCTCTCTGCCCCGTTGCTCGCAGCCTCTATAACCGTGCGGCTGTTCTCGTCTTCAAGGTTCTGCATACGTTCAATCGCGTCCTTCTCCGCGCGGGGAAACAGCGGCGCGGGCTCGCCAAACTTCGTGCCCGCCTTCAATCCGCCCCACGCGAGATCTTTCAAAAATCCTTTTTTCGCCGCGTCAGCCAACTCGCCCTGCCCCAGCTGCCGCCAAACCTTGGCCGCGGCATCGGGCACAATGGGATACGCGAGCGCCGTGATCACGCGAATGGCCTCGGCCGCCGTCGCCAGCACGCGCGCCTGCAGCGCCGCATGATCGGCATCCGAGCGCTCCGCCGGCTTCTTCCACGGCGCGTTCGCCGTCAGGTAGCCATCCGTCTCCGCAACCAGTGCCCACAACGCCTTCAGCGCCTCAGAGAAGTTCAGCTCGTCGAAGGCCGGCCCGAATGCGGCAATCGCGTTCTCGGCGCTCTCGCGCAGCGCGGCTTCCGCCTGCGTCTCCGCGCCCGCTTCCGGCGTCACGCCGCCAAAGTACTTGTGCACCATGTTCACCACGCGGCTCACCAGGTTGCCGTAGCCGTTGGCGAGATCGCCGTTGTAGCGCTGCACGAGAGCGTCAAACGAAAAATTGCCATCCTGCCCGAAGGGAATTTCGCGCAGCAGGAAGTACCGCAACGCATCGGCGCCCAAAACGTCGTGAACCGTCTCCGCGCGCACAATGTTGCCGCGCGACTTCGACATCTTGCCCTGGTCGAAGAGCAGCCAGCCGTTGGCGCGCACCGAGCGCGGCACGGGAATCCCCGCCGCCATCAAAAACGCCGGCCAGTACACGCAGTGGAAGCGGCTGATCTCTTTGCCGATCAGATGAATGTCCGCCGGCCAGAACTTCTTGAACTTTCCTGGTCTGTCGATCGTCCGAGCCGTAGCCAAGCGCCGTAATGTAATTCGCCAGCGCGTCCAGCCACACGTACACCACGTGCTTTTCGTCGCCGGGCACGGGAATGCCCCAGGAAAAACTGGTGCGGCTCACGGAGAGATCCTTGAGCCCGCTGCGCACAAAGCAAATCACCTCGCGCCGCGTCGACTCCGGCCCCATGAACTCCGGATTCGCCTCGTAAAACTCCAGCAGCTTGCGCTCGAAGGCCGAGAGCTTGAAGAAATAATTCTCCTCGCTCACCGTCTCCGTCGGTCGGCCGCAATCGGGGCAAAGCGTGCCCGGAGGCCCGTCCACATAGGCCTCGTCGGAGACGCAATACTGCCCCGTGTACGAGCCCTTGTAGATGTAGCCGTGGTCGCGCAGCGTCGCAAACAGCTTCTGCACGCCGCGCTTGTGCCGCTCTTCCGTGGTGCGGATAAAGTCGTCGTAGGTGAGCCCCAGCCGGTCCCACAAGCCGCGAAACTCGCCGGCAATCTTGGTCGCAAACTCCTGCGGCGTGCATCCGGCCAGCTTGGCCGAGCGCTCGATCTTCTGCCCGTGCTCGTCCGTGCCGGTCAAAAACCACGTCTCGATGCCCAGCGCCCGCTTGCGCCGCGCAATGGCGTCGCACACGATGGTCGAGTAGGCGTGCCCCAGGTGCGGCCGCGCGTTCACGTAGTAGATCGGCGTGGTCAGGTAAAAACGGTCTTTGCAGGATTCGGAGCCTGAATCGGTCATGAGTAGCGCATTCCGTTCGCGCCAGCGGCTAGCGAGCGGCGATCTATCTCCATCTTACGGTATGGCGCGGCAACGCTTCAGCTCTCGACTGAGGTCGTCGCGGCACGCTCCTCACCGCAGGGCTGTCCCACCGCAGGTGGTAGAATCACCTTGAAAATCAAGGATTTTTGAGGCTCTCGCGTGGTTCTGGAACTGGAAAAACGGCTCGCGCGATCGTCTTCGCGCCGTGCTGAAGGAAAAATACGCTCTCGACGTCGCGAACATTCCACTGGAGACGCCGCCGGACCTGCGTCTCGGCGAAATCGCCACGCCCATCGCCCTGCAACTGGCGCGCACCCTGCGCAAGGCGCCCAAAATCATTGCGCAGGAAATCGTCACTTCTCTCGGTTCCGTCGAAGGTTTCGCTCGCTTCGAAGTCGCCGGCGCCGGGTACATCAATGCGTACCTCGATCGTGCTGCCGCCGCGCAATTGGTGGCAGTCCCCGCGCCACAGATCTCCGTCCAAAAGGCTGCTCCATGCAATCGTCGAGCACACCAGCATCAATCCCAACAAGGCCGCGCACATCGGCCATCTGCGCAACGCCATTCTCGGCGACACATTTGTGCGCCTGCTGCGCGCCGCTGGCTACAAGGTCGACGTGCAGAACTACATCGACAACACCGGCGTGCAGGTGGCCGACGTCGTGGTCGGCTTTCTGCACCTCGAGAAAAAATCCGTCGCCGAAGTCCGTCAGATTGTCGCCACCTGCGAGCAGCGCTCCGCTGGCCCTGAAGGTCATGCCGCTGCTATCGACTACTACTGCTGGGACCTCTACGCGCGCACGTCGCAGTGGTACGCCGAAGGAACAGACGCCGAGAAAGCCGCGCGGAAGCAAATCCGTCTCGACACGCTGCATGAGATCGAAGCGGGCGGCAACGAAACCGCCGAGATCGCCGACCTCATCTCTACTGCCGTCCTGCGCCGCCATCTCGAAACCATGCTGCGCCTCGGCATCGAGTACGACTTCCTGCCCCGCGAAAGCGAGATTCTGCACCTCAAATTCTGGGAAGCCGCCTTCGAGAAGCTCAAGCAGTCCGGCGTGCTCTACTTCGAAAACGAAGGCAAGAACAAAGGCTGCTGGGTGATGACGCGGCCGGCCGCAGAAACCGCTGACGGCGAAACGGACGATGACGCCAAAGTCATCGTCCGCTCCAACGGCACCGTCACCTACGTCGGCAAAGACATCGCCTACCACCTCTGGAAGTTCGGCCTGCTGGGCCGCGACTTCGGTTACAAGCCGTTCTTTACCTATCCGGATCACGAGTGCTGGATCTCGGCCGAACACGGCGAGGCAAACCATCCGCACTTCGGCAACGCCACCGCCATCTACAACGTGATCGATGCGCGCCAGTCCGATCCGCAGTCGAACGTGATCCAGGCGCTGCGCGGCATGGGCTACACCGAGCAGGCCGACCACTACACGCACTTCAGCTACGAGATGGTCGCGCTCACGCCGCGTTGCGCGGAGGAGCTTGGCTACAGCATTTCCGATGAAGACAAGAAAAAATCCTACATCGAAGTCAGCGGCCGCAAGGGCTTCGGCGTCAAGGCCGACGACCTGATCGACAAGCTCATTGCCGCCACGCGCGCCGAGGTGGACGCACGCCAGACCGGCGGAACCGGCGAGAATGCCGAGGCCGAGCGGCAGAAGATCGCCCGTCAGATCGCCATCGGCGCGCTGCGCTACTTCATGCTCAAGGTCACGCGCAACTCCGTCATCGCCTTCGACTTCAAAGACGCGCTCAGCTTCGAGGGCGAAACCGGCCCCTACATTCAATACGCCGTCGTGCGCATCCGCAACATCTTCCGCAAAGGCGACACCACGCCGGAAGCGGCGCTAGCGGAGTTTGCGAGCATTGCATGCGGCAGCCTTTCGGACTTCCTCAGCGGCGAAGAGAACGAAGACATCTGGTCGCTCTGGCTGCGCGCCGGACGTCGTTCTCAGGTCTTGGAGCAGTGCATCGCGACTTCCGAACCTGCCTATCTCGCCAAGCACGCCTTCCAGCTCGCGCAGGAGTTCGCCAACTTCTACCATCGCCACCACATCCTCACGGAAGAGGACCCCGCGCGCAAAACATTCCTCCTCGCCACGGCCGCAGTCACATTGCGCGAACTCGTCGCGTCGCTCGCCTTGCTCGGCATCGAAAGCCCGGAAGCGATGTAAAGACAGCTTCTAGCCACCAGCCTCTAGCCTCTAGCTCGTTGTCTACGAGAACGCGGATGCGCTGTCCTCGGCCTAAGTTTTTGCGTTCAAAGAAGCGAGCCTCCATGCTCGCTTCGGCGCGAAAAAGCTAGCGGCTAGTAGCTAGTAGCTAGAAGCTGCATCCTTCCAGTTGCCAACCCTGCATCTCTCCATCGACAATGCCGTGGGGGTGGTCTGACCAGTTTGCGCCGTCACGAATGCGCTTGAGGTCCATCATCCGGTGGGAGGGCTCGCCATGCGTCGTTCGCGTCTTGTTTCGCTCACTTGTGTCTTCGCCTCAATTTTCTTAGCGGCCGCCGCCCAGTCGCAGATCGCCGCAGAATACGCGCCGCCCATCACCACCTCACTTCTGCCGCCCAACCCGCATGCCTCCGAGCCCGGCCTGCTCTTTTATCTTTCCGGCGACCACGGCTTCAACGCCGACTACGCGGCCGGCGGCGATCCCGTGCCCAACTACGTCCACGACGTGAAGATTCTTCCCGGCGGCGCGAGCGGCTCCTACATTCAGTGCGGCAACAATCAGTTGCTTTCGTACTGGGCGCCGGGCAACATCTATGCGCAGCGCGGCACGCTCTCGTTCTACTGGCGTTCGCGCGACCCGGTGGACGAGACGGCGTTTCCCATCTTCCGCGTGGGCTACGCGGACCATTCCAGTTGGGACCAGGTGTGGCTGCGCATCGATTACAACGGCCATGGTTTCGATGCCTTTGTCACCGACGTGAACCTGGGCCGGACGCGCATCTCCTATGACATGCCGAACTTTCCCAAGCCGGATCAATGGGCACTTCTGACGCTGACATGGGATGAGACCACGGGCATCCGCTTTTACGTCGACGGCAAGATGGTGGCCGAAAAGGCCGCCACGGGCATGTTCGATGCCGCGCTGGATCAGTTCGGGCCGCACTCCCGCATCATCGGACCCACCGGCGTGGAAAGCACCTACAGCTACGACCGCGGCGGCGACCTCGACGAGGTGCGCATCTACGACCGGGCGCTTTCTGATGAGAACGTGGCTGCGCTGGCGAAAGGCGAAACACCGCAGAATATTCCGCCTGTCACACGCAGCCTTGCCGACGCCGGCCACGCAGAAGGAGTGGTGGTTCCATTACGGCTGGAACCGGCCCGGCGATATTCCCGCTCCGCTTCCCGCTGCCAACACCACGATTCGCAAGGTGCAGATCAATGACGCATACGATATAGGGCGCTGGTGGTGGCGCGCGACCGACGGCATCCGCGAAACCACGTGGCCGGGCGTCTACAATCGCTCGCGCCTGGTTGGCCGCTTCGATTACTTCCAACTGCCGGATTGGGATTGCTACGCGATCTCAGGCAAGACCGTCACCTTCATCATGCCGGACGAGCCGTGGAACCATCTGGAATTCAGCGGCGGCGCATTCGGCAACATGACGTTGCTTACTCCGGATGTGTCCGTGGATGCGGTTCGCCGCAGCGGGCTGGATGGAACGAACGCTGCCGGGGAAGACACTCTTCGAGCGGCCCAGCGGGCAGGAGACGACCTTTCACGATTTCTCTACGCCGATGACCGGCGGCAAGCTGCGCTTCACCAATGTGGAGCAGGAGACGCCCATCGGCGAATTCTCCGCCTACTACGTCCATCCGGGCGATCCGCCGCAAGGGAATCGTTCAGCTCCAGTACAGGCTTTCGACAGGCACGTCTCCGGATGACAATCCAAGCCTGACGCCGCTGGTCGCACTTTATTCACGATCGCTATCCGGCGGACGAGCGCTCGCTGATCGTGGGCATGCCGGGCGGAGGTGGCGCGGCCGGCGTGCAGGCTTAACGTCGAGAGCATCCGGCAGCAAAGAGGACGCGGCCGTCCTGCCCATCGTGCACATCCTCATTCCCGCCGATTTGCGCGGCATGCCGGCAACCACGACACATATTCCCTCCTACACCTGGGACGACATGTATGCGGGCCTGGATGGCATTGCCATCGACCTGCCCGCACTGAACGTGAAGCCGACGCACGGCGATTATGTGCCGATGAACATCGAGGTGCGCGACCCGCTGTGGCCGATGCGCGACATGCTCAACTTCACATTTTCAGTCAAGCCGGGCGAGGCGCACACCTTGTGGCTGGACACGCGCGACCGCATTCTGCCCAACGACAAGAGCCTGCTGATCACCATCGCGTCTGCCAGCGCGGAGTTCAATGCAGCTTCTCTCGAAGGCGCGGAGGTGCGGCTGATTTTCAAGCCGTATAAGGATGCGCTGCCAGAGCACGTTGCCGACCGCCTGACCCAGGTGCGCGACAATTTTTCAAACATGACGGAAGAGCACGTCAACAGCCGGCGGTTGAACGCCTACAACCGCTTCTATGCCGACATCACCGACCTGCTGCGCGTCGATCCCCAGAACGATCTCGGCCGCAAGTATTGGCACGAATGGAACCCGGAGACGGCGGCGCCGGATTACACTCTACCGGCAGCGCCGGCAGGCGTGCCCGAGTGGGCCTAGCTCCAGACCAAGGACGTTGACTACTTCCAGCGCATTGCCGACTTCTATATCGACAAGCGCCAGGCGTGGGACGGCGAATTCGGCGGCGGCCTCGGCGACGACAGCGACTTCACCAATCTGTTTCCCTCGCTCGCGCTGATGGGCACGGAGCCGGAGAAATTGAAGACATCGCTCTCCAGAGAACTGGAGGCCATGTACGAAAACAAGATGTGGACCAACGGACTGGCCACAGGGCAGTTTGACGAACTGCACAGCTACGAGGATGGACTGAATGTTCTCGGCCAGTCGCTCATGATGGATTTCGGCAATCCGAAGGATCTGGAGCGCGCGATGCTGACAGCCCGCCGGCTGGAGTGGCTCACCGGCATCAACGCCGCCGGGCATCGGCATGTCCGCTCTGCCTATTTCAGCGGCGCAAAGATGGCGACAGGCGGCGTGTGGGGATGGACCAAGGCCCGATCCTACATGGACTTTCATCCCGCGCTCGATCTGGTGCTGTTCAACGGCGCGCCGGAGACGCGCAAGATGGTGCTCGAGACCGTCGACGGCATGTTGGCGCACCGCAAGCAGGAAGCGGACGGCCGCTGGGTCACGCGGACCGACATCAACTTCAAGACCGATGAAGATCTGCCCGGCGGCGACGCCACGCCCGACTTCATGTTCTGGGCCGCATATCGCTGGACCGGCGACAAGAAATATTTGCTGCCATTTATGGATGCGGGCCCGTCGTCGCTCGCGCATATCAGCTCCGACGCGCTGGACATGCTGAATTTGCGCGACACGTGGGGCAAGCAGTTGGTGGCGGCGGCAGCAACCATCGACTCCACAACCGGAGTGGCTCCAACCGCGGCGCAATCCATTACCGGGTCCGCCGAGACCTTCGCCTGGCAGGTCAGCGGCGATACGAAATATCTCGACCGGCTCTACTCCGCGCAGTTGCAGGCGGAATCGAACCGGGAATGGATCAATACCGAAGGCAGTCTCTGGATCGATCGCGTGACGGACTCCGCGGGCCCCATGTTCGTCAACACAGAACTGCAGCGTGCGCGCTTCGGCGGCGTCGCGCTGATCCGCAATCATATCTATCCGGGCAATGCCGTCAGTTGGCGATTTGTCGCGCCGGCCACACCACAGCAGTCTTGGCATTCTGGTTCCCGTGGCTACGCCGGATCATCTGAAGATCGTCGTGTACAACCTGGATGCCGTTCCGGTGCAGACGCGAATGACCGGATGGGAGATCGATCCCGGCAAGTGGGAGATCACGCAGGGCACGCGCGGCAACGCGGAAACCGATCCGCTCGAGAATGTCAGCACCAGGACGGCGAGCTTTGAACGCAGCACCAGCCTCGACTTCACCTTTGCCCCGCACACCACGACGGTGTTGGAACTCAAGCTGACGGAGAAGGGCGTGCCTTACTGGTCGCGTCCCGACTTGGGGATCGGCGCGGACGACGTGAAGGTAGAGGGCGCGAAGATGACCGTCACCGTGCACAGCCTCGGCGCCGTCGACGCGCCCGCCTCGAAGGTGGTCCTGCGCGACAAGGCGGGCAAGACCCTCGCCACCGCGCGAGTGCCCGCGCTCAAGGCCCCGCTCGACCTCACGCCGAAGACGGCAGCGGTCACGCTCGCGGTGCCCGCAGGAGCGGACTTGAAAGGCGCCACCGTCACCGTCGAATGCGGCGGCGATGTGCCGGAGATTACGCTGATGAACAACAGTGTGACGCTGTGAGTGCGGCTGAAGATCAGGGGCAATAAGCTCGCTTTTACTCCCGCTTCCGCCGCTGATGCGTCGACGGAATATTCATATCCTCGCGGTATTTCGCCACGGTCCTCCGCGTGAGCTGGATGCCCTGCGACTTCAGCATCGCGGCGAGCTGATCGTCGGTGAGCGGATGGCTTGCGTCTTCGTCTTCAATGAGCTTTTTCACCTTGCGCTTGAGCACCAGCAGCGGTGTGTCCGCGCCTTCGGGGCCGTTCGCGCCTTCCGAGAAGAAGAACCGCAATTCCAGCACGCCCTGCGGTGTGTGCGCGTACTTATTGGCTACGGCGCGGCTCACCGTCGAAGGGTGCACGCCGATCTCTTCGGCCACTTCCTTGATCATCATGGGCCGCAGACCTTCAACGCCCTTGTCGAAAAACTCCTGCTGCCGCCGCACAATCACTTCGCAGGTGCGCAGAATGGTGCTCTTGCGTTGCGCGATGTTGCGCATCAGTTGCAGCGCCGAGCGGAAGCGCTCCTTTACGTACTCCTTCACTTCTTTGTCGGTCTCGCGGGAGACCAGCATGCTCCGGTAGCGCCGGCTCAGGCGCAGGCTGGGCAGGTCCTCTTCGTTCATCGAGACCACCCACTCGCCGCCGCGCTTCACAAAAAACACATCGGGCTCGATGAGCCGCGTCTGCTCGCGGTTGTACATACGTCCCGGGCGCGGATCGAGCGTGCGGATAAACTCCACCGCCGCGTGCGCCTCTTCCAGCTTCACTTGTGCTGCGCGCGCCAGGTCCTTCAGGTCGCGCTTCTGCAACAGAGGCAAGTGGTGCTCCACAATCAGCGCCGCAACCTCCATGGCGCGCCGCCGTTCCTCGATCCTAGCCTCGGCCTCGTTGCGAAAGCTACCGTGCGCATCCGTTTCAGTCTCGCCCAGCGGTCCGCCGTACAAATGGCCAAACTCTTGCTGCTGAGCCGTAATCTGCAAGGTCAGGCACTCGCGCAAATCGCGCGCGCCCACGCCCGCCGGGTCCAGATGCCGCACCAGATCAGCGGCGCGATGAATTAGATCGAGCGTTGCCGCCTCATCCGGAACGTGGCCGTTCCCCGCCGGCGCGCCCTCGGGAGCCTTGCGAAAGGCCGTCGTCAACTCCTCTTCGCTGGCCGTCAGATACCCGTCTTCATCCAGATTGCCGACCACGAAGTCGGCCGCCTCTTCCATTTGCGCGTCCAGGCTCAGAGCTCCCAGCTGCCACGCCAGGTGATCGGACAGAGTTGTAGGTTGGGAGAGAAAGTTTTCAAACGAGGGCTTCTCATTCTCTTCATACTCCGGCTGCGTGCGGTAGCCGGGATCGAGATAGTCCTGGAAGTAGGAACCAAAATCAATCTCGTTGAAGATGTCCTTGGGCGGCGCAACCGTCTCCTCCACACCGCGCTCCAGCCGCTCCTCGCGGCCTGCCACCTGGTCCAGCATCGGAACCGTTTCGTCAATCTCCTCCAGGACGGGGTTCTCCACCATTTCCGCATCGATCATCTCCTTCAGCTCGACCTTGTTCAGGGCGAGAACGCTCACCATCTGCATCAGACCCGGTGTCAGGATCTGGCGTTGCGCGACTCTCAGATTCAGTCTTGGCTCAAGTAGCGCCATGGATGCAGCCCATTCCTTGTTCGGCTCAGTGCGAGTGTACCCACGAGTCGAACCGTGTGAGAAAAAACTTAAAGGAGAAGCGGCTCATCTTTTGAGCCACCGGTCCCGGATCGGGTCAACGCCCATCTCCGGAATCTCTGTATGAAAGTTTATAGCCCTCTTGCGCACCCGTGCGCCAGTGTAGAACGCACAGAGGGGTTACTTTTCGGCAGCTTGACTCCCGGGGAAGTGTTAAAAAAAGCTTTACAGGCGGCGAAAAAACTCGATTCAAAGGGCCCTGTAACAAGGGCACGGCTTTAGCCGGGCCGATAAGATCGGCAGAATGAGTTGGGTTTCAGCTCCCGCCAATTCATCCTTTGCCGAATTCGTTTTTCATTCGGCCTTTTTCCGCAGCCCACTCAGCCCAGCGAGAATCCCTCGCCCAGGTAGATTCGCCGCACCTCCACGTCGCTGCCCAATTCACGGGGCGTTCCCGAGCGGAAGATCTTGCCTTCGGCGATAATGTAGGCCCGGTCGGTTACGCTCAGCGTTTCGCGCACATTATGGTCGGTGATCAGCACGCCGATACCGCCGGCTTTCAGGTCGAAAATGATTCTCTGCAACTCCAGCACTGCGATGGGGTCAATGCCGCTGAACGGCTCGTCGAGCAAAATGAAGTTCGGCTGGATGCAAAGCGCCCGCGCGATCTCCACGCGCCGCCGCTCCCCGCCGGAGAGTGCGTAACCGCGCGTGGTGCGAATGTGACCCAGATTGAGCTGGGTGATCAGCTTTTCCGTGCGCATCCGCCGTTCCCGGTAGCCTAACGGCTGCGCTTCCAGCACCGCCAGGATGTTCTCCTCCACGGTAAGCTTGCGGAAGATCGACGGCTCCTGGGGAAGGTAGCTAATGCCGTAGTTGCGGGCGCGCAGGTACATGGGCAGGCGCGTGATGTCGTTCTCGTCCACTCGCACTTGCCCGGCCTCCGGTGCAACCAGGCCGACGATGATGTAGAAGCAAGTGGTCTTGCCGGCGCCGTTCGGCCCCAGCAGTCCCACTACCTCGCCCCGAGAGATGCCCAGGTCGACACCCCGGACAACCTGCCTGCCCTTGTAGCTCTTGCCGATTCCCTCGGCAATCAGTGTTTCCATTCAGTTTCCTGGCTCGCTTCGAACTGCATGGCTTTAGCCGTGCCGTAAATCGCGCAATTAGCTCGCGGCTTTAGCCGCTGAGGGATGAGTTCTCTTTGAAATCCCACTGTCACCATAGGCTTCCGCCGCTATTTCCCGTGCGCTTGCGGCGCAGTGGTCTCGGTTCGTGTCTCGTGTCCGCCGCCTTCGATACTGACGCTATCATCGCGGCTATGGAAAATCAAAGCCTCCCCGGTTACGTTGCCCTGCGCGGGATCGGTCATCCGGGGCGGCACCGCGGCAGTGCCGGTCAGCACGTAGTCCCCGGTCACACCTGAGTACACCAACTGCTCTCCGGTTCCGCGCCGTCCGTCTGACGTCAGCACCACATGTCCCGTCGCCGTCATGCGGTCCACTTGCGTCTGGCCGCCGGCGCTTTGTGTCTGTCCCCCACGCGCCGGTCCGCCGCCGGCGTCGCGGTTTCCCGCCGGAACCAGGAGCAGCTCCACAGTGTCGGACGTTGAAGTAGCAGCTCCCGTCTCTGCGACTACTGCGCCCACCACGCCGGCATGCATCACGGCCCGGTTTTCCGCGCTGGAGTACTTCAGATCGCCTCCGCGTACGCGAATTACGGAAGGCGTTGCTGGTTTCGCTGCTGGGTTTCCTGCCGCGCCCTGGCCATGCGCATTCCCCGCTCCGATACCCGTACCCGGCGCACCTGCGCTCAACAGCACCGCGCGCACAGGATCCGCTGCGTCGCCGGTTCGCGCCGTGAGCGTTTGCAGGTGCTGGTTAAGCATGATTTCCGGCGCTGTCACCGAATTCGCCTGCTGCCACAGCCGCGCGTGCCCTCGGAATGTGGCTTCGCCTGTTGACTGGTTCATTTGCGCTTCGGCCGCAATCACGTGCGCCGGTCCATTGCCGCCCAGCGCCACGCTTCCCTGACTCGTCCCGCCCCGGCTTCCGCCGGGCGATCCGCCGCTGGCCGAGTTTTCACTGGACCAGGTCGCCTTCACATTGCCGTGCGCAAAGGCTTCGTCCGATTGCCGCGATACATCCACCTTGTCCGCAGACAGCTCCAGGCCACCATTCACGATGCGCGGCCGAATGGTCAGGTGCAGCCACTCGCCTCCGCCGTCATATACTGCCTTTCCGGCCGTGGCGCGTATTGGCGGTTGCGGCTGTGCGCCCGGCTTGGCTGCCGGCCGCTGGAAGAGCACCACATGTCCGTCCAACTCGGCCGTCTGCACATCCGGAGCGCCGGTCGCACTCGACGAGTTGGGTGCCCCCGGTCTCGATTTTGAGACTAGGGATTGGACGCTCCCCTCCCCCCTATTTTCGGAAAATTCCGCCGTTAATCTATCGCCGCTAGCCGTTTGCTGCGCTCCTGTCGCCGTGGTCTGTTCCATCTGCGCGTGCCCCGTGCCCACCAGCGCGCGCAGCGTCGAACCCGGGCCAAACGTGCCCGTCACTTCGTCGGCAGTCATCTTTGCGGGCACTGCCGCGGCATTGCCTAGCCGGCTTTCGCTGGTAATCACTACCCCGCCCGTGCCGTGAATCGCCTCCGGTTCCACCTCGGTCTCGCCCGCGCTCTGGCTCTCACGCTGTCCCGCGCCATGGCCCGTGCTATGTATCGTTCGGAAGTCTACATCCGCCACCGGCGAGCGCCAGGTCCGGCTCACGTGCAGCGTCTGCCCGGCCGTCTCCACGCTGGTTGCCTCGCTCTGCATCGTCACGCCACGTTCCAGGTGCGCGTGACGCAACTGGCCCTGGGCCGTGAAATCCAGCTCCGCGGTCGGCGACGTCCCATGAACCGTCCGGACTTCCTGCGCCGAGGCTGCTTCTTGCTTCGAATCCAGAATCACGCCGCCTTCCAGGTGCCCGTGGCGTGGCTGGTTGTGCTCGTCGAAGTCCATGGCCGCAGTGGGCGACGCCAGGCGCCCGCCCGTCGCCGTGGTCAACACAAAGCCGCCCGTCGCGTCCAGGTGCGCTGCCGACCCATCGTCGCGAAAAAAGATTTTGGCCTGGGCCGCGTCTGCCTGGCCTTCCCGGTATTCCAACGTTGCCGCACGCAGCAGGCACAGTTGCGCGTCGCGATCGAACTCCGCGTGCTGCGCATGGACGTGGACCTCGTCTGCGCCGCGATACGTTGTCAGCTCTACGGCCTGCATCAGCGTCAGGTAGCCGCGCTGCGAGTCATACGTGGCGCCCACCGCGCTGCCGGATCCCTGCGTCATCGTGAAATCCACGCGCTGGTCCGTCGTCAACACGCCCGTGTTGCGGTCGAAGGTGACGCCACTGGTCTTCACCTGAACCTGGCTGGCATCGCCTGCCGCTGAACGTGATCGATCGACCTTCTTGCCTGCGCTGGCCGGCCCCGGCGGCCGCGTCAAAATCATCTCCACAGGCCCCTGCGCGGAGGCGATTCCGCTCTTCTGGTCGTATTCGAATTCGTCGCCCGCAATCTTGTCGGTCTGAGTGCCGTCTTCGTCGTAGATCTCGATCTCGACATCGTGCAGCTCTACGTGATCGTTTTTGAGATGTATTTCCTTGGCGGCATGAATCTTGTATTTTGAATGCGCACCGAGGTTGTGCGAGTAGCTGTAGCCGTTCGATTCTTCGGTGATGCCGTCGGCAAGCCGATGTGGCAGATCGCGCCGGCTTAGCAGGTTTTTGAACTTGGCGCGCACCAGAAACACTCCCAGCGCCGCCAGCAGCAACACCGCAGCCACCACCACCAGCGTCCGGATTCGCTCGATCGTGAAGCGCACGGCTTAGTTCCTCATTCCCAGCCGCTCGGCCAGCCGCTGCGCAAGACTCTCGCCCAGCTCGCTCCATAA
Organism: uncultured Acidobacteriota bacterium; assembly: GCA_963830785.1. Classification (GTDB taxonomy): domain Bacteria; phylum Acidobacteriota; class Terriglobia; order Terriglobales; family Acidobacteriaceae; genus Telmatobacter. The sequence goes on from CAWHNV010000048.1 coordinate 144,623, forward strand.
CAGGCGCGCCGTGGCGCCCGAGGCCGTCTCCACCCCGCCGGCCAATTCCACAAGCTGCCGCACGTTTTCTTCCACGTGCCGCGCGCCCACCTGGTCCAGATCGGCGTCCTCTTCAAGAAACGGCGTGTCCGAGCCAAAGTCGATGCGAATGTGCCCATCCTGCTCGTAGGCGCCCTCATCGAAGAGCGGCCCGTAGCCAGTGACGCGCACCAACCTCGGCCCCCGCGCCCAACGGCCTAAGACTCGCTTATCGGGACCGCCCAAATCTAGATTGTCATCCTGAGCGAGGTCGTTCGCCGCAGCGGACGGCCGAGTCGAAGGATCTGCGGTTGCTTTTCCTGCTGCCGAGGCCCCGCCGCCTCTTCCCACTCCCACAGATTCCACCCGAGCTGAAACTCGTAGGCGTAGTCTTCATGGAGCAACTCGGTAGCTTCGGCCACAGCCAACCGCGGCTCAACCCCTGGGCTCGCTCCAGGAGCGCCAACCACACGTCCGTAAACGCGTTGAAACACCGGCGCCTCGCTCCAGTTCACCGGCCACACCGTGGCGGCGTACACCTTCTCCTCGCCGCCGTGCGCGGCAAAAGCGCCCAGCACCGCCGTCAGCTTGTCGGGGAGCGCCTCAAGACGCAGATTCGGGTACCACAGGCTCAAATAAAGCGTGTCGGACATCTCTATTGATTTTAGACGGGTGTAAGGCCGCTGCGGGGTCGGCCCGAATTGTGGGCGTTTTCGACAGTAAACAGCGAACGGGATTCGGCGTGTGTTTTTCCGTGCGGCCAAAGTTCCGATGTGACGGCGCGAAAGCTACCCCGTCACGATCTCGCTGAAATCCGCAATCCCCGAGAAGCTATGCTGCACTCCGTCAATCAGCCCCAGGTGCGCGCCGCGTAGCGTCGGGTCGGGATCGAGCACCATCACCTTGTTGAAGAACTTGTCCACCGCGGGCCGGAGCGTGGCGATCATTGCCAGCGCCTCGCCGTACTTCCGCTCCTCGCGGAGCTTCGCAACCTGCCCCGACAGCTCATTCGTCTGCTGCCACAGGTCGATCGCCTCAAGCGCCGATTGACCAAGCTTCGGCTGCGCCGATTGATACCCCTTCTCCTCCGCCTGGCGCAGGATGTTCTTGATGCGCTTGAAAGCCGCCGATACCGCAACAAAATCTTCTGACCCGCGCGCCGCGGTCAGCGCTTCGGCCCGCGCCACGGCGTCGCGAACGTCATCGAAACTCACGGCCATTACGGCGTTCACCACGTCGTAGGCGAAGCCCCGCACCTCTTTGAGATAGAACTGCACCCGTTCGCGCAGGAACTCTTTCACCTGCGCCTTGTTCTCACCTTCGACGCCGGATGCAAAGAGCACATTACCCAGCGTCAGTGGCAATCCCGCAACGGCCAAAATCTTCACAATGGCATTGGCCGCCCGGCGCAACGCAAACGGATCCTTCGATCCCGTGGGTGCGTTGCCAATGCCGAACATCGCCACAATGGTCTGCATCCGGTCGGCAAGTCCCAGAAGCTGGCCTTCAACCGACACTGGAATCGCGTCTTCCGTCGAGGCTGGCTTGTACTGCTCGTAGATCGCCAGCGCTGTCCGATCGTCCAGCCCCTGCGCGCGCGCATACAGCCCGCCAATCACGCCCTGCAGCTCGGTAAACTCTTTCACCAGTTCTGTCGTCAGGTCGGTTTTGGCCAGTTCCACGGCCTTGAACAGCGCTGCATTCATCGAACGGAAAATCCACGCTCTTCAACGTGACCGCGAGCGCATTCGCCACCGCCAGGTTCTGCTCGGTCTTCCAGTAGTAGCTGCCCAACTCCTTCTGGAAGGTCACGCTTTTCAGGCTTTCCATGCGCTCAACCAGCGGCGTTTTCTGATCCAGGTTCCAGAAGAACTGCGCGTCCTTGAACCGCGCCCGCAGCACGCGCGCATTGCCGTGCCGGATAATCGCCGCGCCCTCCGCGTCCGCCTCGGTGTTCAGAACAGCGAGAAAGTGCGGTGCCAGTTTTCCGTTCGCGTCTTCGACGGCAAAGTATTTCTGGTGGTCGCGCATCACGGTCACCAGAACTTCCTCCGGAAGCTCCAGGTACTCGGCTTCGAAGTCGCCCAGGACCACGGTGGGCCACTCGGTGAGGTGCGTGACCGTCTCCACCAGCGCCTCGTCCTCGCGCCAACGCGCATCGGGAACGGTCCGCGTGGCCGCGTCCAGCGCCTTGCGAATCGTCTGGCGCCGTTCAGCTACATCGCAAATCACGTACGCCGCACGGAGTGTATCGGCATAGCTCTTGGCCGAAGGTAAAAGCACGGAGTGCCCATGCAGCACGCGATGCCCGCGGCTCGCATTGCCCGCGGCGATGCCGGCAATTTCCAGCGGCACGACTTCCGCGTCCATCAGCGCGACCACCCAGCGCACCGGCCTGACGAAGCGCTCCGGCTTACCCGGCCGCCAGTACATGTTCTTGGCCCAGTAAACTGCCAGCACTTCCTTGGGCAATTCAGCCACAAGGATCTCATTCGCCGTGCGCCCGACTCGCTTCATCGTCGCGCCTACGTACTCGCCCTTGGGCGAAATTACTTTTTTGAGCTCGGTCACGGTCACGCCGGCCTTTTTCGCAAAGGCCTGTGCGGCGGGCGTCGCTTCGCTGTCCTTGAAGGCCACCTTCCACGACGGACCCGTCAACACTTCTTCAGTGTCGACCTGCTTTGCCAGCACGCCCTCGACCAGCACGGCCACGCGGCGCGGCGTGGAGTACGTCGTAACCTTCGCGCCATGATTCGTCTCGGGATTCGCCTCGGAATTCGCCTCATGCGCAAGTAGCCGCTCGCGCTTGAGCAGATCGCTCACGCGGCGGCCCAGTTCGGCCTCGGCCCCGGCCATCATCCGCGCCGGAACCTCTTCGAGACCGATTTCCAATAAAAAGTCAGCCATTCGTCATTTCTTCCAAGCTTCTAGCCGCTAGCTTCTAGCCACTAGCTCATTTCGTGCAGCTCGAAGCGGTATTTATCTCCGCCCCAGAAAATCTAAGTGCTCCATCACAATCAAAGCCCAGCACCGGCGCAGAACAGCTAGAAGCTAGAGGCTAGAAGCTGTTGTTCCGCCCACGCCTTTGCCACGCCCACCGCCAGGTTGCGAATCCGTCCAATCACGCCCACACGCTCCGTCACGCTGATGGCGCCGCGCGCATCGAGCAAATTGAACAGGTTCGAACATTTCAGCGCCAATTCGTACGTTGGCAGCAGCGGAAATCGTTTCTTTGCCTCGGGAGTAGCGTTTTCATCGCTCAAAAGTGAGTGCGCCTTCTCGAGCAGCGCCTGCGCCTCGGCTTCATAGCTATTGAAGTGCTCCCACAGCCGCGGCACGTCGGCCATTTCAAAGTTATAAACGGAGAACTGCAGCTCCTCGGCCAGACGCACGTCGCCGTAGGTCACCACCGCGCCCGTTTCCGGATCGCGCGCCCACACAATGTCGTAAATCGAATCCACATCCTGCAAAAACGCGGCGATGCGCTCCATTCCATACGTGAGCTCGGCGCAGATGGGATCGAGATCCATCCCGCCGCACTGTTGAAAATACGTGAACTGCGTAATCTCCAAGCCGTCCAGCATCACCTGCCAGCCCACGCCCCACGCGCCGCCAGCCGGCCACTCCCAGTTGTCTTCTTCAAATTTGAGGTCGTGGTGTTTCAGGTCGATGCCCATGGCCTCGAGCGATTCGAGATAAAGCTCCTGCACATTCACCGGAGGCGGCTTCAGAACCAGTTGGAATTGGGTGTGCTTGAACAGCCGGTTGGGATTCTCGCCGTAGCGCCCGTCCGCCGGCCGCCGCGAGGGCTGCGCGTAGCCCACCCTGTAGGGCTTGGGCCCCAGCACACGCAAAAACGTCTCCGGACACATGGTACCCGCGCCCACTTCCACGTCGTAGGGCTGCTGGATCACGCATCCGCGTTCCGCCCAGAAGCGCTGCAGGCGGAACAGCAAATCCTGAAAAGTGAGCGATGTGGGCGTTACACGCGGTGGGACTTGGACAGCGGACACAGAGTTTTCTCTCTCATTCGGAACTAAAGGTTGATTTTAACAGGCGCGTCGGAGCAGGCAGGCACTCAGGTTCCCAGTAACCTGTCAAAAGTAACTTGATACCCTTTTTTTTGCTCAAAGGAAGTTAATCGACCGCGTTCGAAAATCACTCACCCGCCCAGCCGCGCCAGCGCCTCTGCGCTCCTCAGCTTCCGCTCCAAATGCCGCTCAAGCGTTTGCAGCGTGAACCGCCGCAAATCCTGCCCGCGTTTGCGCGGCCACGGCTCGGCAGCAAAGGCCGAGGCCGGCGCTCGCAGCATGCGCTGCGCCAGTTGCCAACTGTCGGCCGAGAGCGCGCTCGCCGAACCGTTCGCGTGCAGGCCGCAAAAAAGCCCGTCCGTATGGCTCGAAAACGAGATCTCTGCTGCATGCAATGCTTCGCCGCAGACCATGCAGTGGCCCGTGTCGGGCAAGAGGCCCATCAGCCGCGTCATCCAGAGAGAAAAATAGGTGAGCGCCATCCACGGCCCTTGCCCGGGGTGCCCCGGGTCCCTCGCATTTGGGGACCCGGGAAAAGCCTCTATCGCCGCGGTCAGCTCCAGCACTGAGACCAGCAGCCGGAAGACCGCATCCTGCGGGTCACGCTCGGGTAGGATCTCGTCCAGCACCTCGGCATAAAAGCTCAGCACCGCCATGCGCGCGTGGTCGACCGGCGCCGAAAGCGGCGAGCGCAGAATCTCCAGCTGGTCGAGCCGCACCAGCTCCTGCCGCGGCCGTTCGGCGAACCAGGCTCGCGCCAGCGTCATGGGCTCGAGCGCCCCGCCAAAGCGTTTGCGGCTCTTGAGCGCCGCCTTGGCCACGCCGCGCAAACGCCCGTAATCGCGCGTGAAAAAGCTCACGATCAGATCCGCCTCATGCACCGGCCAGGTGCGCAGAACTACCGCTTCTGAGGTGAGCACGGACATTCTTCTATTATCCTCGCGCCGCACGTGCCGATAATTTAGCGGTAACCTTGAGAATGAAATGAAAAAGACCGGATCGATCAGGGATTTGAGGGGATGCATTCCTTATGGCGGACCCCCAATCTCTGACAAAGAGATAAATGAGGCAATCGGCCGCTGGCTGGCGCTGGACGACCTTCGCATTCGGAGGCAGTGGCGGACACTTGCTCCCAAGAGGCCCGAACATGGCCCGAGCCCGGCCGATCAGTTGCTCTTGCGCGCCCATAAGCAATGGGGGTCGGGCAAGCACCGTTCGGCTTTCCGGCTTATACTGTCAGCCGCACGGCTCGGCGACCCCGGGGCGATAATGGGCCTCGGCTATTACTACGACATGGGGATTGGGGTAAAAAAGAACCGCATTGCGGCCATCAAATGGTACAAAAAAGCCGACAGGCGTGGAAACACAAGTGCCACCAGCAACATTGGCGTGATCTACCGATTTGAGGGCAACGCCAAGCGGGCGCTCTATTGGTTTGGAAAAGCAGCCGCTCGTGGAGATATTAGCGCGAGTTTTGAGATTGCCAGAGAGTCTGCATTGAAGATCTGGATAATCCAAAGGCAGCGTTACCGTTTTTGAGGAAGGTAGCCAGAGCCAAACCGCGTGTCGATGTAACAGAACACGAGTGGGAAGAGGCCAGGCTCCTTTTGGAAGAGGTCGAGGCAAGGAAGAAAATCCGCACTACTCGACGGTGATTTACGACCAAGCGGCCCAAAGCATAGCTGTGCTGTGCTTGGCGCTGCACAAACGTAAAACGTCCGCCGCGGCGTGCCGGGCGGACGCTTGCCAACAAAGCATGAATGAATCCGACGCGCCCGCCTAACGCCCGAAGTGCTTGGCGTTCTTCTCGGCAAAGTGGGCCCACTTCTCCGGCAGGTCGTCCTGCGCAAAGATTGCCGATACCGGGCAGACGGGAACGCAGGCGCCGCAGTCGATGCACTCGACCGGGTCAATGAAGAGCTGATCGGCGTCTGCATGACCGTCTTCATCTTTCTTGGGGTGGATGCAATCGACGGGACAGGCGTCCACGCAGGCGGTGTCCTTGGTGCCGATACAGGGTTCTGCAATGACGTATGCCATTTCTGTTCTCTCCGCGGAACTCCGGCGGCCTCATTCTCAAGTGCCGCACTGAACTTCTCGACGCTGATAGTAGCATACGGCCCGAGAGGCAGGGAACAAGAGGCCAAGGGAACAAAAGAACAAGAAAGCGCGGGAAAAAAGTGAAGGAGTGAAAAAATGAAGGAGTGAAAGAATGAAAGGGGTAAATGGAGTGATCAGAGTCCGGATTTTGCGCTCTGCTGACTATGCCCTACTTCCTGTTCTTCCGCGCCCGTGCGAACTCCTCGGCAGTGGGGATGGGCGAAAGATTCCGCCCCGCGAACATGTCGCTGAAAAATCCGATCAGCTCCTCGTGGATCAATCCATTCGACGCCAGAATCTCATCGCTGGCCAGCCGGTAGTGGGCGCCGGCAAAGTCCGTCACGCGCCCGCCCGCCTCCTCCACCAGCAGAATCCCCGCCGCCGTGTCCCAGGGATTCAGATTGAACTCCCAGAACCCGTCCATGCGGCCGCACGCCACGTACGCCAGGTCGAGCGCGGCCGAACCGGCTCGCCGCACCCCGTGCGAGCGCAACGTGAACTCGTGGTAGAAGTGGATGTTCGGGCTGGCGTGCCGCTTGCGGCTGGGAAATCCCGTCGCCAGCAGCGCTTCGGCCAGCTGCGGCACGCGCGAAACCCGCGCCGGCTTCCCGTTCACCAAGGTTCCACGCCCGCGCTCGGCCGTAAAAAGTTCGTCGCGCATAGGATCGTAGATCACCCCGGCCACCAGCGTTCCATCGTCGTCGGGCCCTCCGCCTTTGGGTCGGTGCTCCAGTCCCATCGAAACGCAGAACTGCGGAAATCCGTGCGCGAAGTTGGTGGTCCCATCCAGCGGGTCCACGTACCAGCGGTACTCGCTGTCCATGCGCTCGCGCGTGCCTTCTTCGCCGTAGATGCCGTGCTCCGGAAAAACCTCGCCCAGCCGGCCGCGAATCAGCTTCTCCACCGTGCGATCCGCCACCGTCACCAGGTCCACGTCGCCCTTGTACTCGGTCTCCACGCCCGCAATGAAGTACTCGCGCAGTCGTGCGCCCGCCTCGCGAGCGATCTCCGCCGCCCGTGGAACAATTGTCTGAACCGTAGCCTCTGCCGTGCCTGTCATAGGCCCGCCTCGCCCGAGCCTGCCCCACCGGGGCCATGTCCCTCCGCCGTCTCGTAGCGTGGCACGCGCCGCCGGCCCACTTCGCTGATGCTGCGGATCTGGTGTTTGTAAATAAATAAATTAGGCAGATTATCGCGCGTCAGGCGCAGCATCGAGTCGTCGAAATACTCGATCCACCCTCGCACCGTCTCGCCGTCGCGCAATTTGATGTTCACAACCACTTGGCGATCGCTCAAGGAGCGCAGGTAAAGCCCCTCCTGGCCAGTTTCACCGGGCGGAGGCATCTTGGAGCGCCGGCGCGAAGACAATGGGGATGTCATATCGCCATTTTAGATGCAAGCCAGGGCAGAAGTGGACCGCAGAATCCGTGGCGAGCCAATTTCCGAATAGCCACGCATACACCCGGGGACCAAAAATGGCATAAACGTTCGGTGAGCGCATCAATTTGTTAACCGGCCAATCTCTGCCCATTTTCATTCAGGTGGTTTGGAGTTTACGTATTTCGGCGAGGATCTTGCTGAGGCGGTTGATGAGCCGGTCGAGGCAGGAGCGGATTCGGCCGTTTGGGAGTGATCGGCGGAACATCTCCATTACATGTTGTGTAGCAAGCAAGGAGTCGATGAGGCCATCCAGGCCTTTGCGCACGGGTGTGAGTGAGGCTTTGGGTTGAGGAGCCAGATGCCTGGGTTTGGAGCGAACCAGTTCAAATTCTCGCTTGAGGTCGGTCAAGGTCACATCCACGTAGCGCATGGTCATGCGAGGACTGGTGTGGCCGAGCAGTTTCATCACAGAGGCAAAACCCATGCCGGCACGGAGCATTTCCGTACCGTAGGTATGTCGCATCTGGTGAGGGACGATATCTGTGGGAAGGCCGACTGAGTAGCAGACCATATGCAGGTAATCGCGGAGCCGACCAAGAAGGCCTACTTTGGTTCCAGACCATGCCAGTAGCTTTCCATCGGCAGGCAGCGGATCCAGAGAGCGGAAGAAGCGGAGACGGTGAACGAGTTCACGAACGAAGGAATCGACTGGGACCATGCGTTCGGTTTTGAGCTTGCCGAGAGGGACATGAATGGCCCACTGATCGGGACCGGTGGAGCGCAGGCAGTCATACGACAGGTCGGCGCACTCGCTGATGCGCATGCCGGTGTGGCGGAGCAACAAGAAGACATTTCCGCCCAGATCGTTACGGCGAAGGCACTCCTGCTGTAGGAGTTGATCCTGCTCTGCGTTGAGCGGCCGTGGCAGACTCTGCGGTGTACGGGGGATATCTTCGCGGCGCAGCAGATGGGCGAGTTCAGGAAGTTTGCTGGTCCATGCCAGTTCGTTGAAGACGGCGCGGAGAGCGATGAGCCGGGCGATGCAGGTCGTGGTCGCAAGGGGAGGAATGTGCGCACGCATGCGTGACATCCATCCGAGGGCGTGCGGATCGCGGCGCAGTTGATCGAGACTGGTAACTTCAGGATGGTCGGCTGCCAGATAGACGAGGAAGTTACGCACCGCTATGTTGTAGTTGCGTGTGGTGGAGAAACTGAGTGCGGTGGAGAGCGATTCGACGGCACGTGCGAAGGCTGGCGCCAGGGGATGCTGAAGCGGAGGGCGGCGCCAGCGCTTCATGACGGGATCCTCGACTGGGGTCGGATGCACTGTGCCGCGGCGCGGGCGTACTGAAGGTAAACGTCCTGCGGTGAGACCTGCACATAGTGCAGGGTGGTTTGGATGTCGGCGTGACCCATCAGTTGCATCAACGCGGGCAGGCTGATGCCGGCACGCACCATATCGGAGGCGAAGGTGTGCCTGAAGCGGTGCGGGTTGGCCAGTTGGATGCCGGTGGTCTGGCGATGATGACGAAACAGAGAACGTAATCCCGCGGGTGTCATGCGTTGGCCGCGCGCGGGCCCTTTCAATACTACGAACAGTGCAGCCGAGCAGGGATCGGGCCGTTCCAGACGCAGATAGTGATCGAGCAGTTGGGAGGTCTCCGGCGCCAGTGGCAGGAAGCGCAGCTTGCTGCCCTTGCCGCGCACGCGGAGCTGACCTTCGGAAAGCAACACGTCCTGGGGATTAAGAGCCAGTACTTCGGCGGACCGGAGTCCATGCATGAGCATCAAACCCACGATGGCCAAGTCGCGCGCGTTGTGAAAACTGGCCCAGAAGCGCGCCACTTCATCGACCGAGAGAGGGACGATGGTGAGCTTGGGTTCCTTCACTCTCAGTCTGCTTAGCTCGAACCTCGGGCGGCCCAGGCCCAGCGGCCTGCGGTGGAGGTAAACCTGCTGGAAGCCCGGCGCGGCCGGACAGGTTGCATCCGGGAATTCGTTGCGGATGGCACGATCGGCACAAGCAACGCGGTCGTTGATGGTGGCGGCAGAAGGCGCGGGTTCGAGGCATGACTGGAAGCGCACGTAATCGAGCAAGGTCGATTCGGTGAGGTCTTCCTTGGAGATGTCGCCGGTGTGGTGGACGCTCTCCCACCAGCGCACGAAGTGCAACAGGCTGTGCGCGTAGCTATACAAGGAGGTGTCAGCAAGACGGCGGACATACTCGCGGTCCAGGAAGCGGTTGATCCAGCCGACGCCCCGTCCGGTGGATTGCTCGACCACTTGATACGGGCTGTGTGCGCCCGATGGGGTCTTCTGATGGATGACGCGGAACTTCATGGCAGGGCGGCCTCCACGAAAGACTGGAACTGGCGGGCGTTCCCGCCCTGGACGAAGAAGGAGTTGGGATCGTGCCCATGCGGCAGCAGGACGCGGCGAGCAGCGATACCTTGAGCGCCAAGACGATGGGCTAACTGTTCGGCGGCCCGCTGCCCACTCCGGTTGGCATCGACATCGAAGGCGAGATAAACAGTTCGCGAGCTCTCGCACAGCTGGCGGAACTGATCCGTGTTGAGATGTGTGCCCAGCGAGCAGGTGACGTTGTGAAAGCCAACCTGTCGCAACACGGCATAGTCGAACAGGCCCTCGACCAAAATCACCTCTGAGCAGTGCCGGACCTTCTCCCATGCATACAGGCCGCCCTTGGCACCGGGCATAAAGCGATGAGCGAAGGCAGCTCCGATGCTGCGGCCGTAGAGGTTGACGATGTGTTCGTCCTGGCGCAGCGGGAAGACGATGCGCTGGTAAAAAGCGTCGGAGCCGTTTACGTTCAGCAGGCCGGACTGTCGCAGCAGATCGAAGGAATAGCCTTGTGCCGTGAGATGACGGCGCAGACTTCCACCGGGAGCGTAACCGATCTCCAGTTCCCTGATCAGGGCGCGATCATGCAGCCCGCGCTGGTTGAGATAGAACATCGCTTCGGGGTGTTGCTCCAGTTGCTGCCGATAGAATGCAGCAGCCTGCTCAATCACCGCGACAGGGTCGGCTTCTGGAGTGGTCTGTGGATCAAGGCATGCGAGGCTCTGGCGAAACGACAGTCGGCGGGATAACTGGACGAAGCGAATCAGATCGCCACCCTGGCCGCAGCCGTGACAATAGAAAACATCTTTGCGCGTGTTGACATAGAACGAAGGCCGGGTCTCCTCGTGCAACGGACAGAGCCCGACGAACTCCGAACGGCCCGCAGGCCGGGAGGCCCAGTTATGTTGCCGCAGATAGTCCAGCAGCGGCAGCCGCCGCTTGAGTGTCTCGACGTCTTCGCTCACAACGCTTTTTTCGCCTCCGGAGCCCAGCGTAGGCGGGTGACGCCGGCAATCCCAGGCGAGGATGGTGGGTGAAAAGTTTTTTCTCAGAGACGCAAAGGCCAGAGGTTTTTGAGAACCGGAGTGATCCAGCGCAATGGACCCGCTTCGCCATCGGTCTGATGACTGCGCGCCAGCCAATGAGCTACCCGGGTGACGGTCTGACTGAGAAAGGAATGAGCCAGCTGGGTCGTGTCCAGGCCGCTCGCCCAGCGGCGGACAGTGGAAGGATCAGGCAATCGATCAGGGTCTTGAAGCTTCGGCAATGCCTTCTCCCACGAGCAGCGCTCCACAAAGCGCCGCCACAGTGCCCGGCAGCGCGCCAGCAGGCTGTAATGCGTGTAGGGAAGAGAAAACAGCGGAAGGAAAGTGAAGGTCGTCCCACAACCGGAGCAGCGGCCGCGATGGATCCAAATCCAGTCGTGATGCTCGTCGTGGGCCTGCTTCCGGCGCCGTCCGTGACCAATGATCGAATCTCGTTCACAAACCGGGCATCGGCGTAAAATGATCTTGTCGCAGTCGTCTGCCCAGTCGGTCGCAAGCCTGTCCGGCCCCGCGGAAACTGAGACAAAGAGGATCGTATCTCACAGGGGTTCCGCCTCTGGCATCGACCCGCCAAGATCATCGTCGGAAGCGGAGCCCCGCCTCCTGAAGAAAAATCCAACTGAAAGAAAATATACTTCTTACCTACTGGCGGGGTGCGATCCAGGATATTGGCCGGTTATCTCACTGCTATCGCCAAATGAGAACCGAAGTTACCGAAATGTCGATGTCTCGCAAGGCTGATCGAGCACCGCTGGAAAGCTTCGCCTCGTAGGAAGACGATCTTTAGCTACTGGCTTACCGCGATGGCCGTGGATAAACCGCCGGTTGCTATTCCGGTCATTCCAACGCCGGTCAGGGTTCCATCGCTGTTGACCGTGTAAATGGAAACGGCGCTGCCTTCGTTGGTGACATAGACGAATTTTCCGGAAGGGTCGAAGCCGATGCGGAAGGGTTCCGTGCCAGTGGCGATGGTGGCCGTCGGATTGGCAGCGGTTGCATTCAGCGAAAGGTTACCGGAATTGGGATCGATGGTGTACATCGAGACGGTGTTGTCGAGGCGGTTGACGACGTAGGCAAACCGGCTGGTTGGATCGACGGCTATTTCTGTCGGCGCGTTGCCGGCCGCGACGGCAGCCGGAGTGTTCTGGGTCAGCACTCCGGTCGTGGAGTTGAGCGTGTATTGCCAGACACCATCGGTAATCTCGCCGCCGCCGAGGTTATTCACCACGTAAGCGAACTTGCCGGAGGGGGCAACGACGACCTGAAACGGGATCGGGCCAGTAAGGACCATGGCGGGCGAGGTGGGCGTGAGAAATCCGTTGGTCTGGTTGATGGTGTACATGAAGACCCAGCTGTCGTCGCTAAGGGATACCGTTACATAGAGGAACCTGCCTGTTGGGTCGACGGTCAGGAAGTTTGGGTCCGAAAGGGGCTCGCCGGGGACCAACGTTGACACGGAGGCCGGCGTCGTTGGGGTCAGAACGCCCGTGGTCTGGTTGACGGTAAACATGGAGACCGTACTGTCGTCGGTGTTCGCGGTATAGACGAACCGACCGAGCGGATCGATTGCGATTTCCTGTGGAAACCATCCGGTGGGAACAGTGGCGGGTGTGGTCGGGGTGAGCACTCCGGTTGCGGAGTTGATGGTGTACATCGAGATGGTGGACAGGCTGGAGGCATTGGAGACCAGGTTGGCGACGTAGGCAAATCGCCCCAGCGGGTCGACGACCATCTGCTCCGAGTAGTCTTGCGGATACGCGTATCCGGTGGAAACGGAGGCCGGCGTAGTGGCCGTGAAAGCGCCTGTGCAGGAGTCCACGGAATACATCGAGACCGCGTAGTCAGTCAGTTCGTACGCAAACTCCGACTTAGCTGCAGGTACACATGCGGCTGGAGTTGGAGATGAAGATGAAGAGGTTACATTCCCGCCGCAACCGGCGCCAAGCAGAACCACGAAGCAGAGTATCGCAGGATAAAGACGAGACAATTTCACTTGTCCCTCCTTCTCAAATCCGAAGGCACCTCGATTTTACTGCCTTTTTGGCAGAGATTCCGGGATTTATTCTTTGTCGCGTCTCCAATTTTGAAGTCTCAGTGATAACGATCACAGCGTGTTCGGTAACCTGCCCGCAGACAGAACCGAAACCCCCGCCGTCAATTCCCCTTCAGCGCCGAGTCCGCGTAATACCCCGTCTTGTTGCGGACATTGAATTCGTCGGGTGCAGCGCGCGGGATGGTCACCGTCAAGCGATGGAAATTCGTGCCCGGCACCTGGTGGTGCGGATAGTAGCCGATCAGGTATTGCGTGCGCAGATCGTCGCTCACCTTGGCAAACGCTTTGTCCAGGCCGCCATCGCTTACGTAGAAATACTTGCCGCCGGTTTGTTCTGCAATTGTGATGAGTGCGTGTTCGCCGCCCAGGTCGCGCCCGGCGCTGGCCTCAATAGGCACGTCAATGAGCGAGTAAATCATGACCTCGTTGCGTAACGCCGCTTCCAGGGCCTGCGCATAGGTCGAGTTTTGCGCCGTGTCGTCTCCATCTGAGATCACCACCAGCACCTTGCGCCCTGGGTTCTTGCCGAGCTTCTCCGAGCCCAGGCAGATGGCGTCATAGAGCGCAGTCGCAAAATCGCCGTGCAGCTCGTTCAGGCCGCGGTCGATCTGCGCAATCTTGTTAGTGAAGGGCGTAAGCTCGTGCACTTCGGTGGCAAACTGCAGCACGCTCATCTGGTCTTGCGGACGCAGAATGGCGTGCGCGAAGCGCCGCGCCGCGCTTGCCTCCTCGCTCATGTCCTTGTGCACGCTGCCCGAGGTGTCGATGGCCAGTGTAAGGTTCAACGGCAACTCCGACTGCCGCTCGAAGACCGCAATCTCCTGCGGGCGATTATCTTCGTAGACAGCAAAATCATCTCGCGTCAGGCCGCCCACCAGCGCCCCGTTCTTGTCGGTCACGTTAACGAAGATGCTCACCAGCCGCACGTCCACGTGAAAGGTGGCTACTGAATCCTGCGCGCGGAGCGCAACGGCGGCGAGCCCCAGCAGCGCAATGCAAACAGTCCGTAATGCCCCGTGCCCCATCCTTTCGCCGGCACTTAGGCGAAAGGGTTGGGAGCCACGAAAGCCGGCGGAGACTTTTTCCCACCCTTTCCGCAAAAAACACGGAAAGAATGGTGCACCGTGAGTGCTCGCCGCTTTAGCTTTCATGCGGCGCCTCCGCGGACTCTAAAGGGGACTCAATGGCAATCTCTTTCGGAAATGGATCACCGGGCGCCCATACCGCGCCATCGGCAAAGGTCTCCTTCTTCCAGATGGGCACAGTTTGCTTGAGGGTATCGATGAGCCAGCGGCAGGCCTCAAATGCCGCACTGCGATGCGCTGATGCCACCACGATCAGCACGCTGGTCTCGCCGATCTCGAGACGTCCCAGCCGATGCACCATCGTCACCTGCCTCACGTCGAATCGCTCCCGCGCCTTCAACCCCAATTCCCGCATCTGGCGGAGCGCCATCTCTTCATATGCCTCGTAGTCCAGATGCAGGGTCCGGCGTCCGCGCGTGTGGTTGCGCACAACGCCGTCGAAAACCACCACCGCGCCATCTTCGCCACTCTTGGCCGCGGCGACGATTTTTTCAGCGTCGATATGCTCGCGGGTCAGCGCGACTGCGACATTCTCCCCGCCGCTACTCTCGTCCAAAGCATTCGCGGTCCGCGCAGGACCACCGCCGGAGACCGGGGGCAACAGGCCCACTTCGTCGCCGTCATGCAGGATGTGCGCGGCCTGGGCGTATTCGGCGTTCACGCTCACCGCGATGCTGCTGAGGATCCCGGCCCCGGCGCCTGCAGGAAGTCTGGAGCGCAGGTGCTCCAGCAGCGCAGCCACCGGGGCGCCGTCCGGCAGTTCCACGGCGGCGGCTTGGCAGCCCAGCCAATCCTTCAACACCCCAAATGGGATCACTTGCACACGCATCGCTCGAAAAAGAATACCGCCTATCGATTAGACGTGGCAGGCACAAATCCGGAGCTTACGTGGCAGATCAGGCCAGCTTGTAGAGGAATCCAGTGGGCGTTCCCCACAGATTGCGGGCGTGATCCTGGTAAAAGATGCTGAACTCAATCCCGGAAATATCGAAGTCGAAGAGAGGAACGCGGTCGAAATTGCGATCGGCTCCGGGAGAGTACTCATCGCCTCCGCAATCGAGCATCAAGGAATCGCGGGCGGAGAGGCGCTCAGGGTGGGTGAGCAGAATGCTCGCAATAGCAAAAACCCCCAGGCAGAATTCATTGCCGGCCACGCTGGCGCGCGTGCGCCGGGCCGAGCAGCCACGATGCAGCATGCCGGCCTGTGCCGCGACCGCCAGGATGTCGCTACCCTGCTGCTGATCGGCAAGAATCGGTCTCCGCAAGCCGGGAGCGCTCCGTCTGGCGCAGGTACTCTTTGCCCAGGCGTCCGGCGATGCGGTTCGAGAACCTGCGCTTTTGGGGCAGAACCTCGAGAATCTTCTCCACCGCCTCGTTGTAAGTGGGCGCCACGGCCTCCCAACGGGGAATCGCGAACCACGCCTCGGGTTCTTCGGGCAGCGGAATCCGCCCAAGCTTCTCCTGGCAATTGCCAAGTTCCGGGAATGCCTTCCTGAGCTCCGTCACCTGCGCTTCCATGGGCCGCACATGATAGGCAGGCGGATAGCCGCGATCCGAACCCACCTCCTCATCCTCGTACTTGCTGCTTATGGTGTAGTTGTGGACGATGTCCGTCACTGCTTTGGTGATATCGGCCTTGACTTTGCGTTCTGCCTCGAGCACGGCCTGCGCGCTATGCCTGTCGAGCTGCTCGATCGCCGTCAGATATGCATTGCGTGCCGCCTCTCTCAGGCAACTCTCGAGCAGTTGGTTCTGCTGTTCCGTCGTGTTGCCTGAAAGATGCAGCGGAACGATCGCGTGTGTGGCTGGCATTTTTTTGCTCTCCGCGTAGTTTTCTAACTCAACAAAAGTTTTTTCAAGCTCACGCCGCAGCGATAGCGGGAAAAAGCCACTCCGCACAGGCAGTTCCACAGCGGTTTCGGAAATGGTGCACCCTCAGTCGAGCCAGCCAAGTCGTCGCGACCCCAAAGCGACGACCCTGAGTGTCACTTTGACCGGACAGAGTATTTCAGAAACCGCTCTAGCGCACGGCCCTTGTAGAACCACGACGGCGTCCAGGGGCGCCAGGTTCTTCCCGGCTCATCGGCAAGGTTCTGGCTCTCTCTATCTTGCTTGCCCCGCGGATATCCCGCACAATAAGCCAGATCGGGCCGTTGCAGCGAGCGCGCCCACTGCGGGAATCGGGCGCGAAAAACTTCGCGGATTAAGACCCGCGCAGAAAAAGAAAGGCCGGCAGGTCAGCCGGCCTTTTTAGTTGATGGAAGCCATGTCTACGCCGCCGCACTCACCGGGAGTTCGGTGACGGCAGGCTGCAGCTGCGGCCGCATGGCCAACTTCGGCAGAGCCACTGCCAGCACGTCTTCAATCTGGCTTGCGTAGTGCACATCCACGCCCGCCATCATCTCCGGCGCCAGGTCCTCTTCCACGTTCTGGCGGTTTTCCGCCGGCAGGATGATGGTGTCTACCCCGGCCCGGCGCGCTGCCAGAAACTTTTCCTTGATGCCGCCCACCGGCAGCACGTTGCCGCTGAGCGTGATCTCACCGGTCATGGCCGTCAGCGGACGCACCGGAGTATCGGTGAGCAGCGACACCAGCACCGTGGCCATCGTGACGCCCGCCGAAGGACCGTCCTTGGGAATGGCGCCCGCCGGCACGTGAATGTGCAGGTCGAGCTCCTTGGTGAAGTCCTCGGCAAGTCCCAGCCGCGTCGCGTTCGAACGTACCCAGGTTAACGCGGCCTGCATTGACTCCTGCATCACCTCGCCGATCTGGCCGGTCATGGTGAAGCCGCCCTTGCCCTTCATCTTGTTGGCCTCGATGAAGAGAATGTCGCCGCCGGCCGGCGTCCAGGCCAGCCCCACGGCCACGCCCGGCCGCTTCACGCGTTCCGCAACTTCGGTCTCCACGCGCACCTGGATGCCGCCCAGGAACTCCTTGAGCATCTCGCGCGTCACCACCAGCTTTTCCGTGTGGCCCTCCACCACGCGCCGCGCTTGCTTGCGGCAAACTGTCCCGATGGTCTGCTCCAGTTTGCGCACGCCCGGCCTCACGCGTGTAGTGGCGGATAATGTGCCGCACCGCTTCCTCGGGAAATTCGATCTGTTCCGGTGTGATCCCGTTCTCCTTGATCTGGCGCGGAATCAGATATCGATTGGCGATGTGCACCTTCTCTTCTTCGCTGTAGCCCTGCAGCGGGATGAGCTCCATGCGGTCCAGCAGCGGCGCCGGCACCGTGTCCAGCATGTTCGCCGTGCAGATGAACAGCACCTTGGAAAGATCGAACGGCACGTCCAGATAGTTATCGCGGAACGTGTTGTTCTGCTCCGGGTCGAGCGTCTCCAGCAGCGCCGAGGCCGGATCGCCGCGGAAGTCGCGCCCCAGCTTGTCCACCTCGTCCAGCATGATCACCGGATCGTTGGTTTCG
Organism: uncultured Acidobacteriota bacterium; assembly: GCA_963830785.1. GTDB lineage: Bacteria > Acidobacteriota > Terriglobia > Terriglobales > Acidobacteriaceae > Telmatobacter. The sequence continues at coordinate 162,121 of CAWHNV010000048.1, forward strand.
GCCCGGCGAATGCTCTGGATGATCTGTCCCGGCAGCGCGCCAATGTAGGTCCGGCGATGGCCGCGAATCTCCGCCTCGTCGTGCATGCCGCCCAGCGAGACGCGCTGGAACTTGCGGCCCAGCGCCCGCGCAATCGACCGGCCCAGGCTGGTCTTGCCCACTCCCGGCGGCCCCACAAAGCACAGGATCGGCCCCTTCATGTCGGGCTTCAACTCGAGCACGCTCAGGTAATCGAGGATGCGGTCCTTCACCTTCTTCAGCTCGTAGTGATCCTCGTCCAGAATCTCCTTGGCCTTGCCGATGTCGATCTTCGAGCCCGAGCTCTTGGCCCACGGCAGCACCGCCAGCCACTCGATGTAGTTGCGGGTCAGCGAGTAGTCGGCGGCCATGGGCGACATGCGCTGCAGCCGCGCAAGCTCCTTCAGCGCTTCCTTCTTCACTTCATCGGGCATGCCCGCGGCTTCAATCTTCTGGCGCAGGTCTTCGTACATCGCGCTGGCCTTCGTCCTGCTCGCCCAGTTCCTTCTGGATGGCCTTGAGTTGCTCGCGCAGGTAGTAGTCGCGCTGCGACTGCTGCACCTGGTCCTGCACCTCGGTCTGGATCTTGGCGCGCAACTGCTGCACCTCGATCTCCTTGACCAGCAGTTTGTTCAGCAGCTCCAGCCTGTCCACCACGCTCGACGCTTCCAGCAACAGTTGCTTGTCGTCCGTGGTCAGGAAGGGCAGGGAAGACGCCACAAAGTCCACCAGGCGCGAGGGTTCTTCGATGTTCGCCGCTATGGTCCGTAACTCGTCGGAGAGAGTAGGTGACTCGGCAACGATCTGCTGGAACTGGCCGACAACGTTGCGCACCAGCGCCTCGAACTCGGCAGAGGTCGCCGGCGTCACGTCCTCCAGCGTCTCCACCTCGGCCATCATGTACGGCTCAGATTGGACAAAGCGCACCAGCCGCACGCGGCTCACGCCTTCGGTAAACACAAACCGGCTCTGGTTGGGCATGCGCACAATCTTGTGCACGGTGGCCAGGGTGCCCACAGGGTGCAGATCGGCGGGTTTGGGCGCGTCCAGACGCGCATCCAATTGCGCCGCGACCACGATCGCCCGCTCCTCGCCCAAGCGACTCGATCAGCTGGATCGAGCTTTCCCGGCCTACCGTCAAGGGCAGTACCGCGTGAGGAAATAAAACCGTATCCCGAACCGGCAAGATCGGAATAATGCGTGTTCCGGCTGCGCTCTTTGGCGCCGGGTCGTTCGAGGGTGTAACTGGTTGGTTTGACATTGATTGAGTGTCCCCGTATCAACTTTTCTATCATTAGATAGATCAGAAAGGAAAAAGTTGCAAGTCTGATTGCCCCGCCCCTACTCCCTTGTGTCGGTTAACCTGTCCTACGCAGCCGTCCCTTCCGGGGTTCCATGTCCTGTTAACTGGTTTTTATTTGAATGGCTTACCGGGCATCTAAATGCCTCCTGGATCGCTTGCAACCGAACCGTTCAGCGCGCCGCCCGGCTCTAGCTCAATGCGGCCATCCCAACGGTCTATCGGCTGAAAATCCATGAAGGTGAGAGGTTGGGGCTCCCGTGGAAGGCCATGGCGTCCGAGCAGGTTTGGCCTGGGTCTTTGAACAAGAATGGGCGGCTACTCACGCCGGCCGCAAGATCTGGAAAACCCAATAAGCGTGCCCTGCGAGCCCGCCTTCGATGTCGCCTGGAACCGGCCTCATCATGGCAATGCACCGCGCAGGTATCGGACCCAACAAGGCGGGCCCCACCAGCTGACGAGTCGAAAATTCGGCTTAATAAGACTGGTGCTAGTCGCCCCGTTTGATAGCCGATTCGATGTGTTCCCACACCTCGTCCGGCGGCTCCACGCTCGGAAACAACTCCCGTGCCGCGTCGGCGATGGTCTGCAACTCGGCCAGCAGGGCGCGGCAATCTGCACAGTCTTTCAGGTGAGGATGCGCATCGGGATCCTCTCCCGACCCAATCAACTCGGCCATTTGATCTTGAAATTCGGCACAGCTCATTTTGCTGACGTTATCGTTCATGGCCGCGCCTCCTGGCGGTTCTGGGCGCGCAGGGCGTCGCGCAACTTCAAACGCGCCTTGTGCAATTGCGACTTACTGTTTCCGATCGAACAATCCAGCATAGTCGCAATCTCATTATGCTCAAAACCCTCCACATCGTGAAGGATAAAAATGAGCCGGTATCCAGCCGGGAGATCGGCAATCGCATGCTCCAAAACCAGGCGGTCGATGGTTCCCGTCAGCGTCAGATCGGGGGCGCCAAAGCTGCGGCTGGGACCCTCCTCAGGATTCGGCTCCATGGCCTCGTCAAGAGAAATCAGCGATAGGCCCTTTTTGCGCAGTTGCATCAGAACCACATTGATGGCCAGGCGATGCAGCCACGTGGAAAAGGCCGAGTCCCCGCGGAAGGTGGCAATCTTGCGATGCAGCTGCAGGAAAGCTTCCTGCGTCAAGTCCTCAGCTTCGGCCACGTTGCCCACCATACGCAGGCAAAGCGAGTAAATGCGTCGCTTGTGCAGGGCATAGAGCTGGGCAAAGGCGACGTGATCGCCGGCTTGCGCTCGCGCCAGCATCTCGGCATCGGCCGCATTGGGTGGCTGCGTGGGTCTACCGGGTACCGTACCTCCGCTGCCGTTTGCACGGCCGCGCTGGGGCGATTGAGTTGGGGTGGGGATGTCGGACATGGTCTTCCTTCTGGCTGCTTGAGGTTTAGATGCACGATTGCGATGAGGAGATGAGCGATCGCAAAAATTTGTTGCTCACTCCTGCACGACTTGGGGAAGTTCGCGCTCCAGCATCGGCGTTTTCGTAGGGTGGTTCGTGTTTCCCGCAACAATCCGGCGATTGTTTCCGCGATGGAAGTGCAGCCGCGGTACCCCCGAAAATCCATTCCTCGCTTGATCCCGGCCCGGCGGCCCTAAGGAAACCAGTCCTTCCCTTGCCGCCCAGGTTTTGTCCCGGCTTCTTGCCTCGTTAGTATAAGGGAAGTATCTTGAATTGATTGACCATGGACAACAATCGAGCGCGGCCTACACCCTGCAACATCGCGTGGTGAGCCGGGTTGGCCTTGACGTGACATTCGATTGCCCCGCGTCTTTTAAACATATGGTCTTGCGGACAAAGCTGGAAGAACGGCGTGGTGCTCACCTGGCCCCCCGATGCAAGCTCTGTTCTATCCCAACCGAACGGCGACGCCGGGCCGCGCGGCCGGCTCGCGCCGGAGTTCTGCTCGCCGCCTTCATTCTGGCTGCAAGTAGTCCGGCCGACTCCGCAGTTGGTGCCAGGCGGCCTGCAGCGGCACCGGGGTCTTCCGAGCCAGCTCTCGTTGACGGCAGTGCGCAGAGCGCAACGCCTGCCGGCCCCTCGAACACCGGGCCCTCGACCAACCCCGTTCAAATGCCCAGCTCCGTTCTCCGGTGGGAGGGCGTGCCCGTTCGCAGCATTGCATTCGAGGGCGTTCCCGCCGATCAACTTCAGCCGCTCGCCGGCCATCTGCCCCAGGCTGAAGGAGCGCCGCTGAGCCGGGGAAAATCTGAAACGCAGTTTGCGCCAGCTGTATGCCACCGGCCTCTACGACACCATCGAGGTCGCGCGGCACGCGCCAGGCCGACGGCGTGGCGCTGATTTTCGCCGGGACTCCGCGCACTTTTATCGGAAGCGTCGGCGTCGACGGAGCCGCCGGCGCCACCATGAACATGCAACTGCAGCGGGCCAGCCAGCTGGATGCGGGAACGCGCCTGACCCAGGAAAAGATGCTGCGCGCCGCCCAGCAGATGCGTTCCACGCTTGAGCAGAACGGCTATTTCGAAGCCGTCATCACGCAAACCATCACTGCGCGTCCCCAGGAACAGCTCGCTGACATTGCGTTTCGCGTGGTCTCGGGGCCGCGTGCGCGCGTGGGCAAGGTCGCGGTCACCGGCGATTCCGGCATGACCGTCGACGAGTTCCGCCACCACGCGCATCTCTGGAAAATCGCGCACGTCGATCACGACACCGTGAATCGCGCGCTCGATGGCGTGCTCCGCGACTATCAGAAGCAAGATCGCCTGGAAGCCGACGTCAAGCTCGAATCCGCGGCCTACGACCATGCCGCAAAAGCGGTCAACTATCAATTCTCCGCCAACCGTGGGCCCGTGGTGCGCGTCGAGGTGCACGGCGCAAGCATCGATGCCGAGCGCATCAAACACGTCATCCCCATCTTTCAGGAAGGCAGCGTTGACGAGGACCTGCTCAACGAAGGCAATCGCCGCTTGCGCGACTACTATCAGCGCCTGGGCTATTTCGACGCCCGCGTCGATCACGAGCAGACAAACTGCCGGAGCCAAAGAAGTAACCATTCTTTACACCGTGCAGTTGGGACTGCGGCGTCGCGTGCAGCAGGTCTCCATCGCCGGGAACCATTATTTTTCCACGGCCACGCTCATGGATCTGATCAGCGTTCATGCCGCCGATGTGCTCGACCCTCACGGCCTTTACAGCCAGGCGCTGGTCTCCGCCGACGTCAGCGCCCTCGAGAGCGTGTATCGCAACAACGGCTTTTCTCAGGTGAAGGTCACGCCCGAAACCAGCACTCCTGAGACCACCGACGAATCCAGGCGCGCGCGCAACCGGCCGGCGCGCACATCGCGCCCCTCAAAGTCGTCTACCGTATCGCGGAGGGCCGGCAACTTCGCGTCGGCGCAGTGCAGTTGCAGGGTAACGACCACATCCCCACGGCAACTTTGACTGCGCTTCTCAACACCACGCCGGGCCAGATGCTATCGCCTCTCAACCTGGCAGGCGACCACGATGCCATCGTCACGGCGTACTTGAGCCGCGGCTTCGATCAGGCGGCGGTGAACATGACGCAGCAACCCGAGCCCGCCGATTCCGGCAAGGTCGATGTGGTCTTCCACATCGATGAGGGGCCGCAGACCTTTATCCGCAATGTGCTGTTGACGGGCCTCGAAGACACGCGCCCGCAAACCGTGGCGCGGGCCATCACCGTGCATCCCGGCGACCCGCTCAACCAGGACGCGCTCGCCGCCACGCAAAGTAATCTCTACGCCTTCGCGCTCTTCAATGAGGTGAACACCGCGGTCGTCAATCCGGATGGCGATGCGCCCGCAGAAAACCGTGCTGATCCAGGCTATCGAAGCGCGGCGCTGGACGTTGACCTACGGCTTCGGTTTTGAGGCGCAAACCGGGCAGCCGCAGAACAATTGCGCTGGCGCGTTCGCGGCCGGAGTCGCTTGCAATCCCAACGGAAAAACCGGCGTCAGCCCGCGCGTGCTGGCCGCGATCACGCGCAACGGGCTCTTCGGCCGCGATCAATCGGCCTCGTTGCGCGGCACCTACGGCTTGCTCGAGCAAAGCATCGGCATTCTCTATCAGGTTCCGCACTATCGAGGGCGATCCCAACTTCGGCCTCGCCTTCTCCGGCGGCTACGCCAACAGCGAAGACGTATCGACCTACGTTGCTTCGCGCCTCGAAGGCGCATTCCGGGGCACCGAAAACTTCAACCATCCTGGCTCCTGGCTTCTCCCGCGCCAACACCTTTATCTACGAAATCGATTTCCGCAGAGTGAAGGTGGCTGCCAGCAGTTTGCAGGTTTATCCCGGAGAAATCTCCGAGCTCTCGACGGCCACGCGCGTCGGGGGCCCGGCATTCACCTGGATTCGCGACACGCGCGACGTGCCCCTCGATGCGCACCGCGGCACCTACACCAGCTTTCAGGAGTTTCTCTCCGACCGGCTCTCCGGCGCCCAGGCCGAGTTCAACCGCATCGACGTTTCGAATTCCAGCTATTACAGCTTCGACAAAGACCAGTTCGTGGTGGCGCGCAACACACGCTACGGCCAGATTCGCGCCTTCGGCAATCGGATCGAGCGAGTTGATTCCGCTGCCCGAGCGGCTCTACGCCGGCGGTCCGGTTTCGCTGCGCGGTTTTTCGCAAAACGCCGCCGGCCCGCGCGATCCCGAGACCGGCTACCAAATTGGCGGCGCGGGAGCCTTGATCAACAGCACGGAATTACGCCTGCCGCCGCCCACTCTGCCCTGGTTCGGCAATACCGTAAGCTTCGTCATCTTTCACGACATGGGCAACGTGTTTACCAATGCCGGCGACGCATGGGCCAGCGCCCTGCGTGTACGCCAGCCCGACAGTACTGCCTGCAGAAATGCCGTTGCCGACCCGTCTCAGTATTCCAACCCCAATTACACGGGCTACACGCCTGGCGGTTCCACCACCTCAACCGGCGTGCAGGGCGTGTGCAGCTTCAACGATTTCTCGCACGCGCTGGGTGCCGGTTTGCGCTACCATACGCCGGTCGGTCCCATTCGCTTCGATTTCAGCTATAACCTCAATCCGCCCATCTACCCGGTCAACATCAACTACTCGATTCCCACGGCAGCCGGGGCCACGATTCCCGGTTGGGCAACGGGTCCCTATCTCGGCCAGTCGCCGCACATCAATTTCTTTTTCAGTCTCGGGCAGGCCTTCTGATGCGTAGATTCGCTCCAATCCGAATCGCTTCAACCCGCCAGACGGCCGTCAATCGCGCCTGCCATTTAGTTGTCATCCGCCACTTGCTTGTCGTCCTGAGCAATCAAAAGTTGACTGTCATCCTGAGCGGAGCGTGGCGCGCTTTTACGCCCCGCGCAGTCGAAGGACCTGCGGTTGCTTTTCCGCGACGCGCAGCGGCAAAATTACTTGTCCTCACGCTGCTACTTTCCGCACTGCCAACATTCGCGGCCCAGCAACCGGATTCGCCGAGCCCCGTCGTCCTCGATCGCGCCGTCGCCGTCGTCAACAAGCACGTCATCCTGGCCAGCGATCTCGACGACGAAATCCGCCTCTCCATCCTCGATCCCAACACCGTCTCCAAGGTCGAGATCACCAGGCAACAGGCGCTCGATCAGCTCATCAGTCGCGCGCTCATCGAGCAGCAAATTCGCCAGCAGGACATGCCATCCATCGAGCCCTCGCAAGAGGAAGTCAATGCGCGCCTGCACGAGATCCGCACGGAACTGCCCATCTGCGTCCGCCAGAATTGCGCCTCCGACGCGGGATGGAAGGCATTTCTCGCCGCGCACGGCCTCACGGCGGAGCACGTCGAGGCCTATCTCCGCTACCGCCTGGAGATTCTGCGCTTTGTTGAGCAGCGCTTCCGTCAGGGCATTCAAATTTCCCCGCAGCAAATTGAAACCTACTATCACGACACGTTGCTGCCGCAGTACGCGTCCGGCGAAGCCGTTCCGCCGCTCGATCAGGTAGCGCCGCGCATTCAGGAAATCCTGTTGCAGCAACAAGTCAACCGACTGTTCGACAATTGGCTTACCGACCTGCGCCGGCAGGGCGACGTGGAAGTACTCGACCCCGAGCTCGCTTCACAGCCCGCTCCGCAACCTGCGCCGGGAGCGGACACGCCCGCCAGTCCCGGTAGCGCGGAAAGGGGGAAGCCATGAGCGAGCGCGACGACGAGCCCATTGCCGGCGATGAGAACGCCCCGCCGCCGCGGCCGCACCGCACCATCCGCAGCCGTCTGCGCCGTTTCTTCCTGCGCCATCTTCCGCTCGCCGTCGCCAGCATCGCGCTTCTTCTCGCGGTGTTAGCCGTCGGCCTCTATTTCGTGGCCAGCTCTGCCGCGTTTGAAAACGCCGTGCGCAAGCGCCTCATCGCGTCTCTCGATGAACTCACCGGCGGCCGGGCTGAGATCGCATCTTTCCACTGGCGCCTGCTGCATTTTGAAGCCGAAGCCGACGGAGTGGTCATTCACGGTCTTGAAGATCCCGGCGAAGCGCCCTACGCAAAAATCGATCACCTGCGCGTGGTTTTCAGCTTGCGTAATCTTTTCAGCCCCAGCGTACGGCTGCGCAGCCTGGAGATTGACCGTCCCAGCCTGCACTTCATCGTGTATCCCAACGGATCCACAAATCAGCCGCATCCGCTCCGGCCGCACACTTCGTCGTCACCCGCCATCGACGACCTGTTCGAGCTCCACGCCGGCCGTGTTGCTGTGGAGCAGGGCAACCTCGACTACGACTGCCGCAACGCCAGCTTCGATTATCAAAACCGGAATGCGCCGCTCGATTTTTCCGCCAACAATGCCTCGCTCGTCATGCGTTATGTTCGCGCGACGCTGCGTACGCCCGCGTCGTATCACATCGAGGCTGGAGTCACCGATCTCAATTTCGCCCGCACCGTGCCTCGCAACCCGCTGCCGGTACACGGATCCCTGCAGGCCACGCTCGATCTGGAGCGCGCACAGGTTTTTCTGCGCTCCCTGCGCATCACTGCGGAGAGGCGCGGCGGCCAGCAGCACTCGCTTGAAGTCACCGGAGACCTCGAGGACTTTAGCCATCCCCACTGGCACGCACATGTGCAGGGCGATCTCGATATGCGGCTTCTCGATCCCATCACCGGTTATCCCGACGCGCCCGATGGCCTGGCTCGCCTCGACCTCAGCGCCGCCGGCCAGCAAGGCGCATTTCAGATCGACGGCGGCGTGCACATTGACGACGGTTCATACATTGGCGCGGGCGTCACCGCCACCGGCATCACGTTCGACACCCACATTCATGCCGACGCCAAGCAGTTACTCATCTCGCAAATCGTCGCCCGCTTGCGTCAGGGCGGCCAAATCGAGGGCACGGTCGCGCTTGAACCCTGGCTGCCCACGGATCCCTCCGCGCACCTGCAGCACACTCCTCACGTAACGGAAGTGTCTTCGTCCGATCGCAATACTCTCGTTCGTACGCCGCTCTGGATCATCCCCGTCAACGGCAAAGTAACTGCCAATTTCAAAAATGTTGCGCTCGACACGGTGCTTGACATGGTCAGCCCCGCGCCCTATCGGCGTCTGGGTCTGGACGCCCGCATGAATGGCCCTGCGCAGGCCGTCTGGACGCGCGGCGACGGCAACACCCTCTCCGTCAATGCGCAGTTCGGCCTCAGTCCTTCCCGGCAAACTCCCGCAGGCGAGGTGCCCACAACAGGCGCGATTGATGCCACGTACGCGCAGCACAACGGTTCCGTCGATGTGCGCAAGCTGGAGCTTCACCTCCCCCAAAGTGATCTTGAAGCGCACGGCGTGCTGGGCGCTTACCCAACCGCGCGCCCTTCGGCGCTCACCGTTGATTTCCAATCGCGCAACCTGGCTGAATTTGACACGGCGCTGCGCAGTCTCGGCTACAAGCGCAACGGGAAAACCGGAGCTGCGGCACTCCCGGTGTCCTTAGCGGGCCAGGCCGACTTTCATGGATCATGGACCGGCTCGCTGGCCCGCCCGCACATTGCGGGTACCGTCGAAGCCACGCAACTTGCCTTTGAATTTCCCGCCGGAAGCTCCGGCACGCCGCAGATTGTGAGCTTCGATTCCGTCTCGGCTTCAGGTCTGTACTCGCCCTCGCGGATCGCTATCCAGCACGCGCAGCTCGAGCATGGCAAGACGCGCATCGCGCTCGGCGGCACACTCGATGCGTCGCCGGCGTCGGGCCGCGAACCGGTATTCGACGCGAACGCCGTGCTGCATGCGCACTTCGACGCGGCCAATCTCGAGCTCGCCGATGTGCAGCCGTTCCTTACCGCGGCGGGCAGTCCCAATCTCCCGCTCACCGGCGCAATCGACGCGCGCATCACGGCCGACGGACCGCTCCACGCGCCCACCGCGGCCGGCTCCACGCAAATGGAGCGAGGCTCCCTCTATGGCGAGGCGATTTCGGGTTTGCGCGTCCAGGCCGCGCTCGCCGGACAAGTGCTCAAGCTGACCTCAGCTACCTTCAACGTGGCCGGCGGAAGCCTCTCCGGCTCCGGAACGTATGACTTCAAATCCGATCGCTCTCAGCCCGGTCATTTCCGGATCGACGCGCGCGCCCAAAACATCGACATCACCCGTCTCGACTTGGTCCATAGCCGCAATGTCGATGTCACCGGCAGGCTTACGTTTTCCGTCACTGGCTCGGGCACGCTAAGCGATCCGCACCTTGAAGGCCACGCCACGCTGGCCGCGTTGACCTTCGGCGGCCAGCCCTTCGGAACCCTCGAGGTCACCGCGCATTCTGCGGGTCCGACCATCGAATACAGCGCCACCACGCAATTGGAGCAAGCCGGACTCACCCTGCACGGGCAAACCACTCTCCGTGACGACTATCGGACGCACGCCCAACTCGAATTCTCGCGCTTCAATCTCGACACTCTGCTGCGCATGGCGCACGTGGCAGAATTCAATGGCGAGTCGGCGCTGGCCGGCACAGTTTCAATCGACGGCCCGCTCGCGCACCCCGAGCAGCTTCGGGGCGAGGCGCAGCTTCGCGAATTGGCGTTCAACGTCTCCGGGGTTCAGCTCCAGGGCGACGGCGGATTGCACGCCACCCTGGCCGGCGGCCGAATTCATCTCGATCCTTTGCACGTCACCGGCGAGGACACCGACCTGCACATGCAGGGTGATCTGTCGCTCCAGGGCGCCCAGCAACTCGATCTTGCCGCCAGCGGCTCCATCAATCTCAAGCTGGCAGAAACTCTCGACTCCGATTTGACCGCCAGCGGATTGACGACTTTTCACATGGAGGCGCACGGGCCTTTGCTGCACCCCAACCTCGAGGGGAGCATCGATTTCAAGGACGGCGCACTCTCACTGGAAGATCTGCCCAATGGCCTGAGCCAATTGCACGGCACTCTCGAGTTCAACCAGAACCGGCTGGAAGTGAAAAACCTGACCGCGATGAGTGGCGGCGGCCTGTTGACGGTGGGCGGTTCGCTTGCGTATCAGCATGGCATTTATGCCGACCTTTCGGTCACGGGCAAACAAGTGCACATTCGTTACCCCGAAGGCGTCAGCTCGCTCGCCGACGCCACGTTCCACCTGCAAGGACAGCAAAGCAACCTGTTCCTGAGCGGCAACGTTCTCATCACGCGTTTCTCCGTCAGTCCCGATCTCGATCTCGCAGCCCTCGCCCTGCAGGCCAATACATCGATCGGCACCATTGCGCCGCCCGACGCTCCCTCGAATCACGTCCGCCTCGATGTGCACATCGTCTCGTCTGCGCAGTTGAGTTTCCAGAATGCTTTTGCCAAGCTGGCGGGCGACGTGGATCTGAGCCTTCACGGCACGCTGGCTTCGCCCTCGCTTCTGGGCCGCGTTTCTGTCACTGAAGGCAGCGCCTTGATCGCCGGAACCCGCTACGACCTCGAGCGCGGCGACATCACATTCACCAACCCGGTGCGCATCGAGCCCATCATCGACCTCAGCGCCACGGCGCACGTCGAGGACTACGACATCTCCCTCGACCTGCACGGATCGCCGCAAAAACCCCTCGTCAGTTTTCGCAGCGACCCTCCGCTACCCGAAGCCGACGTGGTCTCGCTCCTGGCACTGGGCCACACCGCCAGCCAGCAACGCCTCTACACGCAACAACAGGAGCAGGCCATCACCAATCCCACCGACGCCTTGCTCGGCGGAGCCCTCAACGCCACCGTCAGTAGCCGCGTGCAGAAGCTCTTTGGCGCCGGCTCGGTCAAAATTGATCCCAATTATCTGGGCGCGTTCGGCAACTCCACCTCGCGCATCACGGTGCAGGAGCAGTTCGGCCGCAGCGTCACCCTCACCTACGCCACCGACGTGAATACCACCAGCCAGCAGTTGCTCCAGGCTGAAGTAGCCATCAACCGCCACGTCTCGGTGGTCGTTGCCCGCGACGAGTCCGGCGTCTTCTCCATGGTCATCAAAGCTACCCGCCGCTTTCGCTAGGGAAGCCTGCATCCCCCCGCGAAAGGCGACGACGCGATATCAGATTTTACGCAAAGTGGCTATTAGATGCCTGATTCTACATCGCTTACACAGATGTAATAATTCCCGAACCTGAGTTTTGGCTTTCCTGAAAATGGAGCCGTTACGATTCCCAACTTCCACGCAACCCAATGCCGGTCTTCTGTGTCTAACGAGAGGCGTGCGGAGGACAAGCTGCCCGTCGATTTCTCATCGAAGCGGCTACCCCTGCAAGCTAAAAATCGTCAACGTGGAGGATTCCCCCATGACAAGAACCATAGATTCCCGCAGGCTCTTGGTATTGGCTGCAGCCCTGTTTGCAGCTTTTCTCACCCTTTCGAGCGTTGCATCGGCGGCTCAGCCGCAGGATGTGTCTGCCGCTGTCCGTTCCAAGCTCGACAAGTCGCAATACAAAGATGTTCAGGTCAACGTGGACGCCAACGGCGTCGCCACCCTCACCGGCACCGTTGGCCTCTATGAGTACAAAGCCGACGCCGACAAAGCTGTGCACAGGGTGAAAGGCGTCACGGCAGTGCGCAACGACATTCAGGTCGCCGGACCCTCCGTGCCCGACAGCCCGTTGGAGAAAAGCCTCGGAGAAAAGCTGGCCTACGACCGCGTCGGCTACGGCAATGTTTTCGACGCCATCACGGTGCAGGTGCAAAATGGCGTGGTCACTCTAGGCGGTTCCGCGCTCGATTATCCTAGCCGCGACTCTGCGCTTGGGGTGGTCTCTACCACCCCCGGAGTCAAAGACGTGGTCGACCAGATTACCGTCGATCCTGTTTCGCCAATGGACTGGCAAACCCGGATCGCGGTCGCGCGCGCGGTGTATAGCTTCCCGTCACTCAACAAGTACGCCATCGATCCCGCCAAACCCATTCGCATTGAGGTGCAAAACGGTCATGTGGCGCTCTACGGTGTCGTTGACTCGGAGGCCGACAAGGATGCCGCATACATTCGCGCCAATGGCGTCCCCGGGGTCTTCAGCGTAAAGAACTACCTGCAGGTAGAAAATCAGCAAAACGAAAGCAAGAAGTAAGGCCCCGCCGCCGGCGCAATCCGCCTCTTCCCTCGCGACCCTGGAGATCGCATGATCTCCAGGGTCGTTTTGCGGTCCGAGCTTCGACACCCCTGAATTCAATCCAGCCCGACCTGCGTAGAATGCCCATGTAGGCCCTTCGGGAAAAACTTGAGTGCATCAGATCTCTGCAACGAGGAGACTCCATGGAGCCGGAGCCCCAGTCCCCTGACATAGCGGCACCCGCCGCAAATCACGCTGAACCTGTTCCGATCCCGGGGCATGCGGAACCCGCTCCCGCTGAGGATCACTATCGCGGACTGCGCTGGATCTTCATCGGTCCCGAGGGTTTGCGCGCCGGCTGGTCGGTGTTTGTGTTTTTCCTCCTGTTCGTCGCTCTCAGCATGGTCATCGACAGAGCGTTGTTTTACTTCCATCTGATCGACCTGGAGGATCAGTTCGCGCCCAGGACGGCATTTTTCGCTGAAGCTGGGGGCCTGCTCGCGCTGGTCATTGCCGTCGCCATCGTCGGCCTCATCGAGGGTCGGCGGATTCCGGACTACAACCTCACCGGCCCGCGGCGGACGCAGAATTTCTTCTTCGGTTTGGCGGCCGGCTTTATTGGCCTCTCCGCGTTGGTCGGCTCGCTTGCGGCCGGTGGCTGGCTGCACTTCGGTCCGGTCGCGCTCTCCGGCGCGGCCATCTTTCGCTTTGGCCTGCTGTGGGGCTGCATTTTTCTCATGGGGGCTTGCATTGAAGAGGGCATGTGCCGCTGCTATCTGCTCTTCACCCTCACGCGCGGCATCAATTTCTGGTGGGCGCTGGCCATTTGCGCATACTTCTGCACGCGCCTGGCCATGAGACCTCACTACGACAGCAATGTTTGGGGAGTGTATGCCGTCATTCTCATCGGCCTCGTCCCTTGCTATGTTCTCTACCGAAGGGCTGCCCCACGCAGTGGCGGATTTTGGTGCGCCGCGTGGATTACGTCAGCTTATTTCGGTTATATGCACGTGTCCAACCCCGGCGAAACTTGGATTGGCATTTTTGCAGCGGCCTTCATTGGCTTCGTCTTTTGCGTAAGCGTGCGCGTCACCGGCTCGGCCTGGTGGGCCATCGGCTGCCACGCTGGCTGGGACTGGGCCGAAACGTACTTCTACGGAACCGCCGATAGCGGACTCAATCCGCAAGGCTGCTACCTGACCAGCCACCCGTCCGGCAATCCCTTGTGGAGCGGCGGCGCCGTCGGCCCGGAAGGCAGCGTGCTGGTGCTGGCCGCAATTCTGTTGCTCCTGGTTTTGGTCTTGGTCTACAGCCGGCTGAGCGCCCGCGCTACGCCTGCCGCGGCGTAAAGTGAGAATCGAAAATCGTGAACCGTGAACCGTGAATTGCAGACTGTGCACTGCGAGCTGTGAGCTTCGAATCACGGTTCACGAACCACGAATCACGAGCCAAGATCTATAAACTGGCACCTGAACCTAATATGCGCCTCTGGCTCAATCGCAGCGCCGAAATCTCCCTTCGTGAGCAGTTGATCACCCAGGTTGTGCTCGGCATCCTCACGCGCGAGATTCTTCCCGGCCAAAAACTGCCCAGCACGCGCGAGCTGGCGCGCCGCTTCGGCATTCACCCCAACACGGCCAGCGCCTGCTATCGCGAGCTGGAACGCGACGGCTGGCTTGAGTTCCGCCACGGCAGCGGCGTCTTCGTCGCCAACACGCGCCCCTCCGTTTCTCTAAGTCCAGAAATGGCAGTCGATCAACTCATCGGCGAGCTCGCGGCCAAGGCGCGCAAAATCGGCGCGACAGATTCATTGCTTCGCTCGCGCCTCCGCCGCTGGCTTTCATTAGCCCCGCTGGCGCGCTGGCTCGTCATTGAGCCCGACCCCGAGCTGCGCAAAATCGTCACCGCCGAAATGGAATCGAGCCTCGCCCTGCCCGTCGCGGCCTGCACGCCCGACGAGTGCGGCGAAGAAACCCAAATTGCCCGGTCGATTCCCGTCTGTCTGCCCAGCAAAGCCGCCATAGTGCGCAAACTCCTTCCCGCCGGAACCGTGCTGACTGTCTTCCAGATCAACCCCGTGGCCTCTGCGCTCGAGGCCAATCTCGAGCGCTACTTGCCGGAGCACTCGGCCGATCTCGTCGGCATCGCATCGCATTGGGGCGAATTCCAGCGCATCGGCCGCACCATGATCGTGGCCGCCGGCCTCAATCCGGAAAACCTTCTGGTACGCGACGCTACCCGCCCCGGATGGAAGCGCGGCCTCGAATCCACCTCAGGCGTCATCTGCGACATCGTCACCGCGCAACAACTGCCGAAGAAATGCTTCCCCATTGTCTTCCGCCTCCTCCACGAAGCCTCCATCACGCAGCTCCGCGCCCTCGAAGCGGAGCTTTCCGCCGCCTCGCCCGCCTAAAGTCCTTTCGCTGATTTTCGCAACATGAATAGACCGGTCATCCTGAGCGAGTCCCGGCGTGCCGGGACGAGTCGAAGGACCCGCATTCGATGCGCTGGTTTCCGCAACAAGTTTCCAGGACACGCCATCCGCCACTGTGACACTTAAGAAACTGTCCCATTAGCTCCCCCAGCCTCACAACAAGACAGCTAACATCTGTGGGCATGAAACACGTAAATCTTCTCAGCCAAAAGCCATCTCGTTGGATTGCGATCATCGCGATCTTTGCCATCCTTGCCCCAACAGCAGCGCCGGCGCAATCGCGACACTCGGCCCCTGACGCCGTACGTTCGCGTGTCTTGAAACTTGGCGTCGGTCAATGGGTCAGTGTGCGCGAGCAAGGTGGAGTCAAACTCAACGGCCAAATCACCAGCATCGGGCCGCGCGTGTTTCAAATCCAGCAGCGGGAAGCCGCAGCGCCAACCGATGTCGACTACGCGGATGTTGTAAAGATCCGGTGCGCTCGCGCTCCGTCGGAACCATTTGTTGGCCCGAATGGCGAATCCAAGGCGGGCATGATCGCGCTCTCAGTGATTGCAATAGGAGTCTTCATCGGTGTCATCGCTTGCGCGAAGACGACCTGTCTTGCGCATTGATCGGGCCCGTATCGCGCAACATCGCGCCGTCGCCGCAGAAGTGGCGGGAATTCACGCCGCTTCTTTTTCCCATCCGCCATTGTGACACTTGCGAAACTGTCCCAATCGCCTCCCACACCAACGTGCAATGGCCCTAACCTCGTCCCTGTTAGTCCAAAAGGAGTTCCGATGAACCGTCTGATAATTCAAGCCCTTCTCTGTATCATCCTTTGCCCGCTGCTGGCAGCGCAGCCGTCCGTCACGAATTCAGGCAGCGTGCTCCTTCCCAAGGAAACCGCGATTCATCTCAGGCTCGGTCAAGACGTCAGCTCAGCTACGATTCATGAAGGAAACCGTATCCAATATGTTGTTGTCGACGACGTGAAAATCGACGGTGTCACGGTGATACCCGCTGGAACCGCCGCCTACCAGAAGGTGACCACAGTGGTTTCCGCGGGCTCCGGGAAGTTCTGTCGGGATTTGCATAATGGCTGGTTCGCTGTGAGTGACACGGTGATCCTTTCAGGCCTGGGCGTTGAGATGAAGTTGAAGGCCTGGCGCGAGAGCGACTTGCCCAAAGATCCTCCGAAGACGCCAAAGCAAAAAGCGCTCGAGGTGGCGGAAGCCCCGCTTGCAATTCCGGTGTTTGCGATATTACTTGCGGCGCCGCTCGTCCTGATTCCAATGGGAATCGCCTCCGGCATCCACGACAGCCTGCACAAACCCCGAGCCTTAGCCACGCAGCCAGGACCAAGCGTCCCGTCGCAGATAGAAACGGAGCCCGTTCCGTCCACGACGGCGCTTTCGCCGGAGGCGCCAGCAGCGCCGCAATCGGCGTCATCGTCGGCAGCCCCACCAGCGATGCAAACGACAGTAGAGACTCTACCACTGCTGGGGACGGCCGCACCGCAGCGATCGGCGCCAGCCCCCTCAGCGTCCGTGCCGTGCCAGGCCAACACGCAAGAGGAAGTCTGGAAGGCAAGCGAAGCAAAAGTGCAAACCTTCTACCTGGTTCGCGACTACACGCTGCGCGCGAGCCTTCCGCCTGCAACCGCTGCAGCAGCGAGCGTAAAATAACTTCCGACAATGGAGATAGCCATGCGAACGACCATTGGCTTTGCAATTCTCTTTTTTCTTTCGCTCTGCGTGGTGTCATCCGCTACGCAGCCCCAAACCACCCGCAAAACCCTCGATCAGCCCGCCACCATTCAGGGCATTCCCTGCGCCAAAGGCTACGCCTGGTTCTTCTCCGGCGGCCAACTGCAAAAATGCACCGTCACGCGTGAGATGCCCTTCGGCGAAATCACCATCCCCGCCGGTTCCTGGATCACTCTCACCGAGAACGGCAAGCCGGCCTCCGTGCAGATGCCTCACGACGCGTCCGTGCTCGGCCTCAAATGCCAGGGAGGCGGCCCGCTGGGCCCGTCGGAAGGCTCCGTCGTCGCCCTCTACCCCAGCGGAAAACTCAAGGCCTGTTTCCTCGCCGGCGACCAGACCGTACAAGGCGATCCGTGCAGCCAAGGCGGCTTTTTCAGCACCGGCTCCGGCCCCGATCCCGGCGTGTACTTCTACGAGAGCGGCAAACTGCGCCAATGCCGGCTCACCGCCGATTTTCGCGGGCAACGCAAAGGCGAACTCTTCAAGCAGGCGCCGTAAACCCGCCCATCCTCGGCCGATCCGCGAGCGTATCCTGAATCTGGCCAATGTCTGATTCGTCTTCATCCACTCTGCCTGCGCTTCAGGCCGCGCCGCGCCCGCGCCGCAAACGCCGCTGGCCGAGGATCCTGCTTTATGTCGCCGGCAGCTTGCTCGCTCTGCTCCTCCTCGCCGCGGGCGTGGGCGTACTGTGGCTCCGCTCGGTAGCCAAAGCCGCCCTGCCCCAACTCGACGGCGACGTTCGTCTTAACGCCTTTTCCGCGCCCGTCTTGTCCGCCCCGGTGATCGTCCGCCGCGATGCCCACGGCGTGCCCCACATCGAGGCCGCCACCGAAGACGATCTCCTTGTTGCGCAGGGCTACGTCACGGCCCAGGACCGCCTGTGGCAGATGGACGCATCCCGCCGCGCCGCCAACGGCGACCTGGCGGAGATTCTGGGTTCCCGGCTCATCACCAACGACAAGACCCAGCGCGTGTTGCAGATTCGCCTCACCGCCCAGCGCATCTACGACCATCTTTCGCCCGCCGACCGCGCGCGTCTCGACGACTACGCCCGCGGCGTGAACCTCTACATCGCGCAGTGCGAAAAATCCCACACGCTTCCCCCGGAATTCCGGCTGCTCGGCTACCATCCGCAGGCCTGGACCGGCGAGGATTCCGTGAGCGTGGGCCTGATGATGGTCGAGACTCTCGACTCGCGCATGACCACCAAGCTTACGCGCGCCCACGTTGAAGCCAAGCTCCAGAACCCGCAGCTCATCGCCGATCTATATCCGGTCGGTTCCTGGCGCGATCATCCGCCCACCGGCATCAAAGTCGATCTCAGCGCCCCGCAACCCCAGTTGCCGCCCTCCAAAAAGGGTGACGAGGATGACGACGAAAATACTGAAGCCGGCACAGCGCACAATCCCGCCTTATCCCAGTTCGCCTCAAGGTTCGCGTCGGCCGCGCCGGAAGATCCCGCCGCAATGCTGGCCCTCCAGGGAAATCCCCACTGCGAAAATTGTGCCGTAGGCTCCAACAACTGGGTCGTCGCCGGCAGCCGCACTGCCAGCGGCAAGCCACTGCTCTCGAACGACATGCACCTCACCCTCCGCGTGCCCGACACCTGGTACATGGCCGACCTCTACTCACCCGGCAGCAACGGCGCGCCCGGTTTTCACGCCGCTGGCGTTACGCTGCCTGGCTTTCCCTTCATCGTCGCCGGCCACAACGAGCACGTCGCCTGGGGATTCACCGCGCTCTACGCCGACGTGCAGGATCTCTACATCGAGAAGCTCGACGGCAAGGGCAACTACGAAGGCCTGGACACCCAATGGCATCCGCTCGCGGTCGATCGCGAAACCATCCACGTTCGCGGCGGGAGCGATGTCGTAGTCGATGTTGAATCCACCGACCACGGACCATTGCTGAATCCGCTTCTGGCCGCCGGCGATCCGCCCATCGCTCTCAAGTGGACCCTCTACGATCCATCGCTCAACACGCTCCCGCTTTACGAGATGAACACCGCATCGAACTGGACGGAGTTCTCCGCCGCGCTCGCGCAATGGAACTGGCCCACGCAGAATCTCGTCTACTCCGACGATCAGGGCCACATCGCCTACCACGCCATCGGCAAGGTGCCGATCCGGCCGAGCGGTCTGGTCGATGTGCCCGTCCCCAGCAATGCGCACGAGTGGCAAGGCTACATCCCCTTCGACGACCTGCCCAACTCCTTCGATCCGCCCTCAGGATTTCTGGCCACAGCCAACTCCCGCGTCACCACCGACCAATCGCCCTACCCGCTCACCGACGATTGGGCCGATCCCTACCGCATCGAGCGCATCTACAAATCCCTCGACGGCCGCGATCAGCTCACCAGCGCCGACATGCTCGCCGTCCAGACCGACATCTACAGCGAGGTCGATCAGGAGATGGGCCATCGCTTTGCCTACGCCATCGACCACACGCCCGGCCCCGATGGCAACGGCGATCCGGAGCTGCGCAAGGCCGCCGACCTGATGCGCAGTTGGGATGGCCGCCTCACCACCGATTCCGCCGCCGCTTCGGTCGTCACCCAGACCCGCGCCGCATTGTGGCCCATGATTCTCGAGCCCAAACTCGGCAAGCTTGCCTCCGACTATCACTGGAGCGAATCGACCTTTGCCCTGGAAGAGATCGTGATGCACGCCAAGCCCGAGTGGCTTCCCAAGGATTACAAAAACTGGGACGCGCTGCTCACCGCGGCCGTGCGCAAGGGCATGCGCAACGGAAAAGCCCCCGCCGATGTGAACCAGTGGACCTACGGAAGCTGGCACGTGGTCGATATCGAGCACCCGCTCGTAGCGTTCCTCCCATTCTTGAGCCGCATCGCCGGAACCGGTCCCCAGCCGCAAAGCGGCGACGGCACCACCGTGAAGCAGGTCGGCCGCACCCTCGGTCCGTCGCAGCGCTTCACCATGGACTGGAGCAACATCGACGGCTCGACTGAAAACATCGTGCTCGGCGAAAGCGGCAACCCGCTCAGCCCGTACTTCCGCGACCAGTGGAACGACTGGTACAACGGAACCACTTTCGCGCTGCCCTTCACTCCAGCAGCGGTAGCCGCCCAAACCCGCCACACATTGCGTTTGCTGCCATGAACGAACAGGGAACAGGGAATCGGGACCAGGGAACAGGAACTGCCCCGCGTGAAAAGCTACCTGTCATCGTGAGCGAAGTGTGGCGCGCCATGCGCGGCACGCTGAGTCGAAGGACCCGCGGTGGTTCTTCGGCGGATCAGCTCGCGCGCCCTCCGCGCCTGCGCTACTTCGCCGGTCCCTTGCTCATCCTGCTCGCCGCATTCGTCGCCATCGTCCCCCAGTTGATTCGCGGCAACTCCTGCGGCCACGACTTCGACGTTCACCTCGTCTCCTGGCTCGATTGCGCGAACGCCTGGCGTCACGGCATTCCCTATCCGCACTGGGCTCCCAGCCCCAACTATGGCGCCGGTGAGCCGCGCTTCGTCTTCTATCCCCCGCTCACCTGGATGCTGGGCGCAGCGCTCGGCCTCATTCTGGGCTGGCATCTCGCGCCCATCGCACTCACCTTTCTCACCCTGGCCGCAACCGGCCTCGCTACGCGCGCCCTCGCTCTTGAAGCTCTCGACGATCTCCCCGCCACCCTCGCCGGTTGCGCCTCGCTCTTCTCCTTATTCACACTCTTCACCGCCTACGAGCGCTCCTCTTTCCCGGAATTCGCCGGCGGATTCTGGCTTCCCCTTATCGTCCTCTTCGTAATGCGCGACCGCCCAAACTCACCGTGCCCCATCCTTTCGCGATTTTTGCGAAAGGGTGGGACACCTCAAACCTCAATGGATCGGGTGCCCCCGCGAATGGGTGTGAATCCACAGACCCCAACGGATCGGCTGCCCCCGCGAATGGGTGTGAATCCACAGACCCCAACGGATAGGGTGCCCCCGGTCCCTCGCACTTGGGGACCGGGGAGGGAAGCCGGACCATCCACCATACCGGGTGCCCCAGGTCTCGATTTTGAGACCTGGGATAGCACGGTCCCAAACCGTTCTTTTTCCTCGGTCTTCGGCCGCGCCCTCAACGGTTCTACCGCGCCCCTGGCCCTCGCGCTCGCCGGCGCGTGGCTCTCCAACCTTCCCCTCGGCGTAATGGCCGGCTATCTCATGGCCGCTGTCGCGCTGCTCTGTGCTTTGGCGAACAAATCCTGGGCTCCGATCCTTCGCTCCGCGCTCGCGGCAGTTCTCGGTCTCGGCCTCGCCGCCCTCTACTGGCTCTCCGCGGCATTCGAACGCAATTGGGTCGACATCAAGCAAGCCACCCAGGATCCCGGCTACAACTTCGAAAACAATTGGCTCTTCGCGCACAGCGCCAATCCGCTCCTCGCCCTGCACGACGAAATTCTCCGTCAGGTTTCGTGGATCGCCCTCTCCATGATCGCCATCGCAGTCGCCGGCATTGCCATCAGTTGGCGTCGCCGCACGCTCCCCACAGCCAAATCCGCCGCTTCCCGTCTCTGGTGGATCCCCGTAGCCGCCATCCCCGTCGTAGTCTGCTTCTTCCTCTTTCCCGTCTCACGGCCGCTTTGGTACTTGCTTCCGGAGATGCGATTCCTGCAGTATCCCTGGCGCTGGCTCGAAGCGGTAGAAGCGCCCATGGCGATTTTCTTCGTCACCGCAATCTGGCCCTCCGGCCGCCGCGCCCGCGTCCTCGTGCTGGCTGTCTGCGCCGCGGTCTTCCTCGCATCTACGGTCTATGCGGCCAGGGTCTACTTTCAGGTCTGTTATCCCGAAGACACCGTCGCCTCAGTGCTCTTCGACCACCGCACCGGCGCGGGCTCTGAAGGCATGTATGAGTACGAACCTCCCGGCGGCGACGACTCCAGCATCGCCACTGGCCTTCCCGACGCCTGCCTTGTCAGCGATTCCTCCGTCGTTCTGGGCAAGCCCGACCCCGACGACCCCGACGCCAATCCCGTATGGAGTTCCGATCAGGGCAGTTGTAAGGCGACATTTCATTTCACCGGCGGCCTTCAGACCAATCCCGAACACCGCCAAATTCGCGCCACCACCGCCCATGCCGGCTATCTGATCCTGCGCCTCGTCAGCTACCCCGCATGGCGCATTCGCGTAAACGGCCAGCTCCAAACGGCGCTGCCCAAGCGCGATGACGGCCTCATCGTGGTGCCCGTTCCGCAAGGCCCCCTCGATCTGACCGTCGACTGGACCATCTCGCCCGGCGTCCCGGCCGGCCGCTGGGTGAGTGCCCTGAGCTTGCTCCTGCTCATCGCCCTGTGGTCGTATGAACGTCGCCGCGGCCCCTTTCGTCTAACATGAAAGAAAAGACCATGCCTGCCGACGTAAAATCGCTGATTCAAGAAGGCGCCGACCTCACCGATCACGCGCTGGAGTCGCTGATTCCATCCGTCGATACGGTTCCGGCTTCGATCCATGGCGCCATGCGCCACTCGGTCTTTGCTGGCGGCAAGCGCCTGCGCCCGGTATTGGCCATGCAGGCCGGGGTCACCATTTCCGGCGTATTACCAACGGGAATTGAACGGTTGGGCGCGGCCTTGGAAATGCTCCACACCTATTCGCTCATCCACGACGATCTACCCGCCCTCGACAACGACGATCTGCGCCGCGGCAAACCCACCTGCCACAAAGCCTTCGGCGAAGCTATCGCCATCCTGGCCGGCGATGCCCTTCAAACCCGTGCGTTCGAAGTACTGGCCGGCCTCGAGTGCTCGCCGACTGCTGCAGTCAAAATCATTGGCCTCATCGCCAACGCCGTGGGCACGGTCGATGGCATGATCGGCGGCCAGGTGCTCGATATCGAAAGCGAACACCTCAAGCCCACACCGGAACTTGTTGAAGCCATCCATCGCGCCAAGACCGGAGCGCTCATCCGCGTCAGCGTGGTCGCGGGCGGCGTTTACGCCGGCGCAACCGCCGACGACATTGCGCGTCTCGATCGCTTCGGCCGCAAGGCCGGTCTCGCCTTCCAGATTGCCGATGACGTGCTGGACGTAACCGCAGACTCAGCGACTTTAGGCAAGACCGCCGGCAAGGATCAGGCCACGGAAAAAGCCACCTGGCCCGCCGTCTACGGCATTGAGCAGAGCCTGCGCGACGCCGCGCAACTCATTGACGAAGCCTTCGCCGCGCTCGAGCCCTACGGCACCCGCGCCGACGGCCTCAAAGCCGTCGCCCGCTACCTTGTCGACCGCAAAAACTGACGAAATTTTTCTGAATGTGCGCGTCAGGAATGTAGCGCCGGTCTTCAGACCGCGGTCCCCGAGAAACGATTCTTGTTTCTTGGGGTGGAAGACCGGCTGTAGCGCGGGTCTCCCGACCCGCGCTCTGTAACAAACGCTTGAAGCTCGTCAGGTCAGTACATCGGCGACGCGGGCCTTCACGCTCGCGCACTCACACTCACACTGAGAGTACTACTTCCCCAGCCTGGGTGCCCCATCCTAAACGCGCCTTTTGCGTTTAGGATGGGAAAGCACGAACCTGAACCCACAGGCCTCGTATCAGGGCGCGAGTTTACTCGCGCCAAAAATGCGCAAAATGATGTGGGGCTTCAGCCCCTGCGGGCGTCCACACTCACACTCACGCTCACACTGAGATAGCTACTTCCCCAGCGCCCGCCGCAGCTTCTCGCCCTGCACCGAAAGGTCATCCACCGCCGCCGAAGCGCGGCCCAGCATTTCCTGAACTTCATCAAGGTAGCCCGGCAGCGCATTCCACCACTTGCTCACCACTTCCTGCTGATCCAGCATGACCAGCGCGGTGCCGGTCACGGCCGTTAACAGGCCGGCGCGCCGCTTGCCGGCAACCAGCAGGGCGCCGCTCGCCGCCAGCGTACCCGCCGCGGCCATCCGGGCCCAGCTCATTGATTTAGCCTCGCTGGCGCACGATTCGCCCGCGTTCCTCACCGACTTTGTAAGCGGTACAACCACCATGACCTCTCCCTATTCCGGTCCTCGGCCCGATCATCCTTGAACCCTAATGCCTAAAGTATCATTCGAAATCCCGGCGTTGGAAAACAAGCATCCTGACCTTAAAGTCCGCAATATGAAGAATGCGGTCATCCTGAGCCAACTTTGGTCCTTCGAGGGCCAAACCGAGTCGAAGGACCCGTGTTTCTCGAGATGCCGGACTCTCGATCGAGCTTCTGCGATTCCACATTCGGTTCGTCGCCGCAGCCCCGTCAATCCAGGTCGATCTCGCGAAAAGGCTTGCCCTCATCAGGAGCGTCCTTCGCCTTGCGCATGGCCTCGGCAAACTTCTTCTCCAGCAAATCAGCCTTGTTCTTTTCCGCGTCCACGCTCTGCCGAAAAATCGATTCCGTCCGCTCCCCGTGCTCGCGCATCGCCTTGGCCGCCGTCTCCAGGTCCTCGAACATGCGCTTGCGCGGCGCCGGCGTGTGGCTTACCACGAGGCCGGTCGTCGCATCGATCTTCAGCATCGCCCCGCAATCCGGGCACGCCACTTCGAACGTCTTGTCCTTGTTCTTAGCCATTTCAAATGGTATTTTATGCGTTCCCCTCCACTTTTGGCAGAGGCTCGCATTGGGTGCCCCTCGTTTCGACTTTCGGAAATGGGAAAACGGCGCCCGCCATTGAGTCGTTAGATGCAGACTGAACTGCTTCTCGCTCGGATCAGGCGGCTGCGCGTGAATAAACTAACAACTGACAACTGGCCATTGACAACTGACCACTGACAACTGACAACTGACAACTGACCACTGACCACTGACAACTGACAACTGACAACTGACAACTGACCACTGACCACTGACAACTGTCCTCACGTCACCGGCCCCGGGTTGAATAGCGCAAACTCATTGTGCAATCCCCAGTGGTCGGCCCATACTCTCTTCCTCCCACCGGCCACCTCCAAAACCAATAAAAATATCTCCCAGCCAACCTCTTCCACCGTTGCCTCGGCCGTCGCAATCCGCCCCGCATCAATGTCGATCAGGTCGGGCCAGCGCCGCGCCAGCCCGCTATTCGACGCCACTTTGATCACCGGCGCCATGGCCAGCCCGTACGGCGTGCCGCGTCCAGTGGTAAAGATGTGCATGTTCATCGACGCGGCCAGTTGCAGCGTGCCGCAGATAAAATCACTGGCCGGCGTGGCCGCAAAAATCAGTCCTTTCTGGGTCACCCGTTCGCCCGGCCCGGTCACGCCCACGAGCGCCGTCGAGCCCGCCTTGGCAATCGACCCCATTGCTTTCTCAACAATGTTGGCCAGGCCGCCCTGCTTATTCCCCGGCGTAGGATTCGCCGCCCGATCTGCCCCGCCCTGCCGCAGGTAGTCGTCGTACCACGCCATCTCGCGCACAAACTTCTGGGCAATCTCCGGCGTTGCGGCTCGCGCCGTCAGCAGATGCGCGGCATCGCGTACCTCTGTCACTTCTGAAAACATCACCGTCGCCCCGGCGCGCACCAGCAGGTCCGCCGCAAACCCCACCGCGGGATTCGCCGTCACGCCCGACATCGCATCCGATCCACCGCACTGCAAGCCGACGACAAGATCGGAAGCAGGGCACATCGTCCTACATCGCTCATTCAGCCGGGTCAGCTTCTTCTCGGCCATCGCCATAATCGTGGCCACCATCTCACCGAAACCCTGCGTCGCATCCTGCAATACGGCAACAGAGGGCTCTTCGAGCACCGGCAAATCTTTTGCGGACATCAAGCGCACCGGCTGCAATTTTTCGCAGCCCAGGCTCACCACCATCACTTTTCCGCCGAAGTTGGGATGGAGCGCCAGGTTGCGCAGCGTGCGAATGGGAATCGCCGCGCCCGGCGCATCGATCGCCACGCCGCAGCCGTAGGGATGCGTGATTGCGACCACGTCATCTACATTTGGGTAGCGCGGCAAAATCTCCGCTTTGATGCGCCGCACCGCAAACTCCACCGTCGGCGCCACACACTGCACCGTCGTGCTGATGCCAAGAATGTTTTTCGTTCCCACCGAGCCATCAGGATTGCGATAGCCCTCAAACGTGTATCCATCGAGCGGGGCGAGCGCCTCGGGCGTCGCCGTCGCCAGCGGGCAATCGCCCAGCGGCGGCGCCGAAGGCGCACTCATTAGCCCTTCGTGCACCCAACTGCCGCGCGCAATCGGCCGCTTCGCATAGCCAATCGTTACGCCATAGCGCACAATCGCGTCGCTCTCCGCCAGATCGGCCAGCGCCACTTTGTGCGCCTCCGGAATCGCTTCGCGCAACTCCAGTCCCGAAGCCAGCCGCGCGCCCGCCGGCAAACCGCCCGCAGTCACCACGACGGCCACATTGTCTCGCGCGTCAATGCGAATTACGCGGGGTTCGGTGATTGAAGTCATAAAACTATGCTAGCTCCGAAGGCCATCGTTCACTGTCCACGAATCCCGAACCACGAGTCACGATCCACGATTCACTGCCTCACCAGGCATGGCCTCTTCGGGTCGAACTTCCATCCCGGAATCAGAAACTGCATCGCCGCAGCATCGTCGCGCGCGCCCAGTCCCTTCGTCTGGTACAGCTCATGTGCGCGCTCAATGGCATCGAAATCGAGATCGACGCCCAGTCCCGGCCGCTCCGGAACCGCAATTGCACCGTCCTTGATCTGCAGCGGATTACGCGTCAGATGCTGCCCATCCTGCCAGATCCAGTGTGTGTCAATCGCTGTAATCGCGCCCAGCGCCGCCGCGGCCACGTGCGTCACCATCGCCAGCGAAATATCGAAATGATTATTCGAGTGCGATCCCCAGGTGAGCCCGTTGTTACGGCATATCTGCGCCACGCGCACCGCTCCCTGCATGGTCCAGAAGTGCGGATCGGCCAGCGGAATATCGACCGCGTGCAATTGAATAGCGTGACCCAGCTCGCGCCAGTCGGTCGCAATCATGTTGGTCGCCGTCGGCAGTCCGGTCGCCTGGCGGAACTCCGCCATGATTTCGCGCCCCGAGAATCGCCCCTCCGCGCCGCACGGATCTTCGGCATACGCCAGCACTTCCTTCTTGCCTTTGCACAACTCAATCGCCTCGTGCAGGCACCATGCGCCGTTGGGGTCGAGCGTGATGCGCGCCTCGGGAAACCTCTCGTGCAGCGCTTCCACGGCTTTCATCTCCTCCGCGCCCGCCAGCACGCCGCCCTTCAATTTGAAGTCGCCGAATCCGTACTGCGCCTGCGCCGCCTCGGCCAGCCTCACAATCGCGTCCGGCGTCAGCGCCTCCTCATCGCGCAGCCGGAACCAGCCGTGCGCATCTTCGCCCGCACGCCGATAGTCAAGATTCGTCTTCCCGCTGTCGCCCACAAAAAACAGGTAGCCCAGCACCGGCACGCTCGTGCGCTGCTGCCCCTCCCCAAGCAAGGCCGCAACCGGAACTCCCTGGAACTGACCGAGCAAATCGAGCAGCGCCGACTCGATCGCCGTCATGGCGTGAATGGTCACGCGCAAATCGAAAGTCTGTTGCCCGCGTCCCCCCGCGTCGCGATCGCCGAACCGTTCCTCGACCGCATTAAGAATCGCGTTGAAGTCGCAAGTCTCGTGTCCCACCACCAGCGGCGTAGACTCTTCCAGCATGCGGCGAATTTTCTCTCCGCCCGGAACCTCGCCCACGCCCGTTTTTCCTGCTTCGTCCGTCAGCAGAACCAGGTTGCGCGTGAAGTACGGCCCGTGCGCGCCGCTCAAATTCAGCAGCATGCTGTCGCGGCCCGCCACGGGCACAACGCGCATGGCTGCAACTCGCGGCGATTTGCTCATTGGATTCACGCTCTCGGCGTTCATATCGATTTTCCGGCGCTTCCACTGCCGCCGATTATCGTACCAGCGAATCGGCGCGCGACTTCCGGCGCCCACTCCACTTTACAGACGCATCCCTGTTCGCATACAAGGTTGAGGACGACGCAAAAGGAAAAACTTCATGAATCGCAGACAATTCCTCGTATCGAGCGGTGCAGCCGGAGTCCTGGCCTCAACCGGAATCGCGCCTTCGCCGGCTAGCGATGCGCCCACCGCGCAACCCGAGCGTATGAAGCTCGGCGACCAGACGCAACCCACCAACGATACGCATCTCAAATACCTGGCGCGTTACGGCGTGCGCAACATCTGTGGCTGGCCGCAGATCGAGGGCGATCGCCTCTACGCCACAGTCGACGAACTCAAGCGCATGACTGACATGGCGGCGAAATACGGCATCAGCATCGATTGCACCGCGCCGCCCTTCATCCCATCCAGCTACATCGATCGCGAAAAGCATCCCGCCATCATGCTCGCCGAAAGCCCGGAGCGCGACCGCGACATCGAGCAGTTGCAAATCTTTATCCGCAACTGCGCGCAGGCAGGCATTCCTACCATCAAGTACGACATGAGCATTCTCGGCGTTCTCCGCACCGGCCGCGTGCCCGGCCGCGGCGACGCGCTCTACTCCCAATGGAAGCTCGCGGAGGCACATCCTGAAACGCCACTCACCAAAGCCGGCGTGGTCAGCGCCGACGCCTTCTGGGAGCGCATCACTTACTTTCTCGATCGCGTCATCCCCGTGGCCAACGAGTACAAAATCCGCATGGCCTGCCATCCCCAGGATCCCGGCGTGCCGCCCGAGGGCTACCAGGGCGTGCATCGCGTGCTCGGCACCGTCGACGGCCTCAAAAAGTTCATCACCATTCAGGAGAGCCCTTATCACGGCCTGAATTTTTGCCAGGGAACCGTCTCCGAGGATCTCGAAAACCCCGGCGTCGAAATCTTCGACGTCATCCGCTACTTCGGTACGCGCAAAAAAATCTTCAACGTCCACTTCCGCAACATTCGCGGCCATCGCAACGACTTCATCGAAGTCTATCCCGATGAGGGCGACGTGGATTTCGTCAAAGCCATCCGCGTTTACAAAGAAGTCGGCTATCACTACATGCTCATGCCCGACCACGTGCCACGCGCCGCTGATAACGCCGATCCCAATGACCTGCAATCCTTCGCCTACTGCTACGGCTACATTCGCGGGCTCATTCAGTCGCTCTACGAGGCGGCTTAAGCATTGCTCCGCATGGTACCGTGAAACCGAACTTCTGACTGGGAAGGATCCAGCTTGACTGCAGAGCGGCAAACGCGCGTTCGCTACCTCATCATCACCATTCTTTTTATTGTCAGTTGCTTCAGCTTCGCTGACCGCTCGGTGCTTTCGCAGGCCGTCTCGGTCATGCCCAAAGAAATGAACCTGACGGCCGAGCGCATGAGCTACCTGCTCTTTGCCTTCGGATGGGCCTACGCGTTGGGCCAGTTGCCCTCGGGCGGCTTGCTCGACCGCTTCGGATCCAAGCGCGTCTACGGCATCGCCATCATCGGCTGGTCGTTGTGCGCATTTCTCACCGCGTTCGCCGGCTACTTCGCCGCCAGCGCCGCCTTCACCGCCATCTTTATTCTTCGCGTGTTCTCCGGCCTGTTTCAATCGCCGGTCTTTCCCGGCAACGGACGCATTGTCGCTTCCTGGTTTCCCACGTCGGAGCGCGGACGCGCTTCGGCCATCTTTAACTCCGCGCAGTATTTTGCGCTGCCCATTTTTGCGCCCATCTTCGGATGGCTCATTCACGTATCCGGCTGGCGCGCCTGTTTCTGGTTTCTGGGCGCACTGGGCCTCGTGCTCGCCGCGGTATGGTTCACAAACATCTTCGGCGTCAAAGAGCATCCCAGCATTTCGCAGTCGGAGATTGACGCCATCGAGCGCGGCGGCGGCCTGGTGAATACCGATTCCGCGGCCAGCGCCAAGAAGAACACCCTCACCTGGGCCACGGTGAAGAAGCTCCTCAGCTATCGCATGCTGGTCGGCGTTTACATCGGCCAGTACTGCATTACGACGCTCACCTGGTTTTTTCTCACATGGTTTCCGCTTTATCTTTCGCAGGCGCGCCACATGTCGGTGCTCAAGGTGGGCTTTGCCGCGGCGGTGCCGGGCCTATGCGGCGGCGTCGGCGGCATTCTCGGCGGCATCTTTTCCGATCGCCTGCTGCGCAGCGGCCACTCGCTCAGCTTCGCGCGCAAGTTGCCCATCATGGCCGGCATGGCGCTCTCCATGACGATCATCGCCTGCAACTACGCAAGCTCGCAGAGCCTCATGATTCTCTTCATGTCGATTTCGTTTTTCGGCAAGGGCATCGGCGCGCTGGGCTGGACCGTGATCTCCGACACCTCGCCCAAAGGCATGGTGGGCATGAACGGCGCGCTCTTCAACCTCTTCGGCAATTTGGCCGGCATCACTACGCCGCTCATCATCGGCCAGATTGTCCACAGGACCCACTCCTACAACGGCGCGCTGATTTTTGTCGGCTTCATCGCGTTCTGCGCCATCGTCAGCTACGGTCCCATCGTCGGCGAAATCAAGCGCCTCGACTTCAACAGACCTGCGGCGCCCTAAGCGGCCAAAAATCCGATGTCATCCTGAGCGAGTCCCGGCGTGCCGGGACGAGTCGAAGGACCTGCATTTCCTCTAAGCGGAGCCCTCGCGCTTACAATGCCAAAGGAGGTCCGACTCATGCCCGAATGGCCCGGAAACATTCCCCGCAACGCATTCAAGCAGGCACTCTCTCGCTTCGATCGGCAAGTCGGCCTATGGTGCAGCATGGCCAGCCCAGTCTCCGCCGAAATCCTCGCCGGCGCGGGCTTCGATTGGATCGTCATCGACGGCGAGCACGCGCCCAATGACATCGCCACGCTGCTGCCGCACTTGCAGGCCATGCGCGGCGGCACCGCCGAGCCCGTCTTCCGCGTGCCCTGGAACGAGCCCGTCATCATCAAGCGCGCGCTCGATGTCGGCGCGCGCTCCCTGCTCATTCCTTTCGTGCAGAATGCCGATGAAGCCCGCAAGGCCGTCGCCGCTGCGCGTTATCCTCCGCTCGGCATTCGCGGCGTGGCCGTCGTGCCCCGCGCCAACGACTACGGCCGCATTCAGGGCTATCACCGCAACGCGCACCTCGATACCTGCGTCCTCGTGCAGGTCGAAACCAGAATCGCCCTCAAGGAAATCGAAGCCATAGCCGCCGTCGAAGGCGTCGACGGCATCTTCATCGGCCCCAGCGATTTGGCCGCGGATTTCGGCCATCTCGGCAACCCCAAACAGCCTGAAGTTCAGGCCGCCATCGCCGACGCCGCCAAGCGCATCCGCGCCAAAGGCAAATCCGCGGGCACCCTCACGGGCAATGCCGACGAAGCCGAGGCGCTCTTCGAGGCCGGCTACAACTTCGTCGCCGTAGGCAGCGACGTAGGCATCCTCGCTCGCACCGCGGAGGCGTTGGCGGCACGATTCCGAAAGAAGTAGCGCTGCTCAATTCCCGGTCGCCAAAAAGCGCGGGAACCTTCGACTTCGCTCACGACAGGTTCGGGAGCACCCGGTTAACCGAGCACCGTCCCGCCCGCCGGCGTCTTCTCCGTCTTCACGTTCACCACGTGATAGATCGCATCCTCCGTGCCGACGTTCTTGAACCCATGCAGCTGGTTCGACCCATTAAAAATGATCGAACCCGGCCCCACGCGAATCCACGTCCCGTTCGAGAGCGTCTCCACCGTGCCCTGGCGAATGATGATCAGCTCCTCATTGGGATGCCTGTGCGGCGGGTGCGGCGACATGCCGGGTTTCAGCGTCGAGACATGAATCTCGAGATTTTCGAGCGTCGCCGTCGGCGTCGAGCACACCGTGCGTGTCGACCCATGTCCGTTCGGCACGTCAGTCAGCGAGTTCCAGTCGAAGACGTGCGACCCCATCACGGTTGTGGGTTGGGCATGCGCCAAGGCGTCGCCAACAACGGCCGTCGCGGCGAGAGCGGCAAAAAGTTCTCTACGGTTCATAGCAGTTTTCCTTTGCGAACAAGACTCAACTGCAGTCTAACTCCGCCAGCTCCGCTAACCCCGCCAACTCCGCTCTACTTCTGCGCCGTCTGCATCGGCTTCTGCCCGCTTGCGACCGGCGGGTTCACGTGCGCGTTCAGAAAGTCAGTCAGGTCTTCGACGTCCTGCTTCGTGCCCACCATGGGCGGCATGAAGTGGTGATACGGCGAATCGGACTTGTACTCGTGCAGCATGGTGATGAAGCTCTCGATGTTGGCGCGGTCACGTCCGCTCAGCAACGTCACCAGCGGCCGGTAGCCGTTCAGCGTGTGGCACGATCCGCATTCGCCGCGGAAGATAGCCTCGCCGCGCGAGTAGCTGGAGTTTGTGTCGTAGACCCAATTCGAGTGGACCAGATAGCCCGCTTGATCGATCTTGAGCGCGTAGGGCACTCTCACGCCGTTCGAGTACATCCAGTGGCCGATCACAAACGGCTTGCGCAGCATCTCGCGCGAGTATTCGCCGGCGGCCGTCGCCATCAGCGCCAGCAGCAGGATGGCCACCGCGTGCGCAGGATTGAAGTCCACGGGATTGCGATACGCCAGGTAGTAGGCCACGCCGATGATCGTTGCCGAAGTCATCACGATCAGCAGCGCCATGCGCGTGACGATCGAGAAGGTTCCGGTGCCCATGGTGTCGATGCCCAGTGTGAGCAGCGCGCGCTGCGACTCGGGAACCATCAACAGATACCAGCCAAACAGAAACGGCATGGCGACGAACGAAGGCACCAGCCACTTCACGCTCCACTTCACCAGCGACGACTTGAGCCGCGGCTGCGCGCCGCCATCGATGCGGCTGGCGCTGATGAGCGCCCAGATGCCGGCCAGCGAAGCGCACACGCACGAGCGCAGCAGCAGGCTCGGCCAGTACGTGGGATTGAAAAACGCGTTCCAGAATTTGCTCGCCTCGTGCCCCGTGCCGGCCACGCCAAGCCACGTGTCGCCCGGCGTCAGCATGAAAGTGAGAATGCCGTTGATGATAATCAGCGTGCATACCGATGCGACCGCGTACACCCAGCCCACCGCCAGGTGCAGCTTGGCGTCGATCTTGTTCCAGGTGTAGTAATAGACAGCGGCCGTGGTCAGTTCGACCATGAAGAAAACCCACTCGATCGCCCAGCCAAAGACGAAGTTGTGAATCAGTGTGCTGGTGGCCTCAGGGTGCGTCAATCCGATAGCAAACCAGATGCCCACCCCGGAGACGGTGCCAAAGACGCCGGTCAGCACAAGGAAAAACTTCGAATAGCCCACCAGTTCCTTGAGCCAGTCCTCGCGTCCTTCGCGCAGAGCCTTGCGCTCGGCCAGCGGCAGATAGAGTCCGCCGCCCACGGCAAACTGCGAAATCATGACGTGGAAGATGGCGATGATGCCGATCACCCAGCCCGAGCCGAGATATGGAATGTCCCAGAATGGATAGTTCATAAAAGCCAGCTCCTAGCTCTCAGCTTTCAGCTCTCAGCTTTTTCTGCTTGGCTGCGGTGCTCGTTTCGGCACGGCGAAGCTGAAGGCTGATAGCTGAAGGCTGATAGCTTTCTTACCGAATCGTCCAGTATCCAATCACCGTCGTCGCCAGCAACGCAAAAACCGCCAGCAGTCCAAAGTAGTGCGCAAGCCGCGCGCGCCGGCCGGATTCCTTGTTCTTGTCGTAGAACGGAATCAGAATCCAGAGCACGATGCCCAGCGTGAACAAAAGAATGCCGGCAATCTCGCCCGGCTCGCCTGGCAGCCACTTGACCGTGCCCAGCATCTTGAGCATCTCGAAGGGGCTCATGAAGTACCACTCGGGATGAATGCCCATCGGGGCCGGCGCCAGCGAGTCATATTGTTTACCCAGCGCCCACGGAAACACCGAAGCCAGAAGCGCTAGGATATTGAGCGAAATGATCCACATCGCAATGTCCTTGCGCAGAAAGTTCGGCATGAACGGCATGGATTTGCGCTCCGAGGCCGGCTTGGCCTCTTCGCTCTCAGGCACGGCGTTGCCGTGGCGCTGCACCAGCCATAAGTGAAACGCGAGCAGGGGAATGAACAATGCAGGGAGCACCACAACGTGCAGCGCGAAGAATCGTTGCACGGTAAACTCCGTTACGTCCGGGCCGCCGCGCAGCATGTTGGCAATCGCCGGGCCGATCCACGGAATTGCCACCGGAATCTGCAAGCCAACCTTGGTGGCGAAGTAGCTCAACTCGTCCATCGGCAGCAGGTAGCCGGAAAAACCGAAACATGCGGCCAGCCCCAGCAGCACCATCCCCGAAAGCCAACCCAACTCGCGCGGCTTGCGGTAGGCCTTCATAAAGAAGACTGAGAACATGTGCACGAGGATGGCGAACAGCATCAGGTTGGC
Source organism: uncultured Acidobacteriota bacterium (assembly GCA_963830785.1). Taxonomy (GTDB): domain Bacteria; phylum Acidobacteriota; class Terriglobia; order Terriglobales; family Acidobacteriaceae; genus Telmatobacter. The sequence continues at coordinate 196,298 of CAWHNV010000048.1, forward strand.
GGCCCATGCGTGCGCCGAACGGATCAGCCAGCCGAAGTGCATCACAAACGTGATCTGCCGGACCGATTCGTACGCCTCCACGCCCGGCCGGTAGTACACCAGCAGCAACACGCCCGTGAAGCACTGCAGCATGAACAGGAACAGCGTGATGCCGCCCCAGTAATACCAGAAGGATTGCGCGTGCACAGGGACGGTCTTCTTTCGCGCGAACGCGGCCAGCTCCGAAATCCCCAGCCGCTCATCCATCCAGTCGTAAACATTGCTCGCGATCATTTTTGTCGTCATGCTTCTCGTCCTTTGTATTGCCCGTTCCCTCTCATGCGCTGGGTGCCCCTGGTCTCGATTTTGAGACCAGGGAGATGAGTCTGCTCCTTCACCGGCAAAGCCATCCGCCGTCCACCACCAGCACGTGACCCTGCACGTAATTGCTTGCCTCCGAGGCCAGAAACACCGCCGTGCCCGCTAAATCCGAAGGCAATCCCCAGCGTCCCATGGGAATCCTGCTCAGAATCGCCGCCGACCGCGCCGCATCGGCACGCAACGCCGTCGTGTTGTCGGTTGCCATGTAGCCGGGAGCGATGGCATTCACGTTGATGCCTTTGTCTGCCCACTCATTGGCCAGCGCCTTGGTCAACTGCGCCACGCCGCCCTTTGCCGCGGCATAGCCCGGCACCGTGATTCCGCCCTGAAACGACAGCAGCGAAGCGGTGTTGATGATTTTGCCGTGCCCCTGCTTGAGCATCAGGCGTCCCGCGTACTGGCTCAGGAACCACACCGAATTCAAATTGGTGTCGATCACCGTGTTCCAGAATTCCGCCGAGTGCTCGGCAGCCGGCGCGCGCCTGATGGTTCCCGCGTTGTTCACCAGGATGTCGATCGAGCCGAACTCCTTCACCGTGTCGTCCACCAGCATCTTGCGAATCGCTTCATCGCACACGTCGCCCGACCGCGTAATGTAGCGGACGCCCGTCTTCTTCACTTCCTCGACGGTCGAATCCAGAACTTTGTCGTAGTTGTGCAGTGTTACGTTGGCGCCGGCCTGCGCAAAGGCGATCGCCATGCCGGCTCCCAGGCCCTGCCCGGAACCGGTGACCAGTGCGTTCTTGCCCTTGAGGCTGAAGAGATCGAGGATTCCCATGAAAGCTCCTTATGCTGCGAGAATTAGGACGCCGTGGCAATCACGCCGCCGAGTCCGCATCCATTATCCTCGCGATACCTCGACTCCCGTGTCGTTGACGGCGACCTTGAAAAGCTTGAGCGGTTTCGGTGGTGGCCCGCTTACGTTGGCGCCGGTGTAAGCGTTGTAGACGCCGCCGTGGCACGCGCAGTGAATGCGGTCCATCTGCGGCTCGTACTGCACCGTGCAGCCCAGATGCGTGCAAACAGCGGTCAGGGCGATCCAGCTTTTGTCCGTGTGGTGAATCAGCATGGCCGGCGCCGTGCCGAATTTGAACATCAGCACCGATCCCGCCGGCAGTTTCTGCGCATCTTTCAGCGTCACCTCGGTCACGGCCGCGGCGCTCAGCGCCATCTCGCTGGGACTCGCCAGGTAACGGTACACGGGATAGGCCAGCGCGGCAGCGTAGCCAATGCCCGCCACGCTCGCCGCGGCCAGAAAAGCGCGGCGCGTCTTGGTATCGCCGTTCTCCACGTGCTCGGAAACGATATCCGGGGCAACATTCGTGACAGTCGCAGTCTCACTCATCGCAATCTCTCTCCATGCGGTTTCTGGGGGTTACGCCGCGCCCTCCATGGTTTTTTGTGCGCGCGCCACAACGGACACGAGCCAGCCAACTACGCCCAACCCGCCGACAAAGAGCACGAGGAACAATCCCACCACGCCCCAGTTTGTCGCCACAGCCCGGTCCCAAACGTCGTATCCCTTCGATAGAAGTGTTACGTCGCGCACGCCGTCGCGATACACCGTCAGCATGATCTCCACCAGCACGCCGATGAGAACAGCCGTCCAGCTCAGCCAACCGGCCGCGATCTTACCGAATCCCGCAATCGCGCCCACCAGCACGGCCACCACCACCAGCGCGATCCAGCCGTACCCGGCAAGTCCGGCAAACTTATACGCGGGATAAATCGAGTGGCCGGCCAGTCCCGCCTTCACCACGTCAGGCTGCACGCTTGCTGCCCACAATCCCGCGGCCAGATAGACAATGCCGAAACCGGCCGCCACCTTGCCGCCCAGTCCTGCAACGAAGGTCTTTTCTTCCGCGGTAAAGGTGCTGCGTCCGGCCAGATAAACCAGCCACAATCCGCCGATGAACAACCCGCCAGCCATCATCAGCAGCCAGCGCGGCTCGAGCGTCGGGTCGCCGCTGGGCAGGAACCGGCCCATCGCCGACGCGGAATACATTCCATGCCATGCCTCGGGCCGCAGCATCAGCGTCATATTCGAGGAGAGCGTCCGCGCCACGCCGCCCGCCAGCAGCCACGCAATCAGCCCCACCCACCACGCCGATTTGCCCTGATCGAGTCGCGCCGTGAACCGGTAAAGCAGCCAGTAGGCCAGGATCAGTGTCGGAATAATCGCGATCCAGTACACCCCGATCAGCACGCTGCTGGTGTAAAGCGCGCGCCCGTAAAGCACCTGCGCAAACAAGAGCGGCGGCACGCCTAGGTTGATCACATACGTCATCACAATGGTGAGCCGCTTCGCAATGGCTCTCGCAGTCGTGTGCGCGTTTGCCGAGGAGCGGAACAGGCTGAGCAGAATCGCCAGCAGCAGCCCGCCCAGCAGCATCTCCACAGCCACAAAATGCAGCGACAGCGTAACCACGTGTAGCAGCTTCATCAGCCACACGGGCGCCGGCAAAGGAATGGGATCCACTGCAGGATAAGGATTCATGACGATCTAGAAATTCCTTTCAGTTTGAAACCGCCGCCACGCAAAACCATACCGCCGGTTTCCCGACCGGGGCCCCCGCGGACAGGTCTTCGTCCGTGGGGTCGCTGACCGGCTGTACTGAGTCTCCTGGCCCTCAGAGACTTTGCCAGGCTCCGAACTCTCGGCCGTCTCGCATCTGCGGGAAATGCAGTCTGAAGGGTGGCAGAGCATGCGCGGCACATTCTGGACTCTATAACTCCAATTTTGAGTGGAACGAGGCTACGCTATCGCCCGCGGCGACCTGAGGTCTGTGATCAGAAACACATCAGCTTGTGACTAATTCAATTACGCTCCGGTTGGTAGCAAGGATCATCCCCAAGCCCGAAAGCGCGACCGCGCAAGCCACACCGAACGGTGTTTGCGTGCTCCAAAGATTCGTTCGGTAGGATGACGCGATGAAGAAACCGAATTCATCCATGCAACTGACGCGCGCCGCCGATTATGGCGTCCGCGTCATGATTCAACTCACTGCCCTCAAAGGCAACGGCCGGGTTTCGCTCCCCCGTCTGGCTCGCGCCACGGGCGCGCCGGAGAGCTTTCTCTCGAAAGTCCTGCAATCGCTCGCTCGTGCCGGGCTCATCTCTTCACGCCGCGGACAGTTGGGCGGTTTCCACATTTCGCCGCGGGGCGCAGCCGCATCCATGCGCGAAGTCATCGAGGCCGTCGATGGAGTCATCTGTCTCAACCTTTGCCTCGTCCCCGGCCGGTCCTGTTCCCGCAAGGCGAGTTGTCCCGCGCACCCGGTCTGGATCGAGGCGCAGCAGGCCATGATGCAGGTTCTCTCCCGCGCCACCATCGCTTCGCTGGCCGCGCCCGAAAAACCCGCCTTGCGATAACCACCCGGCCATCCGTGCTCCATTTGCCTTTCTCCTCTTGCAGTGTTTCAATTGAGCTATTGAAACAGGGGTGCTCCGCGGCATTGCGGGGCTGAGAAATACCCTCGAACCCGATCCGGATAATACCGGCGTGGGAAGCTTTCTTGAGCCGAGCAGCAAGTCCTCCATCCATCGCAGCTCATGCTCCTTTGTTTCATGCAAATCGAAGCAAAGGAATCCCATGTCAACCGCCGCTGTTATCGCTCGTGATCGCCAAACCCTCCTCCGTATCGCTCCCACCGCGTTCGTCTGGGCATTCCTCTTGTCTCTCTGCGTTGCCGCGCCGCTAACCGCGCAAACCGCGCAGCAAAGCCCCGCTCCGGCGCCGCAGTCCACGCAGAATTCTGCACCGGCGCAAAATCCCACACCCGCGCAGCAAAAGCCCGCGCCCATCACTACAACCGTCGTGGTGCACGGCCAATTCGAAGACAACTATCTTCCCCAATCCATTACCGTCGGTACACTCGATGGAGCACCGCTACAGCAGACGCCGCTTTCGGCCACCGTCGTCACCCGCGACCTGCTCAACGACCAGGTCTCCCGCCTGCTCTCGGATGTGATCAAGAACGATGCCTCTGTCGGCGACGATTACGTGCCCGTGGGCTACTACGGCGACTACCAGATTCGCGGTTTTCCTCTCGATCTCGCCACCGGTTTTGAAGTCAACGGCATGACCATCGCCGGCGAACAGGATGTGCCTCTCGAAAACAAGGAGCAGGTAGAGTTCCTCAAAGGCATTGCCGCCGTCGAGAGCGGCGTGGCCAATGCAGGAGGCCTCATCGACTTCGTCACCAAGCGCCCGGCCAACATCAAAGCCGTCGATCTTGCCACAGATCATCGCGGCTCAGCCTACGGCGCCGTCGATCTCGGCCATCTCTTTGGCAGCCGCAACCAGGTGGGCGCGCGCATGAATCTCGCCGGCGAGCGCATCGTTCCCTACATGAACGACACCAACGGCTGGCGCGCCATGGGCGCAGGCGCAGCCGACTGGAAGATCGACTCGGCCACCACGCTCAAAGGCGACTTCGAGTACCAGCACAAGACCGAGCGCGACGGCAGCGGCTACCAGTTGCTCGGTGGCACAACCCTGCCCGACATCAACAAGATCTACCGTTCCACCATGCTCGGCGACCAGCCCTGGGGTCCGCCCGACACTTACGACACCTTCAACACCGGCGCGCGCCTCGAGCACACATTTTCGCCGGCGTGGGTCGCCTTTGCCGCCGCCGGCTACAGCCACTCGCTCATTCAGGACAACGTGATCTACGCCTACGGCTGCTATTACGAGGCTGAGTGCAACACCGGTTCGGCTCCCTATCCGTTCTTCTTTGCTCCCGACGGCACCTACGATATCTACGACTATCGCGACCCCGGCGAGCTGCGCATCGATGCCGAAGCCGAGGCCATGCTCACAGGTCACATCCACACCGGCGCCATCACGCAAGACATCACCGCGGGCGGCGAGGTCTTCCTGCGCAGCGTGCAGCAGCCCGGCTACTATCAGCTCAACCAGACTTCTACGGACACGATTGCTGACGGCGCGGTCTATGATTACGTCGGCTCCGAAAACATCTACCAATCGATAGCCGCGATTCCTGTACCCGGCGCTATCAACTCGTTCGAATACCCGCTCCAAACCGCCGGCCCACGCCGCTTGTGGGAAGACAGCCATCAATCCTCCGCCGTCATTCAGGATCGCGTGCATCTTCCCGGCCGCGTCCAGCTCATTGCTGCGACACGCTACGATTCGTTGCGCGACCACAACTACTCGCTGGTCGCCACCGCTCCCTGCGTCGAGAACAGCACGCCGGGTCCGGCGGGCGATCCGTGCGCGACGACCTACGACGCATCGAACAATCCGACTTATTACATTCCCAATTCGCCGACTCTAACCGACAAGCCCGTCTGGCTGCCGCAATTCGCCGTCACCTGGAGCCCGATCCAGAACCTCACCCTCTACTCGAATTACGGTGTACAGTTGTCTCTCGGCCCGCAAGGCCCTTTTTGGACCGACAATGGCAGCCAGTTCCTCGCGCCCTTCTTCACGCGCCAGGCCGAGGTGGGCGCAAAGTACGAGCCCGGTCAGCGCATTCTGCTCACCACCGCGTTCTTTCACATGCGCGCGCCGTTCTTCTATCCCAAAATGATTCAGGCGCCCGACACTTATTGCCAGGCCAGCGTCTTCATCGGTCCCACCGATCTCTGCTTCGAGCAGGAGGGCCGCGAAACCCACAACGGCGTCGAATTCAACGCTGAAGGCAAAGCCACCAACTGGCTGCGGCTAAACGTGTCCGCCGCCGCAATGAACGCGACATCGACCAACACCGGCACGCCAGCATACGACAACAAGCAGGTGATCAACGTACCCCACGTGCAGGCGAATCTCTTCGCCGACGTCAGCGTGCCGCGCATCCCCGGCCTGCATGTGATGCCCGGCTGCAACTTCGCATCGCGTAAGGAAGCCACGCGCGACGACGCCGTCAGCGTGCCCAGCTACAATCTGTTCAACCTGGGCGCGCGCTATACGCCTGGCGGCGACCAGGGCCGCGTCACCTTCCGCATCTACGCCGATAACATCACCGACAAGCGCTACTGGTCCGACACCGGCGCAAGTTACGGCGATACTTTTGTCTGGGAGGGCTCGCCCGCAACGGTTCGCCTCTCCGCGCATTACACGTTTTAAGATGTAGCGCCTCCCGGCCGGCTGTCGTGCGGGCGTCCTCGCCCGCACAGAGTAGATTGAATCGAAGCCGCACACGTAGGTACGAAAGAGCTAACGGCTATAGGCCAGGAGCCGGGAGCTGAATGTCAGGAGCTAGAATCTGACGATGAGCGCAACGAAAAAAGCCCACGGCCTGGACGGCACGCTGGTCCCTCCCGACTGGCCCCCGCTCACCTTGGACGAAGTGCGCGCGGTGCTCGCCCAATTTCCCGCGCTTGGGCAACCTCAGCGCATCCTCACCGAAAGCCCGCGCCCGTTTTCCGCGGCCGGCGTTGTCGACACTTCAAACGGTCCGGTCTTCATCAAGCGCCATCACCAATCCGTGCGCGATCGCGAGGGCCTGCTCGAGGAGCATCGCTTTCTCGCGCATCTGCTCGCCCACGGAGCGCCCGTCCCGCGCGTCTTCGCGTCCGCTGCGGGAGAAACCGCCATCGCACTCGGCGAATCAATCTATGAAGTGCACGAAATCCCGGAGGGTGTCGACCTCTACGAAGAGGCCATCTCCTGGACGCCGTTTCGCACCGTGGCCCACGCGCATTCCGCCGGGCAGGCGCTCGCGCGTCTCCATCTGGCTGCGCAAGATTTCGCCGCTCCGCCCCGCAAGCCCCGCCCGCTTGTCGCAAGTTTTACGATCTTCGCGGCACGCGATCCCATCGCCGCCATGGCGCGTTATCTCGGGGCACGCCTCTCGCTGGCTCGCCACGCCGCCGTTCGCGTCTGCGCCGCGCAGGCCCTCGACCTTCTCACGCCCTTTCACGCCGAGCTAACGCCGCTGCTTCCCGCCCTCGCTCCGCTCTGGACCCACAACGATCTCCACGCCTCCAATCTTTTCTGGAGCGACGAAACAGCCAACGCGCACGCCACAGCCATCATCGACTTTGGCCTCGCCGACCGCACCAACGCCGTGCACGATCTGGCTCACGCCTTCGAGCGCAACATTATTGAGTGGCTAACGCTCGTCCAAAACCCAAAACAGCCCCCGGCTGTCCACCTCGACCATCTCGACGCACTTCTCGATGGCTACGAATCGATCCGTCCTCTCACGCCCGCAGAAGCCGCCGCGCTCGCGCCCATGACCGCTCTCTGCCACGCCGAGTTCGCGCTCTCTGAAGCCGACTACTTTCTCGGCGTCCTGCATTCTGAAGAAAAAGCCGTCGCCGCTTATGATGGCTGGCTCGTCGGTCACGCGCAATGGTTCCTCGGCGACAATGGCGGCGAGTTGCTTGACGCTCTGCGTCGCCGCGCCAAAGCCCACCACTCGCGCAGAGTAACCCTCCAATGACCTGGACGCCCATCGCTACGTGGCTCGCCACGCATGGCCTCGAGCTCGCAGGTGTCGCAACCACCATCGTCGGCATCTGGCTCACCACCAAGCGCCTACTCATCTGCTGGCCCGTCACCCTGCTCGCCGACTTTCTCTACCTCGTGATCTTCTTCCACTCGGGACTTTTTTCGGACGCGTTGCTACAGGTCTTTTTCGTCGTCTTCACGATTTATGGCTGGTGGCACTGGTGGCGTGGCGTGCGTGCCGATGGCGAAGTGCGTGTGGAACCGCTGGGCATGCGAGCCTGCACGGTGGCTCTTGTCGCGGGCGCGATCAGCAGCTTGCTTCTGGGTCGCGTAATGATCTGGCTCGGCGGCATGCTGCACATCACCGTGGCCTTGCCGCACCTCGACGCTGTGCTCACCAGCTACTCGCTCGTCGCCTCCTGGTGGGGAGCCCGCAAGCACATCGCCAACTGGTGGCTTTGGATCGTCGTCGATCTCGTCTACATCGGCGAATACATCTACAAAGATCTCAGGCTCACCGCGCTGCTCTACGCGGGTCTAGTGGGTCTCGCCATTCTCGGCCTGCGTGACTGGCGCCGCGCCGCCGCTGCAACTTAAACCGCTGGTTGCCCCATCCTTTCCGCGTTTCTTGCGGAAAGGGTGGGAACGCAAGATCCCAGGCGCCTAAACTGCTTTCTGAACCATATTCTGCAGCGGCTCACCCTTCATGTAGCGCCGCAACTCATCGGCCGCCGTGCGCAGTCCGCGCACCGCAAACTGCGGCGACGACGCGGCAACGTGCGGCGTAATGAGTAAATTGGGACAGCTCCACAGCGGATGCCCTTCCGGCAACGGCTCGGGATCGGTTACATCGAGCGCGGCGCGAATCCGGCCTGAATTCAGCGCCTCCACCAGCGCATTGGTATCCACAATCGGCCCGCGCGCGGCATTCACCAGCAGCGTCCCCCTCCTCATCAGGGCAAGCTGTTGTTTGCCGATCAGTCCTTTAGTCTCCGCAGTCGAGGGCAGAATCAGCACCACCACCTCGGCCTGCGGCAACAACTGTTCCAGCTCGCTCACGGCGTGCACTTCTGGCGCGGTGCGTGCACTGCGCGCCACGCGCAGCATCTTCACGACGAACGGAGCCAGCATGCGTTCGATCTCTTTGCCAATCGCCCCGTACCCCACCAGCAGCACCGTCTTTCCCGTCAGTTCCTCCAGCATCACCTCGGGATGGAACGTGCGCGTGTCGCCGGTAATCTGTGCGTAGTGCGCGCTCGCCTCAAAGCGGCGCTTCCATATTCCCGACTTCTGAATATCGAGGTACAAAGGAAAATATTTCAGCATCGCCAGAATGGCCGCGAGCGTCCACTCCGCCGTGGGAATATTGTGCGCGCCATGCGCATTGCAGATGGTCACATGCGGACCCACCGTGCCCGGAATCCACTCCGTACCCGCCATCATCGACAGCACCAGCTTCACGCCGCGCAGGTGC
>CAWHNV010000049.1:0-35598 GCA_963830785.1 uncultured Acidobacteriota bacterium
CTTGGGAGCAACTTCGACACTGGCGCTTAATCTCACCACTCCCGCCGGCATGGCCGTCGATGCCGTGAACAATCTCTACGTGTCCGATTCTGCCACGCAAACCGTCTATCAGATCGATCCCATTACCGGAGCAGCGCATGCACTCGCAGTGGGAACGTTGGTTGCGCCCGCCGGTCTGGCCATCGATCCATCCGGCAACCTGCTCATCACCGACCCAGGCGCAGCGGCTATCTACCGCTTCAACCAACAGACCGGAGTGACTTCCACGGTATCTTCCACGGCAGTTAAGCCTTCAGCTATCGCCACCGATGCCGCAGGGAACCTGCTCATCGCCGACACCGCGGATATTCTAGCCGTGCCCGCCAGCAACAACAGCCCGTCCTTCACGGTAGCCAGCCTTGCACCTTCTGCACTGGCTATCGACTCCACGGGCAATCTCTACACAGGCTCCGGCAGCTCCATTCTCAAACTTGCGCGCACGCAAGGTTACGTGCAGTTCGCAGCTGGCGCCATTCCACAAACCGCTAATCTGCTCGAATCCGGCAATCAAGTCTACTCGGCTACTGCATTCACGCAGACCGATTCAACCGACTATAGCCTGGCCCCCACGGCATCCACTGACTGCGCCCTGAATTCAGGCGGGGCCGGTACTCTCGCCATCGGCGGACTTTGCGCGTTGACGGCAAGCTATACGCCCACCACGTTTGTCACGACCACTGACACGGTCACGTTCAACGGAAATCTGGCCAACGCGGCGCTTTCCACTCCATCTACGGTGCAGCTTACGCTTACCGGACCAGCCGCTCCACCCACCGCAAGCATTGCGATCACCTTCTCGCCGACATCCCCGTTATACGGTCAGACTGTCATCGCAACCGCAACCGTCACCGGTCAATCGCTCTCTCCGGCAGGCACAGTTCAATTAAGCGTCGATGGCGTCGCTGTCAACAGCGTCACCCTCGCCAGCGGCGTCGCAACCTTCTCTCTGAGCGGGCTGACCGGCGGAGCGCACTCCGTCTCCGCCGTTTACACCAGCACCAACGGATATCCGACGGTAACGGCATCCGTAACCCTGACTGTGGGCAAGACAGCGCCGGCAGCAGTGACTTTAACCAGCAACGTCAATCCGGCCCTGGCGCAGAGCCCAATTACCTTCACGGCCAAGGTCACATCGACAGCAGGCACGCCGACTCAAACGGTGACATTCCTCGACGGCACAACGCCGATTGGCACAGGCACGCTGTCGGGCGGCGTAGCCACGCTCACGATCTCGACTCTGGCCGCGGGGACACACAACATCACAGCTGCGTATGGCGGCGATGCGAATTTCTCCTCAGCTACCAGCAGCGCGCTGGCAGAACTTGTTGAGGATTTCGGATTCACGATTTCCGCTCCCTCGATCACAGTACTGCCAGGCGGCACCGCAGTCTTCACCTTCACAGTAGCTCCTGTGGATGCCAGCACCTTCCTGGCCGCAATTAACCTGACCGTAAGCGGATTACCACCCGGAGCGACTTATACTATCTCGCCAATCACACTGGCGGCCGGTGCGGGCTCAAGCACTGTCACTCTTACCATCAACGTTCCGCAGACGCAAGCCAGTGTTGCTCCGTACGGGATACATCTTGGTCAACAGCTCGCTGCCAGCAACCGCGGCAGCGGGGCAGGCTATCTGGCCCGCCGGTTGACGCCATTCGCGCTGGCACTTCTGTTGCTTCCTTTTGCCGGCAAGCTGCGCCGCACTGGCAAGAAGCTGGGACGAATGATGCTCGTGCTTTTGCTGTTGATGTCAGGCGCGGCAATCACGACCTGGATCGGCGGTTGCGGCGGCACCAGCGGCTACTTCACCCAGCAGCAGCAGACTTACACAGTAACCGTAACCGGAACTTCGGGTGCCCTGTCGCACTCCACAACAGTTTCGCTCACGGTTCAGTAACAAGGAGACAGATAATCATGTGTAACTCAATTTGCCGCAGCATACTTTTGGCGAGCGCGGGCTTGATCTTAGTGAATGGCGCATGGGCGCAGCAGAACTCCGCCCCTCCAAAGCATGCGCCGGTTTCGACCGATCTTGCCTTTACTTATACCGCCGAGCGGGGAGAACAGGCGCCGGGCAACTGCGGCTGTTTCTGGCTGCAAGGAGTTGGTGTAGACGCAGGCGTGAACTTCTGGAAGGGCCTGGCCATCGCCGCCAGTTTCAACAGCGGCCACGCCTCGAACATTGCGCCGGGCGTGAATCTAAGTAAGGTTCAATTCGCCGCCGGCCCACGCTACACTTACACCGCATGGAGGGGTCACGACGCAGCGACTAATCGACGTCTGCAACTCTTCGGCCAGGGGCTATTTGGCGGCGTTCATGCCTACAATGGCACGTTTCCTGGCTCGAACGGAGTCGTTAACAGTGCCGGATCCTTCGACCTCGAGGCTGGCGGAGGCCTGAATCTTTTCTTCTCGAAAGCTTTGGGCGTGCGCCTGCTCGAAGCGGATTATGAGAGAACCTCATTGCCCAACAATGCTTCCAACACGCAGAACGACATGCGTCTCGCTTTCGGCATAACATGGCACATCGGCCATTGAAGAAGAATCAAGAAATGATGCGCGCTGGTACCAGTATGCGCCAGGCGTGCAGCGTTTGATGCAGCGAGTTGGCGCTCACCTGCAACTTCCGCGCAGTTTAATCTGGTTGCCGAGCGTCTCAAGAAAGCGGTTGAGCAGTGCTATGCTTCTGCGCAATTCCCTGTGGCGGAATTGGTTGAGCAGCGAGAAGAGTCCCGGCGGTTCAATGATCGGTTTCTGGTAGCACCCGAGCGTTTCAGCGGTTGCTGCGGCAAAGCACTGCAGTACCTCGGGGTTTATGGAGCCAAGCATCTTGCCGAGAATCAGGGCATTGCGCACGGCCCGCACCGATTCCTCCGACTTGATTGCATCGACCGCTGTTTCCATTAGCTTGTCGCCTGCTCCCAGCGCCCCGCGCAGCAGTTGCAATATGCCGTGATTGTGTAACTGCTGCAGCAACTCCCATGAGTCCAGTAGCGCCTCTGCGCGCTCAATGGGCGCTTCATCGAGGCGCTTGCGCAACTCCTGGCGAGGATCGTGCGGCGGTAACTCCAGAGAGATCGGTCGAGCCATTTCAATCCTCCTTCACGGCATTTTGGTTAGCGTGTTTTTATCTGAACCAGATCGTGTCCCGGCTGGCGATAATCCGTGTGCCTCCATTTGCGTTCCACCTCAACGCCATTCTGCGGCGTGGGATGGCCGAAACGGGAGTTGGTCTTTGGCAACGGATTTTCACCCACGTCGCCCAGCACCTCGAGCCGCACAGACGTTTCCTTGTAAGCGGGCGTGTGCGCCACCTTGTCTGTGTGGCTGCTGGTCAGGCGTCCGCCGCCGCAGTGCCGCAAGCTCTCACCAGCTCGCCGTTCACTTCCACCATGCACGTGTCGCAAGTCTGGATTGGTCCCAGCTGCGGGTGATAGCAAACCTGCGGGATCTCCACACCGCTGCGGTTGATCGCGTCAATCAAGCGTTCGCCAGGACGAATCGCCTGGGGCTTGCCATTAATAGTTGCTGACATGGGGAATCGACCTGCCTTAGTCCACTTCGGATAGTAGTACTGTCATCGCAGCCTCGTAAACTCGTTTGATTGTAGGCAATGAAAGCTTATGAAGATCGTCTGCTTAGAACCATCCTCAGTCGGAGAGTGACCTCACTCCGCGGCAGGAATCAGGCGCGGGAACGATTTGCCGATGGTGCGTCAAGACAACGGAATTCCCCGGAATAAATCACAAACCGCCTTCCTCGCAGAAATCCGATCAAGGTCAATCCCAACTCGCGCGCGAGCTTGACGGCCAGGCTGGAAGGCGCCGAAACCGACGCAAGAATCGGGATGCCGGCGGCCAGCGCCTTCTGTACAATCTCGAATCCGCCCCTGCCGCTCACCAGCATCGCGTTCTCGGAGAGCGGAAGTTTTCCCTGCAGGAGCGCCCATCCCACGACCTTGTCGACGGCGTTATGCCGGCCAATGTCCTCGCGCAGGACCATCAGTTGGCCGCTCGAATCGAACAGCGCCGCCGCGTGCAGACCGCCGGTCCGGCTGAAAACCGCCTGCTCAGAGCGGAGTGTTTCAGGTAAGCGGCATAGAACCTCGGCATCCAGGCGGAATCCAGTATCGGGCCGCGAAAGCTCGCGAACGCGGATGGCATTGATAGACGCTTTGCCGCAAATGCCGCAGCTGGATGCGGCGAAGAAGTTGCGTTGCAGGTCTGCGGAATCGAAGTCCGTGTCGCGCAACTCAACTTCCACGACGTTGCTTCTCAGCCCGCTTTCCGGCGCCTTGGAGCGAAGGCCGGCAATCTGGGTCGAAGACGCAATGATCCCCTCGGTCAGCAGGGATCCGGCCGCAAGTTCGAGATCGTGTCCCGCGGTCCTCATCGTAACCGTAAGCGGTTTGCCACCGATTCGAATCTCAAGCGGCTCTTCGGCAGCCAGAAAGTCTTGCAACGAGCGAACTCGTCCGTCCTCCCATTCCGTAACCTGCGTCAACTCGACACTTCTCTCGGGTGCGCGCATCGGGCTCCATCTTTCCGTGCCAACTTGACGTTGCAGTACTTGAACCGATCTGTCAAGGTAGGCGACCCGGTATGGATTTATAAAACTCGCCCGCTCCCGGCCCGGTTTGTGTAAACTTCTGTCTGATGCGGTCGCTGCGCGAAAGACTGGACGACAGTTCGCGTTTTCTCATCGCCACTGAGCTTGTATCGGTGCGCGGCTCCATGTCTGACGCGAGCGCGATCAAGGCGCGAAGTTTTGCCAATGAACTCGTAGCCTGCCCCGAAATTGACTGGATCTCGATTACCGATAATGCCGGCGGCAACCCGCAAATGGCGCCGCTTACGCTGGGCCGCCCTATTCTCTACGCCGGCAAGGAAGTCGTGATCCACCTTACCTGCAAAGATCAAAACCGCAATGGCCTTGAAAGCGAAGCCTGGATGCTCAACAGCGAAGGCTTCCGCAACATTCTGGCCATGACCGGCGATTACCCGGTGAGCGGGTCCGACGGATTGGCGAAGCCGGTATTCGACATTGACTCGGTTGGCCTCATCTCGCTGCTCAACAAGATGAACCAGGGGTTGAGGCAAGGCGTGGCCAGCGACGGCCAGCGGTTGGACAAAACGCAATTCTGCATCGGCGCTGTGACCACGAATTTCAAACTCCGCGAGGGCGAGGTAGTTCCGCAGTATCTCAAGCTCACGAAAAAAATCGAAAGCGGCGCGCAGTTCATCATCAGCCAGATCGGCTTTGATGCGCGCAAGACTTCAGAGCTGCGCGGCTATATGGATACGCACGGCGCGAAGGACACGCCCCTCATCGGCAACGTGTATCTATTAAGTTCGCGTGTCGCACAAATCTTTCACGATGGCCGCATTCCCGGGGTGGTGGTTTCCGATCCGCTTTTCGAACTGTGCAGGCTTCACGGCCAGTCGCCCGATCGCGGCAAAGCTTTCTTTATCGAGTTTGCAGCCAAACAAATTGCCATCTGCCGTGGGCTGGGTTATCGCGGCGCGTACCTCGGTGGCGTACACGATTTCAAATCGATCGAGACAATCCTCGCCGTGGAGCGGTCGTTTAGCCCGGACGACTGGAAACAGTTTGCCCGCGAAATCCAGTTCTCCCGGCCGGGCGAGTTTTTTTATTACGAGAAAAGTCCCGCCACCGGTCTCGCTGACCCCGAGCGCGAGGCGCCGCGGCCTCCGGCATCCGGCCGGCAAGTCTCGATGGTCTATGCAATTTCAAAACTGGCGCACAGCACCACGTTCGAAATAGGCAAGCCAGTCGCGAGGCTGGGCGCAAATCTCTGTGCGCACGCACGCGATCCCATGCAGGGGCCGGCGCCGATGAGGGCGCTCGAGAAGCTCAGCAAGTCGGTGCTTTTCCACTGCAAGGATTGTGGAGACTGCTCGCTGCCCGACATCGCATTTCTCTGCCCCGAATCGCAGTGCGCCAAGAACCAGCGCAACGGCCCCTGCGGCGGCACGCGTGAGGGCCGCTGCGAAGTCGATGGCTATGGCGACTGCATCTGGCTGCGCGCCTACGAGCGCCTGAAGCACGACGGCAGCGAAGCGCATTTGCTCGACCATGCTCCCGTGGTTCAGAATCAGGGACTGCGCGGGACGTCGGCCTGGGCAAATCTTTGGCTCGGCCGCGACCACTCAGCCAGGCACTCTGGTGCGTTGCTCAAGAACCCTGAGGGTGTGCCAAATTCTCCGTCTGCGCCCCAACCGGAGCAGGCCGCTGCTGCGACGCCCTCCACAAGTGACACCAAAGTATAGATTTAGAGAAGATTTTAGGCAATTTTGGCTTTGATGGGTATCTGCTTGCGCACCCTACCACAAGATGTAGTATCTGACAATGGTAGAGGTATATCCGCGCAGTCAGGTGGATCTCGAAGCAATGTTCTCGACAGAGGAAGCCTGTCGGGGATATCTTTTTCGGCTACGCTGGCCAGACGGGTTTCGTTGTCCGCACTGCGGCCAATCCGAGTATTGGCCGATCCGGGAGATCCAGCTTCGGTGCACCGCATGCAGACGCGTAACTTCTATAACCGCCGGCACAATTTTCCAGGATACCCATACGCCCCTCACGGTTTGGTTTCGGGCAATATGGTGGGTTACTACTCAGAAGAATGGCACCAGCGCTCTGGGCCTACAACGGATCCTGGGCTTGAAAAGCTACGAAACAGCATGGACCTGGTTACACAAGTTTCGCAGGGCGATGGTTCGTCCCGGTCGTGAACTTCTGAGTGGAAGGGTAGAGATCGATGAATGTTATATTGGTGCGCCAGAAGAAGAGCTTCGCGGCAGAGGAACTGTAGATAAGATCCTTGTGGTCGTCGCAGTCGAAGAAAATGGCGAAGGAGTGGGGCGAATTCGGTTTCGCCAAATACCTGATGCCTCATCAACAAGCCTCAATCGATTCCTTTTGGAGTCGGTAGCGCCTGGGCTGGGATATAAGAAGGTCAGTGACCTCGGATTTGAACATGAGGTGACCGTTCTGAAAGATAAGAAAGAATAGGCGTCGGAGCTGCTGCCGCACGTGCATCTGGTGATCTCGCTGCTGAAGCGATGGCTGCTGGGAACCCACCAAGGGGCAGTTAGCCATAAGCACCTGGATTACTACCTGGATGAATTCACATTTCGCTTTAATCGGCGAAAGTCAGCGAATCGAGGGAAGTTGTTCTTCCGGCTCGTACAGCAAGCCGTTGCGATCGAGCCGGTAACATTAGATATAATTTTGCATTCTGATAATGCGCCGGGGCCTCGGAAGCCGGCGGCGAAAGAAAAAGGAATAACGCAACTTCCGCGCCAGGCATGTAGCGCCTAAGCTATGAAGCAGGAGCACCACCATCAGATTACCAATCTGAAAAGGGAAGACCAAATGGCGATAGGGCGTGTGGCCGAATTTTAACCTCAACTCAGCCACAAACCCGACGTGCAAGCGGCCAGAATAGGTTGCTTTGTTGATGTGATCAGAAAGCGAAGATTTACGATTCGAAGAGCTTCCTCAAAGCTCTACAAGACTCTGTGAGACCCTGCCGTTCAAGTGAATCCAGATATTCCTCGACCGACTTGGATGGGTTAGACATGCTGGAGCGATGTATTTCAGCAGCGTTACGGACCTCATCTGGGTAGAGACCGATGAGGTGGTAAATGAACTCATCTGGTGTTTGAGCCTCGATGTCGTATTCTTCCAGGATGCGGGCAGGAAAATCCTTTATGTTGTTCGTAACAATTACATCTGCGTTGCCTCGAATTGCAGCGGCGAGTACGTGTCGATCGTCGGGATCTGGCAATTTGACGGCCGGTATTAAATGTTCGTATCCGGTGACTAGGGCATCGGGAGCTTTCAGATTCATCAGATCCCGAGTGCGATTAAGTTTGGTTCTGTTTAAGTCTGGTCGGTTTTCCAGAAGACGGGAAATCCATTCCTCATGTATATCGTCCGACCAGCGGGCACGGAAAATCCCCGGGACTGCCATATACATTAAAAAGCTGCGAAGATCTGCCGGATACAGTACGTTGGCGTCAAGAATTGCTGTGAATGGGGGCATCGATCAAAGACCGATCTCCTGATCATAGGCCACCAGTTCCGCGAGTACAGCGAGGCGTTCTGATTCGAGCTTCCTCTTATACTCGATCGCCTTTACAAACGGAATGCGGCGATGGGTTCCCACCTTCCGATATGGAATAAGACCTTGATCGAGCATCTGAATCAGTGTAGGCCGCGAAACATTGAGCAAGTCCGCAGCTTCTTGGGTAGTTAGTTCAGCATGAACCGGCACAATTTTGACAGCATTGCCCCGGCTCATCTCGTCGAGAATCTGAACAAGGAGGCGCGCAGCGGCGGTCGGAATTCTGACTGTGGGTTGGTCTGCGAGAAGTGCTTGAAGGTCAATCCCTTCATCCTTCCCAATTCTGGGTGCGATGATGTCTTTGGTCTGTTTAGCAAGCATGGCTTCCGCCTCGGATGGAATTTCAGGGGTTAAAAGGGCAGTCGGAGACATAGGGCACCTCGTAGAAGTATCGTACAACAGAAACGCAACAAATGCAAGTAAACGAAGCAAACGAAAAGGCTTTATCGCGTTGGCTAATTTGGAAGGCCAACGAACTAATGACGTTACGCAACGTCCTCTTATATTTTCTGCCCAGTGGAGACCCGCCAAGATGTTTGCCCCAACAATCAGCGGCGTGCAATCGCTGGAAACGGAACATCTGATCCAACCTCATCATCAAGCCATGGAAACGAAGCCCCAACCACAATCTATAGGGGTAAGGTGCGTCGAGCAGATACCCAGCTTTGGCTTTTTCCATGGCCATTTAGTTGTGGTCTCGACTAAAATTGGACCGTATTGATCCAAAAACCCTTTCGCACCCCAAGAACGGCGGATCGAAATGCCTCGCAAGCTTCATATCATCGGCGAGTTGATGAACAACTCCTATGCGCGCGCGCGCCGCGCATTCACGGAACGTAATCCGGCCGGCTATCAGGACCTCGCACGGCTGCAGTCGGAGGCGGGCGCCGATTACCTCACGCTCAACCTCGATGGTACCCAGCGCATCCAGGTGCGCCGCCAGGAGATGCTCGACTTCCTGCCCGATGTCGTTCCGGCCATTCAGGAAGTTACATCGACGCCCATCGCCTTCGACAACCCCTCGGTCGACTACCATCGAGTGGCGCTTGAACACTATGATCGCGCGAAAAGCGGCCCGCCGATTCTGAACTCATTGGCGGCGTCGCGCGAGCGGCTCGATGAGATGGTCGAGCTCGTCAAGCACTATGACACGCTCGCCGTGGTGATGGCCTCGGAGACATTCGCTCCCGGCGGCACAGCCCAGTGCCTCAACCCTCAGGACTCCTACCGCGCCGCGAAGTATTTCGTCGAGCTGCTCCAAACCAAAGCCGGCCGCCGCAACGACCAAATCATCATCGACACAGGCCTTGCGCCGGTGGGCGCCGATACCTACGGCTTGATCAATATCGGTCTTGATGCCATGCGCCTCATCTCTGCCGATCCCGATCTCAAGGGCGTCCATCTCATCGTGGGCCTCTCAAACTTCGCGTGGGGAACTCCAAAAACAGTGAAGTACGAACTCGAAAAAGCCTATCTCACCCTGGGAATGGAAGCCGGCCTCGACTTCGCGCTCGCCAATCCCGAAATGAATCCCGCGCCGCTCGCCCTGGACCATCCCATGGTGACCAGGCTGCGCGAAGCGCTTGCGCACGGCCGGACACAGGATGGAGAGTCGTCCGAGATTTCAGGTTTCCGCCAGGCCGAGGCGATCATGAATATCTGCCGCCGAACCGAGGCCGTCGACTTCTGAGATGCAAGACGCCGCCCAGATTCCTGCTGCAACTGCCGGCCGCACGGTGTGGCTGCGCGTAGGGACGCTCGTCGATGGCACAGGCTCCGCACCCAATCGCGATGTGCATGTTGTCTACAGCAAAACCCGAATTCTCTATGCCGGCGCCGATACTCCGCCCGCGGAACTGGTGAAGCACGGCCAAGCGCAAACTGCGCCAGATGCCGAACTGCCCGACTACACTTTGCTCCCCGGACTCATTGACGCGCACACGCACATGTTTCTTGAGGGTGGCGAACTCGATCTCGACAAGCGCGCGGCCTTCCTGAAACAGTCGCCAGAAGAACTGCTTGAGCAGGCCCGAGGTCGCCTCGAAAAGATATTGCGCATCGGCGTCACGGCCATGCGCGACTGCGGCGATAAGGATGGCGTGGGTCTGGCGCTGAGCAGGCTTTGCGCCTCGCCCGATCGGCGCCCGATGCCCTACATTGACAGCCCCGGCGCGGCGATCCATCATCGCGGTCGTTACGGCAGCTTCATGGGCGAACCGATCGAAGAGTTTTCGACCGTTGCTGAATGCGTGGCGGCGCGCGTCAACGCAGGCGCCGACCGCATCAAGATCATTCCCACCGGCATTATCAACTTCAAGCAGGGAGCAGTCACAACCGCGCCGCAGATGACAACCGAAGAGATCAGCACGATTGTCGCCGCCGCCAAAAGCCACAGCCGCCAAACCATCGCGCACGGCTCGGGCGATGACGGACTGGAGCGCGCCATCGAAGGCGGTGTCGATTCCATCGAGCATGGCTTTTTTCTGCGCGACGATCAGCTCGCCAAAATGCGCGACCGGCAAGTTGCGTGGGTGCCCACGTTTTCACCCGTGCAAAAGCAGGTGGACCACGCAGATCGATTCGGTTGGGACGCGCACGTGGTTCGAAACTTGAGGAAGATTCTCGACCGGCACGCGGCCACTTTGGTGAAAGCCCACGCCATGGGGGTTCAGATGATCGCCGGCAGCGACGCCGGCTCCTGCGGCGTCACGCACGGGCTCGGATTTCTCGAAGAGCTAGAGCTGATGGAGCGCGCCGGACTCGCTCCCGCTGCGATCATTCACTCGGCAACCGGGGCAAGCGCCCGGCGCCTCGCATTCAAGGAGAAGTTTGGCGAAATCAAGCCGGGCTCCCTGAGCCGCTTCATTCTTACGCGTCATTCGCCGCTCGAAACCGTCGCGAATCTTCGCAAAGAAAGGATTGTTGTTTTCGATGATCAAGTCTTCGCGACCAGCGACTCACCCGACGTCGGCGGGCTGTAAAAGCCGAATATCTGGGTCACTCAGAGTTCGATAAACATCGCGCAGCCTTCCACCGCAAGCCCAATGCCTGCGGCCGTCGCCGCCTCATGGAGCGCTGCGTCGAGCATCACAACGGGATCGGAGCCTACGTCGAGACGCCGCATCAGTCCTTCACCTTTTTTGCCGCCGGCCGTCAGAGTGATCTTCAACCCGCGCCGTTTGCATCGCACCGCGGTTCCATCTTCGAGCTTGGCGTTCATCGGTTTAATGTATGCATCCACATAGTGAACGCCGATTCCCGACTTGTCCTGGGTGTGCTCGGGAAGTTTTTCTTTCGCGGCCGGGTTCAGATCGCAGAGTTTTGATTTCACGCTGGGCTCCGTTGTGGTTTTGATCTCAGGTACTCGTCCATGGCGTTCCTGAAGGCGCGAATGTGATCCGGCGTGCTTCCGCAGCAGGCGCCGACAACGTTCGCGCCCGCTTCGAGCAGTGGCACAAGGCCCTTCACCATCTGTTCCGGGGATTCGTCGTAAATGATCTTCATATTCTCAAGCCGCGGCTTTCCGGCATTGGGCTGCACCATCACCGGCAGGCTGGTTGCGCTCTTGTACCGCACCACGGCGGCGCGCGCGCGTTCCATCTCCATGCCGGTTCCGCAGTTCAGCGCTACCACATGCGCGCCGTGCTCTTCCATGAACTTCGCGGCGCGTTCAGGATCGATGCCCATCATGGTGCGAAACGTCGAGCCGTCGAGCGTTACATCATAGGCCATCGATCCGATGATGCAAGGCGCGCCGGCCTTTTGGGCTGCTTCAATACCGAGCAAGAGCTCTTCAAGCGAGGTCTGCGTTTCCACAATGATGGCATCTGCGCCGGCTTCAACCAGTGCGGCGGCCTGTTCCTCGAAAGCGCTGCGCACCTGGTCTTCGGTAAATTCGCCGAATGGCACCATCAAACCACCGAATGGGCCGATGTCGCCGAGCACATAGCCACCTCGTTCGCCAAATGCCTGGCGCGCGATCGCCACTCCCGCCTTGTTGATCGCGGCTACGTTGTCCTTCTGGCCATGGCGGTTGAGCATGATGCGGGATCCACCAAATGTATTTGTGATCAGGCATTCCGAGCCAGCCTCCACGTACCGGCGCTGGATCGCGAGCACCCGCTCAGGATGGTTCAGATTCCACGCCTCGCCGCAGTTGCCTTGCTCTAACCCCGCCAGCATCAGCTGCGTCCCCATAGCGCCGTCGCCCAGCAGCGGCCGCTCCAGCATCGCTTCCTGTAAAAGCTTTTTCATCGTTCCTCGGCGTCCTCCGCCAACTCCCTTTGTACCAGAGCATAGTGAATAGTTTCGAGCACGATGCCCCATTTGTGATCGCGACTTGAAGCCTCACAATAACATCCTGAAGCGGCGGGCGTCCGCTTCCATCCAATGACGGCGTTCAGCCGCTCTCCCTTGAGTGGCTTCTCCCGCTCAATCGCAGCCATCAGCGCGTCGGCGCCTTCGATAAAGCGGCACATATAAGTGTAGCCATCGTCGCCCGCAGCCGGTATGCACTCCTGCTCGCAAATCGGATACTCTTCGGCGCGCGGTCCCAGCTTGACGCGGTAAAGAAACGTAAGCGGACGGCCCATATTGGTGCACGTGGTTCCATCGTAGCGGAAGACCGCTTCCACGCTGCCGTCCGGCTCCATGCGCAAGGTGAGCCGCTCCTTTGTCCATCGTTCCAGAGCCTTCTTGTTCGTCTGGTAGTGCGCATTGCGATCAATCGCCGGCGCTAGCTTCTCAATCTGTTCTCCCGCGTTCCGCGGAGCTCTGCGGTACGGTGCGCGCCGGTACTGGCACGGACCAAACGAGCATCGCTCGCAGGGAACCAGGCTTGTGAGCTTTTGCAGCCGATCCGTGTGCCGCGTGAGCCCGAACGCCGCCAATTGCGTCTTCTTGGGCCGCAGCATGCCTGAGTCGAAGACTTCTACGGATGAAGGAAACGTCTCAGACCGCGTCCTCTTGAGTACATCAAGCAAGCGCGGCTGTTCCCGAACATCCCACTCCGGATACCCGGGACTGTAGTGAGGCAAGACCGCCATCTGCCGCTGCTCCGCCCAATCGCAAAGCCGGGCTCCGGCCAGCGTCGTCAGATGCTCAACCACTGCGGACGCGTACACCTCGAGAAAAAAATACTCGTCGGGTTTCTCTTCGCTCCAAAGCCGGCGCGCTTCTTCCTCGGCTTCGGGGCCGGCGCCCACTGCGACCAGAATCACACTATGCGCCCCGGCATCCTGGAGTGTGTTCCTGAGCCGCTGACTTCGAAACCGCACTCCGTCTACAGAGATCGAGTCGCCGGCAATCTCAAACTGCTCGGCCTGCCGCGCATATATCCACGGCCTGCCATGCTGCGCATACCATTCCCGCGCCCAGCAGGCCAGTTCGCGCGATCGACCTTCGAGTACCCAGTCTCGCGGAAAGCCGAGCAGCCGCACATACTCCTCCTCCCGCACATCGAGCGAAGAAAGCGCGCAAGCCAACTCGATCTTGTCGTTCACGGCAGGCACGGCATCGGCTCCACGGGCTTGAACTGGCAGCCCTCCACAAAAAAGTTGAAGAAATCAGGATGCGTTTCCAACCGGCAATGTTGAACCCGCTTCACCAGCTCTTCGAGTTCCTGTCGCTTCGCTTTCGAGAGCAATGCGATCGTTGCACCTTCGATCGCGCTGTTGCCGGCTTGCACAATCTTCGCCGCCGGCAGATTCGGCACCAGCCCGATGCGCTTGGCTGCCTCCACTCCAATATGCCGCCCAAACCCTCCCGCGAGATAGAAAACGTCGATATCGTCGAAATCGATTCCGTACACGCTGAACACCACGTGCAGTCCCGCAACATTCGCTCCCTTGGCCTGGGCAAGCTCGTTCACATCGCTTTCCAGCAGATAAATCTCCCTCTCCACATCCCGGTAGAGATCGATTCGAGCGAGGCCATCCTCGAAGCGCCCGTATTCATTCATGCGGCCAGTACGCAACAGCTCGCTGAGCGCATCCACCAACCCGGAACCGCAAATCCCCTCGGGCTTTCCGTCGCCGATTACGCCGAGTTTGAAGTTGCCCTCGGCGCCAATTTCCACTGCTTCAATGGCTCCGTCCAAAGCCGGCATTCCGCACGCAATCGCTCCGCCCTCGAAGGCCGGTCCGGCAGGGCATGAGGCCGCAAGAATGCGATGCTTGTTGCCGACGATCAGCTCGGTGTTGGTTCCGATGTCCATGATCGCGACCAGTCGCTCCTGATGCGCCATATCGACCGCAAGCATTCCCGCCGCGGCATCCGCGCCCACGTGCCCGCTGATAATCGGCACTCCGTACACTCGCGCCCGGGGATGGATCGGCAAAAGGCTGTGCTGTCCGGTCTGGGTCAGGCTCGTGGTCGCGCGCTTGCCTGCGGCCATGTCGATTTCGGTGATGGATTGGTAAGGGCTCTGACCGATCGAGTACACGCTCTGCCAGAAAAACAAATCGCGCATGGTGGAGTTGCCCACCACCACCATCTCGTAGATGCTCTTCGGATCGACAGGAAACTTTTCGATTGCATGACTCAGATATCCGGCCAACGTGCGCATCAGCAGCCGTCCCGGGTGCTCGGTGTCGTATGAAATCCGCGACATCACCTCGGACCCGCCAAAGCGCTGCGGGTTTTCAAACGAAGTGTCCGCTATCAGCTCGCCGGTTTCGAGATCCATCAGCCGAAGCACGACCGTGGTGGTGCCCAGGTCCATCGCAATGCCGTGAATCGGCCCGGTCGAGCGATCTACCTCGACGCCGTCGATCAGGATGCGATCTCCGTCCCGAGTTACGGCGGGATCGAGTTGAACCGGTCCTTCGGCCGCAGGCAAGCCCAGCGCGTGCCGTTCGATTCGCATCTGCCCGCGGCGCATCGTATGGCAGCGCACATGTCCGCTCGCGCCCGTCACAAACGTCTGGCAGGAGAGGCGAAAGTTGCCTTTCAGATGTTGTTCCGGGTCGGTCCGCGCCGAGAGCAGGTCCATCCCCCCGATGACCTCGACCATGCACTCCTTGCACTTGCCCTGCTTGCGACAGGAAGTGGGCACATCGATTTCGAGAGCCTCAGCGTGTTCGAAGAGCGACCGTCCGCTCGCCGTTTCAGTTGATTGTCCGTTGATGGTGAGCGTGACGGTCATTCGAGAAAAAGTTCCTACAACTTCCCGGCTTCGAGTTCGGCCTTCAATGCCGCCGCCACTTCATGCGCCGAACCATCGCGCTCCTGTTCCTCGCTCCAATGCCATGCGTCCAGGAAAGCGTCGGTCGCTGTCAGCCCCAGCTTCATCGCCTGCGCGTCCACGAGCGTCATGAAGTGATTGTCCAGCATCTCAGTCACGGTGTCGGACTCATCCTCGACGCTGATCTGCGTAGGAATCTGTTGCCAATAAAGAATCTTGTACGTGGCCACGGTTCGCACCCGCCGATTTAAGACTGTGCCGCCAGCCGCAAAAACAGGTCCACTGCGGCGGAAGCATTCGCTCCATATCCGTCTGCCCCGATCTCGTCGGCAAACATCTGACTGATCGGAGCGCCCCCCACCGCCATCTTGATGTGGGTGAGGCCGGCGGCATCAAAGCCGTCAATCACCGTTTTCATATACATCATCGTAGTTGTCAGCAGCGCGCTCATGCCAACGATATTCGGCTTGCATTTCTCCGCCGCGGCCATGAACTTATCCACACTCTGATCTACGCCGATGTCGTGCACCTCAAAGCCGGCGCCTTCGGCCATCATGCCCACCAGGTTTTTGCCGATATCGTGCAGATCGCCGCGCACCGTGCCCATCAGCAAAACGCCCTTCGGCTTGGTGCCGCCGTCCTTCGATGTCAACAGCGGCTTCAGCACCGCCATGCCGGCCTTCATCGCCCGCGCTGCAATCAACACCTCGGGAACGTAAAGAATATTGTGCTTAAAATCCTCGCCCACCACGCTCATACCGGCGATGAGTCCTTCGGTCAGCACCTCCTGCGCGGTGCGCCCTTCGGCAAGCGCTTCTTTCGTCAGACGATCCACCTCGCCGGCGTTGCCTTCGTAGAGATACTGATTCATCAGGGCGTAATCGGGCATATTTCCTAGTCCTCAGCGCACGCTCATCGCTGCCGTGCGTTTCGAGTTGAACTCCTCAAGTGCTTCGAGCATGGCCAGAATGTTTTCCCGGGGCATGCCAGGGCTGGTGCCCCCGCCGACCGATAAAATGATTCCCTCGCCGCCGGAACCTTCCAGAACTTCCAGCGTCTCATCCTTCACTTCTTCCGGCGTGCCGCGCACCGCCACCTCCAGCGGATTCACATTGCCCATCAGGCACATGCGGTCGCCCACGCGCCGCTTCACTTCAGTAATATGGCGCTGCTTGCCCCAGTTCAGCACGTTAAAACCCGTGTCGGGCAAATGGTCCAGGCACGCGTCCACCTCAGCGTCGTTGTGATAAAGCTTCACCCAATCCTTGGGGAAAGCATCGCAAATGCGCTTCAAGTAAGGATGCGCGAACTCCAGGTAGTGTTCCTCGTTGACGAATCCCACAATGTCGTCAAGGATGAAGATGCTCTCGACCGTATCGCCCATCACCTTCTGCTGCGCCTTCAGCCAGTCGATGATCACCCGCGTGCACAGATCGATGAGCTTGTGCGCGCCCTCCGGGTTTTCCACCAGGTCGATCATGAATTCGGTCGTGCCGCGCACGAATCCCGCCGTGCACAACGGTCCACGCGAGGTCACCATCGGAAGGATGTAGCCTGCATCCAGAATCCTCTGCCGCGACATCTTAATGCGATGCAGCGTCAACCCCGCAAACGCGTCGGCTTCAACTTCGTATTCGGGAAATCTGTCGATGTCCTCCAGGTGATAGAGCGTCTGGTACTCACTTGGAGTATTGTCCTGCCAGAACTTAATCTTCGCGCCCAGCACCGACGGTTCCGCCGCCATCCCGTACTCCGTCCACCAGGAGGGAACGAAGATGACATCCGGGAACTCCTGCATGATTTTCAAATTGGATTGAAACCAAAGTTCCGGATCGAGAAAATAATCCAGGTGTTCGATTCCGAGGTAGCCGGGAATCCACGGGCTGTCGATAATCAGCGCCATGGGAATCTTATCCATCTTTTCCCGGCGCGCCGCACGTTTGAACGTTTCCCATTGTTCTGGCAACATTTCAACCTCTCGATCAGGGCCCAGGGCAATGATTCGTTTCTGGGCTGCTGGATGTCGAATGCAATGACAGTTTCGCCCGCTCAGCAGGTGCTTCGAAAGCGGAAATCTCCGGCCACGCTTGCGCCCGATTCTCTCATTGAGGGTTCCTTGGGGAAGGAACGAACAGATCAAATTCGACACTCGAACTAATATAAGCCATCCCGGCCGCGACTCACAACACGATGCGCCCCAACACCGGCTCGCCAAAACTCCGTCCGGCCAGAGTACGCCCTATTTTCAGAAAGAAAGGCCGAAACTGCTGGCGACGGCCGCAATCAAAAGCAGATGGCCCTGTGATTCCCTTCCCTAAATCGTGCGCATAAGTGCTTCTGATT
Source organism: uncultured Acidobacteriota bacterium (assembly GCA_963830785.1). Lineage (GTDB taxonomy): Bacteria > Acidobacteriota > Terriglobia > Terriglobales > Acidobacteriaceae > Telmatobacter. The sequence goes on from CAWHNV010000049.1 coordinate 17,715, forward strand.
CATGACGTTTTGAATCCGCCCTACTTCGAGTCCCTCTTTGCGAAAGCCCGCAAGTCTGTGAAATCTGCACTGCTCGCTGGCTAACATTTACCCCGCCGCCAGTCGCTGTTCAAACCCAAACTTAGATTCCGCTTTTCCTCCGCCTTTCATCGTGCGAACGATTTCTCCCTTGGCAGCCTCGGCCCGCCGAGGTATTCTTTTGCTCTAATTGCTCCAGTATTCTTCACCATTTGGAGGAATATGAATTCAGCAAAGTCCGTCACGCCCCAAGAAGTCAGCAACTACCTGGAAAGGCTGAGTGCGTCATCAACAAACACCCTGGCCGCGTTTTCCGATTCCAAATGTTCGATCGGGTCTTCAATCTCTGGGCAACTGAGCGTCGATGATGCCGGTATCGTCTCGGTCCGAACGCGGGGAACATTCTCGGTGGTTGAATCTTCTCTCCTCGAAACGTCTATCGTCGAGTTGGCCAACGCGTCGTGCACTTATTTGTCCCGGTCCGAAGCGAAGGACGCCCCTTTCTTCAACTGCTTCGAGAGAGAATTGCCGTTTACTTTTGGCATACTGTTCGATTTCCCCAACGGTTCCAAACTCGCGCTTTTCGAAATAGCCCAACATGAATAATCGTCATCAACGCACTTTGACAGTAACGCTGGAACTGGTTGCTTAATTAGCGCCGTGAAAGGGCGGGACTTCAGTCGTGCCATAGAAGCCGCATAAAACCTGGCGCTCTAGCGACCCATGCGAAAGTCGACGTACAGAATGTGCGCTTTGATCTGGTCGCCCGCTCTGTACTGCGGCAATTGAGCCATCTTCAACATGTGGAGGATGGCTCCTGGGTTGCCATCGCTCCACTCGATGAGCGACTGCAGGACCGCTTCCAGATTAGAGGCACGCAGTTCGTTCTTCTCGGCCTCACGCCGCGCGAATTCCAAAGCAATCTGGGGTGGAAAATTCGCTAACTCCAGGCGCTCCGACTTGCTCGCACAGAACTGCCGCAGTGCGCCTATATCCTCCATATGCGGAGAACGCGATGCAAAAATCACGGGAGTGCGCCCGTAATAATTCAAGTCCTTGATCAACCCTGTAACCACGCGCGAGGGCGCGTCGAGCTGGTCGAGGACCATCAGAAACGGATGAGTATCGAGCGCCCTGTGAACGATGCCCTTCAAGGAAGTTGTGGTGACAGCAGCGAGGTTTACGGGAACACTTATGTCGCGGTCTGCGGAATGCAACGCCTGGAGTAAAGCGAGTACAAATTCACGCGGCGATCGCATCTGTTCAACGTAAAGCGCGAGTGGTTGTTTTTCGACGAAGCTGCGCAGCAAGCGTGATTTGCCCACGCCGTCCGGCCCAAAGACCAGCAAAGACTTGCGCATCCTGGCCTGATCTCGAAGCCGGCTCAATTCCTCCTCGCGCTCAACGCACTGCAGATACTCAAAGGCCGGCTCGTGTTGGGCAGAAGACGAAGGCATCGCGATGAAACCTCTTTCCGGTAAAGCACGATCCGAAACTAGGAGAGCGCCGAAATTTCCCGTTCCAGACTATCGAGCCGTTCAATGGCCGATCGTACGGCGGGAGCGCCCTCTTCTTTGACTTTTCGCGCCCGGTCAAGTGCCTGCTCTGCAATGCGGCCGACCTCATGAAGCAGCTTGCGGATCTCGACCTGCAAACGGTCCCGGCTTTCCTCAATGCGATTGAGAACATCGTTTTGCACGCGCGAGCAATTCGTTTCCAGCAGATGCTGCAGAAACGCTCGAGCCTCGTTCGTGATGACTTTGCGTGCACCCACAAGCGGCAAAACAACATCCGCGAGCCAGCGCAGAGGCGACGACGGTTGTGCAGTTCCGATGAAGTCCTCGAATGTGAATCGCGAGCGCACGCGCAAACCACCCTCGGGATCGAGCGCATGAGGCATCCGCGCCAGTTCGTTGAGGCCCGCATCTGCCAAATCTTTCAGAAAGTTGTTACCCAACTCCACAAATCGCCGGGCCACAGCCCGATACTGGCGCTCGCCCTCTTCCTGCTCAGGCTCAAGCCAGGGCATCACCTTGCCGCGTGAGATTTCCTGAGCGAGATGCATCGTTCGGCGCCGATAGCGCGGGCCAAAGCCGAGCGGCAGGGATGTTAGCTTCTCATCGATTTCTGCTTCAGATTCCGCCCACGCGGAACGGAAGAATCGCTCGTGCCTTTCCCCGAAGATGTCCGAAATGCGATGCTGCTCCGCCATAAAGAGAAAACTCAGTTCGCGCATGGAGCGCTCCGCTTCGCTGACGGTTTGCTTCATGAGTTCGATACGCCGTTCGGATTCTTCGATGGGTCTAAGCAGCGCATCACGGTCCTCGCCGATGACAGCCAGTAGTTGTTCGCTCAAGCGCTGCAGACCCCGGTCGCAGGCGGCGCGAACGAGATCTGCACCCGAGCCCTCAACCATGCGCTTCAAACTCGCCAGCAGTTTTTCCCAGTCCCGCGCGGGCCCGCGATTTTCCATGCGTTCGGCGGCACTCACCTCAAAAACCTCACCCATCGGGCGATGCAGCCGCTTTTCCAGAACGTCGCGCGTGAACCTGGCGGCCGCCTCGCGCTCCGGTTCGGTGGTGCGGTCGGCTTTATTAATGACCAGGATCAGATCCTGAACCTGTTTTCCAACTGCTTCTACCAGGGCCAACTCCTCGCCCGCAATCGGCGGATCGGCTCCGAGCACCACCAACGCTGCATCAATATGAGGAATGAATGCCCGCGTAGCCGCCGTATTTCCAGTAAAGACCGAGCCCAAACCCGGCGTGTCAACAAAACACATGCCAGAGGACAACAAGAAACTGGGCACGAAGACTTCCGCTCCTTCCACGGCCTTTTTGTTTTCAGGATTAAATTCTTCCGTCACGTATAGCTTCAAGTCAGGCAGGTCAACATCCAGCCAAAATCCGCCTTGCATGCGAACGCGCGCGTGAAGTTCGTCGCCGAATCGAATCACGGTTGGCACCGCGGTCACAGGAACATACCCGGTCGGAACAACCTCGCGGCCCACCAGGGCGTTGAGCAATGTAGATTTGCCTCGCTTGAACTGACCAACACAAGCTGCATAGAAACGCCCTTCGACAACCCGCGCTGCGAGTTCGCGAGCTTCCTCAGCAACAAGCTCAGCTCCAAGTTCATCAGCCAGTCTGCCGAGCCGTAGCAACCGGGAGGCGCCATCCGTAGACACGGATGTGTCAGTCAGTGAACCGCCGTATTCCTGCATCGCCGATAGTTCGGTAGTCATGAAGCTCTTCCTGCGCGTGTCTCCTCAAACTTTTTCGGGATTGCGCGAATAGCGGATCACCTCGACAGGCGACATTGCGATCAAGCCTTCTTCCACCATCGCGTCAAGATGCGGAATCAGCTTTTCAATTTGCTCCTCCTTGTCGATGATGGTCAGCATAATCGGCGCATCTTTTGAAAATGTCCAATGACTGGCATGATGAATCCTGGTGCTGGCCCCATAGCCTTCGATGCCGCGATAAACCGTAGCGCCGGCCATTCCGAGTTCCAAACATTTGCCCACAATCGCTTCGTGCAGGGGCTTGCCCTGCCACTTGTCGGCCTCACCGAAATGGACGCGTAACATGCGCGCTTCAAACTGTTCTCTCATGGCTTAGCCTCCGCGGATGCCGATGCATCTGCGCAAGCCTGAGGCGTTTCCGGCTGATTCTCTTCCATGGCGCGGTAGGTGTATTTGATGATGTCGACGTTCGACAGAACGACCAATCCCTCTTCCACCATCTGCTCCACGATCGGCAGAAAAGATTTGAGCTTCTCCTCCGTATCCACTGCCGAGAGCATGATGGAGCAATCGCGCGATAAATGCAGCGCCTTGTCTTTGTGCATCCGGCGGTGTGCGCCATAGCCGAGAATCCCACGATAAACAGTAACGCCCGCAATATCGTTGGCCCGCATGGCTTCAACGAGTGCATTGTAAAGAGGCTTGTCTTTCCAGCGATCGGCCTCGCCGATGTAGATGCGCATCATCTTGGCTTTGCCCTCCATCTTCACGTGCGCGGGTGGCGTGGCCTTCTTTGGCTTTGAGACCTGTGCCGGCTTCGCCAAAGTGGTTTCCTGAATCTCGATCATTCCGCTGCCCGCCAGTTCCTCCAGCTTCCCGAGCAGTTCATCAACCTTCTCGCGCGATTCGATGAATTCGATTTTCAGCGGAAGATGGTCCGAGATCTCAACAATGCTGGCCGAGTGCATGTGATGATCCGCGCCGAATCCGGCGATTCCCTTCAGCACGGTCGCGCCGGAAACGCCCCGGTAAAAAAGAAAGTCGAGGATGCTTGAATACGTAGGGACCCCATGATGCTTCGATCCCTCGCTCAAATAAATGGAAACTTTCAATGCCTTTCCGGCATTCAACATACGTCCTCCCCTAGGAATGCAGCCCGCGTTGCGAAACAAGAAACTCCGCGGCGCGCCCGATTGCGCCCCAGCCCGCTCTGTCCGGCTCCGGTTCATCGCGCAAGTGCTGTAATTCCTGCGCCAGTTGCCGGCGATAGTTTTCGATGATGGTATCAATTCGTGCAGCAAGCACCGGCGGCGCCTGTGTGCGCAGCTTTGTCCCGTGCGGAATGCACAGTACTGCCGGCCCTCGAAGCCACTGCGACACATCTGGCCGAAAGATCGAGCCAACAAACTCGCGGAGACGCACCTCTTCCTCCGAGAGAACTTCCCGGCAAACGTCGCATGCAGAATCCGCCTCCGGGAGTGCGAGCGGTTCGGCAACCAGCTTGATAAAGACCTGCGCCGCATCCGGTGCGTTCTGAACCGCAGCCAGGCCCCATGCATGAAAGTTACAAAGCCTGTGGATGTTTTCCATTGAGTGGTTTTGCAGCCGCGCCGTCTGAAACTCCTTGAGGAATCGGCAGAACGGACAGCCAGGTTCGAGCAACGCCTGCAAAACAGACTCGTATACGACCAATTGACGATGTGTTCTCACCACATTACCTCCGCGAAAAAAGAGCATACCCCTCGCGAAATGAGCACGCGCGTTTGCATGGTCTATCCTTCTTTCAGCTCTTTCTCCGGGTTGGCTATCTCCTTGCGAAGATAGCTCTCCATTTCTCCGGCCGTGGATCGAAGATCGCGAACCACTCGATTCAGCCCATCGATCGCGCCTTCGGGAACTGCTCCACAGCCCCGCAAATGCCTTGGCGACAACTCCTCAATCGTCATGTCAATAAACGTCAGGCTTGTCAGCGCCACGCGGGTGGCCGGAATCGACGGAGACTCCGGTTTCATCCCTTGCCATGCAAGCGTTGCGAGGAGTTGCTCGCGAATCCTGCGCATGTGATCCTTCACTTGGTTGATCTCCGCAGGATTCAGATCGATGACGTAACGCGGAAAAGGCGACAGCGAGTCTTCTTGATGAAACACCTGTTCCAGTTGGCAGAGAAGCCCATCTATATACTGGCAGCTTGCATACAAGCGCCGTTGCTGCGCTTCGTTAAGAGTCCCCAGGGCTCGCGTTTTTTCCATCGCCGAATCTCCGTTCAATGGACAATCATGACTGGGCAATGCGGCTCCGCGCCGGCCAGAAACGTCAAAACGATCGCCCCGGTTCCTGCCAAAAACGTGATCCATTGCGTGTTGGCGGCCAGACCTTCCTTGGCCAGGAAGACCCCGATGACCAGTTGCGCCACCGTCCCCACCACTATTTCGGAAAGGGCCGTTGACACCTTGAACCAGATCGCCAGCAACGTCGCCGCCAGGGCCAAACCCACCCAGAGCGCAGACAGAGCCCAAGTGTTCATCATGAGCGTGAACTCCTAAATTGTCATTCAGGGAACTTGCCGGGACACAACTCCGCAACAGGATTCCCTGTCAGGAGTTATCATCTGTCCGGCCTATTGGAATGGACAGCGGTTAAGGGTGAACTCCTTCACCACAACCAACAATTCAGTAAACGCCCATTGCGATCTGATGTCAAGATTCCGAACCCCTGGGTAATGCTATAGTCTGCTTTCTAAGCCGATAGGTGGCCACGCGGGCAAGATTCTGGTTGCCAAAGCACGCCCAGGTCGATTCGTGGAATTGCTAGCTGCCAACTGATTTCGTTCAGATGCTGCCGGACGAGCTTCGAGTCACATCTCTCGCCAGTACGATCAGGCGCTCTCGCTCATCCTCAGGGTGCGCGGTCTCGATATCAATCCCCCGACTGGAGCTTCCTTCTCGGCGACGTTTACGCCGAAAAAGGAAGATACGCCGATGCCATCGCCGCATTTCTCAAATCGGGCAGCAGTCCCGATTCACTTGGCCATCTGTGCAACGCCTATGCCCGGGCAGGCAAGGCGGCCGAAGCCCGCAAGACAATTGTGCAATTGCGAGAACACGTGCGCGAAAACGGCGTTGGTAGATACGAAATCGCTCTCGTCTACGCTGGACTCGGCAAAAAGCAGGAAGCCTTTAAGTGGCTTGAAGAAGCATACGATGCCCACGATGTTGGACTCTTATATCTGAAGGTCGATCCCTGCCTCGACCCCTTGCGCTCCGACCCGCGCTTCGACCATCTGATACGCCACGTAGGCCTCGCAAAATGATCTGAAACTGGAACCCGCGAACACTGGCGCGGCACTGGTTCGTCCCCTGCGTGAAACCAGCCGGGCTGGTAAAATTAATTTGGAAGACGGCGCCAAGGCACACCGCTGCAAGCCGCTCTGTCAAGGAGTGTCTACCGATCGCTGCGGCGAGGAATTTTTGGGCCGTCGAACCGTCGAAAAGACGACGCCACACTCGCACCTGCAACCCGAACACAATGATCGCGCGGTACCCGCAATGATGTCGTTCTACCCTGCGGAAACCGAAAATCAGTGTGTGGCGCCAGATGGGTCACCAGCATTCAGGTAGTATTTCCAGAGAGCATACGGCCGGTCTGTCCCTCGAGGAAGCCGCTCGCTTGGCCGGCATGAGAACTTCTGAGTGGGCGGCCATCGAGGAGGGTACCGTGCCCCAGGACGCAAGCCGGCTGCGGGCCATGGCCGACGCGATGCAGATCAGCTTCGATCAGATCGGCAACCTGGTTCTGCTCTGCCGGGCGGCCTGGGAGTTGTAATCGGGGCGCGCCGCCCTGGCGCGCCGTACTCATAGTCGTATAGGCTCATCTCGGAGAGAGGAGGTGAGTCCGATCATCACCGTCAACAACAAGGAGCTCCTGCTCCTTGAGAAGATCGAGAATCTGCTCCGCTTCGCCCAGGCGCCCCGCTTGAATAAGCAGTTCGGCCAACGTGCGATAGGCGCCGGACTTGGATTGCGCAAAGCCGGCCTGAAGACTCTTGTCCAATCCGGTGATGTTTTTCCGAATTAACTGATAGGAGTTGACCGCTTCAAGGCCGAAGAAGATGACCAAGGTCCGTATAGCAACTCAAGAGCCCTGCGGCGAACGAGGGTCGGTAGATGGCGAGGCAAGAAGTCCCGTCGAACTGTTCGAGCTTCTGTTTCAGATGTGGCGGGATACGAAGAATCGCACCGTATTTGTGATAGATGTTGAATGCCGTAATCCACATCTCGATGTCTTCTTGAGACGTACCAGTGACGAGCCTACTGCTCGATTGATTGGTCAGAAATTCCGGATTGGCACCAAAAAACCAACGAACCTCACCAGTAAGCAGATCGGCCAATTGCAGCCCAACCTCGTCTTCTGAGGAAACAGAGTTATCCATACCTTGATAAAGCGCTGCTTCTTCTGGTGCAAGTGCCTTCAGAGGTCCGCTGAAAACAGTGTCGATTGCTTGCAGAACGGCCCTGTCTTCTTTAGCCTGGCGAGGATCGCAGAGGATCTGAAATGGACATCCGAATTGACTCATGAAATGTGAGAGCCCTAAAAGGGGAATCCTCAATATGGACGCAATTGTGGCCGATTGCGCGATACCCGCCGCGGCGTCCTCTTTGAGTTCTCTAGCGGCCGCCGAATAAAGCGCGTCGAAGTCCTCCGGGATCTCGGCCTTCTCTCCCACAAGATCGGAACGAAGATGTTCCATAACAGCCCCCTGCGTTCTGATATAGAAGGCGGTGACAAAGCAGCCATAGGCCCTGAAGGTCCTCTGGATCTGTTTCGCGAGGTCCTGGCGCTGCTCAGCTGGCAGAGACTTGAATCGTTCAAATTTGAACTCACCTAAATGAACATCGGGATCGCCTGTGACATACAGCTCGTATTGGCTGAAAATCTTTGCAGTAGAGCGCTTCAGATGTTCGTATTCTTCGGCAGGAATTCCAACGGCGGCATAACAGAGATACCCGGTAGGCACGTCGAAACCAAAGAATGAATGAACGCTCTCGTCTACAAAGATCTTGTAGAGTTCTCCGCTGTGACGTTTGACAACGCGCGAGATCCGAGCCACCTCGAATGGCATAGGCGCAATTTCTGTGTGTCCGTCACGGAACCGCAACTCTCTTGGCATGTAGCCATTATAGAAACGCAATTGGCATCGGCCTGCCGCTCGCGCTTTCCGATCTAGCGTATCTCTGGTTGATACAGTTCCATCGACCTCTGGGATCCTTCCTCAATGTCTATGGTCGAATGTGCTTCGGTGCGGCCTCAGAAATGCTACTGCCTGGGCGGGACAGTGTTAGCGAAAATCCTTCTGCACGCCGCGGCGCGCGTCGTAAGTCTGCGAGCGAGACGGGCGATAAGGGGATGATCGATTCCCTCCTTTGTCATTTGGCGCTGCGTATCAGCGATGTGATCCGGCAGTTGGCGAGCGAAATCATCCACTCGCTGAATGACTTTGTCAGGATCGAGCCGGATATCCCGGGCCATCTTGCGCCAGTGGCGGGCCTGAATGTTACCGAATCGATATTCGCCACCGAGCTTCATGGAGAGCTTCGTTTTCTTGATATCGATTTGCGTGTAGGGCAGGATGCTCGCCACGTCGTAGAGGGGCGCGAGGCGGGCTCGGCCTTGAGCTCCAATGAGCAGGGCGTAATTCTTGGCATGTGCGTCGGTACCGACGATCAGCCAGGTGAATGCGACGGAATCGATAAAAGTGTCCACATCCTCGCGAGGTTCACCGGAGTGGGTCCTGAGCAGTTGGACAATGTCATCGATGCCGGGACCACCTTCATTCTGGTATTTGTGCGTGGGCAAGATGGCGAGAGCCTGACATATATCTTCCTGATGGACACGCCGTATTCCTGCTTCGGTGCGGAGGCGGTCATAGCGCTCGACAACGATGGCGATCTCGTTTTGAAAATGCATGATCCTGGAATCTACGACGGGGAGGCCCAAGGCGCGAGCCAATTCGAGGGAAAAGTGCTCGTTCTCGGCATGGCCATCGAAGGCTGCAGTGGGAGGCTTGAGGATGTGGGTCGTTGGAACCCTGCCAGAAGGAACCCCCCATTTGCCGTCCTGGAATAGAAGCGCGGTCTTCGGCTGCGCGCCGGCGAGACTAAACTGTCCGGTGTCACGCGGGATTCGCCATGCGGATTGATCTTCCCGCAGAGTGCGCAGACGCTTTGCAATGTCCCCCTCATCCAGCCATTCAATTTCAGGAGGGTGCTGGCCAAGGACGGCATCAAGGCGTTCCGGCCGCACAAACTGAACCGCTCCGGCGCAGTCTTCCCCGACCGCCGAGATAAGGCTGAAGGCGTTTCGGGCCGATACCTGAAACTTCTGCGCCCATTGGCCTAACACCAACTCGTTATCTGGCAATAACCCCCACAAGAATGGGTCTATCTTGTCATTGCCGTGGCGCGACAAGGCTAAAGGCATGGACAGGGAGAGTGGATATGCGTTCTCAGCTTCGCGCCAGTCGTCTTCGTAGGTGAAGGAAATCCTGCCGCGCGTGTCGCGCACGACGCGGCCAGTTAACTGTCCGTCGAGGATTGCAGTGAGTTCCTTTGTCATATGCGCTTCCTACGAGCGGCAGAGATGATCGAGTCAATGTCGACGGGCGGTGGCATGTCTTTGCCTTTTTCTTTGGTAGTTTCATTTGCGGTCAGCGGGATTCCGAGCACATCAATGGCGCGAAGGACGAGGGCGATTTCAGCTCGTGGCTTGCCCTTTTCAATTTCGACGATCCATTGGCGGCTGACCCCAACCTTGTCAGCAAGGGCCTTTTGGTCGAGGCCGAGCACGATGCGGCGATCGCGTATGAGGGCTCCAAGGTCAACTGGGGTTCGAATTCGCATAGTCTGACGTGTCCTTGTTAAATGTCATCGTTCGCTGACATTGTAGCAATGTCGGCGAACGGTGACAAGAGAAAAAGTCAGCGTCAGGCGACATTCCGGAATGTCGGCGAACGCTTACACGGCGATATATCTTTCTTTTTGAAGCCTATGCGAGGCAGTTTTCGGCGTGCCGGCCAGTAGATGCCGAAGCGGGGCTAGGACGGGGACGGGGCAAAAAGGGGCGCAACGGGGGGAACAGAGGCAGAAGCAGGGGAAGAGGTCATGGTGGTGGTGCTGCTGATGATGATGATTAACGACGGCCGGGTAGCAAGGCTTCCGCTTCGGCTGAAGGTGTTACCAATTCTAGTGGAATCGCTGCCTTTCCGGACCGCACTGACCTGAAAACTCATGGACGGTGCGCAGTTTACATGACGCGTCGAGCCGTAAGAGGTCGTAGCCGCTTTGGAGGCAATCGTACGGTCGTAGCGCGCTAGCTGCACGGCAACTTTGAGATTGGCGGTCAAATCTGGCCGGCTTGTCGATCGTCTGCTGCAACGCTCTGGAGATCATGGATCGAACTCATCAGCCGAGGTCGAAGTCAGCTCCTCCTTAGCGACGGCCGCTAAGTTGGTGAACAGTGAGATAACCGGCCAATATCCTGGATCGCACCCCGCCAGTAGGTAAGAAGTATATTTTCTTTCAGTTGGATTTTTCTTCAGGAGGCGGGGCTCCGCTTCCGACGATGATCTTGGCGGGTCGATGCCAGAGGCGGAACCCCTGTGAGATACGATCCTCTTTGTCTCAGTTTCCGCGGGGCCGGACAGGCTTGCGACCGACTGGGCAGACGACTGCGACAAGATCATTTTACGCCGATGCCCGGTTTGTGAACGAGATTCGATCATTGGTCACGGACGGCGCCGGAAGCAGGCCCACGACGAGCATCACGACTGGATTTGGATCCATCGCGGCCGCTGCTCCGGTTGTGGGACGACCTTCACTTTCCTTCCGCTGTTTTCTCTTCCCTACACGCATTACAGCCTGCTGGCGCGCTGCCGGGCACTGTGGCGGCGCTTTGTGGAGCGCTGCTCGTGGGAGAAGGCATTGCCGAAGCTTCAAGACCCTGATCGATTGCCTGATCCTTCCACTGTCCGCCGCTGGGCGAGCGGCCTGGACACGACCCAGCTGGCTCATTCCTTTCTCAGTCAGACCGTCACCCGGGTAGCTCATTGGCTGGCGCGCAGTCATCAGACCGATGGCGAAGCGGGTCCATTGCGCTGGATCACTCCGGTTCTCAAAAACCTCTGGCCTTTGCGTCTCTGAGAAAAAACTTTTCACCCACCATCCTCGCCTGGGATTGCCGGCGTCACCCGCCTACGCTGGGCTCCGGAGGCGAAAAAAGCGTTGTGAGCGAAGACGTCGAGACACTCAAGCGGCGGCTGCCGCTGCTGGACTATCTGCGGCAACATAACTGGGCCTCCCGGCCTGCGGGCCGTTCGGAGTTCGTCGGGCTCTGTCCGTTGCACGAGGAGACCCGGCCTTCGTTCTATGTCAACACGCGCAAAGATGTTTTCTATTGTCACGGCTGCGGCCAGGGTGGCGATCTGATTCGCTTCGTCCAGTTATCCCGCCGACTGTCGTTTCGCCAGAGCCTCGCATGCCTTGATCCACAGACCACTCCAGAAGCCGACCCTGTCGCGGTGATTGAGCAGGCTGCTGCATTCTATCGGCAGCAACTGGAGCAACACCCCGAAGCGATGTTCTATCTCAACCAGCGCGGGCTGCATGATCGCGCCCTGATCAGGGAACTGGAGATCGGTTACGCTCCCGGTGGAAGTCTGCGCCGTCATCTCACGGCACAAGGCTATTCCTTCGATCTGCTGCGACAGTCCGGCCTGCTGAACGTAAACGGCTCCGACGCTTTTTACCAGCGCATCGTCTTCCCGCTGCGCCAGGACGAACACATCGTCAACCTCTACGGCCGCAGCATCGGAGCTGCCTTCGCTCATCGCTTTATGCCCGGTGCCAAGGGCGGCCTGTATGCATGGGAGAAGGTCCGGCACTGCTCAGAGGTGATTTTGGTCGAGGGCCTGTTCGACTATGCCGTGTTGCGACAGGTTGGCTTTCACAACGTCACCTGCTCGCTGGGCACACATCTCAACACGGATCAGTTCCGCCAGCTGTGCGAGAGCTCGCGAACTGTTTATCTCGCCTTCGATGTCGATGCCAACCGGAGTGGGCAGCGGGCCGCCGAACAGTTAGCCCATCGTCTTGGCGCTCAAGGTATCGCTGCTCGCCGCGTCCTGCTGCCGCATGGGCACGATCCCAACTCCTTCTTCGTCCAGGGCGGTAATGCGCGGCAGTTCCAGTCTCTCCTCGAGGCCGCGCAGCCATGAAGTTCCGCGTCATCCATCAGAAGACCCCATCGGGCGCACACAGCCCGTATCAAGTGGTCGAGCAATCCACCGGACGGGGCGTCGGCTGGATCAACCGCTTCCTGGACCGCGAGTATGTCCGCCGTCTTGCTGACACCTCCTTGTATAGCTACGCGCACAGCCTGTTGCACTTCGTGCGCTGGTGGGAGAGCGTCCACCACACCGGCGACATCTCCAAGGAAGACCTCACCGAATCGACCTTGCTCGATTACGTGCGCTTCCAGTCATGCCTCGAACCCGCGCCTTCTGCCGCCACCATCAACGACCGCGTTGCTTGTGCCGATCGTGCCATCCGCAACGAATTCCCGGATGCAACCTGTCCGGCCGCGCCGGGCTTCCAGCAGGTTTACCTCCACCGCAGGCCGCTGGGCCTGGGCCGCCCGAGGTTCGAGCTAAGCAGACTGAGAGTGAAGGAACCCAAGCTCACCATCGTCCCTCTCTCGGTCGATGAAGTGGCGCGCTTCTGGGCCAGTTTTCACAACGCGCGCGACTTGGCCATCGTGGGTTTGATGCTCATGCATGGACTCCGGTCCGCCGAAGTACTGGCTCTTAATCCCCAGGACGTGTTGCTTTCCGAAGGTCAGCTCCGCGTGCGCGGCAAGGGCAGCAAGCTGCGCTTCCTGCCACTGGCGCCGGAGACCTCCCAACTGCTCGATCACTATCTGCGTCTGGAACGGCCCGATCCCTGCTCGGCTGCACTGTTCGTAGTATTGAAAGGGCCCGCGCGCGGCCAACGCATGACACCCGCGGGATTACGTTCTCTGTTTCGTCATCATCGCCAGACCACCGGCATCCAACTGGCCAACCCGCACCGCTTCAGGCACACCTTCGCCTCCGATATGGTGCGTGCCGGCATCAGCCTGCCCGCGTTGATGCAACTGATGGGTCACGCCGACATCCAAACCACCCTGCACTATGTGCAGGTCTCACCGCAGGACGTTTACCTTCAGTACGCCCGCGCCGCGGCACAGTGCATCCGACCCCAGTCGAGGATCCCGTCATGAAGCGCTGGCGCCGCCCTCCGCTTCAGCATCCCCTGGCGCCAGCCTTCGCACGTGCCGTCGAATCGCTCTCCACCGCACTCAGTTTCTCCACCACACGCAACTACAACATAGCGGTGCGTAACTTCCTCGTCTATCTGGCAGCCGACCATCCTGAAGTTACCAGTCTCGATCAACTGCGCCGCGATCCGCACGCCCTCGGATGGATGTCACGCATGCGTGCGCACATTCCTCCCCTTGCGACCACGACCTGCATCGCCCGGCTCATCGCTCTCCGCGCCGTCTTCAACGAACTGGCATGGACCAGCAAACTTCCTGAACTCGCCCATCTGCTGCGCCGCGAAGATATCCCCCGTACACCGCAGAGTCTGCCACGGCCGCTCAACGCAGAGCAGGATCAACTCCTACAGCAGGAGTGCCTTCGCCGTAACGATCTGGGCGGAAATGTCTTCTTGTTGCTCCGCCACACCGGCATGCGCATCAGCGAGTGCGCCGACCTGTCGTATGACTGCCTGCGCTCCACCGGTCCCGATCAGTGGGCCATTCATGTCCCTCTCGGCAAGCTCAAAACCGAACGCATGGTCCCAGTCGATTCCTTCGTTCGTGAACTCGTTCACCGTCTCCGCTTCTTCCGCTCTCTGGATCCGCTGCCTGCCGATGGAAAGCTACTGGCATGGTCTGGAACCAAAGTAGGCCTTCTTGGTCGGCTCCGCGATTACCTGCATATGGTCTGCTACTCAGTCGGCCTTCCCACAGATATCGTCCCTCACCAGATGCGACATACCTACGGTACGGAAATGCTCCGTGCCGGCATGGGTTTTGCCTCTGTGATGAAACTGCTCGGCCACACCAGTCCTCGCATGACCATGCGCTACGTGGATGTGACCTTGACCGACCTCAAGCGAGAATTTGAACTGGTTCGCTCCAAACCCAGGCATCTGGCTCCTCAACCCAAAGCCTCACTCACACCCGTGCGCAAAGGCCTGGATGGCCTCATCGACTCCTTGCTTGCTACACAACATGTAATGGAGATGTTCCGCCGATCACTCCCAAACGGCCGAATCCGCTCCTGCCTCGACCGGCTCATCAACCGCCTCAGCAAGATCCTCGCCGAAATACGTAAACTCCAAACCACCTGAATGAAAATGGGCAGAGATTGGCCGGTTAACAGCCCAAAGCGCGTTTCGAGGTCGAGCTGCATCGATCGGTCCTGACAAACGTTAGGTTCCTATCGGGATCGCCCCGGTGGACGAGGCGGGGTTGAGCCGTGTTCTTTCGTCCGGGGCGGTTTCGATAGGATCGTTTGAACTGAGCCGCAGGCGTTTGCGGCGGATGCGGTGATCTACCTATGTACTTTCAATGGCGCCGACTTTTAGGAGAAAATCTGCATTGCCTGGGGAGACGTGAGAAGGGCTCTCTTAACCTCAGGATAATCTTTCAAGGACTCGGCTAGCCGCGCAAGGGTGGCGTTTGCAAATGCACGATGCTTTTCGGCAAACGACGGGAAAACATGCATTGCCGTCCCATGAACACGCCAATGGGCCAGGGGAAGATCAAAACCGTCCATCAATTCAATCGCACTATTTACATAGGTTCTCGCCTGGGCCAATTTCCCCTCCTGGAGGGCAATGCGGGCATTTCCATCCAATGCAAAGGCCTTCCATGTCCGGTCGGCTGTTTTTTCACTCGCCGAGAGAAGCCTCTGGGCCGCACGTCGAGCTTCCGCCATAGAGCAGGTCATCAAGGCTAACTCCATTTGTGCGTAATAAAGAAACGTCTCGACGATCAAGCTCACCCAAGCTTTCTGCTCCGCAACGACCGCGGCGGCCTCCTGCAAGTGTTCCGTTGCCTGTTTCAACTTTCCCAGTCTAGCTTCGCTGTGAGCGCGAATAATCATTGTAATCTGCAAAGCGGTGAATAATGATACTTCACGATGAAGTGAAGGGAGGCAGCGCTCGCAGATTTCGAGTGCGCCTGCAAAATCCAAGGATTCGCAGTGAGCCCAGGCATCCATGCTGTTCCAAAGGAGTTCGCGAATCCTGCTGCCGTTTTTTACTGCGTCCGCGACACCATCGCGACATTTGCTCAGCGCGTGTCCAAGGTCCCCCGCAAAGATGAGCGAGTACGTCACAAGTCGATCGGCTCCTCCGTAGAAGTTGTCCCGGTCGCTCGTTAGAACGGAAATCGCGGAATTCATGTTCGACAATGCTTCCCGGTATCTCGAGGATATGCTAAGCAAGACACCATAGAGCAACTGGCAGCGCGCGAATCCCAATCGATTGGGATCCGCCTCAAGCTTTTTGAGAATTACCGGACACTGGGCGATAGACTTATCGTCAGGACCCTCGCAAATTGAGCGCCACGCAAGTACACCAAACCGGGCTTCTTCACGAATAAATGGATCGCTGTCGTTCATCGCCAGTTCCCACGCCTGGTTACTGGCAGCCATGCTCCGTCCCGCGTCCATACGGGATCGCGCAAAGGCAATCCGCATCAGAATCTGAGCTCTGGCACGAGAGTTCTGCGCAATAACAGACGACCTTTCGGCCACCTCGAGGGCCTCGCCCGCCTTCTCAAGATCCTCAAGCGCACCATGACAAGCCGCCAGCTCAAATAGGATCTCCAGTTGAAGCGGCTCCGCCTGCTCCCTGGGTAATTTCGGCAGCAGTTCACGGGCACGTTCGAGGGCGCGGATCGCGTCTCCAAACACAAAGCGCTCGGCTTCCAACCTGGCCATGGAGAGGAGGTACTTTGGCAACTTTCCCCATTCCTGGCACTCCTCAAAGTGGTAGACGAGTTCAGAGGCGACCTCGGCAATCGCGTGTTTATAGAGCGACTCCAGCTCATGGGCAATCTCACTATGCAATCGCGCACGCCGGCTCCTCGGGATTCGCCTGTAGATCGTCTCCCGATAGAGCGAATGGGTGAACTCATACATGGACGCGAGCGACCCATCCGGCAACTCCGCAGTTCCCAGTGAACGGACAAAGTGACCGCGTTGCGAAATCCCTTCACAAATCTCTTCACATTCTTCCTGAGAGATGCCCGCAGCCACGGCAGCAACTGACGTGGTGAACTTCACGCCGCATACGCTGGCGGCCTCAAGAACGCGGAGCTCGTCTTCCACAAGGCCTGAATTGATGTGGATCTCGAGCAACTTGCGCAGAGTCCCGGGGACAGCCACATGCAGCTGGGACAGTGGAGTCCGCACGCACCACCCGGTGGATTGCACTGAGATGATTCCCGCGGAGAACAGATACTCCAGGAGAGATTCCATGAAGAAAGGGTTGCCGTCGGAATGCTGGTGCAGGAATCCAGCCAGCCCGGCCGGAATCTGGTGGTCAGAAAATCTCATCTCGAGCAACCGCTGAAAATCGTCCATCGTCAGCGGCGGGATTGCAATTTCGTGGCAGAGATTGCGCGCAAGCAGTTCATCCTTCAAGTTCTTGAGCGGGGCCTTAAGTAAAATCGTATCCAACGGACGATAGGTGGCGATCACGATAAGTTTCGCGGACCAGGTTCCCCTAGCGAGCGCCGCCAACCAGTCAATCGTGTATTGGTCGGCCCAGTGAACATCCTCCAGAACCACGAGGGTTGGCGTGTCTTTTCCCAATGCACCCATCGCATCGCATAGTTCGCGCAGCATTCTTTGATCCGTTGCTCCAGCTATGGCTCGATGCAGGGATTCGCGCTCGCTCGGCTTCACGCTGGCAGGAAACAGCGCCAGCCATGTCGGGGCGTACTGGGTGAGCACCTCCACAATGGTTTCGTGTTCGGGCGAACGAAGCAGGCTTGAAATGGCCTGAAGGACCGGATAGTATGGCTCTCGGTTTCCGAAGCCTTCCACGCACTGTCCGCGCATGATGCGCACCTTCGGCTCATTGCGCCGGACCCCGTCCATGAACCATTCAGCCACTGTCGATTTTCCGATTCCAACTTCACCGCTTAACAGAACAAGCTGCGCCTTTCCGGAACAGGCGGCAAGGAAGATCTCGTTCAGCTTCCTGAGGGTTTCTTCCTGTCCCACACGCGTTTTGCCGATCTCCGGGGACTGTTTGCGCTCACCCTCGGAGTCGTGAACGGGTGCTATGAATCTGTAGCCGCGCCGATGCTGGGTTTCGATGAACTTCGGGTTGCGCGCATCGTCACCCAGGACTGAACGCACGTCGCGAATTTGCGTCTTGAGGACCTCAGGCTGAACGAAGGTATCGGGCCAGAGGTTGTCAATCAGTTCCGATTGAGTTACCAGGTTGCCGGCGCGTTCAACGAGGTAAAGGAGCAGATCAAAGGCTTTGGGAGCCAATACAACGCGAC
>CAWHNV010000050.1:0-148240 GCA_963830785.1 uncultured Acidobacteriota bacterium
TGCGACGTGCGTGGGCGGCGTTCCGGAACTGATCGACGACGGCGTGACTGGGCTGCTCTACCCCGTTGGCGACGTGGATGGCATGGCCGCGGGCGCATTGAGCCTGCTGAACGATCCGCCGCGACTGAAGGCCATGCGCGAAGCTGCACGCCAGTCCGCGCAAAAACGATTCTGTTCCAGTCTTGTGGTTCCGCGCTACGTGCGCTACTACGAGCAGGTGCTCGCGGGGCGAGGCGGGGAGAATTCTGCCTAGGCGCCGATCAGAGTTCCGGTGGAAATGAAAATCTTGCTATCCCACCCTAAAGGCAAAAAAGCGCGTTTAGGATGGGACCCCCAGCGTTTGGACCTTCCAGTATTTTCGTGCTCTTCGCACGAGCGCGGGCCCGGAGGCCCGCGCTACAGCCGGTCAGGAGACCGGCGCTACAAAGCCGCGAAACTTTACGAAAAAACTTCTTGTCAATCACACCGCGGCGTGGCATATCCTGCTTGCACTGAGTTGAAAGAGGCCGACGCCATGAAACTGTCTCGCCGATTCTTCCCCGCGCTCGCCGCCGTACCCCTGGTAGCTGCATCGACCGTGGTTTTCGCACAGCAGGAGTTTGCGCCTCCGCAGGGCAAGGGTCCCGTGGTAGTGGTGGCCAGCGGCCTCTCCGGCATGTCGCATTACGTGCGCGTGTCCCGCGATATTGCAGCGCTCGGATACGACGTGGTGCTGTTTGACGGCGAGGCCATGGAGCACACGCAGGGCCAGGCGGTGCATGCCGCCATTCTGCAGGCGCAACAGATGCCCCACGCGCTGTCCGGCAAGGTGGCTGTCGTCGGCTTCTCCGCCGGCGGGGGCGAAGCCATGTACTACGCATCGCAATGGCCTGACCTGGTGGTGGGAATTGTTGTCTGGTTTCCAGCCAATTCATTTATCAAGAACGTGCCCGGGTTTGCCGACCGATTGCAGGTGCCGGTGCTCATGTTTGCCGGGGAAAAGGACCACTACCGCAACGGTTGTTGCACGGCGGACGGTGCGCGCGGCCTCGCTGCTGCTGCCAAGGCCGCGGGCAAGCCCTTCGAACTGTATACCTACGACAAGGCCGACCACGACTTTGTGCGGGACGGTGCGCACTATAACGCCGAAGCCGACACGGACGCGTTCCAGAAAACGGTGGATAAGCTGAAGCAGTGGTTGCCGCCGGCCCAGTAACGGTGTGCATGCGCGATCCATACAGGAGCACGAAGCTGTGGCCAAGCGTCAACAGAAGGCTGACACGCAATTCGGCCGAGCCGCAGTGCAAATCTTTGCTGTGAACGAACGCTTGAACCAGATGCTCATCGAGCGTCTTGACGCTGCCACCTGGAGAGCGAAACCGCCGGGCAAAGTACGTTCCGTTGCTGCCATCTTCGCGCACGTGCACAATGTCCGCTGTAAGTGGATCAGGCTCTCTGCTCCACATCTCAAGGTTCCGCCGCAGCTCAACCACGCGCGCTGTACGCCGCTCCAGGCAAGTGCGGCATTGGCACAGAGCAGCGCACGCTGCGCGGAGATGCTTGCCGAAGCGCTCGCCGCGGACGGTGGCCACGTCAAGAGCTTCTTACGAGATGGCTGGGCTCGACCCTGGCCGGTTGGCCCGGAAATGTTGTGCTACATGATTTCTCACGAAGCTCATCATCGCGGGCAGGTGTGCATGCTTGCGCATCAGCTTGGTTATCCGCTGCCGAACAAAGCGACGTCTGAAATGTGGAATTGGGAGAAGTTGTGGAAGGTGCGCGCGGGGCGCGGCGCGGGCCTGGGCTACGATTTGTAGACCGAACCAAAAGATAATGTGAGCATGGCGCGAAGAACGGAGAAGCATCCCTCAAGGGCTAATGCCCAGCTAATCTTCTTGGCCTTTTCGGCGTGAGTAAACTCGCGCCCTGATACAAGCTCCCTGCCAAGCGAATTCTTCCGCAGCGTCAGGAGACGGGCGCTACAGAGTG
The DNA here is from genome assembly GCA_963830785.1 of uncultured Acidobacteriota bacterium. Classification (GTDB taxonomy): domain Bacteria; phylum Acidobacteriota; class Terriglobia; order Terriglobales; family Acidobacteriaceae; genus Telmatobacter. The sequence goes on from CAWHNV010000050.1 coordinate 1,969, forward strand.
CGTTTGAACAACGGCGTGGCCACGAGTAGTGTGGCGATTCCGAAGACCACCAGAAACAGCAGGTCACCGCGGATAGCGGTCCAGCCGCCGTTTTTGAGCAGTACCGATTTGAAGCCGTGGATGACGTAGGTGAAAGGATCGATCACGGTCAAGGCCTGCATCCACTTGGGAAAGGACGAGGTGGGATACATGGCGCCCGAGGGATATAACAAGAGAACATTGAGCACCCCGAACATGGCGCGGGGAACCAGCGGATCGTCAATGCGTACCATGAGCAGAAACATCATGCCGTTGAAGGCAATGGAGCCGGCGACGATGAGGCACAAAGTCTGCATCATGATCATGGGATGAAAGACAATGCCCAGCCCGGCGATGAGCGATCCGATGACCGCGATGGATATTCCGCTCAGAGTCGCTTTCATGGAACCGGCGATATTCAGCCCGAAGACCAGTTCCAGCTTCGTAATCGGCGTCACCAGGTAGCCTTCGTGCACGCCGCGCGCCTTGTCGTCGATGTAGAGCATGCCGCCGCCGATCATCACCGAGATATACATCGCGAGCGCCACCGTCATGGGCAGAAGATACTTCAGGTAATTTACGTAGGGGTAAAGCTCCACGATTTCGAGTGCGATGGTCTTTGCCAGCCGGTCCTGAATCTGTGGCGCATTCATGGCGTCAACCAGAGACTGCATCTCGGATTCGAGAGTGGACGAAGTGAAGAGGTCGGAGTTGTCGACGACGAGACCGAGCTGGGGCGCGTCCTGCGCGTAAACGCGGCGCGAATATTGTGCGGGAATGATGACGGCCGCGTCGATTTTGCCGGTGCGCACATCTTCGCGCGCCTGCACTTCGCTGGTGTACTCGATCGTGGAGAAAGTTTTGATGTTGGCGGCCACGGCGTCGAAGGCCTCGCGCACCTTCACGGCCTGCGGCCCGTGGTCGTAATCCACCACACCCACGTGGGTGCCCACGATCTTGCCCCCGAACGCGTTTCCGATGATGACCAATTGCAGAATCGGCATCATGAGCGACATGATCATGAGCGTGGGCGAGCGGAAGAACTTGCGCATTTCGCGCTCGATAATGGCGAACATGCGATTCATGGTTGCGCTCCCGGCCGCGGCGGCATCGTAAACACCGGCTTCACCTGCTCGTCGCGAAGTTGCCGGCCGGTGTAGTGAATAAACACGTCGTCGAGCGTGGTGTTTTGCACGCTCAGCGAGGTGAGCGTTTCACCCAGGCTCGCGGCCAGCTCCACAATCTGCATGGTGGTCTTCGATCCTGACTTGGTAATGACGCGATAAAATCCAGCGCCCTCGGGTTGCACGCTGGTCACGCCCTCCATCGCCTGGAGCCGCGCCTGGCCATGCTTCGTCCTCGCGGTCAAAGTGCACCTCAACTACATTGGCGCCGGCCACACTGTTCTTCAGCTCCACTGGCGTTCCCATTGCCACCAGCGTGCCGTGATCCACAATGGCGATGCGGTCGCAAAGCTTGTCGGCCTCATCCATGTAGTGCGTGGTAAGGAGCATGGTGAGGTTGCGCGTGCTCTTGAGTTTGTTCAGCATCTCCCACACCGCGATGCGCGAAACGGGATCGAGGCCAGTGGTGGGCTCGTCGAGAAAAAAGATGCGCGGGTTGTGCACCAGGCCGCGCGCAATTTCGAGCCGGCGCCGCATGCCGCCGGAAAGCGTCTTGGTCTGCGCATCGCGCCACTTGACCAGGTCGACGGCTTCAAGCACCTCTTCGATATTCTTCTTGCGCTGCTCGCGCGGCACGCCGTAAAGCTTGGCGTAAATCGAGAGATTCTCTTCGAGCGTCAGATCCTGGTCGCTGGTGAGCGCCTGGGGAATCACGCCGATGACGCGCCGCACGTCGTCCGGGTCCTTGCTCACGTCGTGCCCGGCCACAATGGCTTTGCCCGAGGTGACGGGGATGAGCGTAGTCATCATGCGGATGAGCGTGCTCTTGCCGGCGCCGTTCGGTCCAAGCAAACCGAAGATCTCGCCCTCGGTCACGCTGAAGTTCACATCCTTGACGGCTTCAAAGTCGCCGTAGCGTTTCCAGATGTGCTCCACCGCAATGGCCACGGGATGCGGCGTGCCGTTGCCGTTTGCGGGCAAGCCGCTGCGTGGGCGCGCTCACTGCTTCACCAGCTTTGCCTTGGGAATGTAGACCTCGGCCGTCATGCCGGGCACAAATTTCTCGCCGGGATTGGGGATGAGCAGCTTCAACTGGATGGTCTTGATGTCGCGCTTCATGCTGTTCACGTCGCGCTGCGTGGCAAAATCAGCCTCGGCCGACTTGGCAATCACGTAGCCCCAAACGGTGGCGCCGCTGGGCATCACCACGCGCAAGCTATCGTGCAGTTGCACGGCGTCGGCCTGCGTCTCGGGCAGCGGCGCGTAGACCCAGGTCTGCGTCAGGTCCATGATGGTGACAATGGCCTCACCTGCGGTCACCACTTCGCCCTGCCGCGCCGCCCACACGTCCACCTTGCCGTTGATGGGCGAGACGATCTGCGAATAGCCTTCTTCCACTTGCGCCTGTTCCGCCAGGGCGCGGGCATTGGCCTCATCGGCGCGGGTCTGGTCCACCGTGCGCGCCGAGACCTGGGTTAGACAGCTCATGGGCGCGCGCCTGGCGAAGATTGGCCTCGGCCGCGGCAAGATTGTCACGCGCCGCGTCCACCGCGGCCTTGGCTGCCTGAGTGCCGTTTCCATTTCGTCGCGCGTCTGTGTGCTGCTCAATTCCCTGCTGCGCCAGAGCCACGGCGCGGCTGGTATCGGCCTGCTGATGCTCATACTGCGCCTGGGCCTGCGCCAGCGCGGCCTGCGCCGACTGCACCTGCGCCTCCGCGCTCACCACTGCGCTCGAAGTCTCGCCGCGGTTTTGCTGTTCCGTTTCTTCGGTGCTGTTCAGCTTCTAGCGCTCGCTTGCTGCGGTCGCCTCGGCGGCCTTCAGCGCCGCCTTGCAGGTCCTGGCTCTCGATGACCGCAATCAGCTCGCCTTGCTTCACGTCCTGACCCTCTTCCACGGTCAGCGTCTGAATGCGCCCCGGAATTTTGGAGCTGACGATGACTTCGTTCGCATCCACGGTCCCGATCAGTTGCAGATCGCTGGAACGCCGCGTGGTGGCGAGATACCAGATCAGCGATCCCACCAGCAGCACTCCCAGAATCATAAAAACTCGATTTCGCGCGCTCACTCGCCTATCACCTCAAATGATCGATTTCTGCTTGAACTCGGAAGTCTCCGGCATCGGCGTATCGGCCAGCACCTTGGCCGCCAATTCCGCACCATGTTTCCGGTCCTGAAAGAGCGCCTGGCCCAGAAACTCCACCGAGCGACGCTCTCCGCGCCCGCAGCACCTCGGTGTCGAAGCGGCTCAAAAGGCATGATCAGCCGCCACACCGGCGCGCTGAGAAAATAGAAGACGTTGCCGCCCAGCGCGGAGAGCACGATCTGCAGCCAATCAACCTCGATCAGCTCGCCGGACGCGATGCCTTCGCGCACCATCGACTGGAACATGGCATGCAACGGCGCGAAGATCCGCTTGACCAGAATGGGCAGCTCGCCCGTCCTCGCCCTTGTGCAGCCGGATCATCTCCTGCTGCATCAGGCTTTGGAATTCGCGCTGCGTCAGAATCCGGTCAAAATGTTCCAGTGCCGCGCGCAGCAGCCGCTCGCCGGGGCTGGCCTCGCGAAGAAACACGGCCATCGAACGGTCGCGCACCCGCGCCGAGACCATTTCGAGCGTAGCGGCGTAGAGCTTTTCCTTGCTCTCGAAGTAGTAGTAGAGCAGCGCCTTGTTGACGCCGGCCGCGGCGGCAATCTGCTCGGTCCGCGCTCCGGCAAGGCCGTTCGCGGCAAACTCGGTCAGCGCGGCATCCAGAATCCGGCTCCGGGTTTCGGCGGAACGGTCGGCTTGGGTTTCGGTTGGATTTGGTGTCTTCATCATAATTAACTAACTGGTTAGTAAATTAACCCAGAAAGGGCTCAATTGGCAAGGACTTTCGCTGCTTCTCTTTCAGCTACGTCTGTATAGAATTGATATAGCTTGGCTTACGCTGCCATTAGCCGGCTTCAGTTCCCCGCCCTAATCGAAGACCACTGTCTTGTTTCCGTAGCAAAGAATGCGACGGTCGAGGTGCCAGCGAACGGCACGGGAGAGCACCATGCGCTCCAAATCCCTGCCCCGGGCGACAAGATCCTCCACCTGATCTCGGTGCGAGATGCGCGCAACATCCTGCTCGATGATCGGACCGTCGTCGAGAACATCAGTTACATAATGGCTGGTGGCTCCGATGAGCTTGACGCCGCGGGCATGGGCCGCGTGATACGGCCGCGCGCCGGTAAACGCCGGCAAAAACGAGTGGTGCACGTTGATGATTCCGGTCGGATAGCGCGCCACGAACGCAGGCGAAAGAATCTGCATGTAGCGCGCCAGAATAATGAGCTCGATTCTGCTGCCGCTCAAGCAGTTCGAGCTGCCGTGCTTCGGCCTGCAGCGCGGGTTTCTGCAGTCACCGTCACGTGCTTAAACGGTACGCCATAAAAAGCGGCCAAGTTCGCAACCTCGCGGTGGTTCGAGACGATGAGGGGAATCTCGCACACCAGCTCGCCGGTGCGCCAGCGGTGCAGCAGATCGGCCATGCAGTGCAGATACTGCGAGCAGAACAGCGCAACGCGCGGCTTGCGCGCGCTCGAAGTGAGCTTCCATGTCATGTTGAGTTCGGCAAGCGAGCACAGTGAAGGCGGCGCGAAACGATTCCAGATCGAAGCCGTCCAGTTCGAACTCGACGCGCATGAAAAACAGGCCCAGGCCGTGGTCGATGTGCTGGTCGGCGTGCAGAATGTTGGCGCCGCGTTCGAAGAGAAGTCCCGACACGCGCGCTACCAGGCCCTTACGATCGGGGCAATCGATCAACAGAACGGCTGAATCTTTCATGGTTCTTTCAGATTACGACATGGACCGAACAGAATACCGAACGGGTGCCCCGGTCCCTCGCATTCGGGGACCGGGGCGGAATGCTAGTCGTAGTACTCCAGCCCGAGGTGCGTGATCAGGTCCGCGCCCATGATATGCCGCAGCGTGTTCTTGAGCTTCATCGACTGGATGAACAGATCGTGCTCGGGGTAGAGGCCGGGCGCGCGTCTGCGGCGACTTCAGATAGAAGCTCAGCCACTCCTGAATGCCGATGGAGCGCAGTTCCGGCGTGCGCTTGGCCAGATCGAGAAACAGCACCAGGTCGAGCGCGATGGGCGCGGCCAGAATCGAGTCGCGGCAGAGGAAATTGACCTTGAGCTGCATCGGGTAGCCCAGCCAGCCGAAGATGTCGATGTTGTCCCACGCCTCTTTTTCGTCGCCGCGCGGCGGATAGTAGTTGATGCGAATCTTGTGGTAGATGTCCTTGTAGAGATCGGGGTAAATCTCCGGCTGGAAGATGTATTCGAGCGAGCCGAGCTTCGATTCTTCTTTCGTCTTGAACGATTGCGGCTCGTCCAGCACTTCGCCGTCGCGATTGCCGAGAATGTTGGTCGAGAACCATCCGTTGACGCCCAGCATGCGCGCCTTGAAGGCCGGCGCCAGCACCGTCTTCATAAACGTCTGGCCGGTCTTGAAGTCCTTGCCGCAGATCGGCGCAGCGTTCTTCTTCGACAGCTCGATCATGACCGGAAGGTCGACTGTCAGATTCGGTGCGCCGTTGGCGAAGGGCACGCCTTCATTGAGCGCCGCGTACGCGTAAATCTGCGACGGCGCGATGGCGACGATCGTTCTTCTCCAATCCGGCTTCGAACGCCTCAATGGACCGATGCACGGGCCTGGGCTCGAGGAAAATCTCGGTCGAAGCGGCCCAGATCATGACCACGCGGTCGACCTTCTTCTTGAAGGCGCGAATGTCGGCGCGCAACTGCTCGGCGAGATCGCGCTTGTTCTTGCCCTTCTTCACATGCGTGCCGTCGAGCCGCTTGACGTAATACTGATCGAAGACGGCGGGCATCGGCTTGATTTTCTCGAGAGCCGGCTTGAGCTTCTTCAGCATTTCAGGTTTGAGCACGGCGGCGTGCGCGGCCGCTTCGTACACGTTGTCTTCAAAGATGTCCCAGCCGGTGAAGACGATGTCGTTCAGATTGGCGAGCGGAACGAAATCCTTGATGAGCGGCGATTTGTTGTCGGTGCGCTTGCCCAGCCGGATGGTACCCATCTGCGTGAGCGAACCAACGGGGCTGGCCAGTCCGCGGCGAATGGCTTCTACGCCGGCGATCATGGTGGTGGCGACGGCGCCCAGGCCGACTACCATCACACCCAATTTGCCCTTGGCGGGCTCAACTTTTGTTGCGGCGGTCTTGCGCCCCGCGGACGAAGGCCCATCCGTGCGGACCCCGGTCTTCTTGCTCGCAGGCGTCTTGCCCGCGCCAACTACGGCCTTCTTGCCGCCTTTCCCCTTCGTTGCCATTGCTTCTCCTGTTCTTCTGTTTTGAAAATGATTGCGAAGTTTTGTACCACGGAAAATCTCGTTTGCCTGTTGCCTACCGGCTGGTCGCTGCTCCCTGCTTTTTCCACCGCTTGATGTGCACCCACAGGAACCACGCAAACAACGCGACGAGTACCAGCTCCACCGCCAGATGAAAACGATGAAATGCTTCCTGCAGGCGCGGATCGGTATTCCAGCTCTGGCCCAGCTTCATGCCCTGCCCAGGCCAGGCAGAAATACCAGATCAGTGAACCCACGGTGGTGTAGATGTGAAAACGCAGTCGCGGCATCTTGCCGATTCCCGCGGGAAACGCGACGTAGGTTTGCACCATCGGCAACATGCGTCCCACTAGAATCGCGATCGACCCGTACTTCTCAAAGAACTTCGTCATCAGATCGAGATCGTGGCTGGTTCATCAACACCCATTTGCCGTAGCGCGCGACCAGCGGCCGTCCGCCTTTGGCGCCGATCCAATACGCGATTGCCGAGCCGATATTGCATCCCACTGCTCCCGCAATGGCTACAAAAAACAGATTGAAACGGCCCAGGTAAGCGAGGTATCCGGAGAACGGCATGATGACTTCGGAGGGAATGGGAATGCCGCACGAGTTCAGCGTGATGAGCCCGACGATGCCAGCGTACCCGCCGGCGTTGATGACATGAATGACAAATTGAAATACGAGTGCGACGATCTTTTCGGTCATGAGCGTACCCAGTATATAAGCCACCTGCGCGCTTCAGCGGCGTGCGCGCGGCGCTGTGTGGGGAAAAGAATCATGCACACGTCTGCATTTCTCATTTGTTAGGATGAGGTGTACTTGCTTCGCGTTACTAGGAGGATTCATTGCCCGATTTCCCGCCCGTACCGCTTACTTTGGAAGGCTCATGCGTGCTCCACCAGTTCTTCCGCTTCGACTGGAAATCCTGGCGCGGCTTCGCGCCGAGCGAACGTAAAGACGCCGCGGACGGCGAACGCAAGAAGATTGTTGCTGATGCCATGGACGCGCTGCGCTTGCTCGAACGCGCATCACCGGACGCACCGGTACGGACGGCACTTTACTCGCAGCTCGGCCACAAAGCCGACCTGATCTTCGTGCACTTTCGCGAATCGTTCGAAGCACTGAACCAGGTGGAGCTGGATCTGGCGCAGATGGCGCTCTCGGACTTCCTCATTCCGATGCACTCCTACGTGTCGGTGGTTGAGTTGGGCCTTTACGAGTCGAGCCGCAAGACCTACGAGGCCGCGTCCGCGAAGGGTTTTGAGGCGCATTCGGCGGAGTGGAATGCGGAGATTGCGAATTCGCTCGCGCGCGGGGCCGAGGCCATGAAACCGCGGCTGTTCCCTTCTGTGCCCGACGCGAAATACCTTTGCTTTTATCCCATGGACCGCAAACGCGGCGAGCAGGTGAACTGGTACACGGTGCCGTTTGCCGAACGCCAGCGCATGATGCACGAGCACGGCATGATCGGACGCAGATACGCCGAGCAGGTGAAACAGATCATCTCCGGATCGATTGGGATGGACGATTGGGAGTGGGGCGTCGACCTCTTCGCCGACGATCCGGTCATCTTCAAGAAGCTGATTTACGAGATGCGCTTCGACGAAGTGAGTGCGGTGTATGCGCTGTTCGGGCAGTTCTATCTTGGCGTGAGGCTGCCGGTGGAGAAACTGGGCGACTGGGTGAACGGGAAACTGTAATCCAATAGAATCTGCGAGCGATTAGTCGAAGTCAGGCTCTCTGGCAGCAACGACGACGACTACGTTGATCAGGGCCTTGTCGGGTTTTAATTCCAGGCCGAGTTGCTCGCGCAGCGCAGTGAAAACGCCAAGATATTGAGCATCAGTCGGAATACCGTCGCCATGGTCGCGTGTCCAATCCAGCCTGAAGTCATATTCCCCTGTCAGCCCTGTCCGATCGACGACCACCCGGTCGCATTCAGGCAAATAGACGAACCAATCGGCAAAGCCGCTCATCGAAATCGCTTTCGCCGTCACGTGGCCGTCGCTGTTGTGGATGCTGTGAATTTGGTTGGTCTTTGGCTTGCCGCTCTCATCGAGTTGCGGCCCCGACTGCACCAGCTTTGCTCCCGTTTTTGCGACGGCCAGCGCATAGACCAGAATGTTCCTCGTTTCCTGGCTGATCTGGAGTCGAAAGCGATCGGCGAGAAGTGCCTGGAGTGCGAGCCACGCCTCTCGAGACCTTTCACGGTTGCTCATCTTCTGCATCTTCGCAACTTCCGCATCGCCGAACTTGGCTTCGATATCGAACGCCCGCTTGCCGATCCAATCCGGACCACCAAGCACCTGAGAGTCCGACTTCAAGCCATAAGCAGAGCGAATCAGTTGCCGCAGGGTGTAGTTTTTGATCGAAACCCGATCGACTCCGCCGTTCCAGTCATAGCCCTGGTAATCGGGCCGGCTCGGCTTAATGGACACGACCTCGAAGCTGGGCTGCGGTTCTGGCTCGGCCGCCGCCGGAGCTTGTTGGGCGGTCGCATGAGGGGCGCCAGGCATCGCGTATGCGAGGAGAACGAAAGCGAGCCATCGCGAGATCGCCATGAGCCGAGTATACGGCTGGATTGGCATCTTTCCGACCCGCCAAACCGAGAGCTTGTCTTGTACCATGGGGCTCTAGGAACTTCTGAGGATGATGATGCCCGGGACAAAGAAGACGGGAAATCGTATCGCGACAAAACGCGAAGTTGCGCGCAACGCAAAACCCAATGCGCCGCGCGCCCCATTGACTAAGACGCCCGCTCGACGCGGTCCGCTCGCGCCGGAACGCGTGGCCGCCATTCTCAAGGGTCTTGACGAGGCGTATCCCGAGGCGGTGTGCGCGCTCCACCATCGCTCGCCATGGGAACTGCTTGTTGCGACCATTCTTTCTGCGCAATGCACCGATGTGCGCGTGAACATGGTGACGCCGGAGCTGTTTCGGCGCTTCCCTACGCCGGCGGCGATGGCGAAGGCGAGCTTGCCGGAGCTTGAAGAGCTGATTAAGACCACCGGGTTCTTCCGCAACAAGGCCAAGTCGATTCAGGGAGCCGCGCGCAAGATCATCGCCGACTTCAACGGCGAGGTTCCGCAAACGCTGGCCGAGCTGATTACGATTCCCGGCGCGGCGCGTAAGACGGCTAATGTAGTGCTTGGCGTTTCGTTCGGGAAGGCTGAGGGCATCGTCGTCGATACGCACGTCTTCCGCATTGCGCGGCGGCTGGAACTCGCCAAGGGCGACACGCCGGAGAAGGTGGAGCAGGAGCTGATGCAAGTGATTCCACGCGAGCGCTGGATCAGTTTCTCGCACCAGATCATTCATCACGGGCGACAGGTGTGCACGGCGCGAAACCCAAAATGCAACGTGTGCAATTTGGAGCCGCTCTGCCGGTCAAAGGACAAGACATGGAAGAGCTGAGAGAGCGGGGTTAGCGGGGCTGGCAGGGGTGGCCAAAACCTGCAAGAAAGAGCGAAATGAGGTTAAAAGAGCCGAAATCGTCGATAAAGTGCGATTTTGCGCCATTATCGACTGCTCGTTACGGGCAACGTCGTTGCAGCACAGTTACGTTAGTTTGCCTCCAGTTATATCAAAGGTAACGGCTGAACTATCGCATCGGGGGATCAATCGCCCATTCTATCTATAGGGGTTTCGCAGAGTAGAGGTGTTCGTCTTGATTTGGACCCGCATTCCGGACCTGGTTTGCGCTGTGCTGATGATATGGGCGTTTGGCTCCGTGCCGCGAGACAAGCAGAAATATGTCTCGGGAATATGGATGCTGGGCTGGGTGATGATCCTCGTTCACTCCATCGCCGCTCTGTTCACTCAGCTTCATGGCATTTGGGGAGGGCTGACGTATATCGTCTACTCGGCTGCGCTGGCCTCTGCCGGGCTTCTGTTTTCCTACGCCTTGATTCCCTCCCGCGACAATCGATCCAGACTCTGGTTGCTCTATTCCCTCGAGGCAACGGGCTTCGTCTATCTGACGATTCTCATTCTCAGCCCCGGCCGGCACTGGGCCTTGAATCTCTTCGCGGTGCTGCTGACCCTCTGCCCGCTGGCCGTTATCCTCACGTCGATCCGCGCCGCCGACGAACCATGCCGCTGGATTGTCCTGGCGTTTTGCGCCTCGCTCTCGACCTTCCTGCTCATTTTCCAGAACCGGCGCCCATACGGTCAGCAGCTTGCATGGAGTGGATTTCTCTTCACGATCTTTATCGGCAGTTGCTTCTTTACCTTCCTGGCCTATCGCCGCGCGACGGCGGGCGTATCTGTGACAGTTGTTGGATTTTTCGGATGGGCGCTCGTCTTTATTCTGGAGCCTCTGCAAAGAGCGCTTTGGCCACAGGTTCATATCGAGAGCGAGATTTGGCACCTTCCAGCCTTTGTGGTGGCCATGGGCATGTTGCTGCTGCTGTTGGAAAATGAGCTTCAACACAGCAAGTACCTTGCCTTGCACGACGAGCTGACTGGACTGGCAAATCGCCGGCTCTTTCAGGACCGGCTGGACAACGCCCTGGCCCGCGCCCGCCGTACCGGAGTGCCCCTGGGCTTGTTGTCCATCGATCTGAACCAGTTCAAGCTCGTGAATGACAACCTGGGGCACCAGGCGGGAGATAAGGTGCTGCAGCAGGTGAGTGCTTTGTTTAATGAAAGGGTTCGCGGCTCCGATACCGTCGCCAGAACCGGAGGCGACGAGTTCTGCGTAATTCTGGAGAATCCGACCAGCCGCGCCGACGCCGAACAGGTTGGGCACTCGCTCCGGCGCCTGCTCAAGAAGCCCCTCCAGTTAGGCGATCGTTCGGTCTCGATCGGCGCCAGTGTTGGCATTGCAATTTTTCCCAACGACGCGCCCGATGCCGACTCACTTTGCAGTGTAGCCGACCTCCGCATGTACGAGGAAAAGCGTGGCTCCGGCGAGCGTGAAAAACACGCCAGTCCCTCCATTCCTGACACATACCCCGCTGCAAACTCACTGAGAGCCTGAGGATACGGAGCTTCGCATTCGCTCAGCGTGACAATTTCATTGCGATGCGAAGGTTTCACTCGCCACATTAGTCCACAGTCACAGTCACTGTGTGAGCGATTTTGATTCTGAACTCCCGCACGTGCGATCGATACTCCGTGCTCGTCTTGCGCCAACTGCCGGAAAACTGCATCCAGCCATCGATCTCGTCGCCTTTGACCGTAAACCACTTGAGCGGAATGCGCGGGCAATAGGGATTCATCTCCTGCGACTCCCACATGTCCTCGCGATGCACCAGCGTGAATGGACCCCATGGGTGCGGCGCGTCGTAAATAATCAGTTCAGTGCCATCGTTCGGTGAGAAGTCGGCATGCAGGCGCCACGTGAGCAACAGGTAGCGGTGAGCGGCGGCGATGTAGACCATCTCCGGCGCGCTGATGCGGCGATCGTCGGTGAGCACGGCAGTGGCCTGTGCGAGAGTGTGCGACCAGCGCGGATGGTTGTCGTTCTTGAATCCGGAAATCCATTGCCAGGCAGAAGCGTCTTCAATCTTGTTCGCGTCGACGCGGCCGACGCGCAGGTTGCTGCCGTTGTCCCACTGGTCGGCGGAGACGGCGTAGACATATTTGTCGGGAGCGCCGGCGTTGTTGCGGCCCACGTTGACGAAGGCTGGTCCTCCGAATGCGTCACCCGGGAACATCGGGGTTTTGATGTCGGCGCGGGCGGGTGACCAGGTTAGGCCGTGATCGCGCGAACGGATGATGGTGGCGTCGCTGCCGTGCTGGCTCTTGGTTCCGTAAACCGGAGGCTTTTTGCCGAGCAGATTCTGGACGGCGAGATAGAGCACGCCCTTTACGCAAATCATGCCGGTGGGCTTCGGGCCGCCGCCACCGCTGCCTCGATAGTCGGTCATCAGGTTGACGCGCGAGATGTCGTAGTGCGGCGGGATTCCGGAAAAGCGCTCAATGTCGAGGCCGTCCCACTTATTGCCCCAATTGGGGTCGCCGGCGGAGGCGTAGATCTGGTCGTCGTCGGCCCAGGTCATCGGGAAGGTGTCGCCGAAGCGCACGTTGTAGCCGGCCGGCTCGTGCGCAGCGAGCGGACCGCTGGGCGCGAGGTCGTCTTTCGGTCCCGGCGTCGGAAACGCACTTTCCTCGCCGACCCATTCAAAGCCGGTGAAGACATTGCTTGGTGCAGGGGCCGGACGGCCAGAGAGAGCCTGTGGGACAGTTTTTGAAGGCTTCTGACTCAGGACGGACGAGGACCACAGCAGAAGTGCGAAAACGGCGAAGACGCTGCGGGATTTTGCGCTGGCGAGCTGGAACATAGGGAAACTCTAACAAACTCGGTGACCGGTCACCGATTCGCTTTTGCGAAGAATTCCTTGACGGCGGCGACTAGGCCAGGAAGATCTGATTGGCTGGCTTCCGCAGCGGGCCGCCAGCCAAGTTCGCGCAGCGTCTGTGAAGTAATCGGGCCAATGGAAATCGCGTGAACTCCGGCAAAGGGAAACCTGATCCCGGCCGCTCGCGCTGCATCGGCAAGATGCGTCACGCTGGAAGAACTGGTGAAAGTTGCCGCATCGATTCCCTTCTCCAATGCAGCGCGCAATCGTTCCGGCGCAGCAGCGGGCAGGCCGTTTCTGTAGGCATCGACAACATCGACCACGGCTCCCGCGGCGCGCAGCGCGTCCGGTATGACGTCGCGCGCAACCTCGGCGCGAACGAGGAGAATCCTCTTTCCGGCGGCTTGATTGGCCAGGCAATCAACCAAAGCTTCCGCGACGTACGTCTCAGGCACCAGCGCCACCTGCAAGCCGGCATTGCGTGCGGCCTCTGCCGTAGCTTCGCCGACCGCTGCCACCTTCAGGTTTGCAATCTTGTCCAGGAAACTGCTCCATGCAACAACGCGCAGCGTGTTGGCGCTGGTCAGGATGAGCCAGTTATATGACTCGAGTTCGCGCAGCGCACGGTCGAGCGGCGCCCGGTCGGCCGGAGGCTGAATCTCGAGCACCGGCACTTCCACCGGCTCGGCGCCCAGCGGACGCAGCCCGTCGCTCAATTTGCTTGCCTGGTGCACGGCACGCGTGACGAGGATTCGTTTTCCCTCGAGCACGCGGCGGCCCCGAAGCGGCAGCGCCGTCATCAGGCAGCTCCGCCTGCCGCATCACCGCCGGCCGCAAGCAGCGGGCCTGCGCCTGCTTCCATCAGCATCGCGGCAACCTCGCGGCCGAGCGCGGCGGGATCGTTGTTGTCGCGCAGGCTGCGATGGTAAATGCGCACGGTCGCGCCAGTGTCAGGGCTCGCGACGACGGCAAAAACCTCATCGCGCGGCTTGATTTCGCCTACGGCTTCCCAATGTTCAGACGGAATCTGGCGGCAGTGGATGCCGATGGGCACCTGGCAACCGCCGCCGAGAGCAGCCAACGCCGCGCGCTCTACCGCGACGGCGAAGCGCGTGTCGGCGTGATCGAGAAAATTCACGGCTTCAATCGTCGCGGGGTCGTTCTTGCGGGTTTCGATTCCGAGCGCGCCTTGACCGGCAGCGGGACAAAATTCTTCAGGCGAGAGGCGTTCGCGCACCCAATCGGTGCGGCCCAGGCGGTCGAGCCCGGCGGCGGCCAGCAGAATCGCCTCCACCTGCCCCTCGGCCAGCTTACGCAGGCGCGTGTCGACATTGCCTCTAAACTCCACCAAATCGAGGTCGGGCCGTAGCGCCTTCAATTGCGCGCGGCGGCGCTGGCTGCTGGTGCCCACGCGCGCTCCCTGCGGCAGCGCTGCGAGATTCGCATGCTTGATGGAAACCAATACGTCGCGCGGATCGACGCGCACCGGCGTGGCCGCGAGCGTAAACGGCTCGGGCAGCTCGGTGGGCAGGTCCTTGAGCGAGTGCACCGCGAGATCGACGCGACCGGCGGCCAGTGCTTCTTCAATTTCTTTGGTGAACATGCCTTTGGAGCCGACCTGCGCGAACGTGACTTCCTGCAATCGGTCGCCGGTGGTTTTGATGATTTCAATTTCGACGTCGTGGCCCTCGACGCGCAACAATCGGGCAATATGATTGGCCTGCCAGAGTGCGAGTTGCGACCCACGGCTTCCGATGCGCAGTTTCATCGGCGCGTCCTCATGCCGCCCTCAATCACTCTCAAGTTGATGACACGCTTGCCCTCGGGGTTCTCCGTATTCGAGGTTTCCGGTTCGGCCTTTGCGGCTGGCGCACTCGGGGGTTGCGCCTCAACCGGGGCAACCGGCGATACCGACCACTCGTCGCAGAGCGCTTCGAGGCGCGATTCGTCGCCGTCGCGCGCCGCCTGCTTGATGGCCTGCATGGGCGGATGCAAAAACTTGTTTACAAGTCCGCGCGTGAGCGCTTCGACGGCGGCCAACTGCTCGGCTGTGAGCGTACCCAGCCGGTTGTGAATCCGCTCCATCTCCGCCACGCGAATTTCTTCGGCTTTCCTTTGCAATGCAACAATGGCAGGCGCAACGTTGACCGTGCGCAGGCGCAGGTGGAAACGCTCCACCTCCGCGGCGATCAGCGTCTCGGCGTCGACCGCCTGGACGGCTGCGCTCTTCCATGTGCGACGCGGCCACCTGCTGCAGATCGTCGATGTCGTAGACGAAGATGCCGTCGAGATTGTTCATCTCCGGATCGACGTCGCGCGGCACGGCGATATCGATGAAGAACATGGGCCGGTTGCGGCGCTTGTGCAGGAAGGCCTGCCCGTGCTCGCGGCGGAAGATGGGATGCGGCGCGCCCGTGGAGCTGATGACGATGTCGGCGCGGCTGGCAGCTTCGTAGAGCTGATCGAAGGCGATGACCTCGGGCACCACCGCGCCGGAAAACTCCTCGGCCATGCGGCGCGCGCGCTCGGCGGTGCGGTTGCTGACGAGGATGGCGCCTGCGCCCTGCTGCACGAGGTGCCGCGCGGCAATTTCGCTCATTTTTCCTGCGCCAACTAGAAAAACCGTGCGCCCCTCGAGCGAGCCGAAGATCTTGAGCGCCATATCGACGGCGACGGATGCGATGGAAACAGAATTCGAACCGATGCCGGTCTCGCTGCGCGCTTTTTTCGCCGCAGCAAAGGCACTCTGCAGCAAATGTTCCAGCTGGCCCGAGACAGTTCCAGCGGCGCGCGCCACGGCAAAGGCCTCTTTCACCTGGCCAAGAATCTGCGGCTCGCCAACCACCATGGAGTCGAGGCTCGCGGCCATGCGAAAGAGATGGCTGACGGCTTCTTTGTCGTGGTACTCGTAGAGGTGCGGTGTGAGCACTTGGGCGTCGATGCCGAAGTAGCTAGACAGGAAGCCGGCGACCGGCGCGTCCGGACTCTCGACGGCAGCCAGCAACTCCACGCGATTGCAGGTTGATACGATCATGCACTCGACGACTCCCGGCGTCGAGGCCAGCGCGCGCGTAGTTTCTGCAAGGTCGTCGCGGCCGATCGCAATCTTCTCCCGCAGCGCGATGGGCGCCGTCTTGTGGTTCACGCCAATGAGTGCGAGCGTCATTGCGGACCGAACCTGTGCACCTGGCTGAAGAAGTTGACTGCCCAGACCGCCATCATCACGACCAGCGCCCCGCCGGAGACATAGGCGGCCCTGCGGCCACGCATGCCCATGCCGCGGCGCAGGAGCAGGAGCGTCGCGTAAACAATCCACATGACGAAGGAAGCGAGAATATTGGGATCGAGAAAATAGGCCGCGCCCAGAGAGGTTTCCTGCACCAGGACGGAGCCGATCAACAAGCCCACGGTCATGCAGGGAAAACCGAATTCGAGGGTGGCGAGGGCGAGACGCTCGAGCGTATCGAGCGGGGGCAACCAGTCGAGCGGGGACAAACCGCCCTTGCCCGGTTTCGGCTTGGCCTTGATGCGGCGCTCCTGCACCAGGTACATCAAGGAAGCCAGCAAACTAAAGCTGAGGGCCGCATAGGCCAGCAGCAGGGCGATAATGTGCGCCACCAGCCAACTCATCCACACCGTTTGCGAGGGGAAACGGTAGCGATCAGGCCCCAGCGAGGGGATGAATACGAGGAAGAACGTCGCCGGCAACGCGAAGATTCCAAGTGAGATGGCGTCATAAAGCCACCAGACCAGGAAGAACAGGCCGGCGACGGCAAAACCCAGCAACGACTCGATTTCGCGCACGCCCACCGGCATCAGGCGATGCGCCTGCACCAGCATTTCGACTACTGAGACAAAATGGAAAAAGAAGGCCATGCCGCCCAGGTGGACGCAGGTTTTGCGCCAGGGCAGGGATTTCGAAAGCACGGCGGGGAAGATGGCGACGCATCCGCCGGCATACAAAATGGCCGCAACTCGTAGCCAAAGCAGGTACATGGCAGCTC
The DNA here is from genome assembly GCA_963830785.1 of uncultured Acidobacteriota bacterium. GTDB lineage: Bacteria > Acidobacteriota > Terriglobia > Terriglobales > Acidobacteriaceae > Telmatobacter. The sequence goes on from CAWHNV010000050.1 coordinate 18,757, forward strand.
TTACCTTAAAGGCGTTACTAATAAGTATACTGTGATGCAGATCACCTTACGACCGCCCTCAAGCTGGTCTCTGCCATGGAAACCGAGACCCATCCCGCCTCCCAAGATGGGAGGTTCATCAGTCCAATTGAGCAAATCTCGCTCCCCGGCGGCTGCCAGGTGCGGCTGACGCCGGGGGTTGGAGCGTTTCATCCCAATGCGGCGAGCGTTACTGCTTCTTGGCGACGTACGTGGAAGTCCGGCCCGTGACCTTGTCGCTATCGACCACGGTCATCATCTTGCCGTTCGCAGAGACGGTCATGGTCTCAACATCCACAATTTTGCCGTCCCGCTTGTCGGTTTCCTCAATGGTATTGGCGTTGATCTTCTTCAGCGAGACTGCGTTGTAGTAATGCGACCCAGTCGCGGGGTAGTCGGCACCGTCAAATTTCGCGGTATAGGTCTCGCCGGTGGGCGAGGTCATTATGAACTGATCGCCATTCATCTTGTATGTGGTCAGCAAGGCGTTGTCGCTTCCGGTCTGCTTCAGGAGGATCCATTGCCCAGAGGTTGCGTGCGTGCCGGCCGGCGCCATGCCGCTGCGTTTGGCAATCGTGACAAAGCTGGTCGGCGCGCCGCCATTCACGGGGTGACCGGTCGAATTGACAGTGAGGGTTTTGCCGTCGGCGGAGACTGTACGAGTCTGTTCGTAGTCGGCTTGACCGCCTTTCTTGGTCGCAATCGAGATGCTGTGTGGATCGACGATGGTAACGCTGATCGTGTCGTACGCTTGCCCGGTGACTGCGTGATCCTGGCCGTCGGCGGCAACGTCGAATGTGGGGTTGCAGGTGACGCAGTGATACCAACCCTCACTAATGTAGAAAGCCAGGGGTTTCGGGCTGAACTTGGTCTGCGACAAGTCAGTCTTCCAGGTGCCGTCGAATGGGGATTGAGCCTTGGCAACCGCGGCAACGCCGAGCGCCACCAGGGCGAGCAATAAGCAATAAACGTAATGCTTCATTCTGTCCATTTGATTTCCTCCATGGGATTTTGGAATTCGGTGCTGGGGCCGGGGATTCGGCGGAGCAGGATGGGGGTAACCCTGTGAGCCGCAGCGATTGTACATGCGCACTGCGATGACCGCCAAATTTTGGCAGCGGGTCGGTTCGAGCCAAACCATGCGGGAGGGCGAAACAGGCTGCAGAAAAAGGATTCTTTGCGCGGGAAGAATCGCGCAGGGGCAGTTGAAATTTGCCAAGGGAACTTCAGAAGCTGAGTGTGGACGGTTCACTTTCTGCAGCCTGACGCAGGAGCTGGAAACGCTGCGCCATCTCGCTCCTAGGCCGCATCGGCAACGCTTCTACCGCTTCTCGTTGCATTTTGAGGAGGTGACTCTGCGATTCGTAAACCATGTTGCGGATGGTGTTGTTGCTGGCTACGCCTATCGCACGTTCGATGGCAATGAGCTTCTGTAACAGGAGAGTGTGATTCATCACAGCCGGAGCCCCTTTGATCCTTGATGCCAGGGTTTCAGTTTGCCGTTGAATGCGGCCGGTGGATGTGATCTACGTCACGCGTTTTGGCAGGATCCAGGAGGCCGGCTTTCTGCGACAAATTGCTGTTAAGGTCAATGCAATGGGATTCGACACTGGGCCACAATGGCTAAGCGACGGGTTCGAGGCGGGGTGCTTCCTCATGAAGTGCTTCAACGAAGAAGCTTTTTCCCTGTGCGTTCTGAATTTGGATGACGCAATCTTCGGCATCGTAGAGCAGGGTGCGGAGGGTGTTGACATCGGCCTTGCCAATCAAGCGTTCGATGGCAATGAGTTTTCGGAGCAATACGGTGCAATTCATGAAGGACTCTTCACGGTTAGATTGTGGCAGAACTTAGTGTCGGGTCCTTTTCGAGCGCTGGATGTGATTCGGGTCACGGGGTGCGTGGTCGCGGGTGGCTCTTCGGGAGGTTCGCTTGCCCTACCCCCGCGGCTCGCCGCCGCGATAGTCTTAGAATCAGCGTGATCCGCGACGACTCTAAACCCCGCTCCGTGCAATCCCTGCTTCCGGAGGCAGCCCCGCCCCACGACGCGGTCTCGCAGCCGTACGCGGGGGGTCTCGAAGCCGCGCCCGCCGGCGATGGCGCAACCTCTACGGTTGGGTACGACGCTGCTGCTCAAGAAGAGTTTGCGCTCACTTCCCTGCCCGCGGAAAAGCGTCAGGCGGAGAATAACTCAACAGAATTGACGCCGTTCATGCGGCAGTGGACGGCGGCGAAGAAGCAGAATCCCGATGCGCTGCTGTTTTTCCGCATGGGCGATTTTTACGAGCTTTTTTATGACGACGCCGCGACAGCGAGCCGCGAGCTGCAACTGACGCTGACGGCGCGCGACCGCGAGCGCAGCATCCCATGTGCGGCGTTCCTTATCACGCCGTCGAGCAGTACCTGACGCGCCTGCTGCGCAAGGGCTACCGCATCGCCCTCTGCGACCAGATGGAAGACCCCAAGCTCACGAAGAAGATTGTGCGGCGCGAGGTGACGCGCGTGCTTACGCCGGGAACGGCGCTCGATGCCGGGTTGGGGCAGGAGCAGAACAACTTTCTGGCGGCGCTCTATGAGGCAACACCCAAGGGCGCGCGAGCGAGCGAAGCGGTATGTGCTCTGGCGCTGCTGGATGTGTCGACGGGCGAGTTTCGCACTGCGGAGTTTCTTGGGCACGATGCACGGGCGCAGGCTGTCGATGCGCTGCTGCTGGCGGCTCCCAGCGAGGTGCTGCTGGCTGCGAGCGCGGAGCTTCCGGCGCAACTGGAGCGGATTCCGGCGCGCACGCGGGTCGAGGACTGGGTGTGGACGCGCGAGTTCGCCGTGCCGCTGGTCGAGCGGCAACTGAATGTGCGTTCGCTCGAAGGGTTCGGGCTCGACGGCCACGAGCCGGCGGCGATTGCGGCCGGAGCGGTGCTGCACTACGTGCGCACCACGCAAAAGAACGAAGCGCTGCACATCGATTCGTTGAAGTTCGAGGAGCACTCGACGGCGCTCGAACTCGACCAGGTGACGGTGCGGAATCTCGAACTCGTCGAGCCTCTGTTCTCCGGCCAGGACGACCGCGTGACGCTGTTTCGCACGCTCGATGCCTGCCTGACGCCGATGGGCAAGCGGCTGCTGCGGGCGACGATTCTGCGGCCGCTGAACGCAGCACCGGAGATCGACGCGCGTTACGAAGCGGTTGCCGAGGCGCACGGCGATCTGCTGAAACGCGAGGAAATTCGTCGGGCATTCGGCGGCATTCTGGACCTGGAGCGGCTGCTGGCGCGGATTTCGCTCGATTCCGCGGGGCCGCGCGATGTGCGCGCGCTGGCGGCAAGCCTGGCGCGGCTGCCGGGACTGAAAGTCGCGCTCGAAGCGATGAAGGCGCCGCGCTGGCGCGCGATTTCTGCGCATCTCGACACGCTCGACGACGTGACGGCTCGCATCGTGCGAACGCTGGTAGCCGAGCCGCCGCTCACGCTGGTCGACGGCGGCGCGATTGCTCCCGGCGTCGACGCGGAGCTTGACGAGTTGCGCTCAGTTTCGAGCTCTGGCCGGCAGGCCATTGCGGCCATCGAGGACCGCGAGCGGCAACGCACCGGCATCGGCTCGCTGAAGGTGCGCTATAACTCGGTCTTCGGCTATTACATCGAGATCACCAAGGCGAACCTCGCGCTGGCGCCTGCCGACTACGAGCGCAAGCAGACACTGGTGAATGCCGAGCGCTTTACCACGCCGGAGTTGAAGGAGTACGAGCGCAAAATTCTCACCGCGCACGACCGGTGCATTGAGATTGAGAAGCGCATCTTTGCCGAGCTGAGAAAATTCGTTCTTGAAAGCGCCGGCCGGATCCGCCGCAGTTCCGCGATCGTGGCCGAGGCGGATTTGCTGGCTTGCTTTGCGCATCTGGCGGCGGCGCGGCGTTATGTGCGTCCGCAACTGGTCGAGGAGCCGGTGCTTGAGGCTGTGGCGGCGCGGCATCCGGTGATTGAGCAGTGGATGGAGGAGACGCGCGAGGGACGGTTTATCGCGAACGATCTTTATCTCTGCGCTCACCATGAATCTGCTCCAAAAGATAAGAGCACGCAAGTGCCGAGCCTGCTGCTGGTGACCGGGCCCAATATGGGCGGCAAGAGCACCTATCTGCGGCAGGCGGCGATGCTGGTGCTGATGGCGCAGATGGGCAGCTTTGTGCCGGCGGAGAGCCTGCGGCTTCGGGCTGGTCGATCGCATTTATACGCGCATCGGCGCCAGCGACAATGTGGCGCGCGGCCGTTCGACCTTCATGGTGGAGATGACGGAGACGGCGACCATTCTGAACACGGCGACCAGCCGCTCGCTGATTCTGCTCGACGAGATGGGCCGCGGAACGGCGACCTTCGACGGGCTCTCGCTGGCCTGGGCGACGGTGGAATTTCTGCACGCCGAAGTGGGCGCGCGCACGCTCTTTGCCACGCACTATCACGAGCTGACCATGCTGGCCGAGAAGCTGCCGCGCGTGCGCAACCTGCGCGTGGGCGTGAAGGAGTCGGCGGGCGGCATCGTGTTTCTGCACAACATCGAGCCCGGCGCGGCGAGCAAGAGCTACGGCATTGAAGTGGCGCGGCTGGCTGGGCTGCCGCCGGCGGTGATCGAGCGCGCCAAGCACGTGCTGCGCCAGCACGAGAAGCAGGAGCGGCAGAGTGTGCAGGTGGAGACGGAGCCGGATCCGATGCAGATGACGATCTTTACGCCGCTCTCGCAGAGGATTGTGGACCGTATCGAGGCCACGGACGTGAACTCGCTGACGCCGCTGCAGGCGCTGAATCTGCTGGAAGAGCTGCAGCAGGAACTGAAGAAAACCAAGGACTGAGGAACGATGAAAGAAAGCTTGCGCCAGGCTGCGGGAAGTTTGCTGGTGGTGGGGTTGGGCGACAAGGAGCTCACCGCGATGGAGCGGGCGTGGCTCAAGCTGATTCGGCCGGCGGGGATCATTCTCTTCAAGCGAAACATTGTCGATCGCGCGCAGACGCGCGCCCTGCTCGCCGAGGCAACTGGCTTCTGCACGCCGCATTGCGGCGCTTTCGTCGACGTGGAAGGCGGAACGGTGGACCGGCTGCGCGATGTGCTGGCCCCGATTCCCTCGGTGCAGGCCGTGGCGCAAGCCGCGCGCGCAACGGGCCGCAGCCGCATTGCAGCGCGAGCACGGAGAGCTGGTGGCGCGCGCGGTGAAGGCCTTCGGGTTCAACACGTCGCTCGCACCGGTGCTTGATCTGGCGCTGCCGGAGTCGCGCAAGGTGATGGGAACGCGCTGCGCTGCTGATACCGGCGCGGGCGTTGTGGCCTACGCGCGCGAGTTTCTCGCCGGCCTCGCGGCGCAGGGCGTGGTGGGATGCGGCAAACATTTTCCCGGCCTCGGCGGGGGCACACTCGATTCGCACCTGGAGACTCCGAAGATCGAGCGCACGTGGCAGCAATTGTGGCAGGAGGATCTGGAGCCTTACCGTGCGCTGCGCGACCAGTTGCCCATGGTGATGGTGAATCATGCGGCGTATCCGCTGACCGCGGACCCCGTGCGGCCGGCCACGGTGTCGAAGTTCTGGATGCAAACCGTGCTGCGCAAGCGCATCGGCTATCGCGGCATGGTCGTCTCGGACGATCTCGAGATGGGCGGCGTGACCAAATTCATGCCCATCGCCGACGCGGCGATTGCCACCGTGCGCATGGGCGCGGACCTGGCTTTGATCTGCCACCATCCCGAGCCGATATTGCAGACGTTCGAAGCTCTGATCCACGAGGGCGAGCGTTCGGCAGCATTCGGCAGGATTCTGCTTGCGCGCGCGAGGGAGTCGGCGCGGAAACGGGTCAAGACTTTCCCGGCAAAGATGCCTACGGCGCTGAGCGAAAAACAATTCGAAGCGCTGCGCGCGCGGATTCTGCGCTTCGGCGAGGCGGTGGCGCAGGCCGCGGCTCAGGAAATTGCATGAAGACGCTCACGGTTGCCGGCGTAATGAGCGGCACTTCGGCCGACGGTATCGATGTGTCGGTCGTCAGGATTGCGCAAGCCCGCCCTGGCCGCAAGAACAAAGTCGCGGCGAGCGTGGGGCACCCGGTCGCCACTCCGGCCCGACCCAAACTCACGCTGCTGGCGCATGAGCACTTTGCTTTTCCTGCCGCGTTGCGGCGGGCCGTTCTTGCCGCGATGAATGCGCAATCGACTTCGACAGCCGAACTGGCACGCCTGAACTGGCGCCTGGGCCTCGCGTATGCGCAGGCGGTGAAGCAAACCGCTGAACGGCACAATCTGCATCTTGATCTGGTGGGCTGCCACGGACAAACGCTTTACCACCAGGCGCGCGCGGAGGAGTATGCGGGACGCAAATTTGCGTGCACCTGGCAGGCGGGTGAGGCGCAGGCGATCGCGGCGGAGTTGGGCGTGCCGGTGGTATCGAACTTTCGGCCCGCAGATATGCTGGCGGGCGGCCAGGGTGCTCCGCTCGTTCCGCTTCTGGACTATGTTCTCTTTGCCGATGCGAAGCGCGGGCGCGTATTGCAAAACATCGGCGGAATCGCCAACTTGACTGCGCTCCCAACCAAAAGTCCACTCCACGGAGTGGTTGCCTTCGACACTGGACCGGGCAACATGATCATTGATTGGCTGGCGCAAAAATTATTCGACAAACCATTCGATCGCAACGGAGCGCTGGCGGCGCGCGGAACGGTCATTGAGTCCGTGCTGAAAGACGCGTTGCGCCATCCATATTTCGAACTACGCCCGCCCAAAACCGCTGGGCGCGAGCAGTTCGGCCAGGCTTACGCCGCTGAGTTTTTGGAGGAGTGTGGTACGAAATCGAAGAGCCCCAACGATGCGCTCGCGACCGCCACGGCGCTGACCGCGGAAAGCATTGCGAGGAGCTACGCGCGCGATGTTGAGCCCCGCATGAAAAGCCACGCTGTGGATTTCATCGTCTCCGGCGGCGGCGCGCGCAACCGGACACTGATGAAGATGCTGGCCGCGCGGCTGGAACCGCTGGGATGCAAGTTACGCGACAGCGACGCCTTCGGGTTGCCTGCCGAAGCCAAGGAGGGGGCGGCGTTTGCGCTGCTCGCGTGGTGCACGTGGCATCGGCTGCCGGGCAACGTCCCCAGCGCAACGGGAGCAAAACGTGGGGCGATTCTAGGGCAGGTGACGTTCGCGTAGGACGCGTCGATACGCTGGTGGTGCCAAGTCGGTGCCGACACATGGGCCGCCATCGCCTTCTGAAAGTGAGACTTCCTAGAAACGGCGGCGTGGCCCGGCCCTGAATCGGGACGGCCTGAGGCAACACAGGTACGCGCCGGCGGTTTTTCCTTGCGCATCTCTGCTACCATGAAAATGATTGCGGCTCCCGGCGCCGCGCTGAATTCCCGACACAGTGAGAGTTGAGCGAAAGGCGAGCGAGAGCCACCCAAAGGAGAATTTTTTATGCCTCTAGTTTCCATGCGGCAGCTCCTCGATGAGGCTGCCAAGGGCGGATACGGTGTCGGCGCGTTCAACGTGAACGACATGGAGCAGATTCAAGCCATCATGATGGCCGCCAAGCAGACCAAGTCGCCGGTTATCGTCCAGGCCAGCCGCGGCGCGCGCGCATTTGCCGAGGACCTCTACCTCTTCAAACTGATCCAGGCGGCGGCGGAGCTGAATCCCGATATTCCCATCGCCATGCACCAGGATCACGGCAACAGCTTTGAGACCTGCAAGAGCGCCATCGCACTGGGTTACACCTCGGTGATGATGGACGGCTCACTGAAGGAAGACGGCAAGACCCCGTCGACCTTCGATGAAAATGTGGACGTGACGCGCCGCGTGGTCGACTACGCGCACGAGCGTGGCGTAACGGTGGAAGGCGAGATCGGCGTGCTGGGCGGCGTGGAAGACGGCCATGGCGCGGGCGGCTCGGGCCTGGAGCACATCACCGATCCCGACCAGGCGGTCGAGTTTGCGGAGCGCACCGGCGTGGACGCGCTGGCCATCGCCATCGGCACCAGCCACGGCGCTTACAAGTTCAACAAAAAGCCCGACGGCTCCGTGCTCAAGATGGACGTGCTCATTGCGATTCACAAACGGTTGCCCTACACGCACCTGGTCATGCACGGCAGCTCGTCGGTGCCGAAGGAATTGCAGGACATCGTGAATCAATACGGCGGCAAGCTGAAGCAAACCTGGGGCGTGCCCGTCGAAGAGATTCAGCTCGGCATTCGCAACGGCGTGCGCAAGGTGAACGTCGACACCGACAATCGCCTGGCGATCACGGGCGCTATCCGCAAGGTCTTCGCGGAGTCTCCGGAGAAGTTCGATCCGCGCGACTACATGAAGCCGGCGCGCGAGGCGATGGCGAAGGTTGTGGCAGAGCGCATGACCGAGTTCGGCCAAGCTGGCCACGCGGGCGACTACACGCCGATTCCGATCAGCAAAATGGCAGAGGGCTACAAGAGCGGCAAACTCGACACACGCCCTTCAGTCGCTGCCCACTAGCTTCGGCTAAACGATTAAAGTCGAATGCGCCACGCCGCGGTTGCGGGTGGCGCATTTTACCTATTGCACGAATCTTCTCGTCCCTTGCCGGCGACTCGACTTCAGAGGCCGTAGCAGGAATCGTCGCTTTCTTCGCTGCTCACTTCCTCGTGGCGCTGAATACTCAGCGGCTTCAAATCGCGCGGTACCACGACGGTTCGCTCCACCGTGTCTTTCGCCTTCATAGCCTCTTCCACGCCGAAGGTCATGGCCATTTCGTCTATTTTGTCGCCGAAGTGGCGGCGCAGAAGCGACAGGTCGGCGCGCAGCTCGGCGCGTTGCTGGGGATCTTCGTCGGCAGAGGACTCCCATCTTGCAGTGAGAATGATGGAGAAGCGCAGAGCTGCGAGCTCTTCGGTTTCGCAAGCGAGCATCGCCTCGCGGGTTTCCTTGACATAGCGCGAAGCGGGTCCCATCAACGATGAATGAAGCGGCGCGTGAAGCAATTCCGTGGACACGGCAGTCCTCCCTCCGCGGATATCCCGCGGGGATGATCTCGAGCGATCAGCCGGAAACTACCAGCCTCGAGAGCACCGGCCCGTTGCCCCATTCTTCGGCTGGAATGGCCCTAGTGTGGAGGGGTGAATTGGCGTGCGCTGTGAGCCAAGTCACTTGATATAGGGGCGGAGTTCCGAAAGAGACATTCCCCTTTTACGCTAAAGCGCTTCAATCCAACGCTGGACGTGCAGGAGGAAGCAAGCTTTCGCGCGTTGTAACTTTTGTAATGGGCTCAGGCCACTTCAGTGGAGATGGGCGCAGCGGTCACACCCCTCGCCCCACTCGATTCGCCCGGCTGCATCAGGAGCCAGTAGTGGAAGCCATCCACAATGGCCATCAAAGCGGCTTGGTTCAGGTCGCTGCTCACGCCCGCGGTGGTCCACGGCTCGTGGCCGTCGGCATTGAAGCTCACCGCGACGCGCACATGTGCGGCCGAATCGTACGCCTTGACGTCGAGCGCGGTGACGGTGAAGGTGCCGAGATGCATGTCGGCCAGAGATGGGAACGGCTTTTCGAGTTCGCGGCGGAGGGCCTTGGTGAGCGCGTCCACAGGGCCTGCGCCTTCGGCCCGCGTGGTGGCAACTTTCGCGTCGGCGAGCATGAGCGTCATAAACGCGAGGGCATAGTGGTCGCCGACGTCGTCGCACTCGTCGAAGATGCGCCAGCTCCTCACGGCGAACCAATTGGGCAATGTTCCCAGAGTTCTCATGCAGGCCAGGCGGAAGGAAACTTCGCTGGCGGTGAAGCCGCCGCCTTCGATCATGGCCGCATTCGCATCCATCAGCGCTTGCGCCCGTGCGGAGTTGAGCGGCACGCCCATCGACTCCGCGAGCAGCATGATATTGGCCTTGCCCGACTGTGCGTTCACGCCGATCACCGGGCTGGCGCCAACGCGCGCCGGATCGCACCACAGGTACGCACCGGGATTTTTGCGTTCGCTCGAACCGTGCATGCCCGCCCAGGTGCCGAACGCGCCCGGTCCGACGATGGGCGCGCCATGCGGCGGTTCGAGTGCGAAGGCGGCGTAGGTTGAGTGCGCCAGACTGGTCAATCCCGTAAGCGCGTGCGACGAAACAAACTCTGCCTCTCCGCGAAGCTGCATGCCTCCGACGACTGTGGTCAGATTCACGTTGCCGCAACGCTCGCCGGTGCCGATGAGCGTGCCCTGCACCTGCACGGCGCCGGCCATGATGGCAGCGCGCGTGTTGGCGACGCCGAGGCCGCGATCCGTGTGTCCGTGGAATCCAAAAGCCGCGCCGGGAAAATCGCGGATGAGGCCGCCAATTACCCGCTCCACTTCTTCGGGGCTCGACCCACCGTTGGTGTCGCACACCACGATGCGGCTCACGTTCTGGCGAACACACTGTTCGGTGAGCTGACGAAAGTGCTCGAGGCTGCGCTGGGCAAAATCGCCGTTGCAAGGGCTGCCGTTTTCGCAGCGGCCGCACTGCGCATCCATGGCGTGCTCGAGGTCGACGATCACTTCGAGGCCGTGCGATTGCAGGTAGTCGATGGTCTCCCACGTCATGCGCAGATTTTCTTCAGGGCTCACACCGAGCGACCGCTCCACGTCAAGCAGCCGCGACTTGACTACAATCACCGCGACGGGAACGCGCCGCTTGTGGCGCAGGATGAACTCGAGGTCAGGCCAATCTTCAACCTTGGCGCCGCGGCCGCGCGTGCGGCCGAACAAGGCCAGCTTCATCGCACCGGCATCGACGTTAGCGAGGGCGCTGGTCAGGTCGCTGACAAACTGGTTGGCTCCGGCGAATCCGATCTCGGCGTAGCGCACGCCGAAGGCCGCCATACGCTCCAGCAGGAGCACGGCATTGGGCACAGAAATCTCCAGATTCGGCTGCTGCATGCCGTCGCGGAGACTGGTGTCGAATAGCTCGACTTTTCTCGTGGACTTTTGCGTCATCGGTTCCTGCAAGCGTTCGTGTTCCCACGGGTTTTTCCGCGGTTCGGCGAGAAAACCCTCACATTACCATCATATCGTGGCTCGGGATTTAGGGCATTCCGGCGTCCTGGGCGAGAGCGTGGCTGAATTCGCACCTCTTCGATGAGCACCGTCCCTACGGGACTCCTCGCGCTTTGATCAACTTGCACCCGCACTAAAGCGCGGAGCTAACTAACTGTGCGCCTACGGCGCGGGGCCTTCCATTTCCTGTTCGCTTTTTTTCTCCGCCTCGCGTTCCCTGCCGGGCTCCCAACGAGCAGTTTTTGCTCGATGGTGGCTTGGTCCCTCGATCCCTGCGCAATTTACACTGCCGGCGCGGCCGAGGGCTCCTGCGCAGACGATGACAGAGCGCCGGCCTCCTGGTCCTTGTACTGCAACTGGTAGAGCTTCCAGTAGAGACCGCGCTGCGCCAGCAGCTCCTGGTGCGAGCCCATTTCGCGCAACTGGCCTTTGTGCATCACCAGAATGGTTTCGGCCCTTTGCACGGTGGACAGGCGGTGCGCGATGAGCACGCTGGTGCGGCCTTCGACCATACGCTCGAGCGCGCCGCGAATGCGCAGCTCGGTGTCGGTGTCGACGCTCGATGTGGCCTCGTCAAGAATGAGAATGCGCGGATTGTAGGCCAGCGCGCGGGCGAAGTTGATGAGCTGCTTTTGGCCCGTCGAGAGCGAGTTGCCGCGCTCGCGCACCGGCTCGTCGAAGCCGTTGGGAAGCGATTCGATGAAGTCGAGCACGTTGACGTCCCTCGCCGCATGGCGCATCGTGGCGTCGGTGATTTGTTCGTTGCCGAGGCGGATGTTTTCGCCGATGGTGCCGGAAAAGAGGAACGGATCCTGCAACACGACTGCGAAGTGGCGGCGCAGCGCGGTCAGATCGTGTTCGCGCAGGTCTACGCCGTCGATGAGGATGCGGCCTGCGGTGACATCGTAGAAGCGCATCATCAGGCTGGTGAGCGTGGTTTTGCCGGCGCCGGTGTGGCCGACAATGGCTATCGTCTGCCCGGGCTCGATGGTGAAGGAAACGTCTTTGAGAATCCACTCGATGTCGTCAAGGCTGGCCAAGGCTTCGGCATCAGGATTTCCCTCAAGGGCTAAAGCCCCGTCTGAACTCACGGCTTGATTGGCACGACTAAAGTCGTGTCCTTTCAAAGCGGCTTTTGCGACAGCGGCCTTCTGCGCATCGGTGAGTTTCTGATAGGTGAACCAGACGTGCCGGAATTCAATGCGGTTCGATCCGTCGCCGGCTAGCGGGGTGCACGGGACTGACAATCTCCGGCGCTGAATCCATGAGCTTGAAGATGCGCTCGCAGGCGGCCATGGCGGCTTGCAGGATGTTGTACTTGTCGCTCAGGTCCTGAATCGGCCGCCAGAAGCGCAGCGAGAACTGCGTGAACATGATGAGCACGCCGATGGTGACCGTGGGCGGCAGGTGCAGCACGCCGAAGCCGCCGCGCCACACCACGAGCGCAATCGCCACCGACGAAAGAAAATCGACCGCCGGGTAGTAGAGCGCGTAGGCAAGGATCGTGTCCTTGAAGGCGATCATGTGCTGCCGGTTCACGGCTTCGAAGTCCTTGTAGGCGCGCTCTTCGCGATTGAAGAGCTGCACCACGCTCATGCCCGAAATGTGCTCCTGGGTAAAGCTGTTGATGCGCGCGATGGCGGTGCGCACGCGGCGGAAGCTCTCGCGAACATGGTCGCGGAAAATGCGCGTGACGATGAGAATCAGCGGCAGCACGGCAAAGGCCAGCAGCGCCAGCCACCAACTGATGGCGAGCATGACGGCGGCCATGATGGTGAGCATGAAAAAGTCGTTGACAATGGCCAGCACGCCGTCGGTGAACATGTCGTTGACGGCGTCCACGTCCGAGGTGAGACGCGTGACCAGCCGCCCCACGGGATTCACGTCGAAGAAGCCGACGTGCATGCGCTGCATGTGACGGAAAATATTCGCGGCGCAGATCGAACATGATCTTCTGGCCGGTCCACTGCATCAGGTAGACCTGGACGAACTGGAAGAGATAGGCCGAAACCAGCATCGTCAGGTAGATGGCGGCGAGCCGCGTGACGCCCGCGACGGCATCCGCTGGAAGCAGGCGGGCAAGGGGGCTGGCATTCGCAACCCAATGCGCCACTGCGTTTGAGGGATCTTTTGCGGCCAGGTCGGGCGCAAGATAGCGGTCGACGGCCACCATCACAAGGATCGGTCCCGCCACGTCGCAGAGTGACTTCAGGGTGACGGCGAGCGAGGCTATGCCCGCCTGCAAGCCAATAGGGGCGCACGTAGTGGCCCAGCCGCCGCATCAAATGGGCGTCATATACCTTGCCGGCTACGTGGTCCTCATCCGGCTTGCGACGCGTTTCGCCGCGGGGTTCGCCCAGCCCGGACTTTGCCCCGGGTTTTGCCCCGAGTTCAGAGCCGGATTTGATCTTGTTATTTTCTGATTCCGCCATCGGCCGCGTAGGGTGGGCTTCCTCTTTCATTGTACGAGGAGTGCGGCGGAAGACCGAGGCCCGCAGTGAGTTGTCTGCCGGATGCGGCCTATTCGCCGGCGCTGGCCTTGGCCTCGGGCTTTGTCTCGGGCTTCGGCTTCGGCGCGGGCCGCGAAACGCCCATGCTGAGCAAAACAAACCCGAGGCCCTTCTTGAGCGTATTGAGGAAACTCATGCTGCCACTTCCCTTTCATCCCCAAATCGATTTGGACCGGCGCGACCGGCTGCCGTCCCCGGCTCAATGCTCCTGCACAACAGGGGGGGCTGCATGCGGCGCTGCAGCCGGCTGCCCGCCGTGCACGATGGCAACCGCCGCAGGTGGCAATGGCTTATCCGCGTTGGCCAGCAGCAGGCTTACCTGCCACATCTGCGTGTCGGTGAGCGTGTCCTTGAAAGACGGCATACCGGTGAGGCGGATCCCGTTCGCCACTTTCCAGTAGGTCTCGCCCGGCGAGTCATCGCTCACGCCCACCACGTCGCTGTTATTGTGCTTCTGCCACAGCTCGGGAGCGCTGGGATACATGTGCGCGCCAATGCTTGAGGGCTTGCCATAAAACCCATGGCAGGAGGCGCATTGGTCGCGGTAAACCTCTGCCCCCGCCGTGAGATTGTCCTGGTCGGCCTGAATGGGAGGGTTTGCCTGCATTTCGCGCGTAATCCGCGCATCAAGCGCCACATGCATAATCTGCTTTTCCATAGGCAGCGGCGGGTCGGCTACAGCCACCGGCGCGTGCCCCCATTGAAACCACGCGAACAGCGCCAAAGGCGCCAGAAGCAGCCCTAAAATCACTCCGAATACGATGCGACCCATGTTTTCCTGCTCCCTCCGTGCCGCAATTTTATCTTTCAACCCCAGCGGTCTTTTCCGCCCACCACGGACCGGCCGACTGACTGGCGTTGAGCGGGAGCCAGGCTAGTTCCGCGAGCTCCGCTAACCCCGTTTTTTCTTTCACGCCTTTTGCATATCATTTCGGCGGTTTACGCAACAATAACAGGTACGCATCCAGAAATGGAGCTAGACTGATGGGGCGCATCACTTCCCCATCGCCTTCCACCCCACGGTTCTCTCCCCAATAGATGCGCCCGAAAGGACCTCTCCCATGGCAGATCACTCCAAAATGAGACTCGGCCGCAAGGCCATCAAGACCGATAGCCGTACGCTGATGCTGGGCGATTACCTGACGCCCAGCCTGCCTCCACCTCCACCCGCGGTCGACTGGACCAAGGGCATTACCTCCTGGGGCATGATGATCAATGGCCCCGACCCGGCAGAGCCGAAATATCCCGACGGCCTGGGCGACTGCACCATCGCCGGTTGCGGCCACGCTGTGCAGGTGTGGACCGCAAACACCGGCAGCGATGGTCACCGTCCCGGACGCCACGATCCTCAGCTTCTACGAGAAATGGGACGGCTAAAAGCCCGGCGACCCGAGCACCGACAACGGCGGCGTGGAGCTCGATGTTCTGAACGATTGGAAGAAGCAGGGCTTCGCAGGCCACGTGCTTACCGCCTTTGCCGATCCCAAACCCGCAAGCCTCACCGAGATACAACAGTCGATTGCCCTCTTTGGCGGCGTTTACATTGGCCTGTCAATGCCCATCACCGCCCAAACACAGACAGTTTGGGACGTGGTGCCGAACGGTGGCGCCAATGCCGAGCCCGGCAGTTGGGGCGGTCACTGCGTCTTTGTACCCAAGTACGACCAGAACGGATTCACCTGCATCACGTGGGGTGCTCCGCAGACCATGACCCTGGCCTTCTGGAACGAGTACTGCGACGAGGCGCACACCTTGCTCAGTCAAAACTGGCTGGCTGCCAAAGGCTCGCCCAGCGGCTTCGATCAGGCCCAGTTGCTGGCCGATCTGAAGGCGATTGTTTAGCCTCGCAGTTGCCGCTTCACTCCTCCGCGCGTCAAAGCAGAGCAGGCCAAACAAAGCAAGCCAGGGACCAACCCGGCGCAATGCTCCCCCCAAGATGTTTTAATACCAATTGGGGGGAGCGTGCCGGCCATTTCCACCTCATGAAGCAAGATTCGCTTCCTGGGGGCTCGAATGTTTGGGTCCGCTCTCGCACTCCCGTGGAGGAATCCCGATACCGATGCAATCTTTTCGCCGTCTCGCCCTTTTGCTGGCGTTCGCATTGCCGGCCATGCCAGCCGCATTCGCACAAAGCTCTGGCAGTTCATCATCGAGCACCACGCCGGACCAAAGTCAATCCGGAGATCAGACCAGCTCCAGTCAGCAATCCGCCCAGGAATCCCAGGGTCAAATCAATGTCCAGGCACGCATCCGCATGCGCCGCGAACAGCGCCGCGCCACGGCCGTTCATGACGCCTATGACCACAAATGGGAGACCTACGTGGACGGGGGCTACCTGCGCTTCACGCCCGGTCCCTCGTTGCAACGCACCACTTTTTACGCATGGGAAACGGGCCTGACCCGCTTTTCAAGTGAGCGGCTCGGTTACACGCTCGACGGCCGCGGCTACACCGGAATCGCCTATGTCGGCATCACTCCGTTGAGCCAGGGCGCTTTCACCCGGCCGCAGATCAGCATGTACAACGTGCTCTTCGGCCCCATCTACCGTTTTTACCTGCAACCCAAGTACTCCATTTCGGGACGTGTGATGGGCGGCTGGGCCTACGGCAACTTCACCGGTGACACCAATGGCGAGGGCTCCCTTTGCGCCACTCCCGGCAACTGCTTGCTCTATCCCACTGGCAGTACCTTTGCCGCCACCGCCAGCGTCGTCGGCGAATACAACCTCACCCCAAGCGTCGCCTTCAAACTCGCGCCGGAGTATTTCGCCACCGGTTTCGGCTCGACCGTGCAGGGCGCCTTCGGCTTTACGGGGGGGATTGTCTACCGCTTCGGAAAGCAGTAGACGAGCGGCGCGACCGAAGAGTAGCGCTGGTCTCCGGACCGTCTGTCGCGGGGGTCTCCAAACCCCCGCTGATCTCCGCCTATAGCAGAATCCAGGCAGGTGTATCCGACGGCACGCCCGCCAAGTGGCGTTTTCCTTAAGAAAACGCCACCTTTCACGACAATTCGCTGGGCATTGTTCCGTGGATTCTGCTCTAGCTGGCCCGCTGGATCGCGAACCCCTATAATGGCTTCCGCCATGAAAAACAACTTTTCGCGTCGCAGTTTTCTGCAATCGTCTACGTTTGTTGCCGCCTCCACTGCCGCCACAGCCTTCATCAATCCCGCATCCGCACAGGCTCAGGCCGTTCCCGCAGCGGGAAAGCCCTCGCCGGTTCGTCTCGGCCTTGCCAGCTACACATTTCGGAACTTCACGCGCGCGCAACTCATCGGCTTCATGAAGCAGCTCAACCTTACCGACTTGAACTGCAAGGACGTGAAGGACCATCTGCCGATGGATCCCGCGCTCGAAGCCCAGGCGCTGGCCGACTACGCTGCTGCCGGCATCAAGCTCCACGCCGCCGGCACCCTCTCTTTTCCCAAAGATGACGACGATGACATCCGATCGAAATTTGAATACGCCAAGCGCGCGGGCATCAACGTCATTGTGGCCGGCGATCCCGCTCCCACCACGTTGCCCCGCATTGAGAAGTTTGTGCGCGAGTACGACATCCGCCTCGCCATCCACAATCACGGCCCCGAGGACAAGATCTACCACTCCCCGTTCGACGTGCTCAAGATTGTGAAGGATCTCGACCCACGCATCGGCTGCTGCATCGACGTGGGCCACGCCGCGCGCGCCGGAGCCAACCTCGTTGAAGCCATCCACGCCGCAGGTCCGCGCCTCTACGACATGCACGTGAAGGATCTGACCAATTTCCAGAGCCGCGAAAGCCAGGTCCCGGTAGGCGAAGGCATCCTGCCCTTCCGCGAGATGTTCGAGGCGCTCATCAAGATCGACTACAAAGGCTTCGTCGATCTCGAGTACGAGATCCATCCGGACGATCCTATGCCGGGCGTCATCGAGAGCTTCGCGTTCATGCGCGGCGTGCTCGATGGCATGGGCTATCTGACAAAGACCGCGAGTTAACTCGCAGTTATCCTGTGCGAGTCCTGGCACGCCGCGACGGGTCCAAGGACTCGCATTTGCCTTTCGTCTTTCAACGGGGAGAGTTTATTCTTGCCCAATATTTGTATATTTGTATGCGGCCGAATTACTGTACGCGGACGACGGCGCGGATCTGGAAATTCGAGACGTTCACGAGAACATAATTGCCGTCAATCATGCGCCATTCATAACCCTTTGGCGGGGCGCTCAGATGATATTGCCGGTAGTCGACTTGATCGCCGCGAGCCCAGTCTTCCTGCTTGATGGTTGCGCCCTTCTTCCATTCCTTGTGTTGGACATAAGTGTGGTTGTCATGATGGTCCTGGGCAACGGCCACGCCGCCCATGAGACTTGTGGAAAGGATCGTGAGCGCCAAGAAGGTGTTTAGTTTTCTCATAATGAACTCCTCCGTTGCTAGGATGCTCCTTGAACAGGCCGCGTTGTTCGAATTCCGGCTAGACTACTGCGCGATTCATCCTTTATGTCTCCGGTTCGTCGTTCAGGCTGGGACCGCTAGTTCCGTAAAATAGCCAAATGAGCGATCAGCGCAACTTAAACTGGAACTGACAATGGATGCTGTCAAAGCTCGGGAAAAAGCCGCGCTTCAGGCAGTTTGAGATGAGTTCGCTCACCAACCCCGAGCAGAATGGCGTTGTCAATCGATATCGGAATCTCATCGACATCCATCTGCATTCGCCTACCGCGGAATCATGCCGATCGTTGCCAGCCAGGTTTGGACCAATTCGGGCCAAGCGGTGATGGGAAGGCTGGTGCGCCGCAGTCCGAAGGCGTGGTTGCCCTGCGCGTATAAGTGCATCTCCGCAGGGACGCCGGCTTTTTTGAGTGCAATGTAGTACGAAAGCGAATCGTACACGCTGTCGACGTGGTCGTCTTCTGCCTGCAAGAGAAACGTGGGCGACGTCTGAGCGGTGACGTGAATGTCGGGATTCAAACCGAGGTTCTCGTCAACGTTCGCGAGTGGATCGGGCGGAGGAAGTGCGTATTTCTTCGTACCCATGCCGGCATCGTACTCCGCGGCAGCGCGCGACAGATGGCCGGGATAAATGGCCACGGCAAAATCGGGGCGGCAGCTCAACTGGTCGGCCGCATCGACCGGCGCATACAGGCGCTTGTCAAAGTAGACGCTCATCGCCACCGCCAAATGTCCGCCTGCGGAAAACCCCAGGACGCCAATCTTGTGCGGATCGATATGCCACTCCGCGGCGTGGAAACGCACCAGGCCCAACGTCCTCTGCGCGTCCTCGAGAGCCATCGGCGACTCCGGATAGGGGCCTGATTTTGGATAAGGCCCGGCGTCCGTCACGCGATACTTCAAGAGTACGCACGTGATTCCCGCTTGCGTAAGCCAGTCGCAAACTTCAGTGCCCTCAAGATCGATGGCGAGAATCTGGTAGCCGCCGCCGGGAAACACAACCACCGCGGCGCCCGTGTTTGTGCCTGTTGGCGGATAGACCGTCATCGTGGGCCGCGCGACATTCTCGATATAAGTCCATGGGCGGCCCGCAACCAAGTGCGTGGTATCGCTCTTGGTCAGTTCCGGCCCATTCACTGACTGCGCATCAGGCGCCGCACCGGGCCAGATCGGGATTTGTGTGTGGCCCGGCGACGGCTGCCAGCCGGACGATTGAGCGCAGACAGCGCCAACAGAATACGCAGCACAGAACGCGAGAAGCGCGAATCTCATCACAGTTTTTCGAGCATAGCAGCTTATCAATCATCCGACGTTGTCTAGCCCAGTGCCGCTATTTCGATCTCGATACGCGAATGAGCAAAAGACTGAACCGCAGCCGGCCTTATTGCAGGATCGGAATCCCTGCGATGCGCTGCTGCCACTCAGCCGGACCGGTCACATGCACGCTCGTTCCCTTCGAGTCAACGGCAACAGTTACCGGCATGTCCTTGACTTCGAATTCGTAGATCGCTTCCATGCCCAGGTCGCCGAAAGCTACGAGGCGCGAGCTGCGAATCGCCTTCGAGATGAGATACGCCGCGCCGCCAACGCCCATGAGATACACCGCACGGTACTCGCGGATCGCGTCCACGGCTTCAGGACCGCGTTCGGCCTTGCCCACCATGCCCAGCAGCCCGGTTTCCTTGAGCATTTGGCGAGTAAATTTATCCATGCGCGTGGCCGTGGTGGGTCCTGCGGGGCCAATGACTTCGCCGTGCACCGGGTCCACCGGCCCAACGTAATAAATGAAGCGGCCGCGCAGATCGACGGGTAGCTTTTCGCCGCGGTTGAGCATGTCGGTAAGACGCTTGTGCGCGGCATCGCGGCCGGTGAGCAGCTTGCCGCTCAACAGGAGCACTTCGCCTGGCTTCCATGTTGCGACTTCTTCGCGCGTTACGGTGTCCAAATTCACGCGCCGTGCGCCAGAGACGTCATAGGTCAGCTTCGGCCAGTCGTCGAGCGACGGCGGGTCGAGATAGACCGGCCCCGAGCCGTCAAGCACAAAGTGCGCGTGGCGCATGGCTGCGCAGTTGGGAATCATGGCCACGGGCAGATTGGCCGCGTGCGTCGGGTAATCGAGCACCTTCACGTCGAGCACCGTCGTCAAACCGCCCAAGCCCTGCGCGCCAATGCCGAGGCGGTTCACCTTGTCGTAAAGTTCGAGGCGCAGTTTTTCCGCGGTGGTCTTTGCGCCGCGGGCGATGAGGTCCTGAATGTCGATCGGGTCCATGAGCGATTCTTTGGCCAGCAACATCGCCTTCTCCGAGGTTCCGCCGATGCCGATGCCCAGAATGCCCGGCGGGCACCAGCCCGCGCCCATGGTGGGCACCGTTTTCAGCACCCAATCCACCACCGAGTCGGAGGGATTGAGCATGGTGAACTTCGACTTGGCTTCGGACCCTCCGCCCTTGGCCGCGACCGTGACCTCGACCGTATTGCCGCGCACCAATTCGACGGTGACGACAGCCGGCGTGTTGTCGCGGGTATTCTTTCGCGCGCCTGCGGGATCGTCCAGGACGCTCGCGCGCAATGTATTGTCGGGATCGAGATAGGCGCGGCGCACGCCTTCATCGACCATTTCTTGAAGCCCAACCGAAGGGCTGCCGCCCGCAGGGCCTTCGAAGCGCACGTCCATGCCCACGGTGACGAAGGCATTCACGATGCCCGTGTCCTGGCAGATTGGCCGGTGGCCTTCGGCGCACATGCGGCTGTTGATAAGGATCTGCGCCATGGCGTCGCGCGCCGCCGGCGACTGCTCGCGCTCATAGGCCTCGGTGAGCGAGCTGATGTAATCCACCGGGTGGTAGTAGCTGATGTACTGCAGCGCGCCTGAACACTGGCGATGAAATCTTCCTGCCGGATGACGGTCATTACGGTGAGGCTCCTCGATTCCCTGTCGCTTCTAGGGTAATGGACTTGGCTTCCATGTGTCCCCCTTCTGCGCGCACGGCCCGTCTACAGCATCCATGTCGCAGAAGGAGCCGTCGAGAATCGAGGTTCGGTCGTCGGTCAGAAGCGCCAGCCATGCCTCCGCAGGCACCGCAGGATAGCGCAATTTCGCAAATGCGACCCAGGCGTCCCGATATTTCAGCCACGCACGCTCAGCTTCGCGGATCCCCTCTGGCTGAATGGCTCCGTAGTCATTTTTGTGCGCCTCGGCATCACTCAGGGTTTTGCGATAGATGAGGTTGAGTCGCACATCGGCGTCTGCATACTGGGCTTTCGATCCGCCGGGATATTTGCCGATTTCGAACTGCTCGATCGCCGCAAAGAAGTCGTCGCGCAGCGTGCCTTCTGCATCGATTTGGTACATCGCTCGCGCGCTCCCGCTCAGGTCGATCTCACCTTTCGCGTGCGCTCGAGCATATTCCTTCTCAAATCTGCGCAGCGTTTTAAAGGCGGTGCCTTGTGCAGGCGTGAATAAGGCTGTAAGAGCATCCAGCGAAGCGGCGCGCTTTTGGTCCTCGATTTCGCTTCCATACGCCGCACAAAACCCTTCCATGAAGCCACTTGTGATGTCGTCGCAGAAATCGAAGGCTGGACCGGATTTGGCAGCCGTCGTCCCCAGCGATTCCAGATGTCCTACGCGAATTGCAATCTCGGCCGGAGCGCCCCCCGCTTCACAAGCGAATCGGATTGCGAGGGGAATATTCCTTGGTACACCCTCGCCATTGGCGTAGAGAACGGTGAGCATCGCAGAACCGCCAAAGACGCTCTCCTCGGTATATCTGGGTTCGAGACCGGACTGCTGCGCGAGACGTTCGGACCACGCGCATTTGCGCGCCGTCTCAAAGTCAACTTTGCGTCCAATGCCGGAGTACGATTTCATGGAATCGCATGTGGGCCACGCTTTGGGAGCGGACACTGTAAGGGCTTCGGCGGGAAGCGGAGTTTTCAGGTAGTCGGTGCATTTGGCCTGTGTCGCCTTATCGCTATCTTCAAGCTGCGCACGAAGAAGCGCGCCACATGCCAGCATCAAAACCATCGCGGGCCGTGTCACGTTCATACGCAGCAGCATAGCGCAGAAGGCAGGCCGGGAGATACGCCCTTCCCGCCCCACACTTGCCGCCGCCAACGTGAGCAACCTTCAATGCCGCCGCACAACCCAAGCCCAGCGTCAGACGCGCGACTCACGCCGCGTCTCGGAGGGCGCGTTCAACTGCTGGCGCAGGCTGCCGGCCAGATCCGCTACCATGCGCAGCCGGTCGGCCACGGCGGCGGGCACCCCGCTGCCGTTCAGCGCCAGTTGCGAGTGCAGCAGGAGGCCTGCGACCGTGGTCTTTAACTCGCTCTCGATGGCTGCCGCGGCGGCGCGGCGGGCCAGCGTCTGCTCGCGCTGGCGGCGGCTGAGCGCCGCGCGGATCTCGCGGACCAGACGCGCCGCTCCCGAGACGGCAAAGTTGATTTGCATGGGGATGGCGAGGCCGGCGCTCTCGCAGATCTTTTCGGCAGCCGCCGGGTCGCACTCGGCCAGGGATTCATCGATCACCAGGGCCAGATATTCGCGGCGCCGCAGCGCGGCCAGCGCGGCCTTGCGCCCTTCCGCCACCTCGACTTCCATCCCCAACTGCGCACCCACCACGGCGCCGCAACTGCGCGCGCCTTCGATTCCGGTCACCATCAGAATGCTCATATCCGTTCCCCGATCTCAAAAACCAGTTGTCAGTGGTCAGTTGTCAGTGGTCAGCTCTTAGCCTTTAGCGAGTCCATTCTCATTGCCTGGTGTTGAGGTCCGGCGCGGCAGGCCGCACTTGCAAGAGAGCAGCGAACAGCTAAAAGCTAGGAGCTAGAAGCTGCAGTTATTCCTCGTGCCGCGGGTCGGCGATGCCGTACTCTTTCAGCTTGCGATAAAGAGTGGTCTTGCCGATGCCGAGAAGCCTGGCGGCCTGCAGCTTGTCGCCGTTCAGGGTGCGGATGGCGCTTAAGATGGCCTCGCGCTCGAGATCGGCCAGCGTCTTCAGCTCTGGCGCGCCGGCAACTCCCGGCCCTTCGCCCGTGGCCGCTGCCGCGCGCCGAGCTTCCAGGCCCCTTTGTTGCAATTGAGTCGGCAGGTCGCCCAGTTGCAGCACCGGTCCGGAGGAAAGCGCACAGGCCCGTTCGATGGAGTTCTCGAGCTCGCGCACGTTGCCTGGCCAATCATGACGCATCATGGTGCGCAGCGCTTCATCGCTCAGAGTGAACTTGCGCCCGTGCTCCCGGCTGATACGATCGAGAAAGTGCGCGGCCAGGAGCGGTATGTCCTCGCGGCGATCGCGCAACGAAGGCAGCCGCAGGTTGACCACGTTCAGGCGGTAAAAGAGGTCCTTGCGGAAACTGCCCTTCTCGACCATGGCAGCCAGGTCGCGATTGGTAGCGGCCACGATGCGCGCCTTGATGGGCACGCGATGCGTGGCGCCCACCGGCCGCACTTCTTTTTCCTGCAGCGCGCGCAGGAGCTTGGCCTGCAGGTCAATCGTCAGCTCGCCGATCTCGTCGAGAAAGACGGTGCCTCCCTCGGCTGAAACCAATAGCCCGTCTTTCGACCGATTGGCCCCGGTGAAAGCGCCCTTGACGTAGCCGAAGAGCTCGCTCTCGATGAGCGTGGGCACGAGCGATCCGCAGTCGACGGGCAGAAAGGGCTTCTGCGCATTGGGGCCGTAGGCGTGGATGGTCCGCGCCACCAGTTCCTTGCCGGTTCCGCTCTCGCCCAGGATGAGCACGGGATGCGTGCTCTGGGCGACTTTGGAGAGAATGCGGTAGATCTTCTCCATCTCCGCCGAGCGGCCGATCATCGAGCCGAGGCCCTCAGAGAGGCGCAGCCGCTCGCGCAGCTGGCGCGTCACGGTGTCGGTGGTGTGGTTCTGCGCGGCACGATCTAAAACTGTGGACAGCTCGTCCATGGCGAAGGGCTTCGTCAGGTAGTCCGAAGCGCCGCAGCGCATGGCTTCGACTGCCGCGTTCACCGAGCCCGTAGCCGTCATGGCGATCACAGACGTGTCGGGGTAGAGCAGCTTGACCTCGGAGACCAGCTCCAAGCCCTCGTTGGTCCCCGCGGGCAGATTCACCAGCAGGATGTCGGCGGTGTGGCCGCGCAACAGACTCCGCGCCTGCGCCAGGTCGCCCGTGCTTTCGACGGCGTAGCCCAGGCTGGCCGCGATCTCGGCGCAGGCCGAGCGCACCGCCGCGTCGGCATCCACCACCAGCAGGTGCAGCCGAACCACCGGCTCGGCGAGTTGTGGTATGAACTCCATGGCCCGTGTGTTGAAGACTGTATCCAGCATTGTATTCGCCTCGTGCGTGGTTGGAACATCGTTAAGTTGCGGCTAACCGGTTTCAGGTTTCAGGTTCCGGGTGTCAGGTGTCAGGTGTCAGACATCAGCTTTTCCCTGTTCCCTACTCTCTATTCCCTATTCCCTGCACTTCGCACCGGGAGCTCGAGGGTGAAGCAAGCTCCGCAAGGCGTGCGGTTCGATGCCGTAATGCGTCCGCCTGCGCCTTCCACAATGGAGCGCACGATGGCCAGCCCCAGTCCGCGATGGTTTTGCGGCCAGCTCGCGCCGGGCAATATGTCGCCGTTTGCCCCTGCTTCCTTGCCCCGCGTCGAGTAGCCGGAGATGAAGATCCTGTCGAGATTCGCTTCGGCGATGCCCGGCCCGTTGTCCTCTACGGTGAGCGCCAGGCAGGTCGCCGCGCCCTGGGTGGTCTCGCGCTCGCTGAGGCCGATGTGAATGCGGCAATTCTGGGTCTTGGCATTGCACATGGCCTCGGCCGCGTTCTTTACCAGATTGACCAGTAGCCGGGTCAGGTTCTCGCCGGTGAGACGCACTGCTTGCGCGCCGCCGTCGGTTTCCATGGTCACGACAATGGAAGGGCCCGCCAGAGCGGAGAGCAGATTGCGATTCGCCACGAGCTCGGCAGCAAGATTGGCAATGGGCAGAGCAGGCAGAAGATCCCAGCGCCGGTTTCGCTCCCCCGGGAGGACGGCGTTCGCTGCCGGACTGCTTCCGGGGCCTCGAAACGCGCCGCCTGCGGCGTTTCCCCGGGCTGGCGTAGCGGAGTTTGCGGCAGCGGCGCTCGCGAGCGTGATGCCGCGTCCGTCGGCGGCACGAAGGAGGGTTTGCGCGTTGCCGTCCGGGAATGCGTTGGTGTCGAGCGTTACCAGTTTCTCGACCAGGCGGCGGCTGGCCGCGGCCACCAGCCGCAGCTCGTGCGCATAATGCGTGAAGGCAGTCGCAAGCACGCCAGGCTCCTCGAGCAGATCGCAGTAGAGCCCCAGCGCCGTCACCATGTTGCGCGCATCGTGGGCTACTTCAGAGAGACTTTCGCCCCGGCTGCGCAACGTGGCCAGAGTTTCCACCACCTTTTCAACACGCCTGCGTTCGACGCCATTCCAGGTGCCCTTGGTACTGGCCTTGGTCAAGATTTCTTCAGATTGCTGCATGCGCCGGGTCCTTTCAGTGGCAGGTTCGTGGTGCGTGATGCGTGATGCGTGATTCGTGGTTCGTGGACCGTGGTTCGTGATGCGTGGATCGTGGTGCGTGATTCGTGATGCGTGGCTGGTATTCAGGTCCCAGTTCGCAGCTCTGAGCTCTCGCTAAGGAACGGCATTCCTGTTCCCTGTTTCGTTGTTCTCTCGGGCGCCTGTTCCGTGATCGCCCGTCTTCGTCTTCCCGTTTCCGTTTAAATGCCGTGGGTTTTGCCCTATATCTATACACGTCGCGTGCCAAACTAGAACGCTAAGTGTAAGTTCCTGATAACGAAAGGGATTAGAACCCCAGATTGGAGAAGTCGGGAACACGCTCCAGGACGCCAGTGTCCCGAAATGGAACTAGGGGGCCACGTCCTGTCTGGTTAACTCGCGCTATTTCATTAGCTTGGCAGAGCATTCCCCTTCCGGCACTTGAATCGCCGCGATTCCCAACACGGAACTGCTGCCCTTCACGCCTCCTCGATTGGGCTCGGGTCGCTCGATTCGGCCCTGGTGGCTCGGTCGGGATTCTGGTTATAGGAGCAGGCTCTCGCTCCCTTACAATCCCTCTATGTCCTTCACTGCTCTCTCCCTGCGCCCCGGGGGTCGCGGCCCCAGCCAGCTTCGTCCGCTCACTCTCACGCCCGGCTATGTACAAACCGCGGAAGGCTCGGTCCTGGTCTCGCTGGGCAACACCCGCGTCCTGACCAACGCCACCATCGAGCAGGGCGTTCCGGGCTGGCTGCGCAACTCCGGCCGCGGCTGGGTCACGGCCGAATACTCCATGCTGCCGCGGTCGACAGTCACGCGCACGCCGCGGGAATCGGAACGCGGCAAGATCGGCGGCCGCACGCACGAAATTCAGCGGCTGATCGGCAGAAGCCTGCGCTCCGTTGTAGACATGCACGCCCTCGGCGAGCGCACGGTCATCCTCGACTGCGACGTGATCCAGGCCGACGGCGGCACGCGCACGGCTGCCATCACCGGCGCAGCCGTGGCCCTGGCTCTCGCGCTCGACGCCCTGGTCAGAGCTGGAACGCTCAAGATCTCGCCGCTCAAGCAAATGGTGGCTGCCACGTCGGTGGGCATCGTGGACGGTACGGCGCTTCTCGATCTTTGTTATGAAGAGGACGCGCAGGCTGAGGTGGACATGAACGTGGTGATGACCGCCGATGGGGGATTGGTCGAGACGCAGGCCACGGCGGAGAAGGGATCCTTTTCCCGCGCCGATCTGAACGGGTTGATCGATCTGGCGGAGGCGGGACTGAAGGAGATCTTCGCGGTGCAGCGGGCGGTGGTTGAAAGAACAGGGAACAGGGATTAGCCACCCCAGCAAATACAAATCATTCGCTGGGGACCCCGGCAGAGAACGGGGAACAGAAAACCGGGCTGAAGAATCCTTCGCTTGTCCTGCGCCGCCCTCAAATATTCTTGCGTCGCGGCGCTACTCTGACGAATCTGCTGTTGCGTGTTCGATAAACCCGTTCCCGCTGCTCCATAGAGGAAGGTCTTCCATGCCCAAAAAGAGAACATCCGCCGATCGCGACGCCTCCCTGCGCCAACACCTGCTCGAACTGCTCAAAGGCGGCCAGGCCCACGCGACGTTTGACGCCGCCGTCAAAGACCTGCCCGTAGCCCTGCGCGGCAAGCGCCCCAAAGGCGCGGAGCACTCGCCGTGGGAGATGCTTGAGCACTTGCGCATCGCGCAGTGGGACATTCTGGATTTCACAAGGAATCCAAACTACCTGCATCTTCCCTGGCCCGAGGGCTACTGGCCCGCCACGGCCGCGCCGCCGGACGAGAAAGCGTGGGACAAAAGCGTGCGCGCCTTTCGCCGCGACCTCAAAGCGATCTCCGACCTCGTGGCCGACCCGGCTACCGATCTCCACGCGAAGATTCCTCACGGCGACGGGCAAACGGTCTTGAGAGAAGTGCTCCTCGTCGCCGACCACAACGCCTATCATCTCGGCCAACTGGTGCTGCTGCGCCGCCTGTTGGGCGCATGGTGAGAAAACGCCAGTGTGAGTGTGGTCAGGAATCGCCGCGCACACTCGCACTCACACTGTCTTCTGCTACTTCAGAATCAGGCTCAGCAACAACGTCCCCGCCAGCCCCGTGAGCGACAGCACCGTCTCGAGCACCGACCACGTGGCCAGGGTGGCCTTCACGTCGATTTTGAACAGAGACTCGATCAGCCAGAACCCCGAATCATTCACATGGGACAGCAGGATGGAACCCGAGCCGGTGGCGAGCACCAGCAACTCCGGCCGCACGCCCATGGTCCCAGCCATCGGCGCAAGAATTCCCGCGGCCACAGCCATGGCCACGGTCGCCGACCCCATCGACACGCGCACCGTCGCGGCCAGCGCCCAGGCCAGCAGCAGGGGCGGCATGTGTGCGCCCATGGCAAAAGTGACTGCGGCCTGCGCCGCACCGGAGGCGCGCAGAACCCCGCTCAATCCACCTGCCGCAGCCAGAATCACCAGCGGGCTTGCGATGGGTGCGAAGGCATCGACGGTCAGCCGCCGCAAACCGCCGGAGATGCGAAACGCGGGATCCTGCACCCTGCGGCCCAGCGTGGCCAGAGCCACCAGCGCAGCCACCACCATCGCCACATCGGGATAACCGGCGAGATGCAGGAGACTGTTGGTCACGGTTCCCCTGGCTGCGACGGCGTCGGCCCAGCCTCCGGCTAGGATCAACGCAACGGGCAATACGATCACCAAAAGAGCAGAAAACGCTCCGGCGGGAGCGGGTGCTGCCCCCTCCTCCTGCTTCGCGGACGTCGTGCCGCCGCGGTCTCCAGGCGTGGTCGCCGCCGCCGCTGGCGCCGTGTCCTCAGCCGCTAGCCCACCAAAGACTGAATCCTGAGGAAGCATGACCTGCAGAATGCTGCCCGGCCGCTCCCAAAAACGAATCAGCACCGCGAAGAGCACCGGGCCGCCCAGTGTAGCGGCGATCACGCCCACCAACAGCCCCCACAACATCACCGGAGCCAATGCGGCATGGTACTCGGTGGCCGCGAGCAGGGCCGCCGGATGGGGCGGCAGCAGGCAGTGCATGGCTGAAAGCCCTGCCAGCACCGGCAGACCCACCAGCATGGGAGGCCGCCCGCTGCGCCGCGCCGCATCCACAACGATGGGCATCAGCAAAACCAGACCCACTTCAAAGAACACCGGAATGCCCACCAGAATTCCCAGCACGAGCAGCGCCCAGGGCATGCCCCTTGTTCCACAGCCCTCCACCAATAGTCTGCCCAGCGCAGTTGCCGCACCGGAACTGGCCAGAAGCTGCCCGAGAATCGCACCCATGCCCAGAATGATGGCGATATGGCCCATCATTTCGCCGGCCCCGGCGGTGAACGCGACAGGAACCTTATCGAGAGGAATGCCCGCAGCCACGCCCAGTGCCAGAGCAGCCACGGACAGGCCAAGCGAGGCGTGCAGCCGCAACCGCCCCACAAGCAAGAGCAGAAGCGCGACAGTGCCGGCCACGCAGGCCAGCAGGTAGGCATCATGGGCGGTCGCAACAGCAGGGTTCACGGGCCGATTATAGCGGCAATTTCCCGCTCCCAAACGGCTGACTCGCCGAAACTTAGACCCCGCATCATATGATGGGAAACAGTTTCAACCTTTTAGAGGGGTAGTTCGTCTAGCAAATGAGGGGCGGGATACGCGTCCCTGAACCAACGCCCCAAGACCGTGGAGCTTGATAACGTATGAGAAGTGAAAACAAGACGCGTCGCTTTGCTGTGCTGGAAGTTGTAGCCTTGGCCGTGTTTCTACTGGCAGCGGCGTCCGGCGTGCGCGCGCAGGTGATGCGCTATCTTGGCAGCATTACCGCCATCAATGGCGACACCCTGACAGTCAAGACCGATGCTGGCGATGTGCACCAGGTTCAGGTTCCAGCGGCCGCATCGCTCAAGCGCATCGAGCCGGGTCAGACCGACCTGACCAAGGCCGAGCCACTCGATTTCACCAACCTTGCCGTGGGCGATCGCGTGCTGGTCACGCTCGATCCCAATGTCACCGGCGCCATGCCGCAGGCGGCGCGCATCATCGCCATCAAGCAGGCCGATGTCGCCATGAAGCAGGAGGCGGAAACTGCCGCCTGGAGCCAGGGCGTGCACGGATTGGTGAAGAGCGTTAATGCCGCCACGGGCGTCATTGTGGTGACGACTCGCATGGGACCCATCACCAAGGATGTCACCGTGAACACCACCGCGGCGACGGTGCTCGAGCGCTACGCGCCCGGTTCAGTGCGGTACGACGAGGCGCGGCGCGCGCCCATCACCGCCATCCAACCGGGCGATCAATTGTCGGCGCGCGGCACCAGGAACGCCGATGGAACCGCATTTGCGGCGGATGGCGTAATTACTGGCACATTCCGCAGCATTCCCGGCACCGTGATCTCCACGGATGCCGCTGCTTCCACCATTACGGTGAAGGATCTGTCCACTAAGAAGCCCGTCACTGTCCGCATCGCCGCCGATGTGGAGTTGCGGCGGCTTGACGACAACGTGGCCACCATGCTCGCCACGCGGCTCAAGGGCAACGCAGCGGGCGGCCGCGGCACAAACGGCGCAGGCGCCGGCGCGAATGGTGGGAGCGGAGGCGCCCACCGGACGTTTAACCAGGGCGGGCCGGGCGGCGGAGCCATGAGTCTTGAAGCCGTACTGGAACGCGCACCACAGATTCAACTGAGCGCTCTCAAGAAGGGCGACGCGGTGATGATCGTGGCCACGGAAGACGCTTCCGGACTGAACGCGGTCAAGCTGCTCGCCGGAGTTGAACCGCTGCTCGAAGCTCCGGATGCGGCAGACCTGCTTTCGAACTGGAGTTTGAGCTCCGGCGAAGGCGAAGCGGCCCAATAACGAATTCGTACATTTCATTCATACATAAGCGAGGAAATCGTGTATTCAAAGTCGCATTGCTTGATTGCATTTCTGATTGCCGCGGGTTTGGCATTGCCTGCCACGGCGCAAACAGCGCCGGCTCCCGCACCCCAGACCCCGCCGGCCGCTGCCCCGCAGACCGCGCCGGCTCCTACGCCGCAGACCCCACCAGCTCCCGTTCCGCAATCCGCGCCCGCGATGTCGACTCCCGCCACGCCAGCCTCCGCGCAGGCCCCTCAATCCACCACTGGCACACTGCGCGGACACATTCTCGACCAGACCGGCGCGCTCATTCCCGGTGCACAGATCACCGTGACCACCGCTGCCGGCAAAACCGTGGGAACCGCCACAGCGAACGCCGCTGGAACGTACGTGGTGCGCGGCCTGCCCGCGGGAAGCTATATCGTTCAGGTCACCTACAACGGATTTGCGCCGTTTGTCTCCGCGCCCATCCCACTGAACGCGGGGCAATCGAAGAGCGTGGACGTCAAGATGGCGGTCGAGAACACCGAACAGCAAGTGGTAGTGACCGACGAGGGCGGGCCCACCGTGAGCACCGAAGCCGGCGCAAACACCAGCGCCATCGTGCTCAAAGGCTCTGACCTCGATGCTCTTTCCGACGATCCCGATGAGCTGTCCAATGAGCTTGAAGCATTGGCCGGTCCCGCGGCAGGCCCCAATGGCGGACAGATCTACATCGACGGATTTACCGGCGGCCAGTTGCCGCCCAAGTCGGCCATCCGCGAGATTCGCATCAACCAGAATCCTTTTTCGGCCGAATTCGACCACATCGGCTACGGGCGCATTGAGATTCTCACCAAGCCCGGCAGCGATACGCTGCATGGACGCTTCTTCGGGCAAGGCAACGACAACGAGTTCAATACCGGAAACCCGTTCACCGCGGAACTTCCTTCGTATTACAGCTACCAGTACAACGGCACGGTGAGCGGCCCGATGGCAAAGTGGGCGTCGTATTTCGTGAGCGTGGAAGACCGCGAGACGCAGACCGACGATGTGTACTCAATTCCGGGCGGCCCCGTGTACGACGCGACCAACAATACCTGGTCCCTCAGTTCCGGATCGGTTGCAGGCAGTCTCTTCAGCCCCGCCAATCACCTCAATGTCTCGCCGCGCATTGACCTGCAGTTGGGCCAGAAGAACACGCTCACTTTGCGCTACCAGTTCTACCGCAACGATGTCACGAACAACCTGGGCGGTTCCACCTCGTTCCCGAGCCTTGCGATGACATCCAACTCCATCGAGCACACTGCGCAGTTGGACGATACACAGGTCATCAGCGACCGCATCGTGAACGAGACGCGCTTCGAATACCGCCGGGACGACTCCACTTCATCTCCGATCGGCGCGGTGCCGAGCTTCGGCGTATCGTCCAGCACGGCGCCCAGCTACAGCGTGGCGGGGATATTTTCCGGAGGCGGCAACGGAAGCCAAAACACCAATCAACACACCGATCACTACGAACTGCAGGACTTCGTCACGATGACGAAGGGTACGCAGGCCATCAAGTTCGGCACCTGGCTGCGTGACGATCGCATAGCCCAATCGAATAACAGCAACTTCAACGGCAGCTTTACCTTCCCCTCAGTGACGGCCTTCGTCGACACCTGGAACGGCATCGCGGCCGGCCAGACCATCGCACAGATTGCCGCGGCTTGCCCAGCCACGCAGTCGGGCGGATGCGTGCCCACCAAGCTGGTCTATACCACCGGACCCATCGCCTTCATGGCCAACGTCTTCAACGGCGCGCTCTTTGTGCAGGACGACTGGAAGGTGAACAAGAACCTCACTCTCTCCGGCGGCTTGCGCTGGGAGACGCAGAATCACATTGCCGATCACAGCGACTGGGCGCCGCGCGTGGCCTTCGCGTATGCGCTCGACGGGCACAAGAAAGGCACCGTATCCAAGACGGTTCTGCGCGGCGGCTTCGGCTTCTTCTACGACCGCTTCAGTGACACCTCTCTGTTGAATGTCGAGACCTTGAATGGCACTGCCCACAGCCAGGTGCAGATCGATATCACCGACCCGACTTGCTTCAATGGCAACAGCCTGAGTAATGCCCTCGCTCAACCGAGCACAAACTGCCAATCAAGTGCTCCGAGCACGAAGGAGATCTACTCGATCTCGCCCAACTACCGCTCGCCCTATATGGCGCAGGCAGGTGGGAGCCTGGAGCGGCAGTTGACCAAGGTCTCGACGCTGACGTTCACCTTCATGCACTCCTCGGGATTCCATCAACTGGTAGTGCGCGACTCCAACGCTTATCTGCCGGGAGACTATACCTACAACACCAACGGCCCACCCACGATTACCGCGCCTCGGCCCAATCCAAATCTCGGCATCGTGCAGCAGTACTATCCTGAGGCGGTATTCAACGAGAATCAATTGATTGTCAACATGAACGCCCGCTTCACGCCGACCCTCAGCCTCTCGGGTTTCTACACGGCGAGCTGGGCCAACTCCGATGGTGGAGGCGGATCGAATCCATCGAATTCCTACAACCTCAGGCAGGATTACGGGCGCGCCGGATTCGTGCGGCCGCAGTGGCTCTTCCTGATGGGTTCCTACACGGGCCCGTGGCAAATCACCTTCAATCCTTTCCTCATCGCCCAGGCCGGCACTCCGTACAGCGTCACCTCGCCTTACGATTTGACCGGCGACAACTTCTTTAACGACCGGCCTTCCTACGCCGGCTCAACGGCCAAACCCGACGACGTAGTCCAGACCAATTTCGGCGCGCTCGACGTGGTTCCGCAAAGCGGCGAAAGCCTGGTTCCGGTTTCGGTTGGCACCGGCCCCGCGGCCGTCTCCGTCAACCTTCGCGTCGGCCGCTCCTTCGGCATCGGACCTAAAGTTCAAGCTACGGGCGGTCCGTCGCGTGGCGGAGGCGGCTTCGGTGGAGGAGGCTTCGGCGGTGGCCCTGGCGGCGGAGGCGGTGGTGGTCGCGGCGGAGGCGGTGGTGGCTTCGGCGGCCCAGGCGGTGGCGGGCGCGGCGGCATGGGAAACACCGGCCACAAATATTCGCTGAACTTCAACGTGCAGGCGCTGAACCTGTTTAACGACGTCGATCTGGCTGCGCCACACGGTGGCATTGAGCCCACCTTCAACACGAGCACCGGCCTCTACGGTCCTGGTCCCGAGTTCGGCAAATCCACCAGCCTGGCGGGCGGACAATTCGCATCACCCGGCAATACGGCGGTGCGCCGTATCTTCTTCCAGGCGGCGTTCCAGTTCTGATTGGAGCAAGCTGGCACACGCATCGAGGGCCGAAGCATGATGCTTCGGCCCTTTTCCTTGTTCGGTCGCCGCGGGTCAATTGCGTAACACCGCCCTAAGGATATATTTTCCTTAGTCCCTCAATCCCTTGGTCCCCGTTCCCTATTCCCTGCTCGTAAAGCTCCTCCCACCCATCGGCCACAGCATCGATGCTGAACCGGCGCTGGATGAGTTTTCGCCCCGCATCTGCCTCGAGCGCACCCTCGTCCTTGTTCCGTCTCATGGTTCGCACCATTGCAGCCGCGAGGGCTTCCGGATCTTTCGCGGGAACCAGAATGCCGGCAACCAAATTGCCCTGATCGCCCAACATTTCGCGCACGCCGCCCACATCGGTAGCCACGACCGGCTTTTTCATGGCCATGGCCTCGGCAATCACCTGCGGCAATCCTTCCCAGGCTGAACCCAGCACAAATCCATCTGCAGCGTCCAGCAGCGCCGGCAAATCGCGCCGCAATCCCAGAAAAAACACTTTCTCGCGAACCCCCAAATCATCGGCCAGGGATTCAAGTTCCTGGCGTGCGCCGTCGCTGCCTCCGCCGGCAATCCAGAGCCGCGTATCGCCTCGCTCCTGCTCCACCTTCGCGAAAGCCCGCATCAGGTTCGGATAATCCTTAGCCGGCGCAATGCGCCCGGCGCACAGCCAGACGAAAGTGGAATCGGTGCCCGAGGCGGCAGGCCCCATGCGATCTCGTGTCGTCGCACGGCGTTCGGCATCGGGCGCAAACGCCTCGGTGTCGATTCCATGACCGCGCACCGAACACTTGTGCGCTGGAATCGCTTTCAGGCGCACGAACCTCTCCGCCGCGGCCTGGCTTATGGCAACCGTGCGCAGGCTCCATCGATCTGTCACGCGGTACGCCAGCATGCGCATCCGGCCGCCTTCGTAGACGTTGTGCACGCTCGATACCACCACGGCGCGCGGCACGCCGGGCGCACCGATCATGAGCAACCGCGTCAGAATGTTGGCATGAAAACTGTGACTGTGCACCAGGTCTGGCCGGAACTCGCGCAGAAATTGCCGCCCGCGCCGGAATCCCGCCGCAGCGCTCGCCGGATTTTTTCGAATGTCGAGATAAGTGACCGGAAGCGTCGTCGGCCACTGCTCAGGCAAACGCGGCATCAGCGAAAGCATCGCCACGTCGTGACCGCGCTCGGCCATGCGCTCTGCTACCGCCAGAGCCAGCTTCTCTGCTCCACCCATGCCGAGCGATGTAAGAACGGTCACGATGCGCATAGGGCCCGCACTTTGCTAAAAGGATTGAATGCAACGATCATAACCCTTTCGCAACTGTCCGTCTTTTCGATAGGTCGGCGCGGCCAGGCAATCCCATTTGAGCGTTTTCACCGCCGCATTCCTTATCGCGGAATCCACCTCCCCGATGGCCCCTACGCGTCCAGCCACAGCGCGGCAAACCACCGCTTTCCGATTGACCTTATTTATTTCAAAGAAATCTTTGCAAAATTTTGCAAATTGGGCTGTACAATTCCCCCCAAGGAGATCTATGGCCGGAGACATGCAAATTACGTGCAGCGATTGCGGGCAGGATTTCACCTTCACCGCAGCTGATCAAACGTTCTTTCAGGAACGTGGTTACTCGACCCCAAAACGTTGCAAGCCTTGCCGCCAGGCAAAGAAAAACGATCAGGGGGGATCCGGCTACCGTTCGGCTCCTTCACAGGGAACTCCTGTGATTTGCTCGGGTTGCGGTCAGCCCACTACCGTTCCTTTCGAGCCGCGAGGCGATCGCCCGGTCTATTGCCGCGATTGCTACACGGCGCGCAAGGGAAGCGGCGGCGCTTCCAGAGGGCGCGACCGCTGACAGAGAAAGCGCCCGGCTCCGGAAGTCCTTTCTGCGGCCGGGCCGCAACAGTTCAGAATTTTTGGGGCAAGGCTTCGCGGCGGTCGAGGTTCGGTCGCGCATCCCGCAAGGGCCTCTGTCGAGGGTAGTAGTTCGCCTTTCTTCCCATCGTGACTTTCTTCGAAATCGCCCTCCGCACGTCCGCAGAAGCCGTCTCTAACCTTCGCACGGCCATGCCGGTATCCATCGCATTAAGAATGATGCGAACGGCCGGTGCTACAATCTTGCGCAAAACTCCAGTGAGCAGATGAAGTTGCGTAAGAGGATCAGATGAACGAAGAAGAAGATCTGAATGATGTCGACGGATGGCTGCTGATTTACGTAATCCTCAATTACCTGGCGGCTTTTGAGGGCGCGACCGCGATTGGCGTGGCATTCTATGTCTCGAACATCAATCGTCATCCACTGAGCCACGCTCTCCTCTTGCAACTTCTTTTGGTCGCAGTTGGCATCCTCGCCAGCGTGGCGGCAGCAACGGCGGTATTGCGCACGAGCCACTGGGCGCTCAAGTTCGTCGGGCTTGATCTGCTCTATGCTGCTGTGACGGACATCATTGCAGCTATCGTCCTTATCGCAAACGGTGTCGGTTCGCAGCAGTTCCCTCTATTGTTGAAAACGTTCGTACAGCTCGCAGTGTTATGTGCATGGTTCATGTATTTCCGGGAATCACGCCGAGTTCACGCGACTTTAGGCCGCAACCTCCTTGAGGAAGCAGTGGAACCTGTCTAGCTCTCAAATCCTGCGGATTTCAAACCGCGACGCTACCGAATTAGATCGTAGATAGACAGAGACGCCTCGGCCCGATAAACTATCGCCACGGACCCCTCACGGAAAAGGACGTTTTCTACTTAATGGCCTCCCAACTCTCGTTTACGGGGTTCGCGTGGAAGAATCTCTGGCGCAGGCGGCTCAGGACACTCTTAACGCTGGTCGGGATCACCATGGGCATCGGCGCCTTCGTGGCCCTGGTGGGATTCTCGCGCGCCTTCGAGCACGCGTGGATGCGCATGTATACAAGCTCCGGTATCGACATCGCCGTCGTCCAGAGTAACTTCCTCTCGAGCTCCATCGATGAGTCCCTCGGCGCGAAAATCAGCGCCATCCCTGACGTCGCACAAGTGGCGCCCATGATCTTCAATCTCATGGATCTGACGCCTGAAGTGAATGCATTGGTTTATGGTTGGCGTGCTAATTCCTACGAGCTTGATTCCCTCACCCTTCTCTCCGGCCACCGTTTTCACGAGGGCGCGCCGGAAATTCTGCTGGGCGATTTGCTGGCCAGTAATCTCGGAAAAAAGGCCGGAGACACGATTTCCATTCAGGGCACAAATTTCACGGTAGTAGGCATCTACCACGGGAGCACGGCGCTTGAAGCCGGCGCCGTCATCATGCCTCTTGACCAGATGCAAATCATTGCCGGCATGGAGGGCAAAGTCACCGCGTTTCACGTCAAGCTGCGCCCCGTCCCTGCCGGCGAATCCCACGGCAGCGAATCATATGATGCGTACGTCAAGCGCGCATCGGCGGCTATTGAAGCCGCATTGCCCGGTACGCGTGCCTATCCCGCCGCCGAGCGCGCCGCCAACAACCAGATTGTCGCCCTGGCGCATTCCGTGGCCTGGGGCACATCGGCCATCGCGCTCCTGATCGGCATTCTCGGCATCGCCAACACCATGGCGATGTCGGTCTTCGAGCGCACCCGCGAGATCGGCATCCTGCGCGCCCTGGGCTGGAAGGGCCGCCATGTCATCCTGCTCATCCTCTCCGAGGCCACCGCTCTGGGATTTGTGGGCGGCCTGTTCGGCATCGCCGCGGGATGGGGCGCGCTGCGCCTGCTCTCCACTTTGCCGCAAACCGCCAGCATCGTTTCGGCGTCCGTTTCGCCGTTGCATCTGCTCGAATCGCTGGTTATCGCCATCGCCTCCGGCCTGCTCGCCGGTGCGTATCCCGCGTGGCGCGGCGCAAGGCTCTCACCGGTGGAGGCGCTGCGCTATGAGTAGCCCCGTTAGCGCAAGCAGCCCCATGAACGCCGGCAGCTCAATGAACGCCGGCGGCCCAATACTCGAAGCGCGCGGCCTCATGAAGAGCTATGACGAAGGTCGCATCGAAGCTCTGCGTGGCGTCGATGTGAAGATTGATGCGGGAGAATATGTCGCCATCAGCGGCCCGAGCGGCAGCGGCAAGTCCACGCTCCTTCATCTGCTCGGCGGCCTCGACACCGCGACCGAAGGCCAGGTCTTCTTCAAGGGATCCGAACTGGGCAAGGCCGTCGATCTCGATTCGTACCGATCGCACCAGGTCGGGTTTATCTTCCAGGCCTTTTACCTGTTGCCAACTCTGCGCGCCGATAGAAAATGTGCAGGTGGCCATGCTGGCGATCGACGAAAAAGCCAATCATCGCGCCGAGCGCGCCGCGTCTCTGCTCGAAGAGATGGGTCTTGGGGCGCGCTTAAACCATTTTCCCAACCAGCTCTCTGCCGGCGAGCGGCAACGCGTGGCCATCGCGCGCGCCCTGGCCAACGATCCCGCCATGCTGCTGGCCGACGAGCCCACCGGCAATCTCGACAGCGTAAACTCGGCGCGCACCATGGAGATCTTGAGCGGCATTCGCGAGCAGCGCGGCATGACCATGATCATCGTGACCCATGAGAATGACATCGCGCACAATGCGCCGCGCCACATTCGCATTCGCGATGGCAGGATCGAAGCATGACGCGAACCGCGAAGGCGCTGCGGGCAGCGGCCATCGCCGCGCTGGCGCCACTGCTGTGCGCACAGACGCTGAACCTGAACGATCTGCTCGCGTCCATGCGCAAACGCATCGAGACAGCCGACTTTCGCGCCACCGGCCACCTGGTCTGGGTGCAATCCGGCGGCGATCGCCTCAGCTATCCCATCACCATCAAGGCGCATTGGTTTCCCGGCGTGCTGCGCGTATGGATGGAAGTTTCTAACGCCCCAAAAACCGGCCCGGGCTCGCTGGTGAGAGCGCGCCTCGTAACGCATGCGCTTCTCGAAATGCGCCCCAACGGCCAAAGCTCCATCTCGATCGCGCATCCCGGCGACAAATCTCCCACCGCTCTGCCCGTTGAAAAATGGAGCGAAGGTCCGCTCGGCCCCGGCTTCGGTTACGAAGATCTCCTCGAGCAGCAATACTTCTTTGCAGGCCAGACCTCGGAGGGCAATGCAAAATTCGGTGCGCGCGATTGCGTCATTGTCAAAAGCACGCCCGGCGCCTCCGATCGCACGCACTACGCGCAGGTGAAAACCTGGCTCGACCCAAGCATCGGGTTCCCCGTTTACGTGGAAAAAACCGTCAAGCAATCCGACGTGGTGAAGGAGTTCACTTACTACGGCATCCGTCACGAGGAGGGCGTCTGGTCGGCGCACCAGGTCGAGGTCAAGGTGCGTGGCCAGTCCGGTTCCACGCTGCTCATCCTCGATCGCGGCAGCGCCAGGGCAAATCTCACGCTCGCCGATTTCAACCCCGCACTGCTCACGAAGTTCTAGGGTAGCCTATGCACGTCGTTTTTTGGATTCTCGCGTCCGTTGCGCTTCTGCTTCTCGCCGGAACTGTTTATCAGCATCTCGGCAGTCTCCGCGACCGGCGCATCTACACGGGCCACGGCCGCTGGGTGAGCATCGCCCGCGGCTGCCGTCTTTACGTCTTTGAAGATGGAACAGGCGAAGCCACAGTTCTCTTCGAATCCGGAATCGGCGCCACGCATCTCAACTGGCGCGGCGTTCAGGATCCCGTTTCCACCGTCGCCCACACCATCACCTACGATCGCGCCGGCCTGGGCTGGAGCAGTCCCTGCCGTACGCCGCGCACTCCCGGCAACGTCGCCGCCGAGCTGCACCAGATGCTCGAAACCGCCGGCTTCCAGCCGCCCTACATTCTCGTGGGCCACTCCTTCGGCGGCCTGGTCATGCGCCGCTTCGCGTTGCTCTACCCCGACGAAGTTGCCGGCGTGGTCCTCGTCGACCCCATGCGCAGCGAGGAATGGCCTCCTCTCAATCCCGCGCGGCAATCGCAGCTCGATCTCGGCAATCGCCTCATTCGTTTTGCGCTTCCAGTGGTTCGCTGCGGGCTGGCGCGCCTGCTGGTCACATCGCTCTTCGGCCATTCCGGCAAGTCTCTCCGATCACATTGCCGGCGCTGCAGGCGCGAAATCCGCGCCACGTGCTGGCCCGCATCAAGACCGAAGTGCGCAAGATGCCGCGCAAAGTTTGGCCCGCCGTCGCCGCGCACTGGTCGCGGCCCGAGCTTTTACGCCGGACTGCGCAGCCACATCGATTCCATTCCCGATACCGTGAGAGAGATGCACACGGCCGAGCCCATCCGCGGCATTCCCGTCACCGTGCTCACGCCGGGAAACGCCGCTCCGCTCACGCAGAATCAACTTGACCACATCGGCGATTCAGTGCATCAGATCATTGCGCCGAAGAGCGAGCATTGGATTCATCTCGATGAGCCCGATCTCGTGATCAACTCCATTCGAGAGCTGATTGGGGCCGTGCCCATCGCTGCGGCCGCGGAGGTCGAGCCTGCAATGGCCTACGTCACCGAGGCTGCACTGCCTGAAGACGTCCGGCTTCTTGCAGTTCCCCGCTCCGCGCGCTGAAGCCATATTCGATATCCTGTAAGTTATTGACAACTGCATGGTAGTATCCTGCCGAGCGCGCCGGAGGCGCAGCGTTTGTTAGCCCCGCGCTTCAGCGTGGGGAACGCGAGCCACGCGGATGAATCGCGGAGTCCCGTAGGGACGGCGCAAGGACATTTTTTGCAGGGATCAATTACTTCCCTTTCGCTAACGCGATGGAAGCCGAGGGCTCACATGGAAGTGAAAGTTTCGCACGTCGACGGCGTCAGGTTCGCCATTCAGGCACGGTCGCACATTGTTACCTCCGACCAGCCGCTCGAAAACGGCGGAGAAGACACCGGCATGACGCCGCCTGAGTTTCTGCTGGCTTCGCTTGGCTCCTGTGCGGCCTATTATGCCGTCGAGTACCTGAAGACACGCAATCTCGCACAGACCGGCGTCGAAGTTTCAGTCACCGCTGAAAAGCTTCTGAAGCCCACGCGCTTGGGCAACTTCCGCATCCACGTGCTTTGCCCCGTAAAACTGAATCCACAACAGACTGAGGGATTGATGCTCTCCGTGCATCATTGTCTCGTGCACAGCACGCTGCTCTCGCCCTCCGAGATCAAAATCGATCTCACTACTGTCGGCGCGCAGTAACTTTCTCCGTCGCGGGCGCTCGCCCAGGTGCGGTATGAGTTGGAGCGGTGAGCTGAATCGTGATTCGTGGCTCGTGTGGGACGAACCGCTCCCTGACCTCGCGTCACTGCGCCGGGACACGACTCACGAGCCACGACTCAAGAGATCTTCACGCTCTTGCCGCGCGAAAGCACCGCGGCCTTGCGGCGGTCTTTTGACGCGTGGTCGATCCTGCGCCAGAAGCCGACGAAATAATCGACCGCGGAAATCACGGCAATCAGGGCCGCGAAATAAATAGCGGCAATCGCATACCACCGCACCGGAATCGCGATGGGGCCAACCTGCCACTGCTCCCAGCGATGCGCAAGAATGGCCGAGACCACGGCGACAATCTGGACGACGGTTTTTAGTTTGCCCAACTCACTGGCCGTGATCGTAAAACCTTCTGACGCCGCGATCGACCGCAATCCGGAGATCAGAAATTCGCGGCCGATGATCACCACCACGATCCAAACCTTCACCACGTCGGGATTGTAGGCCACCAGCGCAACGAATGCGGCCGTCACCATGATCTTGTCGGCCAGCGGATCGAGCAGCATGCCCATGGTCGTGATCAGCCCGTGCTTGCGCGCCAGATACCCATCCAGACCGTCAGTGATCGACGCCAGCACAAATAGCACCGACGCAACAATCTCCTGGGCTCCGTGTCCCTGCCACGGAAAGTGTGGCGAGAGAATCCACAGGAAGAGCGGGATCATGATGATCCGGCTCATAGTGATGGAGTTAGGCAGATTCATGCGCGCGCGCCACGCTATCGGGTCTCTGGTGGCGTGACACTATTATTGCACCGATCAAGGAGGGCCGCTTCATGGGCCATCCGTTCGGGTTGGCGGCTCCGAACCTGTTCCGGAGTGATTTCTAGTCCGGCGAGGGCTTCTCGATGTGATCGATTACGATCTGGTTCAGATCTGCTTTGGCGGGAATCAATTTTAATCCGAGCTGCTCTTCGAGGGCTTGTGGCAGAGATGGCCGGCCGTCGTCTTCGGGTTGCGGCGGCGCACCCGGAGTGCCAGGAGGAGCCATAGTGCGCGGAGATCGCGCCCACTTCAGCTCGAAGTCATATTTCCCGGTGAGGCCGGACTTGTCGACGACCAGGCAATCTACTTCCATCTCTGAAAACAGCACCAACGGCTCTAATGTGAAGGCGCTGAACTGCGCGTCGCCGAGATCGATGAATTGCATGTTCTGCTTCTCATCGGGACTTGCTTGGCGGAAATTTCTAGGGCCATTCTTTGCCACAACAAGCTCAAATAGTTTTGTCTCCTTAGGGACCAGGCGCGCTTTGAGCTTGAAGCGATCGAGAAGCAGCGACTGAAGCAACTCCCTTCGAAAGGCCTCTCGTTGGGTGGGATTCATTTGCTTCAGTTTGTCGGCATCCGACTCAGAGATTCTTGCGCGAATGTCGTACCAATCCGACCGGATCCATTTCGGCGCTCCAGGGATCAGTTCACGCTGCAGCCTTGGATCGCGCAGATCGTACGCGTCCACGATCAGGGCCTGCGTCGACGCATTGAGCCAGATGAAACCGTCCGGAGTGAATTCCCGGCGCTGAAACGAGGGCCAATAGCCGGGCTCGTGCGCATGGATCGAGACCACTTCAAACGAAGGAAGCGACTCGGTCGACGTTGCGCCAGAAGGCTGAGCGAAAATATGCGGCAGGTTTCCTCGTCCGATTATCAGCAACGCACCAAGCACTAACCGCGCCGCCTCTCGATGCGATACGCGAGTCCGGCAATCGGTTTTGCTCGGCGTGCGTGTTTTCATGAGTCACCGGAAGACATCAGCCGGGCATGCAGCGAGGGACTGCTATTTGGACACCGATTTCGCGCGGATTGTTCCCGGAAAACATGGGGGCCGGCCCAAAGGCCGGCCCCTCCGAACGTCTGTCGCCTACGCGTAAATCCCGCGCTGCTTAATGGTGAACGCCACGCGGTCGATCGCCAGCATGTACGCCGCGATGCGGTTGTTCACGCCGTGGGCCTCCGCATAGCGCACCACGTCGTCGAAGCTGTCGCGCAGAATGGTTTCCAGTTGGTCATTCACCTGGGCTTCTTTCCAGAAGTAGCCCTGGCGGTCCTGCACCCACTCAAAGTAGCTGGCCGTCACGCCGCCGGCATTGGCCAGAATGTCGGGCACGATGAAGATGCGCTTCTCGGCCAGAATCTCATCGGCCACGGCTGTCGTGGGTCCGTTGGCGCCCTCCACCACAATCTTTGCCCTGATCTTGTCGGCGTTGCGGCTGGTGATCACGTTCTCAGTCGCCGCCGGAATCAGGATTTCGCACTCCGACACCAGCAGTTCCTCGCTAGGCATGGCTTCGGCCCCGCGGAATCCCAGAACGGTGTTGTTGCGGAACCTGTAATCGAGCAACTGGTGGATATCGATGCCGGTAGGGTTGTAGAGACCGCCTTCGCGCTCCGCGATGCCCACGATCGAGTAGCCGCGTTCCTGCATCAGCCGCGCGGCGTTCGATCCCACGTTGCCGAATCCTTGAATCACCACGCGACAGCCTTCGACCGCCATATTCAGATAGCGCAGGCTCTCGTCGCATACCACTTTCACGCCGCGGCCCGTGGCCTCAATGCGCCCCTGTGAGCCTCCCATACTGATCGGCTTGCCCGTCACCACGGCCGTCACGGTTTGCCGCATGTGCATGGAGTAGGTGTCCATGATCCACGCCATGGTTTGCTCATTGGTGTTCACGTCGGGCGCGGGCACGTCCTTCTCCGGCCCAATGAACTCGATGATCTCGGAG
Organism: uncultured Acidobacteriota bacterium; assembly: GCA_963830785.1. GTDB lineage: Bacteria > Acidobacteriota > Terriglobia > Terriglobales > Acidobacteriaceae > Telmatobacter. The sequence continues at coordinate 62,274 of CAWHNV010000050.1, forward strand.
GTATAGCGGCGCGTCATGCGCTCCAGTTCATTGCGGCTCATCGTTTTGGGATCGCAGATGACCCCGCCCTTTGCGCCCCCAAATGGAATGTTCACCACCGCGCACTTCCACGTCATCCAGCTCGCCAGAGCGCGCACCTCGTCCAGCGTCACGTCCGGTGCGTAGCGGATGCCGCCCTTGCACGGGCCGCGCGCAATGTTATGTTGCACGCGAAAGCCCGTGAACACGTCGATCATGCCGTTATCAAGCGTCACCGGAAAGTGCACAATGATCTCCCGCGACGGCGAGCGCAGCACCTTCCACAGTCCATCGTCCAGGTTCAACTTGCGCGCGGCAAAATCGAAGCGCGCGTTTTGCGCCTCCCAGGGATTGATCTCCTGATCGAGCGTCACGCTCGGCGATCCAGTTGCCATAAAATTCTCCATCTCCTGCCGCGTTTCCGGTTTTCCTGAACCGGAATGTTCTCCCGGTTCATCCAGCTTATCCGTGCGGCGGCCAATCTGTCAGGCTTTCTGCGATCGTTGCCATTCCCTGCCCAACTCCGCCGTTCTGTCCGGCAGCGCGTTAGGAGCAGCCAAAACCGCCCGCAAGCCCAAACCTCAGTGAGTCTAGGCCGCCTGCGGGGCCCCGTCAAGCCGCCCCATCACCGGAATGGCAATGCTGCTTTCGAATCGGGAAGCCGCCCTGCCTGGCCGTTTCCTCTATCTCGCAGGCCGCAGGCGGATATGGAGTTTCAGTACCTCGCCCGGCCGAAGAAAAATTGCATTCCGGCCGGCGCCTGTGCCGGGCGCGTAGCTCCAGTTCTCGTATCCCTTGAGCGACGCAATCATGGTGACCGTCGTTTCCGATGGGATGAGGATCCTGAATTGCGCGTTGGTAAATCCATTCACCCCTCCCGGGATAACCTTAACGTGATTCGCGCCCCAGCGAAGTTCTAACCTCGCATTCAACGGCTTGCCCCTGTGCCCATCCACAATGGTGCCTGCAAGCACCCCAGCTCGCCTGCCGGCATGCACGGTAATCGTCGCCGATGGATTGCTCGCCGAAACCGTAACCTCAGTGGGTTTGTGAGTGGGATCCGCAGCGGAGTAAAACTCGTCATCCAGGTTGGGATACCCATCGGCCTCTTTCGAAGCGCTGACAGAGTACTTGCCAAGCTCGCAGCGTCCGCCGTATGCAAGGTCGAGCGTGCAACTGCCCGCTTTGTCCGTAATGCACGCGGGAAGCGGGTAATCGAAGCCACATCCTGCGCCACTGAATGGCATCGCCAGCACCCGTGCACCCGAAACGGGCAAGTCGTGTTCCCCCAGAACCGTCACCTTGGCCGATCCGTGGTCTTCTCCGGCACACAGGCTCGTCGCAACAGCAAAACCGGCGATGAGAAGTGCGCTCCGTGTCATAGAGTCCCTCCTGGGCCGATCCGAAGGAACAATCCATCGCGACGTTTCAGTCAGTGTATTCCCCGGTGCCCTTTCTGCGCACACGCCCAATTACACTAGTCTTTGTGAAAGCCACTTCCCGCTCAGCCCACCCCTCGCGCAAGGAGTTCCTGGCTCTGGCCCGGACGCACACGCTCGTCCCCGTTTGCCGCACGCTCATGGCCGACCTCGAAACCCCGGTTTCGGCCTTTCTGCGCGCCGCTTGGGGCCAGCGCGAATGCTTTCTCCTGGAATCGGTCGAGGGCGGTGAGCAGGTGGGCCGTTACACCTTCATCGGCTTCACGCCTTTCAAGCGCATCGTGGCGAGGGGTCGCGAAATCTCGATCACCGAGGGCCGCAAAACTACCCGTATGCAGGGCGACGTCTTTGCCGTGCTGCGCGACGCGCTCGGCGGCCACAAACCCGCGCGTCTGCCCGGCCTGCCGCCCTTCACCGCGGGCGCCGTCGGCTACTTCGCGTACGATGCCGTGCGCCAAATCGAGCGCCTGCCCGCCCGCGCCAAAGACGAGCTCGGCATTCCCGACGCCTGCCTGCTCTTTTTCGATGAAGTGCTGGCATTCGATCATGTGCGCAAGGAGATCTGGCTCATCGTCACAGCCGACGTCTCCGGCGGCAACGCCGCTGCCGCCTACGATCGCGCCGTCAAGCGCCTCGACAAACTCGAGAAGCACCTCAGCCTTCCCCTGCCCGAACGCGAACTGAAGAAATCGCAAACGCCCGGCAAGCTCAAGGTCAAATATCGCACCAGGAAGAGCGATTTTCTGGCCGCAGTGGTCCGCACCAAGGAGTACATCCGCGCCGGCGATGCATTCCAGGTCGTCCTTTCGCAGCGCTTCGACGTCGATCCCGGCGTGGACAGCTTCCAGGTCTATCGCGCTCTGCGCACCGTCAATCCCAGCCCCTATATGTTCTTCCTGCGCTTTGATCCGGAGGGGCCGCTGGGCGGCCCGGCACGAACCTCCTCCCAAAAGCCAAAAGACTCGGACAGCCTGGAGTTGGCTGGCTCGTCGCCCGAGTTGCTGGTTCGCGTTCACCAGGGCAACGTGGAGTACCGTCCCATCGCCGGCACGCGGCCGCGCGGCGAAACGGAAGCCGCAGACAACGCACTCGCCGAAGAGATGCTTCACGACGAAAAGGAGCGCTCGGAGCACGTAATGCTGGTCGACCTGGGCCGCAACGATGTGGGCCGCGTCAGCCGCTTCGGCAGCGTGAAGGTCGACAAGCTCATGTTTGTCGAGCGCTACTCGCACGTGATGCACATTGTGAGTTCCATCGAAGGCAAACTGCGCCCGGACCTCACCGCCGTCGACGCGCTCCGCGCCTGCTTCCCTGCCGGCACGCTCTCGGGCGCGCCCAAAGTCCGCGCCATGGAGATCATCGAAGAACTCGAGCCCGCGCGCCGCGGCGCCTACGGCGGCGCAGTCCTCTACGCCGACTTCTCCGGCAACCTCGACTCCTGCATTGCCATCCGGTCGATGCTTTCGATTGGCAGCAAAGGCTTCGTGCAGGCCGGCGCAGGCATCGTCGCCGACTCCGTGCCCGAGCTCGAGCACAAGGAGTCCATCAACAAGGCCCAGGCCGTAATCCGCGCCATCGAGCGTGCGCGGGAGATGTGAAACGCAGGGACCGAGGGGCCAGTCAGATCCATTGTGAATTGAATTGCCCTAGTCAACAGGAGCGGTCTCTTTGGAGCGATAGCGAGGCTTCTTCATCAGGTAACCGATCGGGATGAGGCACACGGTGAGGATGACGAGGGCGTGAATGGTGTCGATATAGGCAAGCATATTTGCCTGCTGCACCATCATGTTGTAGGTGTGAGCCATGGCGCCGCCGGCGGCGCCAGAGCGGGAGTAGCCCCGGCTATACAGCATTGCGTTGAATCCCCGATCGACTACGCGATAGTTGGCTGAACCGGGATAGACGTGCGCAGCGAGGTAATTCTGATGAACCTGCGCACGGCGCACTAGCATGGTGCTGATGAAAGAGATTCCCAGGCTGCCGCCGATATTCCGGGCCAGCGCAGTGAGTCCGGAGACCTCGTTGTTTTTCTCCTGCGGGACGCCAACATAGGACATCACGCTGATGGGGACGAACAGGAACGGCATGCCCAGCACCATGATGGCGCGCCAACTCGCGGCGTCCCAGAAACTGATGCTCAGGTCGAGGCTGGAGATACGCCAGATGCCGAAACTGACCCACGCGAATCCGAAGCAGATCATGGCACGGGGATCGAACTTTTGACCAAGGAAACCCACGATAGGCAGGAGAACGATCAGCACCAGACCTCCCAGTGAGAGCACCATTCCGGCTTCGGTAGCGGTATAGCCAATCACCTCCTGCAGAAACTGCGGGATCATTACCGTGGTGGCGTAAAGTGAGCCTCCGATGACGACCATGACGAGCTGCGTCATGGTGAAGTTGCGGCTGCGATAGAGCGACAGGTCGATGATGGGATGCTGAGCGGTAAGCTCGCGCCATAGAAAAGCCAGCAAGCCGATGCCCGTGATGAAGGCGCATGCGACGATCAGACTCGAACCGAACCAATCATTCTCCTGCCCCTTGTCGAGCATGATCTGCAGAGCGCCGATGGTGACGGCAAGCAAGCCAAGGCCGATGCCGTCGATGCTGCCGAGTTTCTTGCGGACGCGCTTGAGATAAGGAGGGTCTTCCACGATGCGGCTGGTGAGAAGCATGGAGATAATGCCTACCGGAATATTGAGGAAGAAGATCCAGCGCCAGGAATAGTTGTCTGTAATCCAGCCGCCGACGGTCGGTCCGATGGCGGGCGCGACCACCACGGCCATCCCGTAGATGGCGAAGGCGACGCTGCGCTTGTGGGGAGCGAAGGTATCAGCCAGGATGGCGCGCTCGCTGGGCTGCAGGCCTCCGCCGGCCGCACCCTGACAGACGCGGCAGACAATGAGCAGAGCGAGCGAGTTCGCGAGGCCGCAACAGAAAGAAAAGATGGTGAAGGCGGCGACGCAACTCATGTAAAAGCGCTTGCGGCCTATGCGGTTGGCAATCCAGCCGCTAATGGGAAGAATGATGGCATTGGAGACTAGATAAGAAGTGAGAATCCAGGTGGCTTCGTTGTAACTGGCGCCGAGCGACCCGGCGATGTGCGGAAGGGCAACGTTGGCGATGGAGGAATCGAGCGCTTCCATGAATGTGGCGAGCGTGACGGTGAAGGCGATGACCCACGGATTGAACCGCGGCTTCCACGTCTCATCAAAGTGAAATTCGCTGTCGGCGTCCCGCAGTTTCGCAGGAGAAACCGCAGATGACTGCGCCATGCGCGCTCCCTGAGATTTTGTCTTGCGACGAGATTGCAATAGAACGACGAAAAGGCACGGACGCTGTCGAATCGTGAGCCCTCTGCTCCACGCGGGGGAAGAAATCCAGGCAGACAGAGGATCGCGACCGATCCTGCTGACAGAATAGAACACACGTCGAGCTGCGGCGCGCGAAGAACGGTTGCCGTGTTACTCCGAACCAAAGATCTTCCGGAAAAAATGTCCGATCCTGCCGAAGAATCCTGGCTTCTTTTGTGTCGCGGGAGCTTGAGCCGCGGGCGTCGCGGGAGTTTGCGGCACAGGCGTCGCGCTCGCCGACGGCTTGGCCGGAGCGGCCGTCGCTGGCGCAGCGATTTGCGCAGAATGATCGGCGCCGTTGTAGCTGAGCGTGTCGGTCGCATTGGCGGCAGGTTTCGGTGGAGCAGTAACCACCGGGGTCTGCGTCGAACCGGGCGCGAGTCCTTCGCTCTGGGCCAGTGGAAATTCATTGTTCTGCGCGACGGCCGGCGGGCACCCGCATGGTTCCTTTTCCTGGTCCACAACCGATTGCAGGCTGCCGTGCTCGAACATCACGCGCTGCCCCGGCTGCACGCGATAAAGGCCGCCTTCGAAGACGCTGCTCACCACCACGTAGGGTGCGTTGGCGCCGACATTGTCTACGCAGGTGTCGCCGTGCTCACCCAGGCGCACTTTCACATCGACCGCATTGGGCCCGCCGATAAGAATGCGGAAGTACGGCGTGAGAAGCGTGTCAGCATTTTTTTCGCGCGCCGTGCTCGCGGCAAAACTCATCTCCACCGCACCGCGATCGAGCGCGATGAGCAATCCCGGAACCTCGCCGGCCGGCGCACTCGAGTCAGCCGCCAGTTTTACGGTGCTCGACGCGCACACACGCATCATTCCGCGGTAGGGCAACGTGACCTCCGCCGTGGACGCGCCGGCTGAAATGCTGCCGCTGCCAGTCAGGTACGCGCGGCCGTTCCACGCCTGCAGCGGCCCAGCCACATCTGTCGCCGCACCCGGGATCGCTTTGTCCAACGGAACGATGGCGACGGGAGGTGTGCTGAACGCCGGGGGCTGATCGGGCGGTGTGGATGGCGGCGCAGTCGCGGCTGGCGTTGGCTGCTCATTCGCGGAGCTTGCTGGCGGCGAGGTCTGCGCCCATGAGCTCGGGCTCGCGGCAAAAGCCAAGCTCAGGCCGAGAATGCCGAGCGATTTACCTGCGAACACGAGGGCTCGCGCGCGGAAGGGTCCCGTGCAGCGAGTTGTGACCTTCGGCGCTTCGTGCATGTTTACATGTCCAGAAAGTTGCGGATCATTTGATGGCCGCCCTCGGTCAACACACTCTCAGGGTGGAACTGCACGCCCTCAATGGGCAACGTGCGATGCCGCAGGCCCATAATGACCGAACCCGATCCGTTGGTCTCCGCAGTCCGCGCCGTAACTGCAAGTTCGGCTGGCAGCGACTTTTCTTCGACGATGAGTGAGTGATAGCGCGTGCAGGTAAGCGGCGTGGGCAGGCCGGCGAAGATGCCCTTGCCGTCGTGCTCGACCGCGCTGGTCTTGCCGTGCATCAGAGTTCTGGCGCGGACCACCTTGCCGCCAAAGGCCTCACCGATGGCCTGGTGACCCAGACAGACTCCGAGAATCGGCGCCTTCCCCGCCATGTGGCGGATGAGCGGCACCAGGATGCCGGCCTCGCCCGGCGTGCACGGCCCCGGCGAGAGCAGAATCCGGTCCGGCTTCATGGCCTCCACTTCCTCGGGCGTCACCTCGTCGTTGCGGCGCACCACCACCTCCGCGCCCAGCTCGCCCAGGTACTGGACCAGGTTGTAGGTGAACGAATCGTAGTTGTCGAGAACGAAGACCATCGTGAGTTCCAGTGTAGCGCGAGGGCATTGAAAGTTGCGCCCACTCGCGCCCATCTGCAAAACTGGCCATTGACCATGGTCCTTCACTTCCTGATTCAGGGCCGCGTGCAGGGTGTCGGCTTCCGCTGGTTTGTGCAGCGCGAGGCCAGCGAACTCGACCTGCGCGGCTGGGTGCGCAACACCGAGGAGGGCGACGTGGAAGTTGTCGCCGCCGGTGAGCCCGCCGATCTCGACGAGCTTCGATCCAGTTTGAAACGCGGTCCACGCGGCAGCCGCGTCGACCGCTTCGTCGAACACACACTCAGCGACAGCGAAGCGGAGAACCTGTCGTCGTTCCGCATCGACGGAGCGTGGTGAAGAGACAGTGTGAGTGTGAGTGCGAGTGTGGGTGTGGGTTGCATCTGTGCGGCGCACACACACTCGCACTCACGCTTTACACTCACACTCCACACTCAGAGTGGTTTCTTGCCCTCAAGCGATAGACTAGGAACTGACAACTGATCACTGACAACTGAGAACTGAAACTGGAGCGAAGCACCGCCATGCCGGAAACCAGCAAGCCCGTGAATGTAGAGGACCTGAAAAAATTGGTCCGCACTGTACCCGATTTCCCCAGGCCGGGAATTCTTTTTTACGACATCACCACGCTCCTCAAGGACAAGACAGGCTTTGCGCAGCTCATTGACGCCATGGCTGCGCATTACATCGGGCGCAGCATCGACCTGGTGCTGGGCATCGAGGCGCGCGGCTTTATCTTCGGCCCCGCGCTGGCCTACCGTCTGAACGCCGGCTTTGTTCCCGTGCGCAAACCCAGAAAACTTCCCGCTCCCGTGGCCCGCGTTTCCTACGATCTCGAATACGGCACCGATACGCTGGAGATTCACATGGACGCCATCGCGCCCGGCCAGAATGTCGTGCTGGTCGACGACCTGCTCGCCACCGGCGGCACCATGGAAGCCACCGTGAAGCTGGTGAAGCAGCTAGGCGGCGTGATTGCCGGCCTCGGCTTTGCCATCGAGCTCGATTTTCTGAAGGGCCGCGAGCGCTTCAAGGAGTACGACGTCTTCAGCCTGCTGCATTACGACGAATAGCTGCGGGGTGTCGGGGGTTATCGGGGGCTGCACGAGTGATGTTCCGATAAGCGCGCCGGAGGCGCAGCGTTTGTTAGCCCCGCGCTTCAGCGTGGGGAAAGTGGATTCCCAGGTAAGTTCCAAAGTCCCGTAGGGACGGCGCAAGGACATTCCTTTTGCAGAAGTCGATAGCCCAATCGCGCCGCTCCAATTGATTTTGTGATGATGTTGGGCGAGCGCGGGCGTGGACGCCCGCGCTACAGCCGGTCGGGAGACCGGCGCTACAAATTCTGGCGCTACGTTTCTGCGGATCGGCGTTGCAATTTGTCTATGCTTCTTCCGTCGTCTCTTCAGTTGGTTCGAGTTCGCCCCCGTCGGGCTCTGGCTCCAGCGAGCCGCCGCCCGCTTCCGATTCCTGCTGAATCATCATGGAATCTGCAAAGCGATAGCCGACGTAGACATCGGTAAGCAGATAAAGCGGGCGTGAAGGATCGTCCTCGATCTTCTTGCGCAGTTGACGCACGAAGGTGCGTAGATACTCCACTTCTTCGCGGCACTCGGCGCCCCAGACGGCCGTGAGCAGCTTGGCGTAAGTCACCACGCGTCCCGCCCGGCTCATCAGGCAATACAGAATATCGAACTCCTTGCGCGTCATCTTCACCGGCGCGCCGCGTTTGGTCACACGCCGCTTCAACGGCTCCAGGCGAATTTCCCCAATCTCAATCGGCGCGTCCTCGGGCCGTGCCGGGGCTCTCACGCGCCGCACCGCACTGCGGATGCGCGCAATCAGTTCCCGTGTGCTGAAGGGTTTGGTCACGTAATCGTCGGCCCCAAGGTCGAGGGCCTCCACCTTGTCCTCTTCCTCGTCGCGCACGGTCAGCATCAGCACTGGCAGGCGCGGCGCGAAAGTGCGAATGCGTCGCAGCGTCTCAATGCCGCCGATGCCCGGCATGTTGATGTCCAGCAGCACGGCATCGTAGCTGGTGCCGCGCAGCACCTGCAGCGCCTCCTCGCCACGCGAGGCTTCGGCCACCTGAAAGCCCAGTTCCATGAGCGGAGGCCGCAACGCCCGGCGGATTGCCGATTCGTCGTCTACCACCAGAATGCGGATCGCTTGCTGCATCATCCCGAACTCTCCTTCTCCATCGTAAGAGGAATCGCTGCAAAAAACGTGGTGCCTTCCTGCTCGTCGCTGGTCACCCACACGTAGCCGCCGTGGATCTGCGCCGCGCGCCTGGCCACGGAAAGCCCAATCCCCGTTCCGGCCGCACGGTTGGCGTAACTCGAGGAGCGGTAGTACCGGTCAAAGATGCGTTCGCGGTCGGCCATGGGAATCACCGGCCCGAAACTGTGCACGGAAAAAATCGCCTCGGCCCCGACGGCAAGAACCCTGATGGTAATCGTGGTGCCAAAATGCGAATACTTGCACGCGTTGTCAATGTACTGGGTCAGCAGCATCACCATCAACTGCCGATCGCAGCTCAGCATCAGGTCGTCGTCTTCGATTTCCATGGCCACCTTCATGCTGGCCAGCCTTTCTTTCAGGCTGCTCACGACCTCCTCGACGAGCGTGGCCGCATTCACGCGCTCCACCTGAATCGAAACTTCGCCCGCATCCAGCCGCGCCGTGGTCAATAGACGCGTGGTCAGGTCGCCTAAAAGCCGCGTCTGCTCGTCGATGAGCGACACCAGGTCTGCCTGTCCGGGCGAAAGATGGCCCATCTCGCTTAAGCCTGTCGACGCCGCGCGAATCGCCGTTAGCGGAGTCTTGTAGGCGTGCGCCAGGCTGTCGAGCACTGTAGAGCGAAGTTGTTCGGTGCGCCGCTCGGTCTCAATGCGGCTCTCGTTGGCAAAGGCGCGATAGCGATCAAACGTAATGGCAATCAGCGATGCGATAGCGTTGTTGATCAGCGGGCTGGTATCGCCGCGCACCACCAGGCTGCCGATGGGCACCGCGCCCAGTCGCACCACGCGCCGTCCAATCCCGCTCTCCGGATCGTCATCCGTGGTTTCGAAATAGTAGACGTTCTGCGCCATCTCCTGGGGATCGACGTTCCAGTAGCCCGCCTGGTACACGTCGTGCAAATCGGCGTCGAAGACCGCGACCGCTTCAAGGTCGAAGATATCGTGCACCAGCTCGGCCAGTTGCGGTCCGGGCTCGACGTAGAGATTCATCTGCAGTGTGCGCCGCGTGAACTCGTAGAGATTCTCCATCTGCCCGCCTCGCGACTCCGCCTCGCGCGCGTGCTCGGTAATTCGCGACGAAAGCCAGCTCACGAAGAGGGCCACAAGCACGAACACCACCAGGGCGATCCAGCTTGTCGGGTTGGTGGCCAGGGCGAGCTCCGGCTGCCGCGCGGAAAACAGGCTTTGCGCTACCACAGCCGTGAGCGAAACAATCACCGCCTGCCAGAAGCCGCACAGCAGCGCCACGGGAACCACGATCAGCAGATATAGCAGCGCGGCCACGGGCAGAAGCCAGCTGGACCAGTGCGCCAGCGCGGCCATGAGCACCACGCTCACTCCGCCCAACGCAGACTCGAGCGTGAACAGAAGTACGCGTGTGCCCGAGCCGCGCGAGCGCCATGGCCCAAAAACCGAACGCATACGGTAGCTCTGAGTCAACCCGGCACTCACCTTCTGTTCTGGCATGCACTGCGTATACCCGAGGCGCAGCAGGTACTGATCTGGAAGCTCATGCGGCCTGCACCCCGGTGGTCCAACTTGCAGGCCGTCCAATTTGTGGAAATCGCTGCCGCTGCAATGCGGAATGTTCTGAGATTCGAGCGCCTGAGCAGGAGAAAGTAAAGTTTAGCAGGTTCTTTAGACCTTTTTCACGCCGCGCAACCTCTCACCCGGCCATCTTCTAAATGTCTCGTAATGCCCTGCGCGCAAAAGGAGATAGCGGCCCTTGCCTCCGGCTCCAGAGAAATCTTTTTGTGATCCTCATATTTTCTTTATGCTTTGTTTGCATTACTAGTGCTAGACAGTTTCACTCTTACCACCAACTAACGGCCACTACGCTGACTGCCGATGACTTTTCAGGCAGTTTCAACCGCAACCGTTTGCACTTCCCTGAAACCACGAAAGGCCCTTGGACGGGGCTTGAGCGGACGCGCCGCGCCGCGCTCGAACGATCTCACTGTGTCTTGCGAACGTTACAAATTTTTTCTGGAGGATTCGTGCCGATGCATCCGAATGCCATGGTCACACTTCGATTGATTGCTGGAGCCGCGATGACAATCGCGCTCGTGGCTGGCGCACAAACCCCGGCTCTCACGCCGGGTTCTTCGACGCCTGCGGCAGCCCCTGCGCCGGCCGCTCAAGCTCCCGCAGCAGCACCCGCAGCAACTCCGGCGCCAGCGCCGCTCAAGTTTCCGTGGAAGGTTGGCCCCATGGCTGTAACGGGTTTTATCGATGGCTATTACAGCTACAACTACAACACGCCAACAACCTCGGCAAACGATCAGATCAACGACCTCTACAACTTCAACGACAAGACCGACACGGTCGATCTGAGCGCCGTTAAGCTCACGTTGAATCACGATCCCGCACCTGTCGGCGCGCATTTCGACTTCTTCTACGGCCGCACCAACGAACTGGTGACTGCGGGCCTGCAAGGCGACTATATCGAACAGGCATTTCTCAGCCTGAAGCCGGCCAAGGCCAAGGGCTTTGAAGCCGACTTCGGAAGATTCGTGACTTCGGCCGGCGCTGAAGTCATTGAAGCGAAGGACAACTTCAATTATTCGCGCTCGCTCCTCTTTTCATGGGCCATTCCCTACACTCACTTTGGCCTGCGCACTTCCATGCCGGTGTCAAAGACTGAAACCATCGGCGTGCAGGTTGTAAACGGCTGGAACGTGCTGACCAAGAACAACGGATGGGCGACGGTCGGTTTGACCAGCGCCTATGTGAAGACCAAGTACACGTGGGACCTGAACTTCTACACCGGCCCTGAACATGCATTGCCCGGTCACGGCTATCGCAACCTGGTCGATACCACGCTGCTGCTCACGCCGAACGCGAAATTCAATGCCTACATCAACTACGACTGGGGTCAGAACAACGACTCCGTGGTCGGTACCGGAGAGTACGCCACCGGAGACCACAAAATCAACAACTGGCAAGGCATTGCCTTCGCACCCCACGAGCAATTCAAACAGGTGGCCTTGGCGGCCCGCTATGAATACTTCACGGATCCGCAAGGATTCCAGACCGGCACCGCGCAGCACCTGAACGAATTTACGGGGACGTTTGAGTACAAGGTTCCCAAGCTGTCGCAGACCCTGATCACACGAGCGGAATATCGTCACGATCAGTCCAACGAGCCCTTTTTCCATAAGAACGCCACGGGCATGGTCGACGGCCAATCGACTGTGACGGCGGCATTGATTCTGGTTCTCGGACCTCACCAGTAACGCAAAAACCGCAGCCTCCGTTCTTTATTTCGTCCTCACGAGCTGAACGATAGACTCGGCTCACCGCTGATCAGCCGGGACCGGCCAACGCTCGATCTGGCCGGACCCATTTGAATCAACGCCGCATCCCGGTTCGACGCACGCAGCAGAGGACGAGCTGCAGTCAGATGTTTTCGAAATCTCCCGGAGGCCATCCGCCGGGAGCCGCCAGACGAATTTCAACCCTCAGGAGAGTATTCATGGCAGATCAGAAAGCACCTCAGATGCAGGCTACCCTGGGTCTAACCCAGCTGACCGCAAATGCAATGGCGCTCATCGCCCCCGGCGCCTTCCTATGGCTCACCTTCCAAATCCAAGCCACTACGGGTGTTGCCGGCCAGCCGTCCACCGCGCCCTCCATGTGGCTGGGCATCTTCGTTTCCCTGCTGCTTTGCCTGGCCACGGCCGTGTCCTACGCCGAGATATCCAAGCTCTTTCCCGGCACAGGCTCCAGCTACTACTACGCCGAGCAGGCCATGCTCTCCAAAGACAAGGCCTTCAAATACGCCCGCATCGCCAAGTTTGTCGTCGGCTGGGCCTCGCACCTTTACTACTGGGTTTATCCCGGCGTGATGGTGGCCGTCACCGGCGTCTTTGTTGGATACATCGTAGGCTTCCTGTACCCGACATTCATGAGCGGCTCCAACCCCGGGTTGCTCTTTATGGCACTCGTCGCGGTGGCCTTTTCCTTCTTCGTCGCGTGGATCGCCTCCAAGGGAGCCGGCGCCTCCTCGGCGGTCAACATAGCCATGAATGTGATTCAGATATCGGCCCTGATCGTCTTCAGCGTTCTGGCCCTCGGCTATCGCGCCAACCATCCGGCCGGCGCGCCCGCCTTCCAGTACGACACGCAGACGCAGGAGACTTTCACCTTCCAGTTCGCCACCGCCAAAGACGGCTCCATCATGCGCGACTCCAGCGGCACGCCTCTGCCGCTGCTCGACTCGGCCGGCAAGCCGGTTCCGTTCAAGATCGATTACACTCCCACCGACTCGAGCGGCAACTTCCTTGCCCATCCCAACTTCGCCTCTGTCGTCGGCGTTCACAAATTGAGTTGGGTGTTCATCCAGGCCACGGTCGCCATTCTCATTCTGGTCGGCTTCGAATCGGTCACCTCGATGGGAGGCGAGGCCAAAAATCCGACCAAGCATATTCCCATCGCCGTCATCGCATCGCTGCTCATCCAAGGGTTGTTCTGTTACCTGTTTGAGTACTTCTGCGCCAACTACTTCCTCAACTCCGGGTATACCATGCAAAGCGCGGCCAGTTCGGCCGCGCCCATCGGCGACATGATGATCATCGTCGGCGATCAATTGCTCGGCCAGGGCCACGGCAGGTACTTCATGCTGGCGGAAGCCGTCACTGTCTTCCTCGCTCTCATCGGCACCACACTGGCCTGCATGAACACCGGCGCCCGCGTCACTTACGCCATGGGCAAGGACGAGGAAGTTCCCGAGCACTTCGGCATGCTGCACGCCGGGTCGCTTTCGCCGCGCAAAGCCATCTGGACGCTGGCTGTGATCTCGGCGGTCATCGGCGTCGCCGCGATCTCGCTGATCTTCGGCGACGCCGGCGCGCCGACCGACGCCGCCATCGCCGCTCTGCCACACGGCATCTTCTCCAGCTGGGGCTACCTGCCACACGACACTCTGGCCAAGCTGCCCAACTCGCTGCTCACGCTGACGCTCACCTCCAACTTCGGCACTTTCATCCTCTACGGCCTGAGTTGCCTGCTCTGCATCGTCGCCTATTCCGAGCGTCACGATAGGAACATCCTCATGCATTACCTCATCCCCGGCTTCGGCCTGGTCGCCAACCTGACTTGCATGGCCTTTTACCTGGCAGGCCCCTTCTTCAACCTCGGCACCAAGATGGAGCCATTAACCGCTCTGGGAATCTCCGCCATTTGGGGCCTCTACGGAGGGGTGTACTTCCTCCGCTCCTCGAAAGCGAAAGGCAAGCCGGCACTCTTAACTGCAAAGGATCAAGTCTCGTTGTCCGAACGTTAACGCAGATTCATATCTTGGGTGGATCTCCTCTCCGGCTTCGAACCAAGAGGCTGGAGAAGGGATCCACCCAATTGCCGTTTTCAAGCTCGACTCTCCATCCCCTGATCGGAAGTCTTCCGTCGTCACAACGCGGAATGCTTCGCACGGCGGCACACATGTTAGATGTACAGTTCGGCCAGGCCAGCGACTTTGGCAAAGTCCGCACCAATAATGAGGACGCCATGGGGTCGTTTGTCCCTGCATCGCGCCAGCAGACGCGTTCTCATGGGTTTCTGTTTGTGGTTGCCGACGGCGTTGGCGGCATGGATCTGGGCGAAGTCGCCTCGTCCACAGTGGTCTCCGTGCTTACCGAAGAGTTCGGCAAAGCGCAACCCGGTTCCATGCTCATCAGTCTTCTGCCGCGGCTCATCCAGCGCGCCAATGTAGCCGTGCACGATCGCACGGTCAATTCGAAGAACAACGGCCACAAAATGGCCACCACCGTAGTGGCCTGCGCCCTGCGCTACGATCAGGCCGTGGTTTCGCACGTCGGCGATTCGCGCTGCTACCTGGTGCGCAACGGCCACGCCCGGCAGATCACGCAGGACCACACGCTGGTCAACGAGCAGCGCAGGATGGGCCTCATCTCTCAGGATGACATCGCATCGTCCGATTCGCGTCACGTGCTGATTCGCTCCGTGGGACCGGAGATGTTCGTCTCACCCGACACCACGGCCATTACCCTGCAGCCGGGCGACGTGCTGATTCTCTGCACCGACGGGATGCACGACGAACTGCGCGAACCGGAGATCGCCGCCATCGCTTCGCAAAAGAAGGACGCCACCGAGATCGCCCGCGAGTTGGTCGCCCGCGCCGTCGAAATCGACGGCGGCGACAACACCACCGCACAAGTTATTCGCGTCCGCTCGGTGGAGCAGGTGGGCATGTATCGCGGACGGCCGTACCGGCTGCCGATTTGAGAAATGCAGGGAACAAGGGAGCAAGGGACCGCGACCACAGGCCGGCGGATCAGCAATTTTGCGAACCAGCTTGCTCAATTCGCGGAGTGTCGCATCGCAGAACGAAAACTTTCTTGCTCCCTCGGCCCCTTGTCTTCTTGTTCCCTTGGTCCCTGTTTCCAGGGTCCCTGTTTCCCGATACAGTAATGAAAGCTACCTGGACGGAGTCCGAAGCACGATGAGTTTTTACGACGCACTGGAGCCCGGCGCGCATATTGATTCCTACCGCATCGATGCGGTGGTGGCGCGCAGCGGCATGGCCACGATCTACCGCGCCACCGATCTGCGCGACGACCGCACCGTCGCCCTCAAGATTCCCCATCCCGACATGGAAGCCGATCCGCTTTTCTCCGATCGCTTCAAGCGCGAGGCGGCTATCGGTGAACGTCTTGACCACCCCAATGTCATGCATGTGTTCGGCGGTGAAAAACGCTCCCGCATCTATATGGTCATGGAGTGGTGCGAGGGCCGTTCGTTGCGCAGCATTTTAGACGAAAGTCGCAATATCGACAAAGGCCGACTCTCCTCTGACCGCGCCGTCCACATCGCCGAAGGCGTGCTCAAGGCCCTGGCCTACATTCACGCGAATGGCGTGGTGCATCGCGACCTGAAACCGGAAAACATCCTGGTCGACGACAACGACAACATCAAGCTCATCGACTTCGGCATCGCCGGCGATACCTCCTCGCGCCGGCTCACCTACGCCAACTTCACTACCGCGCTGGGCACGCCGGATTACATCTCGCCCGAGCAGGTGAAGGGCAAGCGCGGCGACGGACGCAGCGACATCTATTCCATGGGCGTGATTCTCTACGAGATGCTCACCGGCAAACTGCCCTTCCATGGCCCCACGCCCTTAGCCGCCATGAACGACCGCCTGCTGAATCACCCGACACCGCCTCGCGTCGCCGACCCCTCCGTCTCTCCGCAAATGCAGGAGATTCTTTACCGCGCTCTCGAGCGCGATCCCAAAAATCGCTACGCACGCGCCGATGAGTTTCTCCACGATCTGGAGCACCCGGAAGAGGTCGGCGTCGAGGACCGCGACGAAATCCGCGACTGGCAGAATCGCAAATCTCCGCTGGCCCGCAAAATCCTTTATTACGGTGCATTGGCACTCATTCCCGTAGTCATCTTGCTGATCATGGTGTTCATCGCGCGCCACCGCTGAGAGGGTTTTCCACAGCCCGCACTTCCAAATCTTCACGGATTCCTTATGCTGTTGGCATTAGCATTTCTGCGATTCTCGGGCATCTGCCCAATTCGCAGCGAAATTGCGCCTGCTTTAGGCCCCAACCCCGAGTGCACAGTTGATGCACGCGGGGGCGTACGGAGCATCGATTCATATCGCACTGGTTAACTGACAGATTCCGCAATTTGTCCTTGGCACTTTCGGAAAACCTGTATCCGGTGATTCCGCACCTCGAGCCAACGCAACCTGTAACCGGACCTCCATCGCGCCGCCGACCAATGCAACGCGAGGGGCAAACAGGAAACGCTGACCGGGCTCAATCTCCAGACACGCTTTTCCGAATCTGCCGCCGGCCTCCACCCATGCAACCCGGTCTTGCGTATCACGAATGCAAGCGAAAGGAGAAATAAGAATGCCGCGTACTCCCAATGACGTGAAAAAGCTTGCCAAAGAAGCCGGTGTGAAGATCGTCGACCTGCGGTTTATCGACTTGCCGGGCATGTGGCAGCATTTTTCCATTCCAGTGGAAGACCTTGAGGACGATCTGTTCAACCGAAGGTATCGGCTTCGATGGGTCGAGCATCCGCGGTTTCCAGCAGATTCACGAGAGCGACATGCTGCTGATTGCCGACGCGGATTCGGCGGTGATGGATCCGGTTCTCTCGGTCCCCACGATGAACATCATCTGCAACGTCTTCGATCCCATCACCCGCAAGCCCTACACGCGCGATCCGCGACACGTTGCGCAAAAGGCCGAAGCGTATCTGAAGAAGACCGGAATCGCCGACATGAGCTACTGGGGTCCGGAGGCGGAGTTCTACATCTTCGACAACGTCCGCTACGACCAGAACGCGCAGAGCGGCTACTACTTCGTCGACTCCAGACGAAGGCATCTGGAACACGGGTCGCGAAGAATGCCCGAACCTCGGCTACAAGCTGCGCCACAAGGAAGGCTACTTCCCGGTGCCGCCCTCCGACCAGTTGCAGGACATCCGCTCGGAGATCATCCTGGCGCTCAAGGACATGGGCGTCAAGGTGCGAGGTGCACCACCACGAAGTGGGCACGGCCGGCCAGGGCGAGATCGACATGCGCTTCGGCCCGCTGGTCAAGATGGCCGACAATCTTCTCAACTACAAGTACATCATCCGCATGATCGCCAAGAAGCACGGCATGACGGCCACCTTCATGCCCAAGCCGCTCTTTGGCGACAACGGCTCCGGCATGCATGTTCACCAGAGCCTGTGGAAGGGCGACAAGAACGTCTTCTTCGATGCCAAGGGCTATGCGCTGCTCAGCCAGACCGCGAAGTACTACATCGGCGGTCTGCTCAAGCACGCACCGGCTCTGCTCGCCATCGGCGCTCCCACCACAAACTCCTATCGCCGCCTGGTGCCCGGCTACGAGGCTCCGGTGAATCTGGCCTACTCGCAAGCGCAATCGCTCGGCAGCGGTGCGCATCCCGGTGTACTCCACCAGCCCCAAGGCCAAGCGCATCGAGTTCCGCTGCCCCGATCCCTCCACCAATCCTTACCTCTGCTTTGCGGCCCTGCTCATGGCCGGCCTCGACGGCATCAAGAACAAGATCGATCCCGGCGAGCCGCTGGACAAGGATCTCTACGAGCTCGAGCCGGCAGAAGCCAAGAAGATCAAGAGCACGCCCGGCTCGCTGGGCGAGGTTCTCATCGCACTCGAAAAGGACCACGACTTCCTGCTGGAAGGAGACGTCTTCACTCCCGACCTGATCGAAACCTGGATCAGCTACAAGCGCGAGAAGGAGCTGGCCCCAGTCAATTTGCGCCCTGTGCCCTACGAGTTCTTCCTCTACTACGATCTGTGAGGCGAGCAAGGGCGTAAATTCAGACCCCCGTGCCCCATCCATTCCGCGCACTTTGCGGAATGGGTGGGAGACCTCGGACAGTTCCAAGCGGCCGGCTTACCTCAAGCCGGCCGTCTCGATCTGCGCTTCAATTTCTTCGCTCAGCGCCTCGGCAGCGTCGATGCAGTCGTCGCGGCTCACGTCGCGATGCGTCACCAGGCGGATGGCGTCCGGCCCGAAGGCTCCGGCCAGCACGCCGCGCGCCTTCAGCCGCGCCGCAAGATCGGCAGCGCCCTTCCCTGACTGCAGACGGAAGACGACGATGTTGGTCTCGACCGTGGCGAGATCGATCGACACGCCCTCGGTATGCGACAGCGCTTCGGCCAGCAGCCGCGCGTTAGCGTGATCTTCGTGGAGATGCTTCGGTCCGTCCTCGAGCGCGATCAGCCCCGCCGCGGCCAGCACACCCACCTGCCGCATTCCGCCGCCCAGGCATTTGCGCAAAATGCGCGCCCTCGCCATGCGCTCTGCTGATCCCACCAGCATCGAACCTACCGGCGCGCCCAGTCCCTTCGACAGGCAAAACATCACGGTGTCGAAGCCGCGCGTCAAGCTTCGCACATCGACGCCCAGCGCCACGGCGGCGTTGAAGATGCGCGCTCCATCAAGGTGCAGCGGGAGCTTACGATCCCTCGCGCCGGCAACAATCTCGTCCAAAACATCAAGGCGCGTGCAGCGCCCGCCGGCGAGATTCGCGGTGTTTTCAATTTCAATCAGTCCAGTCGGCGCGCGGAATGGCCCCACAGGTGTGATGGCCGACTCAATGTGTTTCCAGGTGAGAATGCCGCCTTCGGCCGGCACAGCGCGAATCAGGCAGCCAGAAAAAACTGCCGTCGTCGCCATCTCGAAATCGAGAATGTGCGCGCGCGATTCGGCAATCACTTCCTGGCCGGGCTGCGTCAGCAAACGGATCGCAATCTGGTTGCCCATGGTTCCCGTAGGCACAAACAGCGCCGCCTCGCGCCCAAACACTTCCGCCGCGCGCCGCTCCAGCAGATTGACAGTCGGGTCCTCGCCGTACACATCGTCGCCAACTTCGGCAGCCGCCATCGCCGCGCGCATCTCCGGCGTGGGCCGCGTTACGGTATCGGAACGTAGATCAATAAGCGAAGACATTAGCCGTATTCCTTTCACACAATCCGACAGTTTTCAGAGCGCACTTCGCTCGATTTGCACCCAAGTTTCTCCACGGTCGGGATTCGCCTCGATTTCATAGCTGCCATCCATCCCTTGCCTCAAAGGGAACCCCGTATTCGCGGGATCGGGATACATCACGCCATCCGGCAGCGGTCCAAACAAGTCCCACGCCACGAAATTGTAAAACCCAATCGTCGTCTCGGAATCCTTCTTCCAGTAGCCGCTTTGCATCAAATCCTTCCCAGACGACCCGTGCGTATAAAGATGCACATACGTCGAATCGCTGTTAAGAATCAAGATGTCTTCGCCGTGATGAATTGAACCGTCAGAAACGTGAAGGCTGTAGACGCCGCTAATTGTTGGCGCGGGGCGTGTCTTCTGCTCAAAGCAACTTGAGAGCGGAATAGCAGTAGCCAGGAGAAGAGAACAGAGCATTTGGCGTTTCCTCAACATGGCGTCGGGCTCACGGAATCTTCTCCATCGGCAGTTCTATCACCGGCGCGCGCTTGCCGTCCTTCTCCGCATACGCCCACAGCCCGTGAAAATTGGCGCGGATGCCCGGCTGCGCTTTCAGAAACGCGCTCAACACCGCCGTTGCTTCGGTACGCAGCGCCGCCGGATCGGTGACGCCGGTCGACTCGTACACCACGCCGAGGTCAGCCTCGCGCAGCGTGGGATCGAAGCCCACGGCCTCGATCTTCCAGGTGCGGTCGCCATCGGGCAGCGACAGTGGAAACGCGTTTTGCGGCGAGGGCATAATGAGCGCCTGCTCCTGGCGCAGCTTTTCGAGATTCGGCGAGGAGAGAAAATCTACCGGTAGCAGCAGGTAGCGAGCCGCGTCGTAGCTGTACCACGCGCTCCACGGATCGGCCTTGGCCAGCTCGCGCCCGCGCACCCAGTACCACACGCCGTCATGCCCGTCGAACACGCCCGGCCGAATCGTCAGCCCGGCGAGCCTCCACTCTTTCGCCGCACCGTCCCACGCCACTATCAGACCCACCTGTCCAGCCAGCGGTGCGCCCACGGCATCGGCCAGCGCCACGGCGTAGCGCCCCGGCGGCAGCGCGCTCATGTTGATGGTCACGGTCAGCGAGCCTGCGGCATTCGAACAGAAGAACTGCGTATCCTGCGGTGCTGTCTGCTCGCTAGCGTCGAGTAGATAAAGATTGCGCAACTCGAAATGACCGCCCTTCAGCAGCGGCGCTGCCTGTTCTACCGTTGCGCGAATTCCGTCCCACTGCGACGCCTCCTGCGGCAGCAGCACAGCCTGCAGCGTGGAATAATCCTGCGCCATCACCGCGTTTGCCAATTTGGTCACGATCGCGGAGAGCGCGTCCCGGTCGAGCGATCCGAGTTGGGGCTCTGGAGTGCAACTCGCCGCCCGGCTCGCTAATGGCGCCCACAGCAATGCCAACACCAACAAAACCGTCCACCGCATGCGCACTCCCAACCTCATCGTTTCCACCCCAGTTAATCCGGCCGAATCAATCCAGCCCCAAAATCCTGCGGCCGCGCCCTTATCCTTTTCCGAGTTTCTTGCGGAAATGGGTGGGAAATGATGCCCCTGCCCATCGGCCGGACCCATAAAATCTCTTTTTTCAACGGCCCTATGAGCGTCACCCGGCCACTGCTAGTCTAGTACAGTGAGCGGCCTGAAGTGAGCCGACGTCGACCGCGGCGCATGCGTGCCGCACTTCTGCGCAAGGAGCCGATTCCGATGCAAGCCCTCATACCGCAGCAGCCGGAATCCACAAGCCGCGCCAAAACGCGAAGCGGGTCCAGCGCCCTAGTGCGCCGCCGGCCCTGCGCCACTGCGCAAAGCGTGCCCGCGCTTCTCGCCGCCTCGGCTGCATTTTTCGCAGCGCAATTCGTCTTTGGCTTTACTCTCGCCGCGCAAGCGCCCACGACTCCCGCGCCGAGCTCCGCGAGTCAGGCCACAACCCCCGCGAATCCACCTGCCCGTCATCACAAGAAGCCCTCAGCGGCAAAGTCCGCACCCCAATCAGCACCGGCCCCGGCATCCGTCGCGCAATTGCCTCCGGTCCCAGCCCCTTGCCCGCTCGCTGCGCCGGCTCCAGCCCTGACGCCCGCGGCGCCCTGCATTCCCAACTGGCCCGCCAACAACAAGCCTACCGAGGCGACCGTTTTATGGGACAGCCACGGCCTGTTCATTCAGGCTTCGAACTCCAGCCTGGACCAGATTCTGAATGACGTTTCGATGAAGACCGGCGCAAAGGTGGAAGGCATGGGTGCGGACGAACGAGTTTTTGGCACCTACGGACCCGGCCCTGCTCGCGATGTGCTCACCGAGCTTCTCGATGGCTCCGGCTACAACGTTCTGCTGGTCGGCGACCTGGGCCAGGGAACGCCGCGAAGGATCGTGCTGAGCGGCCGCCCCACCGGTCCGCCGCCCTCCGGCCAAAACGCCCCGTCCGAAAATGAAGCCGACCAGGAGGCGGTGCCGCCCGGGCTGCCGCCGCCGCCTGATATGCCGGGAAATATCCCTCCGCCACCCGTGCCCGCGCGCACTCCGGACGCGATGATGATGCAGCAGCAGCAGCGGCAGTTGATGGAGCAGCGCCAGCAGCAGATGCAGCAACAGCAGCAACAGCAGCAACAGCAGAACAATCCACAGAATCCGCAGTAGAGATTCGGCCTTTTGGCTCGCGGCGAAAGGCTGAGGGCGCTTTTAGGAGGTTCGCGCCGCTTGGGGCTGTGTTTTCAGGCGGGCTGGCTGGTGCGGTGCGCGCATCAGCGCAAAGCCCACGCGCAGAATCGCATAGGCGCTCAGAATGCCAAACGCCAACGCCCCCAGAGTCGCCAGGATCAACATCGCTAAATCCAGCAAATTTCCCATTGCCACCGCTTCTCCCCTAATGTGCTTTACGGCCGCAACGTGCGCGTCCCGCCGCCTGTCGTCGAATTCCGGTCCGCTGAGGCCGCCGGCGAGCCCGAATTGCGTCTTTGCGATTGTCGCAGATTACTCGCTGCGTTGACCCTCAAATCTGTTGCCAAATAGAATACCCTTAGTGCCTTTGGTACCGTGCGCTGCAAACTACCCGAAATGGTACTTCGCGAACCACCAGGAACCTGCCGTAAACGTTTCGCCCAACCATGCCAATCACCCACATTTCGGTGCGGGGCGCGCGCCAGCACAACCTGCGCGACATCAACGTGCGCATTCCCCGCAATGCGCTCACCGTGGTCACCGGTCTCTCCGGCTCCGGTAAAAGCTCGCTCGCTTTTGACACCATCTACGCCGAGGGCCAGCGCCGCTACGTGGAAACGCTTTCCGCCTATGCGCGCCAGTTTCTCGACCAGATCGAGCGGCCCGACGTGGACTCGATCGAAGGCCTGAGTCCGGCCATCTCCATCGAGCAAAAGACTACCAGCCGCAGTCCTCGCTCCACAGTGGGCACAATCACTGAGATTTACGACTATTTGCGCCTGCTTTATGCTTCGGTGGGGACGCCCCACTGCCCCAACTGCGGCCGGCCCATCGCCCGCCAGACCGCCGAACAAATTGTTCAAAGGATTCTGGAACTGGGCAAAGGCGAGCGCGTAACCGTAATGGCGCCCATTGTGCGAGGCCGCAAGGGTGAGTTTAAGGATTTGCTGGATCAGATTGACAGTCAAGGATTTCGCGCCCGCGTCGACGGCGAGATCCGCGACCTTTCAGAGCCTCTGGCCCTTGATCGCCGCAAGAATCACACCATCGAAGCCATCGTCGATCGCGTGCTGTTGAAGACTGACGTTGCCCCATCCTTGGCGACGGCTTCATCGTCGATAAGGGTGGGAGGCGCCGACTCGCCGGGTGCCCCCGGTCCCTCGCACTTGGGGACCGGGGGCGGAAGCAAATCTGCGCCCGCATCCTCCAAACCGACCGCAGAAAAGCGTCCCATCGAAGCGCGTTTGGCGCAAGCCGTCAGCAAAGCCCTGCAACTGGCCAACGGCCTGGTCCTCGTCGCCTTCAATGATGGCAATGAGCAGCTATTTTCCTCCTCGATGGCCTGCCCCGATTGCGGCCTCGACGTGCCCAAGCTTGAGCCGCGCAGCTTTTCCTTCAATTCCACCTTCGGCGCCTGCCCCAACTGCCACGGCCTTGGCTCGCTCTATGACTTCGACCCAGCCAAGGTCATCACCGACTGGTCGAAGCCGCTGCTCGACGGCGGTCTCGGCCCCGGCTCGTCGTCGCAATACCTCATTAAGCTCATGCAGCTTGCCGCAACGCGCTACAAGATTGACCTTAAAGTTCCATTTGAAGATTTGCCTCCAAAACAGCAACACCTCTTGGTTTATGGCCCACCAAAAGGCGAGGCACCGCGCACGGGCTTCCACGGCATCCTGGCCTACCTGCGCGACAACATCGAGGAAGCGCGCAGCGACAGCTATCGCGAATACATGATGAGCTACATGTCGGCCGTGCCCTGCCCAGTATGCCGTGGCAAGCGTCTGCGCCCGGAGTCGCTAGCAGTCAAGGTCGGCGGCCTTTCCATCGCCGACTTCACCGCCCTTCCGCTCAACCGCGCGCTCTCGGCCGCCATCAACCTCGAATTCACTGAGCGCGAGGCACTGGTCGCCGAGCGACTCCGCCGCGAGATTGCCGAGCGCCTGGAATTCCTTTGCGCCGTCGGCCTCAGCTACCTTTCGCTCGACCGCAACGCCACCACGCTTTCCGGCGGCGAAGGCCAGCGCATTCGCCTCGCCACACAGATCGGCTCGCGCTTGCGCGGCGTTTTGTACGTCCTCGACGAACCCTCCATCGGCTTGCACCAGCGCGACAACAATCGCCTCATCGAGGCCTTGGAGAAACTCCGCGACCTGGGCAACACCGTTCTTGTCGTCGAGCACGACGAGGAAACCATTCGCCATGCCGACTTTGTCCTCGATCTCGGACCAGGAGCGGGGCGCTTGGGGGGTCTCATTGTCGCCGAAGGCACACCCGAACAGATTATGGCCACGCCCGCGTCGCTCACCGGGCGCTATTTGAGCGGCACCTCCACCATGCTGCAACGCGCGCAGCCACGCAAGCTCACCGGCAAATGGCTCACCATCACCGGAGCGCGCGAGCACAATCTGCAGGATGTGAACCTGCGCATTCCCCTCGGCGTCATGACCGTCGTCACCGGCGTGAGCGGCAGCGGCAAGAGCACTCTGATCAACGACATTCTCTATCGCTCGCTCGCCAAGCAAATCTACGGCTCACGCGAGGAGCCCGGCGCACACGAAGCGCTCACCGGGACCGAGCAGATCGACAAAGTAGTCCGCATCGATCAGTCACCCATCGGGCGCACGCCGCGCTCCAACCCGGCCACGTACACCGGCGTCTTCTCGCCCATCCGCGATTTGTTTGCCATGCTTCCCGAGGCGCGCGAGCGCGGTTACAAGCCGGGCCGCTTCAGCTTCAACGTGGCGGGAGGAAGATGTGAGGCCTGCCAGGGCGACGGGCAGCGCCGCATTGAAATGAATTTCATGCCCGACGTCTACGTGCAATGTGAAGTCTGCAACGGCCGCCGCTACAATCAGGAAACGCTGGCGGTGAAATTCCACGGCCACTCCATCGCCGACGTGCTCGACCTGACGATCGAAGATGCGTTGCCACTGCTCGCCGACGTGCCCCAGGTGCGCCAGAAATTGCAGACCCTCGTCGACGTCGGCCTCGGCTACATTCACCTCGGCCAGAGCGCGACCACGCTTTCCGGCGGCGAAGCGCAACGCATGAAGTTGGCGCGCGAGCTCTCCAAGCGCCAGACCGGCAAGACCCTCTACCTGCTCGACGAGCCGACAACTGGGCTGCACTTCGATGACGTGCGCAAGCTCCTCGAAGTCCTGCACCGGCTCACCGATCTCGGCAACTCGGTCATCATCATCGAGCACAATCTCGACGTGATTCGCAACGCAGACTGGGTCATCGATCTCGGCCCCGAGGGCGGCGAGGACGGCGGCCGCATCGTCGGCGAAGGCCGCCCCGCGAAGATTGCCGCCACGCCCGGCTCCTACACCGGCCAGTTCCTCAAGCGCTATTACAAGCTCACGAACGGCCGCCTCACGCCGGCGGAATCCGAAGCGGAGATTGCCACTGCGGCCGAGACTACGCCGAACGGGTCCAAGGGCTCCGCATCGAACGGCGCCGCTCCCGGCTCCGCAGCCCAAACCAAAGCCAGCAAAATACGCGGGCGAAAAAGCGTACGATCCTAGTATTCTGAGTCTCAAGCTCGCTCTATAAAAGCTTGTCATCGGCAGCGGAGTCCCAGCACGCCGGAACGGGCTCAAGGCGTCTGAGGTTGAATGCATTTCGGCTTCACCACATGAGTTAGAAAGACATGGAAAACAGTGCATGACCAATCTCCCCGAAGACCCTTTGCGCCAGCCGTTCATCCCGCCCAGCAGCGAATCCTCTAGCCCACCGGATTCCGCCGAGCAGCAAGCCGCCGCGCCCTCGCCCTTCGGCGAAAACTCTCGAGCATTCGAGCCGCCCGCACCCTCCTTCTCTTGCCCCCCGTCCTCTTACCCTCAGCCCACTAGCACCGAACCGCCGCTCTTCCATTCCTACGCGCAGCCACCGGTCCGCCGACCGGTACGCATTCCGAATTTCGGCCATCTTCTGCTCTTGTCGCTGCTGATCGGTGTCGCCTTCAGCATCCTGATCATCGCCCTGGCACTGGCCTCGCACTTTCATTTTTGGGGCTTTCGGCTTTCGCAGAAATCTGCCACCGACCTCGGCTTCAACCTTGCCAGCGAGGTCATTCTCTACCTCGTCACTTTCGGTCTCAGCCTCTTCGTTTTTCCCATGGTCTGGAATGAGAGCCTCTTCGCCGGCCTCGATTGGCGCGGCAGGGTCGCGCTTTCTAAATTCTGGCCACTCTTCTGGACAGCCGCCGCCTGCTTCAGCCTGGCACTCTTCGACCAGGTGGTGCTGCCTGGCCCCGCCAACTCGCCCATCGAAAAAATGATTAGCTCCCCCGCAGCCGCCTGGATGATGTTCGCGTTCGGCGTCACCATGGCGCCTTTTTTCGAAGAGATGTTCTTCCGCGGTTTCCTTCTGCCGGCGCTGTGCACGGCCTGCGATTGGGTAGCGGAAAAAACGCAGCACAAACTTCCTCGTCCGCTCGACGCGAGCGGCCATCCACAGTGGTCGCTTCCCGCCATGATCATTGGATCCGTGCTCACCAGCCTTCCCTTTGCCGGATTGCACGTCGACCAACAGGGCCGCTCGCTGGGACCGTTCCTTCTCCTCATTGTCATCAGCCTGATTCTGTGCGCGGTGCGTCTCAAATTCAAATCCCTGGCCGCGAGCACTCTCGTCCACGCGAGCTACAACTTCCTCATCTTTTCCGTAGAATTGATCGCCACCGGCGGCTTCCGCCATTTCGACAAGATGTAGAAAGCAGCCGGTAGCCCGTAGCTCGCAACGGAGCAGCTACTGGCTAAAAGCTACCGGCTAGAATGGTTTCGATGACCGCGCAAAGCTACGCCCAGCAACTTCTCTCCCTCCTCGCCCGAACCAGCTTCAAACTCGGCGAGTTCAAACTCTCTTCCGGGGCAACCAGCGACTACTACATCGACTGCCGCACCACCACGCTCCACGCCGAAGGTGGACGCCTCACCGGCCACGCCATCCTCGAGCTTCTCGAAGCCAACCAAATCGACGCGGAAGCCGTCGGCGGCCTCACCATGGGCGCAGATCCCATCGTCTCGAATGTCGCCACGGCCAGCGCCTGGCGCGCCATCTCGCATCCCGACGCGGCGCTGCTCCACGGCTTCCTCGTCCGCAAAGCCGAAAAGGCGCACGGAACAGGCCGCCGCATCGAGGGCTTCTATCGCCCCGGCGCGCGCGTCGTCATTGTCGACGACGTCTGCACCACCGGCGCCTCCACCATCGCCGCCATTGAGGCTGCAGAGGAGGCCGGCATGAAAATTGCTGCCGTAGTCTGCATTGTGGAGCGCGAAGAAGCCCACGGCCGTCCCGCCGTCGAAGCTGCTGCGCGCGGCGCTCCGTTCCTGCGACTCTTCACCGCCCACGACGTCCGCGCCCAACATGTAAAACAACTCGTGGCTGAGAAAACTTAGTCAAAAAACGCAAAGGGCAGACCCGTTCAGGCCTGCCCTTCGTTCCATTCACAATCGTCAACCGTTTTCCTGTTGAGTTACTCGTCAACCGTTGCCGGCGCCTTGCTGGGCGGCGTCGCCTGGCCCGTCACCGCAGGCTGCGCGCTCGTCGCGTTGTCGCCGCTCATATTCGAGAGCAGCCGCACCTGCACGCGCCGATTCTCCTTGCGTCCTGCTGCGGTATTGTTTTCCGCCACATATTGATCCTTACCAATACCGATCAAATAGAACCGGTGCGCAGCGATGTTGTACTTCGCTGCCAGATACTGCACCACCGCATCCGCGCGGCGCTGGCTCAGTTCGTAGTTATACTGCGCAGGCCCCGTCGAATCTGTCCCGCCAGTCACTTCAAGAATGTAGCCCTTCGCAGTGCCCAGCTGGCCCGCGAAACTATCCAGCTGCGCCTTGTCGTCTGCGGTCAGCGTGGCTTTGTCGAAGCCGAAGGTCACTGAAGTCTTTGTGACTTCCTTGTAGTTATCAAGCCCCTTCACCACGCTATCCAGCGTATCGGCGCGGTGCGCCACATCGTTGGCAGCGGTGTCGGCCGAGTTCGCCGCCTGGTCCGCCTGCTGCGCGTTTTGGTTGGCCGCATCGGCCGAACTCTGCGCCTTGGTGATCCCCGCCTGCGCGCGATCATCCACATCGTGAATCGCCCGGTTGTTATTTGCCGCCTGCTGGTCCAGTTGATCCGTGTGCGTGATCAGCGGTCCCGTCTGCGTGCGCACATAATTCTTGCTGGCGCACCCCGTCACGCCCAGCGCCACCAGCGCTGCGGCTGCCACTGCAAATCCAAATCGATGGTTTATCATTGCTTCCACCTTCTGTCCTCCGCTGGGGAAATCCCCGCAGTCAGACTACCCTGCTGCACTTCCTAAAGTGCACGCCTTGCTCCAATCGCATATCGCCCCGTAAATTATTGAACTTAAGTAACTTGCTTTACGGCCCGCACCCTTCCATACAGGCAGAAGTAATGTAATTTTTACCGCACCCGGTAAGGATTGCTCGATTCCCTTCTTCCGAAGACCTCTGGCCACGAAATTCGAAGGGGTCTCCACATATCGATCAGACCGCCGTTCCCGCTATCCTAAGAATTGGCCTCAAGCGCACCGAAGCCATCCTCATTCATGGATCTCTACGAGAAAATCCGCGCCCTGCCCACGCAGCCCGGCGTGTATCTCTACAAAAATACCGAGGGCGAGGTCATCTATGTCGGCAAGGCCAACAACCTGCGCTCGCGCGTGCGCTCCTATCTGCTCGAAGCCTCGCAGGCCAACGCCAAAACCGGCTCGCTCATGCGCGAGGCCGTCGACCTCGACTACATCCTCGTCGCCAACGAGCACGAAGCCCTCGCGCTCGAAAACAATCTCATCAAGCAGCGCAAGCCGCGCTTCAACATCCTGCTGCGCGACGACAAGACCTACCCCTACGTCAAGCTCACCCTCGCCGACCGTTTCCCAAAAGTCTTCGTCACGCGTCGCGTGCGCAAAGACGGCGCCGCCTACTTCGGCCCTTACTTCCCCGGCAACCTCGCCTATCGCGTGGTCGAGCTCATTCACCGCAGTTTTCTCCTGCCCAGTTGCAAGGTCGATCTTTCGCGTTACCACCCACGCGCCTGCCTGCAGTACTACATTCATCGCTGTCTCGGCCCGTGTGTCGAGGGCCTCACCACGCCCGAAGCCTACAAGCAAGCCGTCCACGACGCGCAAATGTTTCTTGAAGGCCGCCACGCCGAGCTGGAGCGCACCCTCACCGCGCGCATGATGGCCGCCGCCGAGGCCGAGCAATTCGAAGCCGCCGCGCGCCTCCGCGACCAGCTCTCCACCGTGCACCAGTTGCAGGAGAAGCAGCGCATCGCCACTGCTGAACTTGACGATGACGCCGACGTCTTCGGCTACCACTTTGAAGACGGCTCGCTCGCCGTCAATCTCTTCCACATGCGCAACGGCAAAATCGTCGACCGCCGCGAACTCTTCTGGGAAGATCTGCCAACCCTGATGGAGAACTTTACATTGGGGCCTCAGGATGCGAGCGACGCGCGAAGAATGGGTGCCCCCGGTCTCGATTCTGAGACCGGAGATTCCACGCAGCCGGAACCCGCTGAAGCGCGAAAAGTGGGTGCCCCCGGTCTCGATTCTGAGACCGGGGATACCGCGCAGCCGGAACCCGCTGAAGCACGAAAGGTGGGTGCCCCCGGTCTCGATTCTGAGACCGGGGATACCACGACCGCCGGCTCACCCGTTTTCCACGCCGGCGCAGTCTTCAGCGCCCTCCTCAAGCAGCTCTACATCGACCAGCAATACGTGCCGCGCACGATTCTCGCACCCGTCGACTTCGACGACCGCGAATCTCTCTCAGCATTACTCACCGAGCGCACCGGCCACAAAATCGAAATCGCCGTACCGCAACGCGGCGAAAAACGCTCCCTCGTCGATCTGGCTGGACAGAATGCGAAGCAGTCCTACACGCAGCGCTTCCGCGTCCTCGAGCCCTCGCGCAAAGCCATTCAGGAAGCGCTTGCCGACGTGCTCATGCTCCCCGAGCTTCCCCGCCGCATCGAGTGCTTCGACATCTCGCACATTCAAGGCGCGGAAACCGTGGCTTCCATGGTGGTTTGGGAAGATGGCAAGATGAACAAGTCGGCCTATCGCAAATTCAAAGTGAAGACCGTCCCCGGCGTCGACGATTTCGCCGCCATGCGCGAGGTCGTCGAGCGCCGCTACCGCCGCATCCGCGACGCGTCGAACGGGCAATTCGAGTCTCCCGAGAAGAAACACGACTTAAGCCGTGGGGGGGCAGAGTTCAATGTTTTGAAAGGGCACGACTTCAGTCGTGCCGAAAGCAGCGCCAAGTTGGAATGGGCTTTAGCCCCTGAGGGAAGTTCTTCCCGCAGCAAAGAGCCGACTACCATGCCGTCCCTCGTTCTCGTCGATGGCGGCCTCGGCCAGCTCCACGCCGCGGCCGAAGCACTCGAGTCGCTGGGATTCACTTCGCAGCCCCTTGCCTCCATCGCCAAGAAGGAAGAGATCATTTACCTCTACGGCAATGAGGACGAACCCATCGTCCTCGACCGCCGTTCGCCCGTGCTTCATCTTGTCCAGCTCATTCGCGATGAGAGCCATCGCTTCGCCGTGGGCTATCATCGCCAGCGCCGCGCCATGCGCGACCGCGACTCCGAATTGCTGAACATTCCCGGTGTCGGTGCGCAAACCCGACAGCGCCTGCTCACGCACTTCGGCAGCCTGCGCGATGTGCAACAAGCCACGGCCGAGTCGCTCGCCGCCGTGGTCTCGCGCAAAACTGCCGAGACCATTTGGCGGCACTTTCATCAGAATCAAACTTCAGGTTGATTTGCCGTTGACAGTTGGCGCGGCCGCGATCGTTCCCGGCTATTACGCAGTGGCGCGATTCACCTGAGGCAAGCTCTGCGAAACCCAGGCCAGGAGTTCCTTCGGATGCACAGGCTTCGACAGCAGCGTGAACGTGTGCCCGGCGCGTTGCGCACCGGCCATCAGTCCGGCGGTAGCCGCGTGGCCTGAAAACAGAAGAACCTTGCAGTCGGGAAAGATGCGTCTAATCGTAATCGCAAGTTCAATGCCGCTCATGCCCGGCAATGATACGTCAGTGATAAGCAGTTCAGGCGGGGAAAGGAGTGCCATCTCCAACGCTTCTGGCCCATCGAACGCGGTCATTGCCGCATATCCACTCCGCGACAGAATCGCGGCCACGGTTTCGGCTATCACCGACTCATCATCGACCACAAGCACTGTGCGGCGGTATTCGGTGGTGTCAGCTGGTGGAGCTTCATTGATGGGGACGACAGGGGAATTTCGTCTTCCATTAATCATTGAAAATCACCTCTGGAAGCACCCTAGCAGCATTTTTCCTTTACGGGGTAAATCTTTTAGTATGAGGGTCTTTACGCGCCACGAAGACACGCTTACGCATGGGTGAGAATTGTTTACAGACGCTTTTCGAGATTTCCACATAGGATAAGCATACGTTTAGCGTTGATTTGCATCACCATATCCAGATATTATTTTTAGAGTAGTTTATTAATACGTAGCTGGGATACTATCTTTGCACTAGGGAGGTCCGCTGTGAAGATGGATGGTGACACAGTGACCGCGAATTTCGAGTCGATCCGCCAGGCCGACGTCCCCAAGGGCCGCGACGGCAAGCATAAGCGGATTATCACTCGGCTTCTGAACGATATAGATAAGCTCAAATCGGGAACTGCGCTGAAGATTCCTCTTGAGGCGCTACCGGACTCCAAAGAGAACATCCGCGCCGCGCTCAACCGCGCCACCCATTTGCGCGGCATCGACATAGCCACGTCAAGCGACGCCGAATACCTTTATATTTGGAAGACGGAACCCGAAAAATAGCGTCTGCCCCGCGTTTTCGACTCACCCTTATCTCTTGCGCACCATTGTTTGCCTGGCAAAGAGAACCAACTTCCCCTCTCCGCGCAATGGTCCTTACGGAACCATTTTGTTCCGCATGGTGTCTAATTTCCTAGGTATCGTCATTCCCTGAAAGCTTGATTCTGAGCGATGCGGGTTCTGTTTTTACTTTCCAGATCGAAATCCAACATTGACTGAGCTGATCTGAAGTCGGCCAGAGGAGGGAGCGCATGCGAACAGTCCTTCAAACCGCAGCCATCCTCGCGCTCGGCCTCTCGATGGTTCCGGTACATGCGCAATCCCTCCCCGCGCCGGACGATGCCTTGACGGCCCGAAGCGATACTCCGCAGAACCAGACGCGCTCCGCCACCCCCGTTACCGACCCTGCCGCCGCCGACGCCGAGTTGCCTGGCGCCATCTACAAAGAAGCCATGCATCCCCTCGAAGTGGTGCGGCAGTCGCTCGATAATTGGTCCGATTCTGAACTGAGCGCACTCAACATTGGAATGCGCATGGCGCGCGAAGCCTGCGACAAAATGAATCCGGAGGATTACAGCAAGGACGATTTGTATGACCTGGCGCACCTTTGCGCCTTCGGGCAGGACTGGAATCCGGCCACCGCCGCCGCGCTACGCTACCTCGCCGGCAGGACGCCCGAGCACAGAGCACAGGCGTTTGCCATCTGCGTCGGGGCGTATGTGCATCTGGGCGCGATCGATCTGGCTGTGACGACGACACGTCAAATGCTGCGCGGGGAGCCGTACGATGCGGAGGTGGCGTACACCTTGCGCTACATGAAGGATTATCTCGAGACGGCCGGCAATCCGGAGGCCCTGAAGCTTGCCGAGGACGAGCATGAAAAAATCATCGACGCGCTCAGCAAGGGGACGCCGCTCCAGGCTACGTATGGCGATGCCGTGGTGAACATCGGCCTGCTCTACGAGATGGCGATGGAGGCGGCTTTTTTTGAGCGCTATGCCGGCAATGATGTACAGGCTGAAAACTACATGAGCGACGTAGAGCGGGCGCTGTCGCCGAAGGCTGTGCTCACCGGCGAGGACCGGCAGGAGATCGACAGCGCAAAGGTGCAATACCATCTGCTCGGAACCGAACTCGAGCACATTCCGGTGATCCGGTCGTACAAGTTGGCGACAACAAAGACGCCGGCCTATGCAGGTATTGGCACCAACGTCGGAGCAGAATTCGGCGCGGCGACAGCGCTGGTAATTTTTCCCGACTGGTGCGTGCAGTGCCGGAAAATGATGCCGACCATGACGCAATTCGCCGAGGCAAATGCTGACACGCCGGTTTACGCCTTTGGGCTCATCTTCAAGGAGAACAGCGAAGCGACCACTCCAGACACGCAAAAGGAATTGCTCGGCACCGACGTGCTCGAAGTTTCAGAGGAAACTGCGCACAGCTTTGGCACCGCCGACTATCCCCTCGGCATTGTCGTGGATCACGCCGGAGTGATCCGCTTTATTGGCGCGCTGCCGAGCGACGCATTCAATGGCGGCGGCTACATGGAGAAGGTCATCACGCGCATGGTCGGCGTAGAGGCCAGGTCTGTGCCGGAAGCCCCGCGAGGGCAATAAAAACCGTTCGGCTTACTGCGCGTTCGCCGCCAGAATCGCATCCGCCCACCGTTCGCTCGTCGCACGCACCTGGCCCGGCGTCTGATCGTCTCTGTAGGCAGTGTAAAAATACGCGAAGACGACGTGACTCCTGACCCGGAGCAGAACGGTTCCCACAACCATAATCGTCGTCGTGCCATTGGCCGTTACCGGCGCCATCAGAGGTTCGACTTCAGGTGACGGCGCCGCGAGCGCCTACTCCGCCTTCGCCAGCTCGTGGTTGTGCACTACAATCCGCTTGCTGCACGCGTAGCAGTGAAACGCGTCCAGCGGTCCCACGCTCGAGATCTTCACCCCACACCACGGGCAGCTTCCCCGCACTGCGCTGATGCCAATGAGCGGCCCAACGAATGGAGCGCAAATCCCCGCGACGATGAACGGGATGCCCACCGCCATCCACGGCCCTACCATCAGGCACATCAACGTCCCGGTAATAATCAGCGGCGGAGCCGTGATCAGCCCGAGCAGCAGGCCGCTGAGTCCGCCGATTACTGGTACATTCTCATGTTTGCGTGGAACCGCCGTACTGGCCTCGTGGGCAAATGGTGTCGCGCAGTGGGGACAGAATGCCCACGCCGCCTCGACGTGTGCTCCGCATTTCGAACAAGTCGCGTTCATACGACACCTCCTCCTCAACGGTATGCGGCCGAAGTGTAGGCCCTTCGCAACGGCGTTGCCCGTGATTCCCATCACGCAAATGCGCTCGTCCGACAAAGCGCCTGCGGC
The DNA here is from genome assembly GCA_963830785.1 of uncultured Acidobacteriota bacterium. Lineage (GTDB taxonomy): Bacteria > Acidobacteriota > Terriglobia > Terriglobales > Acidobacteriaceae > Telmatobacter. Next base: position 96,492 of record CAWHNV010000050.1, read on the forward strand.
TGTATCCTTTCCTTGTCATGAAAAGTTTCCGCATGTCCGGCCCCTGCCTGGCCGCCCTTGCGCTCCTCTTCGCTGCAAGCCTGTGTGCGCAAATGGTTTCCCCCTCCATTGACCAGCCCGGCCAGCCATTCTCCTATTTCTCCAAGCCCACCGACGAGATCGGCGTGATGGGCGCAGAAGCCGCAACGGAAATCACGCCGGAGGGCTACCTGCGCACCGGTTTCGGCGAGCTCATGTTCTTCGCCGGCCCCGAGCTCGAGCCCACCAGCGTCCGCATCCGCACGCTCGAACAGGGCCATTTGCCCATCATCTACTACGAATTCGCACGCGATGGCATCGTCTACAGCTTCACTCTCTTCGCGGCCACGCTCGACGGAAGCGAAAGTGGACCCCTCGTCAACTTCATCCGCGTGGAGATGAAGAACGCTTCGCACCAGCCTACGCGCGCCATTTTTTCGACCGGCATCCGTTACGACGCGCTCTCGACCACCGGCTTGCCGCACGGCGACAATCGCTTCCTGCGCCCCGCTGAAGGCAAATTCCCCGGAGCCTATCGGCAGATCGGCGAGCCCTTCAGCCGCAAGTGGGCAAACTCATTTGACGCCGCGCATTTCTTCCGCGACGGACGCCTGCTCTATAGTTTTCCGCTGGGCTACGCTTCGCGCGGTTTCACTCTCCGTGATCGTTACGGCGATATGAATCCGCCCGACATCAGCAAGCCCGCCCACCTCAACGTCGAGCCGGAAACACCGGTCGGCATCGTCACCTACTCAACCCTGCTGCCGCCCGGCGCCGAACGCACATTGGATTTCAAAATGCCGGTCGTCCCCACCGCCGATCGCGAGATCCTCTCCACTATCGATCAAACTGGATTTGACGCCGCCAAGGCGCAGATCATCGCGTATTGGAACAACATTCTCGCCGCCGGCATGCAAATTGAGCTGCCCGAATCCAAAGCCGTCGACACGTTCTACACAAATCTCATCTACGACCTCATCGCCATCGATCACATCGGCCCCGACTTTATCCAAACCGTAAACAAGCTCCACTATCACTCCTTTTATCTCCGCGACGGCGCCGACATCGTGCACAGTTATGACGTCACCGGCTACCCGCAGATCGCGCGCGAGTGCCTTGACTTTTTCGCCAAGTCGCAAAAGCCTGACGGCAACTTCCTTTCGCAGCGTCAGCAATACGACGGCTGGGGCGAAGCCGTGTGGGCCTACGCGCAGCACTACCGCATCACCCACGACCAGGCCTTTGCCGAATGGGCCCTGCCGCAGATCGATCGCGCCGTCGACTGGCTCCATCAGGCGCGCGCCGCCGACCCGCTGCAGATTGTTCCTGCCAGCGATGTGCGCGACAACGAGTACGTCCCCGGCCATCTCACCGGCTACAACTTTCTCGCGCTCGACGGCCTTCGTCTCGCCATCCCGATGGCCGCCGAAACCGGCCGTGCCGATCTCGCACAAAAATGGCAGGCCGAGTATGACAGCCTTCATCGGGCATTCTTCAAGGTTCTCGATGCCCAGGCCGTCGCGCACAACGGCTACATTCCCCCGGTGCTCGACGGGCAAGCCGGGGCCCCCGGCAAGCCCGCTTCTGGCTTGCTGGGGTCGGAAACCGGCGGCTACGACTGGGGCAATATGCTTTCCGTTGTGCCCGAGCCCACGCTCGATCCGCACGATCCGCGCGTGACCGCAACTCTCCGCGCTACGCAGGCCAAATATGCCGAAGGCATCATGACCTACGCCGATGGCGAGTTCCTGCACCACTACCTGACCATCAAAAACACAATGACCGAAACCATTCGCGGCGATCAAGAGCAGGCTTTGAGTGAGTTCTACGCCATCCTGCTCCACACCAGCTCTACCAACGCCGGTTTCGAATACAAAATCCGTCCCTGGGGCGACCGCAACTTCGGCGACAATCTGGCGCCCCACGGCTGGTTTGCCGCGGAGTACCGCACCCTTCTGCGCACCATGTTGGTACGCGAAGAAGACAATCAGCTCCATCTGTTATCAGTTGTCTCGCCAGCGTGGATCGGCAAAGGAAAAACCATCGCCGTCCGCCAGGCGCCAACGTATTTCGGTCCTGTCGCCTTCACGCTCACACAGCCGTCCGCAACGCAAGCTCTTCTGCGGATCGATGAGCACTTTGATCGCGCCCCGAAGAGCATCGAAATTCATTTGCCATGGTTTATGCGTCTCGATAGCGCAACAGTGGACGGCGCGCTGATCACTTTTTCCTGCATGGAACCGTGCACCGGAGGATCGATCTCCGTTCCGCCCACCGCGCATGAGATCCGGTTGCGTTGGAGCATCAGACCGAATACCCCACAGCTCAGCTACGACCGCGCCGTCGCCGCGTACAAAGCCGAATACGCGCGCCGCTACCAGGCACTCATGCACGGCAGCCAGTCCGCACCAAAGCCTTGACGCTCGGGGGCCTCGTCAATGCATCGGACAAAAGTGGGGCTCGGGACAGAAAGGGGTGGAAAAAAAAACGGAAAGGGATAGATCGCGATGGGGAAGAACGATTTGTGATAGGAGGCTTACGCCGCGGCTGGCGCCCAAACGGGTCCATCCGTACCCAGCACGGGTCCGCCGGTGCCCAGCCGGTGTTCCACCAGCGCCAGCAGGTCCCTCGGTCGCACAGGCTTGCTCAGCAACGTAAAATCGTACGGCGCACAGTGGTGCGACTGGATCAGCTCGGGCGTCGACGTCTGCCCCGAGTAAAGCAGAATCTTGCAATCCGGGTACGCGCGCTTGATCGTAATGGCCAGTTGGACCCCGCTCATTCCCGGCAGCGCCACATCGGTAACGACGAGCTCGGGTGGTGAAAGCAGCGCCCTTTTGAGAGCGCCATTCCCGTCGTAGGCAGCCTCGGTCGCATAGCCGTTGCGGCCCAGGATTTCAGCCAGCCCATCGGCAGTCACTGATTCCTCGTCCACAACCAGAATCCTGGGAAGCCTTCCGGCCTTGGACCGTCTTCCGCTTTTGTAGGTTGGTGTCGCCTTGCTCGCCGACGCCACTGATGGAGAGACTGTCCGGTCCATATACACTTCTCCTGACTACCACTTCTGTTGCAGCACGTCGCGTTCCATACCGACAATTCGGAGAAACACCGTGATTTGGGCTTTAAACCTCTGGATTTGCCGGCTTTCGGACTCAGCCTTCTCGGCGTCAATTGCTACGAAAAGGTGAAATATTTACCTGATGGTGTCGTTTTTACCCAATATTTAACGGGCATCTCAGGCGCCAATCGCGCTGGCAATACGACCACCCCTGCTGATACGATTCACTTCGCCTGCCTGAGGTTGGCCGCAAAGGAATGCGCAATGGATGCGGTGCGTATCGACAAATGGCTCTGGGCGGCGCGCTTCTTCAAGACCCGCGCCCTGGCCTCGCGTGCCTGCGATCTGGGCCGGATCGAATCGAATGGCTTCCGCGCCAAGCCCGCGCGTGATGTCCGCCCCGGCGACCGCCTGAAGATTGAAAACGATGCCGGCCGCTTTGAGATCGATGTTCTGGGCGTCAGTCCCATCCGCGGCCCCGCATCGGTGGCGCAAACCCTTTACCGCGAGACGGAAGCCAGTCGCGAAGCGCGTCTGCGCATTGCCGCAGAGCGTAAAGCCATGCAGCAGTTTGCGCCGCTGCCCGAGCACCGTCCCACCAAGCGCGATCGGCGCCGCATCATCCAATTCCGCGGCCGGGCCTAACGCGCGCACAAAGCAAAAGGCCCGGACGCATTGCCCGAGCCTCGCCTATCTCCAAACTCCGGTGCCGCTTACGCCAGCAGACTCTTCACCTTCTCTTCAATCACGTTCTGCGGCACGTAGCCCACGATCTGGTCGGCTACCTTGCCGCCCTTGAAAAACAAGAGCGCCGGAATGCCGCGGATCCCATAACGCGACGGCGTCGCGCCGTTCTGATCCACGTTCACCTTGGCCACCTTTAACTTGCCCGCATACGTCGCAGCCACGCTATCCACGATTGGCGCAATCGCCTTGCACGGTCCGCACCAGATGGCCCAAAAATCCACCATAACCGGCTGCTCGCTATGCAGCACTTCCTGATCGAAATTTGCGTCGTTCACTTCCAAAACACCTTGCCCAGCCATGATCCTCCTTGCGAGTTCCCACCGGTAATTGTACAGGAAACCGTATACGTATCGGATGCGCGATCGCCGCGTAAAGTCGCAACCCCCGAAGATCTCGGCAGCTTCGCGCATTGTGACAAACGTCCCGCGCCCGCGCTCATCCCGCCTTCCCGCGCAGGCCCAAAAGCATCTCGCGCACAAAGAGAAGCGCCCGTGATCCATAAAGGACCACGGGCGCTAGAGCAGCCCTCCCCCAGAACTGCTCACGCAGCGAATGTAGTTGTTAAGTAGATAAATGGCAAGCAAACTTAGGTAATGTGAGGGGTAATCTAAAAATAGGTGATTATCTACCTCGGTAACAACCTTAACTTATTGATAACGCGCAGCCTAGCGGCAAAATCCCGAGAAAATACCTATCGAACTCATTTATTTTGAATCGCTTGACTGGCTCCTGCCCTTGAAAACCGGCAGAAAATCAGTCCCGCCGCAACCCGATTTTCTGTAGCTTTTTCCATTATGGAAGCCGCTGCCGGTAATCTCGCTTCGTCCTCGACAACCACCAGAACCGCCGGCCCCGCACCACTTAAGGCAACAGCCAGAATCCCGTCTTTGCCCACCAGCGGGAGCAAAAGCGGCAGCAGAGGGCAGATCGGCGCGCGATACGGCTGATGAATCCTGTCCTTCATCGCCAGGCGCAGCAGATCGCCCCGCGCCTGGGCGAAAGCCAGCCCGAGCACGGCCACCGATTGCAGATTCGCAACCACATCCTCCATCGCAAATGTTGCCGGCAGCACCGCGCGGGCCTTGCTGGTAGCCAGTGGCTCGGCCGGCAGCGCCACAATGGCCCGCCACTGCGCGGGCGGCTCGACACGCGCCACGTGCACGTTTCTGCCCTCGCACACCGCACTCACAAATCCGCCCAGCCAGCATGCCGCCACATTATCGGGATGCCCTTCCAGCGCATACGCCTCTTCGAGCACCCGGTCCGTGTCCCAATCCAGTTCGCCAAAGTGCATCGCCAGCGCGATAGCCGCCAGCCGCGCTGCCGCCGACGACCCGCATCCCATCCCCAGCGGAATCGCGTTCGTCACCTGCAACGAGAGCGGCACAATCGGCCGTCCATTGGCTTCAAGCAGGTCCTTGTAGATTTCGAGAATCAGGTTATCGTGCAGCCTTCCGCAGCGCTCCGCATCACGCCCGGTAGCAGAAATCGCAAACTCCTGTGCCGCCTCGGCCTCAATCTCCAGAGCAAAGTCCAGGGCCACAGCCACAGCGTCGAATCCGGGACCAAGATTCGCTGAGGTTGCAGGCAGACGCAGCCGGAACCGATCCATCGTTCGCGCGTCCTTCATCCGACCTGGCCCTTCAGCGCGGCCAGCACCGCGGCCGGTGTCGCATCCAGGGTGATGGCATCTCGCCGCAACGCGTCAATCTCCGCCTCGTGTCCCTTTTTCTCCTCGTCCGTCAGCAGCGTCCCGCGATGGAAGTCAATGGTGTAATCCGCGTCCTTGAGCGTGTGTCCGGTCAGCACCAGAACCACTGTCTCGCTCGGCTGGATCGCTCCCTGCGCGTGCAGCTTCTTCAGCCCGGCGAGCGTCACCGCGGAAGCCGGCTCGCAGCCCAGTCCTTCCGCGCCAATCTCCGCCTTGGCAATGGCAATCTCGGCCTCGGTTACGTCCAGGCACCATCCGCCGCTCTCCTCAATCACCTTCGCAGCCTTGCGCCACGACGCCGGATTTCCGATGCGTATGGCCGTGGCCCGCGTGTGCGCTTCTACGGGCTCCAGCGAGGCGCCGTGATTCGCGGCCATGCTCCGCACCAGCGGATTCGCCCCCGCAGCCTGAATCACCGAAATCTTCGGCAGGCGCGCAATCAGCCCCAGCTCGCGCATCTCGCGGAAGCCCTTGCCCAGCGCCGAACTGTTGCCCAAATTGCCGCCGGGAACGATCAGGTGGTCGGGCACATTCCAGTCCATGGCCTCCGCAATCTCGAAGGCCGGTGTCTTCTGGCCCTCCAGCCGGTAAGGGTTCACCGAATTCAGGAGGTAAATCGGAGCCTGCTTCACAATTTCCGTCAGCACATTCAGGCAGCCGTCGAAATCCGTCTTCAACTGATAGGTCACAGCGCCGTAATCCATCGCCTGCGACAGCTTGCCCCACGCAATCTTTCCGTCGGGAATCAGCACCAGGGCGCGCAGTCCGGCCCGCGCCGCATACGCCGCCATCGCCGCCGACGTGTTCCCCGTGGACGCGCACGCCACCCATTTGAATCCCCGCTCCTTCGCCACGCTCAGCGCCGCGGTCATACCCGTGTCCTTGAACGAGCCCGTTGGGTTCATGCCCTGGTGCTTGGCGAAAATCCGATCGATGCCCAGCGCCTTGGCCGCGCGCGGCAAGTGATACAGCGGCGTGTTGCCCTCGCGCAGCGAAATCGCATTGCCAAAGCTATCCAGAATCGGCAACAGTTCGCGGAAACGCCACACACCCGACGCATCCAGAGCCTCTCCCGAGCAGCGCCGTTCCCGCCACAGCCATTTCAGCGCTCCGGGATTCGGCCGGTCCGGTCCTCGGCGCAGACTCCAACCCGGATACTCCACCTCAAACAGGTCTCCGCACTCGGCGCAACGAAAATCCGGCCGCGCCGCCGCGCCCGCAATCCGGCTCCCGCACCCAAAACAGCGCAATTGATGCAAGTTATCGTTCATAATTTCCCTGGTGTTAGCCTACCAGTGTACGGCGATTCCTGCTGTGGATGGAGCGCTTATGCCGATGCTAAAAGAACTTTTCCCAGCAATCTTCGCATGCGTGCTCGCCGCGCCGCTCGTCGCGCAAAGCCCGCTGCGCGTCGCCGCCGCCGCCGACCTGGAACCCGTTCTGCCGCCCATCCTCGCACAATTTCAGCAGGCCACTGGCATACCTGCCGAAGCTACGTACCAGGCCTCGGCCATGCTCACCACCGAGATCGAAAACGGCGCGCCCTTCGATCTGTTTCTCTCCGCCGACTTGAGCTATCCAAAGCGCCTCATCGACGCCGGTCTGGCCGATGCCGGCGGTTCGGCCGATTCCTCCACGCCCATCACCTACGCCAAAGGCACGCTCGTCCTCTGGGTGCGCAAAGACTCTCATCTGCCCGCGCCGTCACTCGATCTGCTGCGCTCACCCGCGCTCAAGCGACTCGCCATCGCCAATCCCGATCGCGCACCTTATGGCCGTGCGGCTGTTGCGGCACTGCAAAGCCTTCAACTCTACGACATCCTCAAGCCGCGCCTCGTCACTGCAGAAAACATCGCCCAGGCTGCTCAATTCGTCGACTCCGCCAACGCCGACGCGGGCCTGATCTCGCTCACCTCCGCGCTCACGCCGCGCCTCACGGCAGACGGCACTTATTTCGTCATTCCCCGCAATCTTTATCCGCCCATCGAGCAGGGCGTCGTCATCGTCAGCAACACAAACCAGCGCGCCGCCGTACACAAGTTCCTCGACTTTCTCCTCTCGCCCGCAGTCCAGTCCCAACTAGCAAAAAGCGGCCTCACGCCAGTGAAATAACCTATTTCCGCGCCCCATCTGAGATCCCGTGCCCCATCCATTTCGCGTTTTTTGCGAAATGGGTGGGAACTCACAAATCTCAACTTTTCTTCGACCCGGCAGTAACCTTGGGTGCCCCCGGTCCCTCGCTTTTGGGGACCGGGAATAGCATGAACCATCGTTCTACGGCTTTGTATCAGGGCATGAGTTTACTCATGCCGAAAATCGCGAATGAAAAACGAGGGCTTTAGCCCCTGAGCAACGTTTCCTGAAATCCATTCCCCGCGTTTTTGCAAATTGATTGAGAATCCCCAACCCCGACGAATAGTCTGGTAGCAGCAATGGACTGGCAAGCCCTCGCACTCTCGCTCCGTCTGGCCACGGTCACCACGGCAATTCTTCTCGCCATCGCCGTGCCGCTCGCGGCCGTGCTCGTGCTGGGCCGCAGCCGCTGGCTCGCCGCGCTCGAAGCACTGGCCACGCTGCCCATGGTTCTGCCGCCCACCGTGCTCGGCTTCTTTCTACTCGTCCTGCTCGGCCCCCGCACCGCCCTCGGCCGCGGCATCACGGCCCTCCTCGGCCATCCGCTCGCCTTCTCCTTCAACGGCCTCGTCGTCGGATCGGTAATCTACAGCCTTCCCTTCGCAGTGCAGCCGCTGGTGGCGGGTTTCGCATCAGTCGACACCGCCCTCGTCGATGCTGCTCGGCTCCTCGGCGCGGGCCCCGTGCGTCTTGTCACGAGCATTCTCGTTCCTCTCGCGCGCCGCTCGTTGCTCGCCGCCATTGTGCTCAGTTTTCTGCACACCATCGGCGAGTTCGGCGTGGTACTCATGCTCGGTGGAGACATTCCCGGCTCCACCCGCACGCTTTCCATCGTGCTGTACGACCAGGTGGAAAGCTTCAACTACGCTGCCGCCAACCGCACCGCCGCCATCCTGCTCGGCATGAGTGTGGTGGCGCTGGCACTGATTTACTCCAAAGCTCAAAAGCACGGAGCGCGCGGAGTTCATCGTGCTTGAGTTCTCACTTGATGCACGCCGCGGCAGCTTCCATCTCCAGGTGGAATGCGCCTTCAACTCCGGCTGGACAGTGGTCTTCGGCCCCTCCGGCTCCGGCAAGAGCACGTTGCTCCGTCTGCTCGCCGGTTTAGACCACCCCACGCGCGGCCGTATCGCCCTCAACACGCGCGCGCTTACTGACACCGCCAACGGCCTGCATCTGCCGCCCGGCCGCCGTCACACCGCGCTCGTCGCGCAGCAGCCCGCGCTGTTCCCTCACCTCAGCGTCGCTGCCAACGTCGCTTACGGTCTGCGCCATCTCGACCGCGCGGCCCGCGCAGCGCGAGTCGAAGAGATGCTCGCTCTGGTTGCCGCAACCCATCTCGAACCCCGCCGTGCGCAGCACCTCTCCGGCGGCGAAGCGCAACGCGTAGCCCTCGCCCGCGCATTGGCGCCCGCGCCCCGGCTTCTACTGCTCGACGAGCCTTTTTCCGCGCTTGATGGCGTGGCCAGCGATGCATTGCTCGAACGCCTGCAACTATGGCTCAAGGAAAATCAGGTCCAGGCAGTGATGGCCACGCACGACGTGACAGACGCGTTAGCCATGGGCGCGGAAGTCCTGTTCCTGCGCGAAGGCCGCCTCACCGCGCTCGGTCCTGCCGCGCAGGTTCTCGCCGCCGAGCGCGAACGGCTAACGCTCCGCCTTCACGGTCGCAGCGACTGAAATCCTCTCACTTTGCCGCGATCACCAGCAGCGTCGCATCGTCGTGAAAGCGCGATCCGCAAAAAGTCGACACCTCTTCGAGAAGCAACCTGCTCATCTCCGCCGCCGTGCGCCTGCTCGCAGCCAGCGCAGCCATCGCCAGCTTTTCTTCGCCGAACTCCCGCTCATCCTGGTCGTACGCTTCCGTAATGCCATCGGTCACCACCAACAGCCGGTCGCCCGATCCGAGCGCAAGGTTCGCATTTTCATATTTCCACTCAGGAAACACGCCCAGCGCCGCGCCTCCCGCCTTGATGGATTGGGCGGTCCCTTGCGAAACCAGAATCGGGTAGACGTTCCCCGCGTTGCAATAATCGAAGGTCTGCGTATCATTGTTCAGCACGCCGTAGAGAAACGTCACAAACTTCCCGGTCGCCAGATTTTCGCAGAGCAAGCGATTCACCTTCGCGCACAACTGTGCGGCGTTCTCCGCGCTGCCCGCATAGGCGCGCACGGCTGCCTGCACGTTGGCCATCAGCAACGCCGCCGCTACGCCCTTCCCCACGACGTCAGCAATGCAAACGCCCAGCCGGTGTTCGTCGAGCTTGAAGACGTCATAGTAATCGCCGCTCACCTCGCGCGCAGGCCGCCACGCTGCCGCCACTTCAAACCCTGCAAGCTGAGGAATCTCTTTCGGCAGAAGTGACTGCTGAATCTCCCGCGCACGCTGCATTTCCTGCGCCTGCAGTTCAAGCTGCTCCGCGCCCTTTTCTACCGATTGCTGCAATTCCCGATTGCGCTGCTCCAGTCGATCCTTCGTCGTCTGGTGCATAAACGAGACACCACCGAAGACCAAAGTTGCGACCAACGGAAACCTCCAAGCCGTTTCAATCAAGTCCGGAAGTGTCTCCGGGATTGGCCGAATCACCAACCACACCGCTACGGTCGAAATCAGATAGACGGGCATCGACAGCACCGTAAGGACAACCAGAAAAATCACCCAGTTGTATGGAAACGGTTTTCCCGCAAAGAGGAACCCCACCCGCTCCATTGCAACCGAAAGGAGATTCCCGGTGCAAAGCGTGTACACGACGACCGGGGTAAAAGGGATTCGCTCTCCGATCGCCCAGAAAATGGCAACAAGTGCCGCAGAGAGGCCAAGGTAAACAATTTGCCGCCGAATAAACGGCCACGCAGACGAGAACTTCACGTACACACCGCCTCAGTGCCTGAACCGCGTTCAGTTGACCCGATGAGTCTTACTATAGCGCCAGATTAGAATCCCACCCGCTCCGGTTCGATCTCCAGCCGGATCCCGAAGCGCTCCTCAACCGCCGCGCGAATCTTCGCCGCCAGCGCCAGAATCTCCGCGGCCGTCGCGCCGCCGCGATTCACCAGCGCCAGCGTGTGCCGCGAAGAAATCCCCGCCGCGCCCATCGCGTAACCCTTCTTGAAGCCCGACTGCTCGATCAGCCACGCTGCGGGAATCTTCTTGAAGCCGCCTTCTGCAGGAAACATGCGCACCGCAACGCCCGCCGCAATCTGCCGCACGCGTTCGGCAACTTCCGGCGCAACCGACGGATTCTTGAAGAAGCTGCCCGCGCTACGGCAATCCGGATCGCCCTCAACCAGAAGCATGCCCTTGCTCTGTCTGATTCCACGCACCGCTTCCGCGACCTCGGCCAGCGACGGCGTCTTCTCCCGTCCGCTGAAATGCGCTTTAAGCGCCGAGTAAATCAAGGTTGGCGCGCCATTCTTCCGCAACCGGTAATCCACGCGCGTAACGACATAGCGCCCTCGGTCCGTTGAGTTGAACCGGCTCCTGCGATACGAAAATCCGCACTCGGCATTCGCGAATTCCACGAACTCCTGCGCCGCACGATCGAACGCCCGCACGCGCTCGATGACCGTAGAAACTTCCTGCCCGTACGCGCCCACATTCTGCACCGGCGTGCCGCCCACGGTTCCGGGAATTCCGGCCAGGCATTCCACCCCGGCGCAATTCGCTCCAAGAGCCTGCTCGACGCAATCGTCCCAAACGGAACCGCCCGCCGCACTCAGCACTTCGCCCTCTAGTTCCACACCTTTGAGCGCCACATGCAGCGCCAGCCCGTCAAATCCCGCATCCGCCACCAGCACGTTGCTCCCGCCGCCCAGCACGAAGACCGGCACGCCCCGCTCGCGCGCCCACGCGCACGCCTCGGCAATCTCCGCCTCACTGGTAGCCTCAGCAAACCACCGCGCCGGACCCCCAATGCCGAGGGTCGTCAGCGGAGCCAGCGCAATGTTCTCAAGAATCTTCAAAAATCAAGACTACCGCAACGAGGTAATTCGTAATGATCCGTCTAATCCTATGGGGCGCACGCGGCAGTAGCTTCGCGCGCCCCGAACCCGTAGAATAGGAACAGGCAGCTTCTCCTGCCGGAGGCAAACATGTACCCAGAACTGATGGTGGTCCCTATGCGCGAGGAACTTGTCCGTGCCGGGATCAAGGAAGCTCGGACAGCCGAAGAGGTCGACGCCGCACTGGCCGAGCCGGGAACTACCCTCGTCGTCGTCAACTCCATCTGCGGTTGCGCGGCGGGCAAAGCTCGCCCCGGCATCCGTCTCGCGCTCTCGAACACCCCCAACCCGCCCGATCGCAAGATCACCGTCTTTGCCGGCCAGGACCGCGAAGCCACGGAACGCGCACGCAGCTACTTTGAGGGCCATCCGCCCAGCTCGCCCTCCGTCGCCATCCTGCGCGACGGCAAGCTGGTCTACCTCATGCAGCGCGCAGTCATCGAGCAGTCCACCGCGCAGGACATCGCCGGCGAACTCATGCGCGCCTTCGACGCCTACTGCGCCAAAACTACTGCGTAAGGCGGCAACCATCTCCGCACGCAACGACGGCCTCCCACGCGGGAGGCCGTCGTATTTGCTCTTGAATCTCTGCTGCCTAGTCCGCAGCCTGCGCGTTCTTCATCTGCTGCACCTTGCTGTGCTTCACCGAGTAGGTGAAGTAGATGATCAATCCGAAGATCAGCCAGCCGATCATCACCTCCCAGGTGATCGCCGCCAGCCGCGACATCAGATAGAGCGCCGACACGATGCCGAGGATGGGTACCAGCGGCACCAGCGGCGTCTTGAACGGCCGATGCATCTCCGGATGCCGCACCCGCAGCACCCACACTCCGGCGCACACAATCGCGAACGCCAGCAGCGTGCCGATGTTCACCAGATCCGCGAGTCTTGAGATCGGCAGCAGCGCAGGAAACAGCGCCGCAAAGAATCCGAATACGATCGTGGTGATCCACGGCGTGCGGAACCTGGGATGGATTGCCGAGGCCCACTTCCACAACAGACCGTCCTTCGACATCGAATAGAAAACCCGCGTCTGTCCCAGCAGCATCACCAGCATCACCGTAGCCAGCCCGAACACCGCTCCAATCTTCACCAGCATCGAGCCCCAGCTCACGCCCGTGGCATCGATGCCCAGCGCCACCGGCGCCGCCACGTTCAGGGTCGTGTAACTCACCAGGCCGGTGAGCACCAGCGAAACAAGAATGTACAGAACCGTGCAGATGAGCAGCGATCCGAGAATCCCGATCGGCATATCACGCTGCGGCTTTTTCGCCTCCTGCGCGGCCGTCGACACCGCATCGAATCCGATATACGCGAAAAAGATGCGCGACGCACCCTTCGAAATACCGCCCCAGCCAAAGTTCCCGCTGGCATCTTTCGGCGGAATGAAGGGATGCCAGTTCAACTTCGCCACATCCGGATGACGGAAGAGGAAATAGCCGCCAACCACCAGGAAAACCGCCACCACGCTCAGCTTGATGAACACAATCACGGAGTTGAAATTCGCCGACTCCTTGATGCCTATCACCAGGATCGTGGTAATCGCCATGACTCCGAGGATGGCAATCAAGTTGAAGAATCCTGTCGCATGCGGCAACCCCGCGTCGCTCACTCCCGGCGGCAGCGATGCTGCCGGGCCCCACATCCCGTGATATTTCACCAGAACCGTGCCGGGAATCGCCGTCAGTTGCGGCGGAATCACGATGCCCACCTGCTGCAACAGGCTGTTCAAATAGCCCGCCCATCCCGAGGCCACCGTCGACGCGCCAAACGCGTACTCCAGCACCAGGTCCCAGCCGATGATCCACGCTACCAATTCACCCAGCGTGGCGTATCCATAGGTGTACGCCGATCCGGCGATGGGAATGATCGACGCAAACTCGGAATAGCACAATCCGGCAAACGCGCACGTGAGTCCCGCCAGCACAAAGCTCAGCGCCACAGCCGGCCCCGCGTAGAGCGCCGCGGCCTGCCCCGTCAGCACAAAAATTCCCGCGCCGATCACCGCGCCAATTCCCAGCGTGATCAGGTTCACAGCCCCGAGCGAACGCTTCAGCGTGTGCTCGCCCTGCTCGCCTGCTTCCGCGGAGAGCATCGACATAGGTTTGATACGCAGAAATCGGGAAATCAAAGGGCAGCTTCCTCCCTGGTGATTAAGTTGAATAGGACAAAACTGTGTCTGGCGAAACGCGCGTGCAGAAACCGTACCGCAATCATACGATACGAAACCAAAGGCTCACGCAAAGCACGAACACGCCGCGCCCCATCCTTCTGCGCTTTTTGCGAAAGGGTGGGAGACCACAAACCTCAGTTCACCTCTCTTAGTACTGCAGTCGTAGATGATCGTTTGGGGGGGAGCAGGGAGATTGATATCCCTGAAAAGCAGCACAAATCTCGCAGCCTTTAGGGCCGGATTTATGTACTGTTTTCAAGCAGCGTCTGTCCCGCTTCCAGACAAAACTGCTTCATTTTCCAGCACGCATTGCCTTGAATTCAGACAACCCTGCCTCGTTTCCGGACACTGCCCGGCGCATTTCTAATGAAGCACCGACGTTGCCCCACCCATTTCGCGTTTTTTGCGAAATGGGTGGGAAACCGCACCACTGCGCCACGGCCCGTCAATTAAGAAAGCGCCGTCTTCCACCCCCGAAACTCCGCCGCAGGATCGTCGCTGCGGAAGATGCCCGCGGCCACGGCAATCACGCTGGCTCCCGCCTCAAAGACCGCGGGCGCGCTCTCGAGCGTCACCCCTCCCACCGCAACCAGCACAGCATCGGGCCCGGCTTCCGCTCGCAGTTTGCGCACGCCTTCTACTCCAATCGGTGCCTTGCTAGTTTGCTTTGTCGTCGTCGCAAACACAGGGCCGATCGAAAAATAATCCGCCGGCTCTTTCAGGATCCCTGTCAACAACGCCTCACTACCGCCGAAGGTGCCGACGATGCGCCCCGGTCCCACCAGCCGCCGCGCCTCTGCCGGCGCAGCATCTCCCGCATCCACGTGCACGCCGTCAAACCCAACCCGCTCCACCAGATCAGCGCGATCATCAAGAATCAACTTCACCACCCCCGCAGGCAGCGCCGCGCGAAGTATCGTCGCATCGGCCAGCACTTCTGCCTCAGACCCGGTCTTATTGCGGTATTCAAGCAGCGCAACGCCGGCCTTTGCGAGCTCACTTCCGAGCTTGCGCAGAAACTCGGCACGGTCCGCCTGCGGAATCACAGCGCTGTCGAGAATCGGATAAATCTTCGGGAAGGAAAACGACATGCCTTCAGAGTAGAGCAAAGAGCACGGGTCAGGGGTCAGGGCTCAGGTTTGAACCCTCTATTGATGACTGCCTACGGAGCGCCTTGTTAAGCGCTCCGGAAGAGCAGCGTTTGTTAGCCCCGCGCTTTAGCGTGGGGAATGCGGATCCTACAGATGAACCCTGGAGTCCCGTAGGGACGTCGCAAGGCCATCTCCCTTGAAGGGATTACCATAGCCACAACTGCCCACTCACTCGACAAGCAACAAGCTAGCAGCTAGAATCTGCTTTCTATTCCCTGGCACCTGCCTTTACATGTCGTCCGCACTCGGCCCATACGTCCCCGGCACCTTCGCACCAATCAGCCGCAGATATACCGTCAACTGCCCGCGATGATGGATCATGTGGTTCAGCACGGCATCGCGAAACACCTGGTGCTTCGGCTGATCGATCCACGCCTTGCCCTGCCAAACCAATTGCCAGTTCCGGTCCCACGTGTCTCCAGTGGTCGTCGCCAGCGCCGCGCGCGTTCCCACCAGCTCCTTGTCAAACTTCTCCAGCGCCTCCGCTTTGTTCGCCGGCACAAACGGCTTCCAATTGCTGTCCGCGCCAAACTCAATCTTGTCTTTGGTCAGCGTTGAAAGCGCCCACTCGCCGGCGAAATCCGTGAGGTGCCCAACCAGCCGGCCTAGGCTCATGGATTTGGGATGAGGTTTGAAGTTGAAATCGGCATCCGCCGGAATGGCATCCAGCACCTTGCGGGTGTTTGCGGTCTCGCAGTCAAACTCTGCAATTAAGTCTTTTTGATAATCCATCTGGGCAACCTCCACGTTGCCCACACAGCATAGCCGATTTCCGCCCTGAAAGGCGAAGAAAAAGCGATAAATTTAGGGGCGGTCCGCACTTCCACTTGCACGTGCGAATCCGTGCTCCTATAATGCCGCCCACTACTCCCGACCGTGCGTTTCGAGTCACCTGCTAGAAAGGGGGCTTATATGGACCGCATGCCATCCGTTTTCAATCTAGAGGCTCCCGCTTCTTCTCCAGAGCCTGCCGCAGCCGACTTCCCGCTAGAAATTCAGGAGGAGGCCGAACGCCGCTCCCGTGGCCGCAGTCTCAGACTGGGCGGCATCTTTGGGATTCTGCTCGGTCTTGCAGTGATGGCCGCCAGTCTCGCGATTCCTGACGAATGGCTACCACCAGATATTCAAATGCTTCGATCTCAGTGGTTCTGGTTAGCTGTAATGGGAATCTGCGGAGGCGCCCTTGGCCTGCGGCGCTCTCGTCAGTACCTCGCGCCGAACGCCGAGCAACTCCTCCAGCGCGACTCGCGACCACCGGTCATTTATCTTCGCCCCTTCGATGCCGACGATATTGATCCTGACCCGCCCGATCAGTTTGAATATCTTTATGGCGAAGGTACCTTTGAAGAAGCCTTCGGCGCATCTGAGGAAGAGCAACTCGCCGTCTCCATGAACGAGCTTGGCCCGTTCGTCGCTATCGGCAAGCCCTACGATCTCCTCCCCAAGCTCGGCGCAGCCCGCATCCGTGTGTCGGACGAGCAGTGGAAGGCTAAAGTCAGCGAGTGGGTCTCGCATGCGCAACTCATTGTGCTTCGAATCGGCTTTACCAAGGGTGTTGAGTGGGAGGTTGCGCACATCGTCGAACACGCCTCTCCCGAGAAACTCGTCCTGCTTCTCCCCTTCACGCCCGCCACCGGCTACGAAACTTTTCGCGAGCGGATGCGCGAGCACTTCAAGCGCGATCTACCGGAGATTAGCCACCGGGATTGGACTCCGCCCCTCTCCGTCTGCGGCCTCATCTACTTTTCTTCTGGCTGGGAGCCACACTTCGTCGAGCTCGACCGCCCCCTTCTCAACCGCGTATCCCGTGTACTGGACAGAATAGCCAGCATGGGGAAGATTCGGATTCTCGCGATAATAGGCCCTCGTCCCCTCGTAACCTTGATTTTGTTCGCACTCCAACCACTGAACTGGGTAACAGCTCAGTACAAGCGCGCCTTCCGCCCAGTGATCGAACAGCTTGGTTTGCGCTGGAAACGTCCGGCGTTCGTACATCTCCTGAAGCCGTTTGTGACCGTGGCATTGCTAATCAGCACTCTCATCCTTCTTAGCATGCCGTTTATCCAGCAGAAGCGTGCCGAGGCGGCTCAGGCGCTGCAGGCGCAATTCGAACATCGCCTTGCGAACGACACCCTGTCTGCATCCGATCTCGGCGCAGAGATCTACCCCGGAGCGCAACCCAGCAAGAAGGTCGAGCGAACGAACCTGGAAGATAAGTCTGTAGTTTCTGCCTATTTTGTCACTTCAGACTCGATGGAAAAGGTGATCGACTTTTATAAGAAAAGCAAGTTTGGCAGCGATGCCATCTTCTTTGATCGCGAGGATGGCGCAATCTTCAGCCTCATAAAAAGCGAGCAGGAAGCCGTACTGGTAGTGATTATCGCCGCTTCGTCAGAGAATGGCAGCAAGACTTATATTCACATCCTGCATACGACGCAAAACAAGCCTTCCTGACGCCGTTTGCTTCGCGGGGTGCGCCGTGCCTCGGCAGCCCGGCCATCGCCATCGACCCGCAAGGGATTTCGCTGCCCTACGCCGGCGGCTTTTCCCCTTCGGCCCGCGCCTTCAGAAAGCGCTCCATAAACCCGGTATCGAACTGCCCGGCCCGGAACTCCTCAGTCTCAAAGATTTCCTGGTGCAGCGGAATCGAGGTCTCAACTCCGCGCACGATGAATTGCCGCAGCGCACGCTCCATCTTCGCGATCGCTTCCGCGCGATCCACGCCGTGCGTAATCAGCTTGGCAATCAGCGAATCGTAGTACGGCGGAATCACACCCTCGGCATACTGCGCCGTTTCCACGCGTACTCCGTTTCCGCCGGGCACATTGAATGCCGTAATCACTCCCGCGGACGGCGTAAACCGCTGCGGATGCTCGGCATTGATGCGGCACTCGATGGCATGGCCGCGCATCTCCAGCTTCGCCGGCAGAATCGCATCCAGCCGCTCGCCGGCAGCAATGCGCAACTGCGCCTTCACAATATCGATGCCGGTAATCGCCTCCGTCACCGGGTGCTCCACCTGGATGCGCGTATTCATCTCGATGAAGTAAAGCTGGTGGTTCCCGTCCATCAGGAACTCCACCGTGCCTGCGTTCTGGTAGCCGATCTCGCTCAGGCAGCGGCACAGCGTCCGGCCGATCTCCTCGCGCATCTTCGCCGTCACCTGCAGGCTCGGCGCTTCCTCGATGAGTTTCTGGTGCCGGCGCTGGATCGAACACTCGCGCTCGAAGAGCGAGACTACGTTGCCGTGCTCGTCGGCCAGCATCTGGAACTCGATGTGGCGCGGGTTCTCGATGAACTTCTCCATGTAGAGTTCGCCGTTGCCAAAGGCGTTCGCCGCCTCGGTAAACGCTGCATGGAACAGGTTGGGCAATTCCTCGGAGTCGCGCACAATGCGCATGCCGCGCCCGCCACCTCCGGCCTTGGCTTTCAAGATGACCGGGTAGCCCACCTTCTCGGCCCATTTCTGCGCCTCTTCGGCCGTCGCCAAAATGCCATCCGATCCCGGCAGAATGGGAACCCCGGCCTTCTTCATGGCCTGGCGCGCCTTCTCTTTTTCGCCCATCAGCCGCGTCACTTCCGGTGGCGGCCCAATGAACTTGATATTCGACGCGCGACAGACTTCGGCAAAGTTCGCGTTCTCGCTCAGCAGACCGTAGCCGGGATGGATCGCTTCAACGTCGGCAATTTCCGCGGCGGAAATCACCGCCGGCACATTCAAATAGCTGTCCGAAGCGCGTGGCGGACCGATGCAGATCGCCTCATCGGCGAAGCGCACGTGCAGCGAATTGCGGTCCGCCTCGCTGTACACGGCCACTGTGCGAATGCCCAGTTCCCGGCACGCGTTCAGCACGCGCAATGCGATTTCGCCACGATTGGCAACCAAAACTTTACGTAACATGGATTCCTTAAGAAGCGGAGTTAGCGGAGCTGGCGGCGTTAGCGGAGTTAGTTAGTAAGGATGCCATCGCTGACCCCAAGCCTCCAAAGTTCGCTTCAAGAATATCCTGTCATCCTGAGCGACGTCCGCCGCAGCGGATGGAGTCGAAGGACCTGCATTTCTTCGCTTCGGCCTATGCTAAGAACTTCCGGGTCGCAATGCTAACTCCGCTTCGGCCGGCTATGCCGGCCGAATAGTGAACAGCGGCTGGCCGAACTCGATCGCCTGTCCGTTCGAAACCAGGCACCGGACCACCTCGCCGGAAACGTCCGACTCGATCTCGTTCATCAGTTTCATGGCTTCTACGATGCAGATCACCTGGCCCTTCTCCACGCGATCTCCTGGAGCAACAAATGCCGCGGCGCCGGGCGATGGCGAGCCAAAAAACGTGCCGACGATCGGCGATTTCACCATGTGCAGCCCAGCATCGGGATCAGCAGCCGCCTCCGCAGCTGTTTCCGACGCTGTGCTGGCCGCAGCCGCAGCCGCCACGGCGGGCGGCGCTGTCCGCAGCAGCCGAGCCAGATCGCCCAGCGACCCTGCGCCGCTCTCCTGAGGATTGAATTTGAGCCGAATCTTCAGGTCGCCGCGGTCAATATCGAACTCGGCCACCTGATGCTGCTTCAAGAACTCAATCAGTTGTCGCAAATCTTCAATGTCTTGTTGTTTCATTCGTCCCTTTGACTCTCCACGCACGGGTGTCAACTTTCTCAACCTGCGAGTTTCAAAGCCTCGCCCTTCAAAGCCAATTGTTTCAGAGCTCGATCAGCGCCTTCGGCGCCGGGGTCAGCACCTGGCTCCCGCCGTGCGTTACTGCCACCATATCCTCAATGCGGATGCCGAACTGGCCCGCTAGATAAACGCCAGGCTCGATCGTCACCACCATGCCCGGCACCAGGCGCGTGGACTGTCCCACGCCAACTCGCGGCGGCTCGTGAATCTCCAAACCAACGCCGTGGCCGGTGGAGTGAGAAAACGCCTCGCCTAAACCTTCCCTGCGCAAAATGCTGCGCGCCGCTTCGTCCACTTCCCCGCAACTTGCGCCCGGAGCCACCGCGCCGACCGCGTTCTCCTGGGCTTCCAGCACCGCCTCGTATGCCTTCCGTTCTTCAGGAGTTGGCTTGCCCAGAAAGACAGTCCGCGTCATATCCGAGCAGTAGCCCCTCAGGATTATACCGAAGTCGAGCGTCACAAACCCGTGCCGCGGCAGCAGCGCGGCCGTCGCGCGCCCATGCGGCATCGCCGAGCGCACACCCGATGCCACAATGGTTTCAAACGACATGCCCTCGGCGCCCAGCATCCGCGCCTGGTGCTCCAGCTCCGCGGCCACTTCAATCTCTGCGACGCCCGGTCGCATAAACCTCAGCATTCCCTCGAACAACCGGCAACCCAGGAGCGCCGCCTCGGCCATCAGCGCGAGTTCGTCCTGGTCCTTCGCCACGCGTAGTTGCTCGACATAGGGCGCCGGAACGCCCTCAAGAAAACTACGCCGCAAATGGCTCGGCAGCTCACTCTTCCATCGCGCCAACTCGGCCACCGTCGTGCGCGCCGGATCGAAACCCGCCCTCGCCATGCCCGGCTGCGCCGCCAGCCACTGCACCGCCGCCACCGCGGGCGACCCCGACACAATCTGCACCTGCGCCGCCTCAACTTCCTCAGCAGCCTGCGTCGTATAGCGGCTATCGGTAAAGAGCCTCGCCGTCCGCCGCGTCACCGCCAGTGCCGCGCTCGATCCAGTAAATCCGGAGAGATAGCGAACATCGGAAAGAAAAGTAACGAGAAGTCCGGGAAGCCCGGCGCGACTCAGCTTACGGCGCAGCGCGCCAATGCGGCGGAAGTGGTCCACGCGCTTAGTTTTATCACACGGGTCGAAAAACGGTGGTTGGTGGCTAGTGCTCGGGGGTAGAGTTCTCGACCGTAACCTGCAGTGCAAGAGATTCAAGCTGGAAATCAGGAGATTCGCAGGGCGGATTCGGCTTGAGGACCCGGTCGCATGGGGGCAAATCGCCCAAGAGTGGGAGCGGGCTGACCTTTGCGCTTAAGAGCACGATGCGCACCTTTAGCCCCAGTCTCTCAACCACAATCGTTCGCTTCTCTCCGAACGCGGTTTTCTGCGTTCCCTGCGCAAGATCTCTGCCGGGAAAGTCATAAGCCTGTAGTCCGTGCCAGTTTCCAGTTGGAGCGAGAAGGTTCTGGCCGTCGGACCGAGAATTTGCGCGCCGGAGAATCAACTCCACCCCGACGGGACGATTTCCGACGTCGCGCTGCGGCTCAAGCGAGAGCACATACGCCGCGCGTCCATTCGCCGTTTTGATAGGGACAGACCAAGGCGAATCCGCGCCTTCGAGTGAGAAGGTAGCTGTAGTGTGTGTCGGAGCTATCCGCGGTTGGGCAGAGAGCTGGTGTGAGAAGCTCAATGCAGCCGCGAGGAATGCGGCCAGAAGGATTCCGAAGCCAAAATTGCTTTCCATGATCGTGGGGAAGCTAGGCGAGCCTTCCGTTCCCGGTCCCGTGTTTTTACATCGCCGACTGCACCGGCTTCTTCTTGCCCGCATCCACATCGCCGCCTGCATGTAATTCGCTCTGCCGGTCCATCCACTCATCCAGCCGCGAGCGCTTGAAGCGCCAGCGATTGCCCAGCTTGAACGCCGGAACAAACCCCTCCGAGGCGTATTTATATAAAGTGTCAGGCGAAATGCCAAGGTAATTCGAGGCCTGGCGTATATCCATCACCTCGCGCACTTCGGGAACCAGCAGGTTCGAGCGGACAGCGGCGCTACGCATGATTGCCTCCCTGGAATGGTCAATTAATCAAGGGCGAATTCCGGCAAACCTACCGGTAATTTTGTATTGAACACGACTTCATCGGGATATTCAAGGAATTTTCGGAAGTTGCAGGAAATTCATAGGTTTTCGCCCGGAGACCCTCTCTGGAAGATCTGTGGAAAAAGCCCAGCCGGTTGTGCATTCGTCCAGAGATGACCCCAACTTCTAGCGTCCTTAGCGTAGATGGTCCGTCTGGCATCTAACGGTCCCCGGCCCTAAGTCCCTTAGTCCCTAGTCCCTACGTCCCTTCCTTTATCACATCGCCTTCCGCCACCAGGCCGTCGGCTCATCGCGCAAATAGTGGGTCTTTTCCCCGCGCGAGAGATAGAAATCCAGCACGTCGCCCTTGTGAAAGCTCCCGCACGCTGGCCAACTCGACTCATCCTTCTCCAGGTGGATTTCAGTCTGACGCTTATCCATCAGCGTAATCTCAGTCGGAGAACACTCAACCACCTGCTGGGCGTAGAGCCAGAAGTCATAGCCGGCGGGGGCCGGAGGCGGAGCTTGGTTCGCAATCTTTGCCAGCAGCAGGATCAAAACAAAAACCGCCGTGACAATCAAAATCTTCTTCATGGCAAGCAGGCATCCCGCCGGCGCCGAACGCACGCGTTCGCAACCAGGGCCGCGCGGGAAAACAAATCATGTCCGTGGGAATCAGTATAGCGAAGAACGACCGGAGTTAGCGGGGCTAGCGGAGTGAGCGGGGTGTCCAAGATTCTGCGCAGAATTCGACCGGCCCTCCGGGGGGGATGGTTGCGGCCTCGTATCCAAGGCTCACACCCGGTGGCGCGGACTCCATCAACGGCGATTCTCGACCGCTCCTCCGGAGCGGTCGGATGCGCGCAGGAAATTCTAGAACTGTTCCCTGTTCCCTGCGTTTCAG
The DNA here is from genome assembly GCA_963830785.1 of uncultured Acidobacteriota bacterium. Taxonomy (GTDB): domain Bacteria; phylum Acidobacteriota; class Terriglobia; order Terriglobales; family Acidobacteriaceae; genus Telmatobacter. The sequence goes on from CAWHNV010000050.1 coordinate 119,134, forward strand.
TTCTGGTTGTCGTCGCGACGATGCAACGTTGGCGGTCCGTCACCCGAATCGCCTGAGCCGTCACTGGCCTGGGTGCTCGAACCCGAACCCGACCCCGATCCCGATCCAGACCCATCCGTGCTCGCCCTGCGCAGCGACGGCCGGGTCACGCCCTTGCTGTCGGTGAGCCGGCGCTTGTTCTCAATGCGCGCCAGCCGCGCCTTCACGTCGTCAAATTCAGAAGTCGTCACCAGGTAATCCTGCTTTGCCGGCAGGATGCGCGCGATCTCCTCCTGCGAGTGCAGGATGCGATCCGGTGTTTGCGGGTGGTCGCTGAATGCCTTGGCCACCAGTCCCGGCTTGCGCTTCTCCAGCGCCTGGATCTTCTCAAAGAAGGTAATGAACGCCTGCGGATCGTATCCCGCCCGGTACATGTACTGGATGCCCAAATAGTCTGCCTGCGCCTCGAAGTCGCGCGAAAACTGCAGGAAGGTAATCGGAATCGCCAACTGCGCCGCTTCGTAGATGCCGTAACCCGTCCAATCGTAGGGCAGCATGATCATCAGCGGGATCATGCTGATCTGCGCAATGTTCATCCGTGTCATTTCGCGCGCCGCATGGTGCGCGCACACGTGCGCTGTCTCGTGCGACATCACTCCGGCCAATTCCGCTTCCTCGTCCGCCGCCAGAATCAGCCCCGAGTTCACATAGAAAAACCCGCCCGGCAGCGCAAAGGCGTTGATTTCGTCGGAATCGATGACCTTGATGGTGAACGGCACTTTGCAGTCGGAGTTCTTCACAATATTTTGGCCGATGCGGTTCACATACTCCACCACCACCGGATCGGTAATGAAACGCGTGCTCTTTTCGATCTCGTCGGCGTACTGCTTGCCCATCTTGATCTCGCCATCGGTCGAGTACCAGTTGCCCAGGCCGCGTTTGCCGATTTCGCGATTGCCGACGGCGTTCACGTCCTCAATGCTGCCCGGCTTCACTTTCTGCATCTCGCTGCCGGGATCGACCACCTTATCGGGATCGACCTTCACATTGCAGGGATCGGCGATAGGGGTGGTCCCGGGTTCCGGATCATCCTCTTTGGCGTTCTCGTTTTCCTTACCCTTTTTCTTCTTGTCCGTGTCCGCCTGGCACGGCGTGGAATTTCCGCTGGTCGACGCCGTCCCCGATTTCGGCGGCAACGGCGCATCTCCACCCACTGGCTCGCTCCCCGGAGCCGGCTGCGCAGCGGGCGTCCCCGGCCGAGTCGTGCTTGGCTGAGTCGCAGCCGGCTGAGTCGTGGTCGATTGCGTTCCGCTGCCGGAACCGGTGCCTGAAGGAGCCTGCGCGGCGGGCGTGTTTGCCGGAGTCGGGCTCGATGCCGTTCCACTCGTTTGGGTCGACTGTGCCCAGATTCCAGAAGCCAGCGCCAGCGCCAATCCTGACAGAACCGCGAGCCTCAAACCGATGCGATCCGTTGCCCTCATGACCTCTCCTCTGCGGCGGTGGGTGACCGCGCGCACTTGCCCCGCTTCGCTCGATCTCTTAGACGCAAGTATCTGCTCTTTTGGCAACAATGGGAAGTGAGATTTCTGCGAAAGGCGTCGGCCCACGCGGGCATTCCGACAGGAATCAGGGACTGGGTCTGTTTGAAGCCGCGTTGAAGCGCCTCATTGAAGCCGTTTTGAAAGGGCACGACTTCAGTCGCGCCGTAGACGCCCCCAATGAAGCAGGGCTTTAGCCCCCGAGGGAAGGTTTTGTCCAAGTTCTCCCCTCTTCATAATGGGCTCTGGCGTTTTTATTGGAGCTTGTAGCCGCTTGCTTGTAAAGTGAAAAACACAGGATCGGGAGGCGCCGTGCGGTTCAGAGTCCTAGCGGCTGTGTGGTTTGCGGTCTGCGGCGCCACGCCGCTGCTTGCCCAGGCGCCGCCGCCCGCCCCTTCTGCTACTGCCCCTGTCCCAGTCCAATCCCACAGCCGCGCCAAAAAGTCTCCGCCCACGCCCTCAGCTCCGCAGGCCGTCTTCGATGCCACCAGCCTCGGCTCCCCACTCCAACTCCAAAGCGACTGGCGCGTCGGCATCACCTCCGATCCCGCCGCGTCTTCACCCACATTCGACGATTCAAACTGGGCCATCCGTAATGCCCAGCCCTATATAAATGAAGTTCCCGACAATGAGGATGAGGGTTCTGTTCCTGCGGCGCAGAGCGGATCGGGTTCAACGGCGAAACCAGCGACGAACGCCGACGCGCAGACTTACGCCTGGTTCCGTCTCCACATCAAGCTCGCACCTAACCACGGACCTATCGCGCTGCTCATCGAGTTGCCTATCTCCGCCAACACCTCCTTCGGCCTCGGCTCCACGGGTCCCAGCCCGGACGTTTACGCGAACGGGCAACACATTCAGCCCGAAGGCCCGCACGGCGACGCGCCGCAGCACTATCAGCCCATCTCGCGCATTTACAACCTCAACATTCCGGCCAGTGAAACCTCGCTCACGCTCGTGGTGCGCATGTACTACACCGCTTTCGGCTACGGCGCATACACCACCTTCTTCGCCAATCGCACTTTCTACCTCGGCAACCCCGGCGACCTGGCGCGCGAGCTCAACCTCTGGTCCAATCGCTCGCTCTTCGAACGCCTGCCGCGCCTCGTCTACTGCGTTCTGCTTGGCCTCCTCGCCATCTTCCTTTTCGCGCTCTATCTCACGCAACGGGATCGCACGGAGTATCTCTGGCTGGCTCTGCATGAGCTCGCGCAGGCGCCGCTCGGCTTCATCGAGCTGGCCGGCAGCTCCGCACGCCTGGACACGCTCTGGTACGCCGCGCTCATCCTCGAGCTCATCCTCATCTCCGCCTATCTGTTCTTCGAGTTTCTCGTCGTCTTTCTTTCCCTCCCGCGCCCCTGGTACACGCGCTGGCTCCGTTACACCGCGCCGCTGCTGCTGGCCGTGGGACCCACATTGCTTTTGGTCGGACACAGCACTGCCGTTGCCATTCTTCTCGCCGGCGTCTTGCTCTTCAGCGCCGTATGGGCTCTGGGATGGTTCATTTTCGTTTTCATCACGCTCTTCGCCGCTGCCGTCCGCCGCAACCTTGAAGCGGGCCTCTGGCTCATTCCCCTCATCCTCAGCGTCATCGGACTCATCGAGCCCATCGTCACTTCCACCATCAGCGACGAAATCGGAGTCGTCTACCGTTCGCCGCTCACCATCGACGCCGGCCCTATTCCCATTCACATGTCTTCAGTCGGCGACTTCGCCGGAATCTTCGTCATTCTCCTCATCATTTATCTCCGTTTCATACGCATTTATCGCGACCAGGAGCGCGCTGCCAGCGAGCTGGCCGCCGCGCGCAGTGTGCAGGAACTCCTGATTCCACGGGAAAAGGTCGCCACTCCCGGCTTCGAAGTCGACGCCGTCTACAGCCCCGCCAACGAAGTCGGCGGCGATTTCTTTCACCTTGAATCCGCCGGTCCCGAAGGCATGCTTGTGGTCATCGGCGATGTCGCAGGCAAAGGCCTGAAAGCCGCCATGAACGTCTCGCTCCTTATGGGCGCGCTGCGCCGCACTCACGAGCGCAGTCCCGCCAAAATCCTCGAGTCCCTGAACGGCGTCCTCACCGGAACGGAAAGCTTCACCACCTGTCAGGCCATCTGGCTTGCCTCGAACGGCGAGATGGTCATCGCCAACGCCGGCCATCTTCCGCCCTATCTCAACAGCCAGGAGATCAACCTCCCCGGAGCCCTCCCGCTCGGCGTGCTTCCGCAGGCGAGCTACGAGGAAGTGCACTTCTACCTCCATCCCGGCGATCGCATTTTGCTGCTTTCGGACGGCGTCGTGGAAGCTCGACGGCCTTCCGGCGAGCTCTTCGGCTTCGATCGCGTGCGCTACCTCAGCAACCAGTCTGCGTTTTATCTCGCCGACGCCGCCAAAGCCTTCGGCCAGGAAGACGACATCACCGTCCTAACCGTCCGCCGCGAGGTCGAGGTTGTCCTCGCCGCGTAGCAGTAAGATTCTTTCTCGAGGTCGCATGTCCGCCAGCCCACCCGCTCCCGCCGCCAACTCCCTAAACGCCGCCTCCCTCACCCTCGAAGCCACAACCCTCCTCGCGCTTCTTCTCGGCCTGGTCTACCTCTTCGTCACCAACTCCACCACCGCGCACTGGCCGCAGGGCTACAACCCCGCCGGTTTCTGGCAACTCTCCACACTCATCGCCGCTCTTCCTGTCGTCGTCCTCCTCGGCGCCATGGCCATCCTGCGCCTCAAGGCCCACATCGCCGCTATCGCCGGTCTCATCACCGCACTCCTCGCCGCCATCGTCCTCTTTCACATGCCCATGCGTCTCGCCTTCACTGCCGCCGCTTTCGGCGCGGGCTACGGCTTCTTCCCCGTCTGCTGGATCATTCTTCCCGTCATCTTCCTTTACGACCTCACCGTCCAGACCGGCCGCTTCGTCACCCTCCAGCAGAGCCTCACCGGCATCACCGCCGACAGCCGTCTGCAGCTTCTCCTCATCGCCTTCGCACTCGGCTCATTCTTTGAAGGCACTTCAGGCTTCGGCACGCCCGTCGCCGTCTGCTCCGCCATTCTCATCAGTCTTGGCTTTCGTCCACTGCAGGCCGCCGGACTCTCTCTGCTCGCCAACACCGCCCCCGTCGCCTTCGGAGCCATGGGCATTCCCATCATTGCTCTCCACGGCGTCACCGGCCTCGATCTCCTCGCCCTCACCCGCACCACGGCCATCATTCTTCTGCCCTTCGATGTCCTCGTCCCCTTCTGGCTCATCTGGTCCTTCGCCGGCTTCGCCGCCATGATCGAAATCTGGCCGGCCATCCTCGTCGCCGGTGTCACCTTCGCCGTCGCCCAACTCCTCATGGCCGTCTGGAGCGGACCGTGGCTCGTGGCCATCGTTGCCGCCGCGTCCACCATCGTCGTCCTCGTTATCTTTCTCCGCTTCTGGCAGCCCAAACGCACGCTCAACGTCAATCGCGAAGACATCACCGGGCAGGCGCGCCAAACCCACGGCCACACCGCCGCCACCATCTTCAAAGCCTGGCTTCCCTGGCTAGTCGTAAGTCTCGTCGTCTTTGTCTGGGGCCTGCCCCGCTTCTCCGCCGCGATGGACGCAAAGACCACCGTCAAGATCCCCATCACGGGCCTGCACAATGTCGTGCTCCGCGTTCCCCCGGTAGTCGCTGCGCCCACTCCCGAGGCCGCCGTCTTCAATCTCAACTGGCTCTCCGCCACCGGCACCGGGATCCTGTTCGCCGCCCTCCTCGCCGGCCTGCTCATGGGACTCAACCCCGCCGAACTCGCCCGCGCCTTGGCCCGTACCGTTTACAAAATCCGCTACACCCTCGTCACCATCGCCGCCATGATGGCCCTCGGTTACATCACGCGCTATTGCGGTCTCGACGCCACGCTTGGCCTCGCTTTTGCGCGCACCGGCCCGCTCTATCCCTTCTTCGGAACGCTCATCGGCTGGCTCGGCACCGCCTCCACCGGCTCCGACACCTCCTCCAATGTTCTCTTTGGCAGCCTGCAGCAAATGACCGCCCGCCAGATCGGTGTCGCCCCCATCCTCATGGCCTCCGCCAACGCCGCCGGCGGCGTGATGGGCAAAATGATCGCCGCGCCCAGTGTCGTTGTCGCCAGCACGGCCACACAATCCTACGGCCAGGAAGGCTCCATCCTGCGTTTCGTCTTCCTGCAAAGCCTCGCTCTCGCCGCCCTCGCCGGAATCTGCGTCTCGCTTCTCGCCTACGTTCCCCTCTTCGCCAGCCTCGTCGCGCATTAGGCTTCCAATCGTCTGAACCGAATCCTCACCGTGCCCCATCTTTTTCCGCGTCTTTTACGGAAAAGGGTGGGAGACCACCAGACACTTCGACCAAAGTTCCTCAGGCGAATTTTTCCTTACCCCTCTCTCCTCCCTGGTGCTACGATGGTTGAACGATCGAATTGAAATTGTTTCTTATGTGAAAAGGAAAGCCCATGCGCGCTTGTTTCCTACTCAAAGTCCGCCCTGAAAAGATGGACGAGTACAAAGCCCGTCATTCCCAGGTCTGGCCGGAGATGCTCAACGCTCTCCGCGAATCCGGCTGGCGCAATTACTCTCTCTTCTTACGGCCCGACGGCGTAGTTGTCGGCTACGTCGAGGCCGATGACTTTGAAAGGTGCCGCGCCGCCATGAAAAACCACCCCGTCAACGCGCGCTGGCAGTCGGAAATGGTGCCCTTCTTCGAGTCCTCCAACGGCCATGGCGCCGACGACCTCATGTCCCCCCTCGAAGAGGTCTTTCACCTCGACTGAGCGAAATCCCGCGCGAACCAGCGACCGAAATCCAGTGCGAACCCGCCAACCCGCCATGTCGCCGAGCGACGCCAACCCGCGAAAAGACAAGCCGAACCCTCCCTCCAATGCCATTCCGCACCGCAATTTCGTGAACCTCCACTTGCCGCCGTCCCGCCCCAAGTCCGATAATGCCCTGTCTTCGCGAAACCGCGATTTCTTGTGAGCAAACCATCCCGTCCCTCATCAACGAGCTAGCAGCTAGAAGCTAGTAGCTAGGAGCTACTGCAATGAACCCGTTCAATTCCGCGCGCCGCGATCTTCTCCGTGTCGGCAGCCTTGGCATGGCCGGAGCCGCCTTACCTTCTCTCGCCGCAGCAGCAGCCGGTAAAGACAAAACGCCCGCCCCCGCGCCCATCGTCTTCAACGTCCGCCAGTACGGCGCCACCGGCGACGGCAAAACTCTCGACACCGACGCCGTCAATCGCGCCATCGAAGCCGCCGCGGCAGCCGGCGGCGGCACTGTCCTATTCCCCGCCGGCATTTATCTCTGCTTCTCCATCCGTCTGCAAGAGCCACGTCCATCTCTATCTCGAGCAGGGCGCTACCATCCTCGCCGCCGAATCGCCCAAGCCCGGCGAGACCACCGGCTACAACGGCGGCACGTACGACGCAGCCGAGCCCAAGACCGCATGGGACGCCTACCAGGACTACGGCCACAATCACTGGCACAACTCGCTCATCTGGGGCGAAGACATGCACGACTTCTCCATCACCGGCCCCGGCCTCATCTAGGGAAAGGGCCTCAGCTTCGGCGCAGGTCCCGGCCGCGGACAGCAATCCGGCCTGCGCGGCTTCGGCCCCGACCGGCCCGCCACTGCGCCCGCGCCCGCCCGGCAGCCCCCGGCGCAACCACCCGCCACGCCGCCCAATCCTGCGCGCATGGCCCGCGGCGACTATCCCATGTACCAGGCCGAGCAAGCCGGCGTCGGCAACAAGGCCATCGCTCTCAAGAACTGCCGCAACGTTCTCTGCGCGACTTCTCCATCCTCAAAGGCGGCCACTTCGCCCTGCTCCTCACCGGCGTCGACAACCTCACCATCGACAACCTCACGATCGACACCGACCGCGACGGCATGGACATCGACTGCTGCCAGAACGTGCGCGTGTCGAACTGCACCGTCAACTCGCCCTGGGACGACGGCATCTGTCCCAAGTCCAGCTACGCGCTCGGCTACAACCGGCCCACCCGCAACGTGACCATTGCCAATTGTTTCGTCACCGGCTGCTATCAGCTCGGCACGGTTCTGGACGGAACGTGGAAGAAGTTCCCCACCGGCGCGCGCCCCTACGGCACGGGCCGCATCAAGTGCGGCACCGAATCCAACGGCGGCTTCATCAACATCACCATCACCGACTGCGTCTTCGAAGGCTGCCAGGGCTACGCTCTTGAAACCGTCGACGGCGCTCTGCTCGAAGACATCGCCATCACCAACACCACCATGCGCGATCTCATCTCGCCGCCGCTCTTCCTGCGTCTCGGCGCGCGCCTGCGCGGTCCCAAAGACACCACGAAAGTCGGAACGCTCAAGCGCGTCTTGATTAGCAATTTGGAATGCCACAACGCGCCCATGCGCGTCACCACCATTCTCAGCGGCATTCCCAACTATCCCATTGAAGACGTCAAGCTCTCGAACATCTACATTGAAAATCTCGGCGGAGCCACGGCCGACGCGGCCGCCATCAAGCCGCCCGAGAAAGAAGACTCCTATCCCGAGCCCTCGCATGTTCGGCCAGATCCCGTCCTTAGGATTTTTCCTGCGCCACGTGCGCAACGTCGAAATGAGCCACGTCGAACTGGCAACGGTCTCGCCCGACGCCCGCCCCGCCTTCTATTTAGATGATGTATCTCGCGCCGACTTCTTCGCCATCACCGCGCCACGCGCTGCAGACGGCAACTTCGCCCTCAACAACGTGAAAGATCTGCGCATAGGCTGGAGCCGCGCCGCCGCAGATACGACGATCAGCAGCGCCGATCAGAAGACGATTTGAGCTGGACGCGAAGATGGCGGAACTGGAGAGCAGCTCTCCGTTTGCCGGTTTGCATCCGGGCGTTTCTTCGAAAGATGTAGGCTTCCAGGGCGTCAAAAATGTGGGAAATTGACGCACACAGGATTTGTGTTCCTGTGAGATTTTCTGCCATAAGTTATTTGGTCAGTTGAAGTTATTGATCTCACAGCTTCACAGTGGGTGCGGCGGCTGAGGGACTTTGGGACTTGAGACCGAGGGGCTTGAGAGTTTCGGTCTCGGCTGGCCGGGGGAAGCGGGCGGCGGCGCGCCTGGTTTCGGGGAGCGTCTGGAGGAGAAAGGCGACGACGGCGGAGACGGAGGTTTCATGATAGGCGGCCCAGACGCGGGCTTTGATGTAGGTGGTTTCGGGAACGGCGACGGTGATATTTTTCATGAAGCTTTATTCCACCTGAGTTCTTTGGCGCGCTCGGGATTCTCCTGCGGCTTTCTTTATGTTGCGCCGGGGATGGGTAATTTTGTGCAAAAGATAGTTGTCAGTTTTCGGTGGTAAGTGAGCGGGAACGACAGGGGTTAGTCGCGATGCGGGTTGTGTTTGGGAGATTTGGGGTTGACAGGTTCGGAGGGGGCGGCGGAAGGCTTTCGAAAATGCGGCAGTGGTGGGGTCAACGATGATCGTGGTGGACGCAATCGGCGAACGGGCGGCGGATTTCGATCGCGCACATGGGTTTTTGCGGCTGCCGGAGTCGAGGCGGTTGATTCTGGCGATGAGGACAATAGAGCAGGGGTTAGAAAGCAGCTTCTAGCGGTTGGCTGCCGGCTCGTGGTGGTGCGCGGCGGCGACGGTTTTTCGGATATGGACCGAGCGGCAAGTCTTGACGACTGCCTCTATATCCGGCTGTCGATGATCCGCTTGATCACAGTCAGGACGGGGGTGCCGAGGGCCATCGCGGCGAGTTTGGGAAACCCGTGCATGGCCAGGTAAATGCACGCACCGAGCGATGCCAGATAGGTAACGGTCCCAAAAAAAAATACCGAAGAAGGCGTGCCAGGCTTGCTGCCGCCTAATCGCCGACTGCGCCTGTAACAGTCCGTTCGCCTTGCTGTCAGACAAGGCCATGAACTGAGATGGACTCACATTGAGGAAGGCGGACTCGGTTGCTGTCTCTTTCGATCGTGGCATCGAAGCTAACTGGCCGCGTATCTTTCCGTCCCAGCCGCCGCATCAGGAAGCGCGACCTTGACTTTGCCCTTCGTGGTTTCGTTAAGAGTGGTCTGGACAGCTGCCTTTATGTTCTTCAGCTCGTCAGCTTCCATACTTGCCTCTGCAAGAAGCACGAAGATGAGGCCCGCTCGAGTCAGGCGTTCAACTTCTTCGGCTTCAGCCTCCTCTTCCGAGATGAACATTCTGGTGGGGGCGCCGGGCAAACGTAGATCGCCGAAGATTCCCTCCCCGGTGAACCCGTCGAGAAACGACCTCCGAAATGGCTTATTGGCCATAGCAGCCTCTTCATTCATTAGACGCCGGAAACTCGGCCAACGCAACATTACCCGCTCCGGGCTGCCCGACGGCCGCCCTCATCCTCGGCTAGCCGCGGTCCAGCAGGAGCCTGATGACTCGGGCCTGAACTTTTGGGTGTTGCTCCTCGTAGAGTGTGACCGTTCGAACGGGCCATTTGTCGTTCAATTTTCCAATCCGCACTTCTCCCGACCACACCCACCGGACGGGAACCCCAGAACCCAGGGACCGGACAGTCCGTACCCTGCCCTCAATGACGGTTCCCACTGCCTTAATCGTTAGGCCGGCTTTCGGGTTCCAGGATTTGATGAAGATGATGTCTCCGGTTCGGAGCTGTCGAAGAATCGAATGTGCGGGCGGTGCGTCATTCGCATTCCAGCCCACGCATGCGAATCCATGTGACAGAAAGCTCTGCGTGACGTCTTTATCGTAGTGGGCTCCGATTCCAAAAATCGCCATGGTTTCACTCTCCGTTCGAATATTCAAATCGCTGTTCGAGGTTTCGAATTTGGCCGCAGAGAGACTAATGCTTTTCCGGTAATCACACCTATTCAGATTGGAGCTTCTTGCAATAGAAGCACCGTCCTAGCTCTCGCACTTCGACTCTGCCGTCAGATTGCGCCCGGACGAGATAGTTCTCGCGCCAAACCTCGTCCCACGAAATGGGTTTGCCATTGAATCGCAGCTTCGCCGCAATTCCTGGCAGAACGCGTTCCTGGGTTGCGGCGCGGTTGGGGACTACGACGAGTCCATACAGGTCGTAGCAGTCGTTTCGCTGGGATTTCTGAAGGAACCGCTTTATCTCCTTCTCGTAATCATCGCCGTTCGCGGTGACAATGATTGCTCCGAGTTCGCGCGCCCGCGCGACGATCTCGGCATCGGAGGCCGCGGGAGAGAGCTTAGCCTGTGCCAGCGTGATGACGCGCTTGGCCGGGAAAAACCTTGCGGTCGCCTGGCTGTCGTTGTCCAAGAGAAATTTATACTCCCGCATTTCGATTTTCCCTCTGTTGGCCCGCCCCGTTGACGCTTCCGCATCAGTCTACTCCCAATTTTCAAGAGGGGGTTTGTTGTCACCCATATTTAGGCGTGTGCGGGCCTGGAGGTCCCGCCTACAGCCGGTCAGCAGATCGGCGGTACGTTCCTATCCTTCAGCCAGTCCTTGACCTTTTGCACCATCACGTCGCGGCCCACGTCGCTGATGGCGTTGGTGAGCGGGATCTGCTTGGGGCAGGCCTGGACGCAGTTCTGCGCGTAGCCGCATTCCTGGATGCCGCCATCGCCCGCGAGCGCGCGCAGGCGATCTTCCTTGAAGACCTTGCCGGTGGGATGGTTGTTGAAGAGCTTGACCTGCGCGATCGTCGCCGCGCCGACGAATCCCGTGGCCACGTTGAACTGCGGGCAGACTTCCATGCAGCAGGTGCAGGAGATGCAATTCGACAGCGGGTAGTTCGCTTCCTGCTGCTGCGGATAGACGCGCGGGCCGGAGCCGAGATCGTAGGTGCCGTCGACGGGAACCCAGGCCTTGACGCGCATGAGATTTTCAAACAGAACCGACCGGTCGACCTGCAGATCGCGCACCAGCGGGAACTTGGAGAGCGGCTCGACGCGGATGGGCTGTTCGAGATTGTCGACGAGCGCGGAGCAGGCCATGCGGGCCTTGCCGTTGATGAGCATCGCGCACGATCCGCAGATCTCTTCGAGGCAATTCGAGTCGTAGGCGATGGGCGTGGTCGGCGTGGCCGTCGGCGGTGACGGGATTGGCGGCGATCTCCATCATCGAGGAGATGACGTTCATGCCGGGACGCCAGGGAAGCTCGAAGCGCTCCCAGACGGCCGGCGCGTCGGGGCTGGCCTGGCGCTTGATTTCAAAAGTGACGGTGCGGTCTGCCATGATTCCTTGGTTCCGTTCTGATTCGTGGTTCGTTCCGAACTTCGCACATCTCCAAATGTCGTTGTCTAGTCGAATCTTCCTAAAGCAAACCGCGATCCTCGGCTCGCTGAGATGACATTGGCGCGAGCGTCATTTCGCCGCGTCGTAACGGCGCGGGCGCGGCTTGATGTACTGCGTGTCGACTTCCTCGTATTCGAAGCGCGGTCCCTCGACGGAGCCGGTGAAGCTGGCCTTGGTGGTCTTGAGGAACTTCTCGTCGTTGCGATCGGGAAAGTCGGGTTTGTAGTGCGCGCCGCGTGACTCGTCGCGCAGAATTGCGCCGAGCATGATGGTGCGCGAAAGCTCCAGCATGTTCTTGAGCTGGCGGGCGAAGGCGAAGCTGGTGTTGGCCCACTGGCTCTTGTCGCTCAGGTTGACGCGCTTGTAGCGGTCGAGCAGCTCGACGATCTTCTCGTCGGTCTGCTTGAGGTCCTTGTTGTAGCGGATGACGGTGGCGTGCTCGGTCATGGCTTCGCCCAGCTCGCGCCACAGCTTGAAGGGATTTTCGCCGCCTTCGTTGTTGATGAGCTTCTTGTTGATCTCGGCCTGGCGCGCGACTTCCGCCGCCGCGCCGCCGTCGCCTTCGGCTGCGGGCAGGCTCTTGGCGTACTTGATGGCGTTGGGTCCGGCCTGGAATCCGCCGTAGATGCAACTGACGAGCGAGTTTGCGCCGAGGCGGTTGGCGCCGTGGTACTGGTACTCGCACTCGCCCGCGGCAAAGATGCCGGGAACGTTGGTCATCTGGTTGAAGTCGACCCAGAGGCCGCCCATGGTGTAGTGCATGCCGGGAAAGATCTTCATGGGCTCGACGTGCGGATCGACGCCGACGAACTTCTCGTAGATTTCGAGAATGCCGCCGAGCTTGCGGTCGAGCGTCTCGCGATCGATGTGCGTGAGGTCGAGATAGACCATGGGCTGGCCGTCGATGCCGAGGCCGAGTTCGTAGACGACCTTGTGAATGGCGCGCGTGGCCACGTCGCGGGGGACGAGGTTGCCGTACTTCGGGTACCACTCCTCGAGGAAGTAGAAGCGCTCTGACTCGGGGATGGCTTTGATGGCGCGCTTGTCGCCGGGAGTGCGCGGAACCCAGACGCGGCCGCCTTCGCCGCGCGCCGACTCCGACATGAGGCGCAGCTTGTCTTCGCCGGGAATGCAGGTGGGATGCACCTGGATGAATTCGCCGTTGGCGTAGTAGACGCCCTGCTGGAAGACGGCCGACTGCGCCGAGCCGGTGCAGACGACGGAGTTGGTGCTTTTGCCGAAGATTGCGCCGATGCCGCCGGTGGCCAGAATGATGGCGTCGGCCGGGAAGGCTTTGAGCTCCATCGAGCGCAGGTTCATGGCCACGATGCCGCGCGCCACGCCTTTGCCGTCGATGATGGCGGAGAGAAACTCCCAGCCTTCGTACTTTTTGACCTTGCCTTCGGCCTCGTAGCGGCGCACCTGCTCGTCGAGCGCGTAGAGCAGTTGCTGGCCGGTGGTGGCGCCGGCAAATGCAGTGCGGTTGATAGAGCGTGCCGCCGAAGCGGCGGAAGTCGAGCAGGCCTTCGGGGGTGCGATTGAAGGGCACGCCCATGCGGTCGAGCAGATCGATGATGGCGGGCGCGGCCTCGCACATGGCCTTGACGGGAGTTTGGTTGGCGAGGAAGTCGCCGCCGTAGATGGTGTCGTCAAAGTGCTGCGCGGTGGTGTCGCCTTCGCCTTTGAGATTCTTGGCGGCGTTGATGCCGCCCTGCGCGCACACGGAGTGCGAACGCTTGACCGGGACGATGGAAAACAGGTCGACCGTGCCGCCGGCCTCGGCGATTTTGATGACCGCCGCGAGTCCGGCGAGCCCTCCGCCAACCACGATGATTTTGGGTGCTGCCATTTAGTACCTTTCGAAAAGCCGTGAACCGTGGACCCTGATCCGTGATCAGGTCCTCGCTCAAAAGTTAGAGATTCGGGATGGGCGCGTTGGGGTACCAGGGGCCGACAAACGCCCAGATGCTGGCGATGCCCATGCCGGCGAGCAGCACCCCGAGCACGATGCAGACGTAGCCGAAGCGGCGACGCGCGGTTTCTCCCGAGGTGATGCCCCACTTGGCGCAGAAGAGCCAGACGCCGTAGGCGAAGTGCCAGCAGATGGCGATCATGGCGATGACGTAGACGGCCAGCATCCAGGGATTCGCAAGCTCTACTTGCACCTTATGGAAGGCGTAGTACGGATTCTCCGGAAGCATGACGCCGGAGAAGCGCTGACGCCAGACGTGTTGGGCGATGTAGGCGAAGGCGATGAGGCCGGTGTAGCGTTGGGCCAGGTACATCCAGTTCCCCGCCCACGGGTAGTAGACGATGTTCGATTTGCCGCGCAGCCAGATGTAGACGCCGTAAATGGCGTGATAGAGGATAGGCAGAAAGATGAAGACCCACTCCAGCACGCGGACCAGCGGAAGGCTGTTGAGGAACTTGACCTGCTGGCCGTATGCGAGTGGGCCATTGAGGGCTTCGAAGTTCGAGAGCAGGTGTTCGAGTAGAAATGCCCCGATGGGAACGATGCCGAGTAGCGAGTGCAGCTTACGCCAGATGAAGCTGGTGCCCTCGCCTGCGCGTAGCGGCTGCACACCGCGGCTAAGTTGCGGCGCGGCAGAGGATTCGACGGTTGCCATGAAGAGTTTGGCTCCTAAAAGTGCAGGGCGAAGCGGACTTCGATTGAGGGACTATGAGCGTGTTCTGTATCACTTGCATTATTCGAGGCGGAGGGTGCGACCGTCAAGCCGGCGCTCCTCGCCCTTTGAGTTTTGGCGCTCCGCGCTTTTTGGTCTTGGAGGAGAGCAGTGGAAGTCAATGCGCAAGCTTCGGCAGCAGCGCGGCAAGGGCGCGGCCGCGGTGGCTCAATTTGAGCTTGGTTTCGAGATCGATTTCGGCCATGGTTTTGTGGAGTTTCGGCAGATAGAAGAGTGGATCGTAGCCGAATCCGCCGGTGCCGCGCGGGGCTTCGAGAATCGTTCCCTCGACGGTGCCGTCGGCGATCTGAACTACTTCGCCATCACGCGCGGCGACGAGGGTGCAATGGTAGCGGGCGGTGCGGAGCTTGGCTGGAATTCCGTCGAGCTTCTGGATGAGAAGCATGTTGTTCCAGACGTCGGTGTTGTCGTTGGCGTCGGGCGAGTCGACGAGGCCGGCATCGGCGGCATAACGTGCGGAGCGCACGCCGGGAGCTCCGTTGAGCGCGTCGACTTCGAGGCCGGAATCGTCGGCGACGACCAGTTCGCCAGAGACGAAACGCGAATAGTACACGGCTTTTGTGGCGGCATTGGCGAGGAAGGTGTCTCCGTCTTCTTCGGGCGCGGGAATTTCGGCGATTCCGGGGAGCGGGACGATATTCAGGTCGAGGTCGATGGAAAACGCTTGAGCAGCGGTGCGGAAGTCGCGGAGTTTGCCTGCGCTGGTAGTGGCGGCGTAGAGGCGGAGGGGCATGTTTTGAGTGTAGAAGACAGGGAACAAGGGACCAAGAGAACAAGGGCCCGAGGGACTGAGGGAGCGAGTCGGCGAGTCAGCAAGCCCCCAAGTCGGCGCGCAATCGTTCGTGGTGCCATCTTTTTCCGGGATTCGCTTGAGCGAATCCCGGAAAAGGATGGGCAGGCGACCTGGGTAGGGAGAGGATGAGCTCGACTGTGCGGGTCTGGAGACCCCCACGACAGCCGATCTGGAGATCGGCGCTACAGGACGCCGCGGCTCGTCGCCACCGTGATTGACAAGGCGCGCGGGCGTTGCATAAGGTTGAACCGCCTGAAAATCTTTCAATTGGGGAAGCGGTGTATGCGCGGAATGGGCCGCGAAAGCCGTTTCCCGGCGTTTCTCTTTTGGAATCGAGACGAATATGCATTGCAGATGGATGGACACATGGAAATGGGCGCTGGTTTTGAGCGTGGCGGTTGGGCCGGCCTTTGCCCAGCAGCCCGCGACCACCGCGGGCCCGGTCGAACTACGCGTCGACAATCTGAAGAATCCTCTGGGCATTGACGATGCGACGCCGAAGTTCTCCTGGCAATTGCGCGATGCGGAGCGCGGCGCGAAGCAGACGGCGTATGAGGTGCTGGTGGCGTCGTCGCCTGAGTTACTCACGAAGAGCAAAGCCGACGTGTGGGATAGCGGCCGTGTGGCGTCGGGGCAATCGCTGAATGTGCGTTACGGCGGGCCGGCGCTCGAGTCGAGCACGCGATCCTTCTGGTGCGTGAAGCTGTGGGGCGCGGACGGAAAAACTTATGCGGCGGGCGAGACGGGTTGGTTTGAAACGGGCCTGACGAGTCAGGACGAGTGGAATGCGCAGTGGATTGGATACGAGACGCCGGAAGAGGCAACGGTGCGTCACGCGCCGGCGGATTGGATTGCGAATCCTGATGCGAAATCACCGGCCCTGGCGAAAAACACCGAGCAGCGCTTTGCGTATCGCACCACGTTCACGCTGCCGCAGGCGGTGAAGTTTGCCGCTCTCTACGCGACCGGACAGGACACGGTTGCGGCTTGGGTGAATGGCAAGCAGGCGCTTACTGAGGATCCGCTGCCTCCTTACAAACAAATGCCGTGGAAGAAGTTTGTGCGCGCCGATGTGACATCGCAATTGAGCGCAGGCAAAAATGCGCTGGCGATTGAAGTGCTGCACTACGTGGTGAATCCCAACGGCATGGCGACTGACGACGCGCCGCCGATGATTGCAACGCTGGTGGTGGAAAATGCGGACGGCACGTGGGCGAGTTTCCAGAGCAACGCGGATTGGAAGACGGCGACCAGCGCCGCGGCGGGATGGCAGCGAAGAGATTTCGATGATGCGGCGTGGAAAGCGGCCGTCGAGTGGCAGCCGCTCTCCGGCAAGCGCTCGGAGTCACTGGGTGAGCCGTGGATTCCGGATTCGGTAAAGCAACTGCGGCGCGACTTCACAATCAGCTCGCCGGTCAAGTCGGCGCGGCTTTATGCCACGGCGCTTGGCGCGTACTTGATGGCACTGAACCACCGGCGGGTGGGAGACCAGGTGCTGGCGCCGGGATGGACGGATTATCGCGAGCGCGTGGTCTACCAGACCTATGATGTTACAGCGCAGGTCCGCGACGGCCTGAATTCCCTCCAGGTGCTGCTGGCGCCGGGGTGGTACGAGACGCCGCTGGAGTGGTTCCAGCAGCCGAACAATTACGGCGTGACCCCGCCGGCGCTACGCGCGCAGTTGCGCATCGAGCATACGGACGGCAGCGTAGAGTGGGTGACGACGGATGCAG
Organism: uncultured Acidobacteriota bacterium; assembly: GCA_963830785.1. Lineage (GTDB taxonomy): Bacteria > Acidobacteriota > Terriglobia > Terriglobales > Acidobacteriaceae > Telmatobacter. The sequence goes on from CAWHNV010000050.1 coordinate 136,123, forward strand.
AATTGGCAGGCGGGGACGTCGGCCATTCTGCACGCAGAGATTTACGACGGCGAAAGTCAGGACCTGCGCGTGTGGGAACAGGAAATCGCAAGCGAAGCGAATGGGCATGCGCCTCTGCCCGCGACTGCACAAATCATTCATCCGGCACCGGTCGCGATTGTCGCGCAGGATTTTCCGCCCATCCGAATTGAACTGACACTTGATTCCAAAACCGTCACCGAGCCCAAGCCGGGGGTTTTCATTTACGACTTCGGGCAAAACTTTTCCGGCGTCGAAAGGGTGGGCATACAGGGTCAGCGGGGAACGGAAGTTCGCATGAGGTTTGGCGAAGTGCTGAATTCCGACGGCACGCTCTACACGGAAAACCTGCGCACTGCCAAGGCGACGGACAGCTTCGTACTTTCCGGAGAAAACGATACGCTGACGCCCGAGTTCACCTTCCACGGGTTCCGCTATGCGGAGTTGACGGGATCGCCGACGGCGCCGAGCAAGGATGCGGTTAAGGGGCTGGTCTTTCACACCGACGCGCCGTGGACGGCGAAGCTTGAGACAGGCAGCGCGATGATCAACCAGTTGTGGAGCAATATCCTGTGGGGGCAGCGGTCGAATTTTGTGGGCGTGCCTACGGATTGCCCGCAGCGCGACGAGCGGCTGGGCTGGATGGGCGATGCGCAGGTGTTTTGGCGCACGGCGAGTTACAACATGGATCTGGCGGCATTTTCTCGCAAATTTGCTGCCGACATGCGCGGGACGCAGGTGGGCTCGCCCTATTACGGCATCTTTTCGCCGGGCACGGTGCGGCCGCATGAGGAGTCGGCGGCGGCGTGGAGCGATGCGGGCGTGATTGTTCCATGGACCAGTTGGCTGCAGACCGGTGACACCACGATCATCGAGCAGAATTGGGACGCGATGACGAAATATCTCGACGCTATCGCAGCGGCGAATCCTGATTTTCTTTGGAAGAACGAGTACGGCCAGCCATTTGGCGATTGGCTTTCGCCTGAGGGCAAGACTGACGAACGGCTGCTGGCTACGGCTTACTGGGCATGGGACGTGACGCTCATGCGCCAGATGGCGCTGGCCACGGGGCGCATGGACGAAGCGGTAAAATACGCGGAATTATTCGACAAGATTCGCGCGGCATTTCAAAGACAATTTGTGCGCGGCGACGGATTTGTGGCCGGGGCGGACAACAGCCCGTCGCAGTTCGGCGTGATCAACAATCCCAACGCAAAAAGCGAGGGCGGCGACACGCAGACCGGCTACGTGCTGGCGCTGCACATGAATCTGCTTCCGGATTCACTGCGGGCCGCTGCGGCGAAACGGCTGGTGGACAAGATTGAAGCCAATCACAATTTGCTGGCCACGGGTTTTCTGGGCACGCCGTACTTGCTCGAGGAGTTGACGAAGGCCGGCTACACGAAGCTTGCGTACACGCTGCTGCTGAACACGCAGTACCCCTCGTGGGGCTACATGGTGACGCATGGCGCGACGACGATGTGGGAGCGGTGGAACGGCGACAAAATGCGCGACGATCCCAGCATGAATTCCTATAACCATTACGCTTACGGCGCGGTGGCGGACTGGATGTATCGCTACGCGGCGGGCATCGATGCGACACCGATGGATGCGGGATTCCACACGGTGGTGCTGCATCCGGTGTTCGATGAGCGGCTGGGGCATCTTTCGTTTGACTACGACTCGGTGTATGGGCCGATTCACTCGGATTGGAAAATGACGTTGCACCGGGCGACATGGCATCTGACGATTCCGGCGAATACGACCGGATGGTTGCCGCTGAGCGCGACCGATGTCTTTAAATACAAACTTGATGGGGTGCCTCTCAATGGAAACCCGCGCGTCAAGGTAGAGACGCGGGACGGGCGGAGCGGATTTGTGCTGGAGCCGGGAAGCTACACGTTCGATATTCAGCTCTTCAGCGTTGTGGAGTTTACGAACTCGAGCACGCCAAATAAATGAGCAGAATCGAAGAAGAACTTGAGTCTTGTCTGAATTCAGCGGCTGTACAAACAACACACGCAACCGATAGGCTTTGAAGTTGCTTGCGGGCATAATGGGAATTGCCTGCTCTAAAGAACAGAAATGGAGAAGGAATGCCGATTGCAATTCTGGCGGGGATTGGGTGGCACACAGTGGGAGCGGCATGCGCCGCGTCGTTTTATGCGCCCATTGAGAAGGTCAGGAATTGGTCGTGGGAAACGACGTGGGCGCTGATGGGTTTCTTCTCGTGGATTCTACTGCCGCTGACAATGAGCTACATTCTGCTGCCGCATTTCTTCGGATTTTATACATCGCAGCCTTGCAGCCTGTTGTTGAGAGTGGCGCTGTTCGGCGCCATGTGGGGTGTGGGCAACGTGAGCTACGGCCTGACCATGCGGTACCTCGGCATGTCGTTGGGAATTGGAGTGGCGATCGGCGTAACCCTGGTGGTGGGAACGCTGGTGCCGCCGGCGCTGCATGGGCAGTTCATTGCCAAGTTCAGCAGCCGCGGCGGCTTGTGGAGCATGGCCGGAATTGTGGTGGCGCTGATTGGCGTGGCCATCGTTTCCTACGCCGGGCACCAGAAGGAAGAGCAACTGGGCGCCGAGGTGAAAGAGTTCAATGTGATGCTGGGGCTGGCGCTGGCCGTACTGTGCGGGATTTTTTCAGCGGGATTTTCTTTTGGCCTCGATGCGGCGACTCCACTGCGTACGGCGGCGTTGAATTTGGGTATCAGTCCGCTGTACGCGCGGCTGCCGAGTTACGTGCTGATCATGGGCGGAGGCGCGATCGTGAACATGAGTTACTGCTTCGTGCGCCTGGCGTTCAAGAAAGGCATTTCGCTGCGCGCGGACCTGGCACAGCCTAGGGCCACGATCGTCAAGAACGCTGGTCTGGCGGCAGCGGGCGGCGTGATGTGGTATCTGCAATTCTTCTTTTATTCGTGGGGCGAAGCCAACATTCCGGTGCGGCTCGATTATGTGAACTGGATGCTGCACATGAGCATCTACGTGCTGTGCGGCGGGCTGGTGGGATTGGCACTGGGCGAGTGGGCTGGCGTGGGCAAGCGGCCGATTCGGCTGCTGTGGGCTGGAATTCTGGTGATCATTGTCGCGGCGAATCTGGTGGGGCTGGGGATGGCATCGTAGAGGCAGGGACCAAGCCACCCCAGCGAGCAAAGACCGCTCGCCGGGGACCCCGGCAGGGACCAAGCGAACAAGGGAACAAGAAAGCTGGGTCAGGCGGTTGTGGGTAGAGGGAGTTCCTTGTCGAGGGATTGGACGATTAGGTCAGCGCGAAGTCGGGCGACCGTGGTGAAGAGCAGCGCCTTCATGCCCAGCGCAGTGGCAGCTTCGACATTCACTTCGCGATCGTCGATGAAGAGCGCTTCTTCGGGTTTGGTGCCGAGCTTTTCGAGGGTATAGCGATAAATCGCCGGATCGGGCTTGGCCATGTGCAACTGGTAGCTCCACACCAGCACGTCAAAACGCGCGAGCCATTTGAGCTCGCGTTCCATGGCTTGCTGCGTGGTGTCGCCGATGTTGGAAAGGATGGCGGTGAGAATTCCGCGCGCCTTGAGCGCTCCTTGCCACGCCAGCATGGGGGGATTCAATGTCATCCACATGCGTCCATCCCAATGGATGAGCTCTTCGATGGCGGAGCGAGACAATGTGAGCCCGGCCTGATGAAGAATGTCGCGCCAATAAGCTTCGCCGGTGAGTTTGCCTTCGTCAAAGGCGTGGCGATCGGCCCAATAAAGGGGATCGAGCTTCTCGGCGGGAAGGCCCGTGATGCACATGAGTTCCGCGTGGGATTTAGGGTCGGGCGGACCGCTCAGAACCATTCCGTAATCGAAGATCACCGCGCGCAGGACCAAGCTGATTCACCTTTCGCGCCCGTGTATGGTGATGGAAGGCGCTGTCCTCATTGTGCACGATGGGGTTGGTGCGGGGTTGAATGAACTGGGTTGAGGTTTGTGCTATCCCACCTTGCGACTTTGCTGAACTGACTGTTGACGGTGCTGGCGGAGACGCCCGCACGACGGCCGGTCTGGAGACCGGCGCTACAAGACCGATGAGATTTTCTGAACGAACTGGCTGGAACACGGAGGAGAGCGAGCTGGCGCGCGCGCATCGATTGCGGCGCGAAGCGGGATTGCCGATCGCAGATCTTACGGCTTCGAATCCTACGCGGTGTGGGTTCACGTATCCCGCTTCCCTGCTGGACGCGCTTGCCGATGGGCGGGCGCTCGACTACGATCCGCAGCCACGCGGGTTGCCCACTGCGCGAGAGGCCGTGTGCCGGTACTACGCGGACCACGGCTTGGCGATCGATCCCGGCCAGGTTGTGCTGACCACGAGCACCAGCGAGGCGTATAGCTTTCTCTTCCGGCTGCTTTCGGATCCGGGCGGCGAGATTCTGGTGCCGCAACCGGGCTACCCGCTCTTCGACTTCCTGGCCACGCTCGACGATGTGCGCATCAAGGCTGCGCCGCTGGTGTATGACGACGGCTGGCAGATCGACTATGAAGGATTGCGTCGCGCGATCACCGCGCAGACCAGAGCTATCGTCGTGGTGCATCCCAACAATCCTACGGGACACTTTACCAAGCAGTGGGAGGCGGAAGAGCTGGCGCGCATTTGCCGCGAGCACGAGCTAGCGCTGATTGTGGACGAGGTGTTTCTGGATTATGAGGTGGGCGTGGGTCTGGAGACCGGCGCTACAAAAAATCCGCGGAGTTTCGCGGCGGGGCTCGAGGATGTTCCGGTGTTTGTAGTGAGCGGTCTGAGCAAGATCGCGGGGCTGCCGCAGATGAAGGCGGCGTGGATCGTCGTGACCGGGCCGGAAAAGGCGCAGGCGTTGGAGCGGCTTGAGGTGATCGCTGATACCTTTCTCTCAATGAACGCGCCGGTGCAGTGGGCGTTGCCGGTGTGGCTTGGCGGCAGAGCGGAAATTCAGGAGCAGATTCGGAGGCGCGTGAGTGCGAACCTGGCCGAACTCGACCGACAACTTGCCGCGCTGCCCATTCTCGAACGGCTTGCTATCGAGGGCGGGTGGTATGCCGTGCTGCGGATTCCCGCGCTCGGGCCGGACGAGCAGACGGTTTTGGCGCTTCTCGAGCTCGGCGTGTGGGTCCATCCCGGCTACTTTTTCGGCCTTCCGGAGTCGGGCTGGCTGGTGGTGAGCCTTCTCGGCGAGGAGGCGGAGTTTGATGCCGGAATGGTTACTGTTACTAACTACTTTCGAACGAATCAGCAGGGTAACTTTTGACGGCTTCGACCGCAAGTATTAATTGAAGTAATTCATTTATCCAATTGAATCCATTGTGGCGCATTTGGACGAGCTTCGTCCCCGCGGGACTCGATTCCGGACTGTGCTGCACACCCAGCGCTGGAAGCGCTGGGCTAAAAAGCATTGCGCCTATGACGCGTGAGCCGGATCAGCTCGATGAGCAGGCGGTGGAAAGGAAGTATCGCCGAAGGTCCGGCGACCGCATTGCCTGCGCGTATTTCCGAGGACAATCAGCGCTGTAAGAAAGGATTGCTCTCGCGCTCCTCGCCGATTGTGGTCGCTGGTCCATGGCCCGGAAGAACCCTGGTTTCATCGGGCAGGGTCATGAGCCGGGACCGGAGCGAGTCCATAATCTGGTCGAAATTGCCGCCGGGCAGATCGGTGCGACCGATACTGCCGGCAAACAGGGTATCGCCGGCAACGACCAGTTTGAGCGGGGCAAAGTGCAGGCAGACGGACCCCTGGGTGTGACCGGGGGTGTGTAGAACCGTCGCAGGATAGAGTTCGAGGCCTACGATTTGCCCATCTACCAGGCCGTCGTCGGGCGGGGCGACTTCTGGAGGGCGAACGCCGAGCCACGCTGCCTGGGTGTCCATCATTTTGAGCAGCGGAAGGTCGTTTTCATTGAGGAGAATGGGCGCGCCGGTGAGGCGTTTGAGTTTGAGTGCTCCCCCGACGTGGTCGATGTGCGCGTGGGTCACGATGATCTGTTTGAGCTTGAGGCCCTGCTTGGTGAGGCGCTCATGGATGCGGGCAATGTCGTCGCCGGGGTCGATGACGATGGCCTCGCGGGACTCTTCATCGCCGAGGATGGTGCAGTTGCACGCGAGCGGACCGACGGGAAAAGTTTCGAGGAGCATGGGGCTATTTTACCTACAAGCTGTCAGCTCTCAGTTATCAGCTGTCAGCTCCCCGGTGTACCGAAAAAGTAACGAAAAGGCGAAAACAACTGTTGCGATTCGCTTTTTATTCGCTATAATGCGCCCATGGCCGTCACTCGCAGACAAAAAGAAGTCCTGGATTTTCTTGAGACGTTTGTTAGCCGCAATGGCTATTCACCGTCGTTTGAAGAGATTGCACGCGGCATGAGCCTGAAAAGTTTGGCTACCGTGCACAAGCACATTACCAACCTCGAGAAGAAGGGGATGCTGGATCGCGTGCATAACCGCAGCCGGTCGATTGACGTGTTACCACCGGGCTCGCGCACGCGATCGAGCCTGAAGCTGCCTCTGGCCGGGCGCATCGCGGCGGGCCAGCCGGTGGAGCAGATGGAGAATCCGGAGACCATCTCGCTGCACGACGTGGTGGGAAACCGCGACGTGTTTGCGCTGGAAGTGCGCGGCGACTCCATGCGCGACGAGCACATTATCAACGGCGACTACGTGCTGGTGGAGCGGACGCGCACCGCGCGCCAGGGCGAGATCGTGGTGGCGCTGGTGCACGGCTCGGAGACGACGCTGAAACGCTTCTATCCGGAGGGCAACGTGGTGCGCCTGCAGCCTGCGAATATCGAGATGGATCCCATCTACGTACCTGCGGGACAATGCGCGATCCAGGGGCGGGTGCTGGGAGTGCTGAGGAAGTACAGGTGACGCGAGTTGCTCTGATTCGTGGATCGTGATTCGTGGTTCGTGAACGAGTGAAGAAGTGAAATGACTGATGGGGTGGGCCGCGCTTAACGCGCGGCCTTTACTGTTTGCTTAACCTGCGGACTTTGCCATGCGCTCGGCGCGCCAGATTGCGCCTTTTAGCGCTACTACTTCTTCCGTTCCGACCGGCATTCCGGGTGCGGCCGCTTGCAGGCCTGCGAAGAATTGGTTGCGCACCAGATTCATTTTGGCGATCACGCTGCCCGTCCATGCCACGGGAATCTCGCCCGTGATGCCGTGTTTGCGGCGCAGCTTGGAGCGCACGAGGAGCACAAATCCCACCAGATCGATCGCGGCCTGTTGCAAAGTGCCTACGGCGACCGCGTCGCCAGCCTCGGCCAGTTCGTTGATGGCCGGCGCCAGCGCGGCAAAATCGGGAGCCGGCGTGCCGTCGCCCAGATTGATGAACTCGTCCATGTCTTTCGTGCCCCAGATCTTCATCACCGCAGGAATGACCCCGCAGGTCTCCTCACGATCGAGAGCGTGGAGCGCGCGGCGAATGGAGTTGACGCCGATCCAGTAGCCGGAGCCTTCGTCGCCCAGGCGCGAGCTCCAGCCGCCGGCGGTTTCGAGAGTGCCATCGGGCGCGCGGCCTACGCAGTTGGTGCCGGTTCCGGCGATCTGCAGGATTCCCGGCCCTCCTTGAAAAGCCGCGTCGAGGGCGATGATGTGGTCGCCCACTACTTCGGAGCGCGCGATTCCGAAATCGTCGAAGACGGCGGTGATCCATTCCGTAATGCCCGGCATGCTGGCGCTGGCCACGCCGCAGCAGGCGGCATCGATGTCTTTCACGCCCGCCTGCGCAAAGGCTTCTTTGAGCACGGCGCGCAGATTGGCTTCCGCGACCTCAGCGCCCACGCGCAGTCTTTTGATGGATCCGCTTTGTCCGCTGCCTACAATTTTGCCATCGGCGACAATGGCGGCCCGTGTGTTGGTGCCGCCGCCGTCAATTCCCAGAACTACGCTCATGATTACTTGCCTTTCCAAGGTCTGCAGGGGCTAAAGCCCCGAGTTATTTTGATGAGTTGATGGCACAACTAAAGTCGTGCCCTTTCGCGTCGGCCTCAAATGTGGCTTCCCTTTCTATTTTTCCGGCGCGACGCCGTCATCGCGCAACGTTCCCGACAGGATGTTCAGGCTGCCGTCGGTTTTCGGCGGATTGAGGCCGAGCAGATGCGCCATCCATGGATACAGATTTACGTTATCAAACGGAGCGACCGTTTTCCCTCGGCGCAGATCCGGGCCCGCGGCGAAGAAACTGGCCTTCATCTCGGGCAGAAGGTGCGGATCGAAGCCGTGCATGCCGAGGTTCGGCGGATGATCGGTTTCTCCGGCAGCCGGAGCGTGGGCGCGAATCGCAAACGGCCCCGTGGCCACGACGACCGGGTCGCCTTCGCGCGGATTCTGGTTGTAATTCAGGCCGGCGGGCACATCCTTGCGGCGATAGACCATGAATTGCGAGGAAACGCGCTTGAGCTGGTTGTAGACGCGGTCGCGATCCTCTTCGGTCTTGCCGTAGAGCAGATCGCCGACGGTATCGAATGCGGAGAGATCGGCGAATTGGTCGAGGTTGATCCAGCCGCCTTCCGATTTCACCATGCCGTGATCGCTGACGACGACGAGATCGATGGGCAGACCGGTGGTGGCGAGCGCGGCGCGCAGTTTGCCGACCAGAGCGTCCATGCGGAGCGCGGCGGCGCGGGTCTCGCGCGCGTCGGGACCGAACTCGTGACTCGTGTGGTCGGGTTCGGAGAAGTAGATGGCGATGAAATGCGGACGGTCGGCGGCGGGCAGATGGAGCAGCGCGAGGGCATCGTCGATGCGCGCCTGCTGGGCCTCGGGCGTGGCCTGGGTTTTGCCATCGAAGGTGGCGTAGTACGACGGCCGGAAGCCGGCGATTTTGGCCTCGCAGGCGACCCACAGAAGGCACGCCGTGCGCATGCCCTGGCTCTCGGCCAGGCTCCACAGCGGAACGCCGCCGTACCAGGAACCGTCGTTGGTGGCTTGCTTGTCGTACATGGAGTAGCGCGCGCTGCGCGCGGGATCGAGAAAGTTGTTGGCCACAATGCCGTGGTGCTCGGGATAAAGGCCGGTGACGATGGTGTAGTGATTGGGAAAGGTGAGCGAAGGATAGCTGGGCAACATGCCCTGCGGCGCCCACACGCCTGCCTTGCCCAGCTGCCAGCAGATGCGTGGCGTTGTCGCGCGCGGCGTAGTCCCAGCGAAAGCCGTCGAGCGAGACGAGCACGAGGTAATGCTGGCTCTGCGCCCAGGCTGAGTTGGGACCGTTGTCGACATGGGTGAGCGGGAGCGCTGGATTGAAGCCGGTTCCCTGCCCCTGAGATGGAAACGGAGCGGCTGCTAGAGCGAAGACGAAAATGAGTGCGTAGAAATACGAACGCAGTGGGCGGGAAAATTGCATCGAGAGCACCCCTGAAACAGGTTATCGCATGGAGGTTGGGATTGGTGCGAGTCCCAGAATGTGATCCGCCGCGGCGGACGAGATGTAGGGCACCCCGGTTTCTTACTGAATTCATGCAAACATGCGCGCCCAGGTCGTGCGCGCGAGGCCGACGAGTAGAATGGCGATTTTTTGCACGGTGGGCACGCTGGCGCGGTGAGTGAAGACGTCGTAATCGGCGCGCTCGATGCGCTTGAGCAGCGCGTGGTAGATGGAAACCAGCACCCACAGCGCGGGGCGGCTTTCGCGATCGATGAGCGGCAGCAGCTCATCTGCGGAGCGGTAGTATTCTTCGGCGCGCTTCGCTATGGAAGCAAGCAGCGCGCGCTCCGCTGGCGTGGGAGGCGCGGAGGGAGGGCGATGCAAGAGGGAATCGAGCGAGACTCCGTGAGCCGCGAGGTCGGTGAGCGGCAGATAGACGCGATTGCGCGCGGCGTCCTCGCTCACATCGCGCAAAATGTTGGTGAGCTGGAAGGCGATGCCGGTTTCCTCGGCCAAGTTTCTCGGCGCGCTCGCCGCTGTAGCCGAAGATGCGGATGCAGACCAGGCCCACGACCGACGCGACCAGGTAGCAATAGCGATAGAGATCGGCGAAGGTTGCGTAGGTGTCGGGCGCGCCGGTGAGCGCGTGATCGAGATCCATGGCGACGCCGTCGACAAGCTCGTCGAGCAGCTGGAGCGGTATGGCGAAGCGCTGTGGTGGCGTCGCGCACGGCCAGGAAGACGGGATCGGAGGTTGCGCCGCCGTGGCAGCGCTCGTGCCATGCGGTCGAGCCAGCATTTAAGCGGCGGCGGCGCTCTTCGCGCGGCAGGCTCTCGTCGTCGGCCAGATCGTCGGCCTGGCGCATGAATGCGTAGATGGCGCAGATGGCGTTGCGGCGCTCGAGGGGCAGCGCGACGAAGGCGTAATAGAAATTCTTGGCTTCGCGCTTGGCGATCGCCCGGCACACCGCGTAGGCGCTGGCCAATATCGTTCGATGGAGCCGTCGGCGTCAAGCAGCCTTTCCTGTCTGCCGAGGCGCATGAACGGCAGCGCTTTGCCGCCCAGTGCGCGCAGGGCCAGCGCGAGCTTGGTGCGCCGGGAGATAGACGGGCGCGCGCTCAACACGTCATAGTCGCGGCGCTCAATGGCGCGCAGGATTTCCAGCCCGCCGCGGCTGAAGAGATCGAGATCGAGCGCGAGGTCGCGGTTGACGCGCCCGATGAGCGGCAGGCCGCGTTCGAAGAGAGAGCGCGCGTAGTCCACTTCGTGACGCAGCAGGGCGCGGAACTCCGGCGTGGCGACGCCGCTCGCGATGGTCTCGTCGCTGACGCCAAAGCGGCGCATGTCGTCCTGCGGAAGATAGACGCGGTCCTTGGCGAAGTCGACGCGTACATCCTGCCAGAAGTTGGCGAGTTGCAGGGCCGAGCAGGTCGCGTCGGAGAGGCGGAAACTTTTCGTCGCTCACTTCGCCGCAGGCATAGAGCACCAGGCGGCCGACGGGATTGGCCGAGTAGCGGCAGTAGCCCAGCACCTCGTCCATGGTGGCGTAACGCGTGACGGTCTGGTCCTGGCGGAAGGCGACGAGCAGATCGGCGAACGGCTCTTTGGGAATGTTGCAGGCGCGGATGGTTTCGGCCAGCGCCACAAACACCGGATGGCGCGCACGGCCCTCGTAGCACGCGTCGAGTTCGCGGCCCCACAGATCGAGAAGCGCGAGAGCCACGGCGCGGTCGCCCACTTCGTCGCCCAGATCGTCGGAGATGCGGCAGTAGGCGTAGATGGAATGAAAGTGCGGGCGCAGCGGTTTGGGCAGGAACCACGTGGCTACGTGGAAGTTTTCATAGTGCGACTCGGCGAGTTGACGGCAGTAGGCACGCGCCTCTTCGAGCGTGGGCGCTACTTCGGGAATGCGATAGCCGGGCGGCAGCGCGGCCCATCCGCGGGCAAGCAGTTCATCGGTCGTCGGCTGGGCGGTGGTGGTCATCGGCGCGGGTTGGCTTCCCTCGGGGCTAAAGCCCCTCTTTTGATTTTAAGGCGCTTTGCGGCGCGGCTGAAGCCGCGCCCTGATACAAGGCCTGTGGATTGAGGTTTGTGCTTTCCCACCCTAAACGCAAAAGGACGCGTTGAGTATGGGGTCACGGTGGGATTGAGCCGGGGTAAGAATTACGGCACGATTGCGGTCTTGATTTCGCTGGAGCGGTTCATCAACTTCTCAAAGACGCGGTTCAGCTCGTAGAGGTGCGCGCGGCCGGTGATGAAGGCGCCGGCCTGGAAACGTCCGCTGGCAATGAGCGCGAGAGCTTTGCGGCAGATGGCCGGGGTGTGATGGAAGGTTGCGCGGAGCGTAATGTCGCTATAGTGGACGCGGTTAGTGTCGAGCGTGACGTGGGTGCCCTTGGCGCAGCCGCCGAAAAAGTTGACTGTGCCGCCCTTGCGCACCAGTTCCACCGCCTCCTGCCACGCGTCGGGCACGCCGACAGCCTCAATGGCGATGTCGACGCCGCGGTCGTTGGGCGTGAGGGCGCGGGTCTCCTGAATGGCTTTGCGGATGGACGAGCTCTGTACCACGTGGGTCGCGCCGAGCTGCCGCGCCGCTTCCACCTGGCCATCACGCTTGACCAGGGCGATGGTCTCGTATCCCGCCAGTGCAGCGACATGCAGAATCATGAGGCCGAGCGGGCCGCCGCCAATGACGGCGATGATGTCGCCCTTGACGGGGGCGGGAATCTTCGA
>CAWHNV010000051.1:0-94630 GCA_963830785.1 uncultured Acidobacteriota bacterium
CGCTCGGGGGCTAAAGCCTCTGACTTGATCGGAGATTCAATGTGCGGCCTGAAGGCCGTAGCCTTCTCGAATCTTGTTCGGAGCTTCCCTAAGAGACAGCGGCGGGACGGGGTTTCTTCCCGTCCCAGCGCAAATCTCAACCTATTGCCTGCAATGCCGCACGAAAAGGCCGCCTACATCCCGAGATGCATGCCATGCACATAGTAGCCGAGGCGGGCGTTATAAGCGAGGCACCAGCCGATATGGTCCCGATCCCCTTAGATGACTTTGTCAACCTTCGCAATGAGTTACGCACCGCGTTACGCATGGACCGGGGCAGGAACGCGACGCCATGCGTAGAGCGGGAACTGGTTGGCCAGCTCGGCCACTTCGCCGCGAATGCGGGCGAGCGCCGCATCGTCGTTGCGCTGATCGAGCGCTCTGGCGATCCACGCGCCAATGGTGCGCATCTCGGGTTCCTTCATGCCGCGCGTGGTGAGCGCAGGCGTGCCAATGCGAATGCCGGAGGGCTTGAGCGGGGGATTGGTGTCCCAGGGGATGGAGTTCTTGTTGACGGTGATGCCGGCCTTGCCCAGCGCCAGTTCGGCCTCGGAGCCGAGGATGCCTTTCTCGAAGACGTCGACCAGCATGAGGTGATTATCGGTTCCGCCAGAGACCAACCGAAAGCCCGCTGCACTGAGCGCTTCAGCCAGAGCCTTGGCGTTGGCGACGATTTGCGCCGCGTAGACGCGGAACTCGGGGCGCAGCGCCTCAGCAAACGACACGGCCTTGGCGGCCACGATGTGCACGAGCGGACCACCCTGCTGGCCGGGAAAGACTGCTTTGTCGACGGCCGCGGCCAGGTTCTGATTGCAGAGGATGAGGCCGGCGCGCGGGCCGCGCAGGGTCTTGTGCGTGGTGGTGGTGGTGATATGCGCGTGCGGCACGGGCGAATCATGCACGCCGCCCGCCACCAGACCGGCGATGTGCGCCATGTCGAAGATGTAAATTGCGCCCACCTTGTCGGCGATCTGCCTCATGCGGGCGAAGTCCCAGAAGCGCGGGTAGGCGCTGGCGCCGCCGATGATGACCTTCGGCTTTTCCTCGTCGGCGACCTTTTCCATCTCGTCGTAGTCGATGGTCTCGGTGTCCCGGCGCACGTGATAGAAGGTGGTGCGGTAAAGCTTGCCGCTGAAGCTGAGGCGATGGCCGTGCGTGAGGTGACCGCCGTGCGAGAGATCGAGGCCGAGAATGGTGTCGCCGGGCACGAGCACCGCCGCGTAGGCCGAGGCGTTGGCCTGCGAGCCGGAGTGCGGCTGCACGTTGACGTGCTCGCCGCCGAAGAGCTGGCGGGCGCGGTCGCGGGCCAGGTTCTCCACGATGTCGGCGTACTCGCAGCCGCCGTAGTAGCGGCGCCCCGGATAGCCCTCGGCGTATTTATTGGTGAAGACCGAGCCGGCAGCCTCCAGCACTGCTTCGGAGACAAAGTTTTCGCTGGCAATCATCTCCAGCCCCTCGTGCTGGCGGAGGGTTTCCTGGTCAATGGCGGCGGCAACTTCGGGATCGGCCTGGGCGAGCGGCAAAGACATGCGGTCAGTCATAGATCAATTTTAGCGGTTCCCCTCGTTGGTTGAAACCGTTTCCGCGAGGGCGGGCATTGCGTAAACTGGAAGCAGCGGCCCCCGATCGAGGATTCGCGAGGCGTTTGTGGCGATTGAAGGCAATCATTTGATTTCACTGGCGGTGTTCCTCGGCATTCTGCTGCCTGCCGCGGCGCAAAGCGTTGCGATTGACCCGGCGCTGATGGCCAGGGCGAATGCCGGCGACCCCGCGGCCCAGGTAGCCGTGGGCGAGGAGTATGCGCAGGCGGCCGCAACCGAGCGCGACAAGTCGCGGATAGCGGACGACTACCGGCAGGAACTCAAGTGGTACCGCAAAGCCGCGGATCAGAGCTACATTGGCGGAGAGATGGATCTGGCTGCGCTCTACCGCGACGGCCGGGGCAGGACCGTTCCGCGCGATATGGAGCAGGCGGCGGCGTGGTACCGCAAGGCCGCCGATCAAGGCGACCCGGTTGCGCAGGCGACGCTGGGCTTGCTCTACTCGATGGGCCAGGGAGTGCCTCACGACGACGTGGAGGCGTATTTCTGGCTGGACCTTGCTGCGAGCGCGAAAGGACCCAACCAGGAAAAGTACGCCAACAATTGCCAGTTGATCGGCGAGCGCCTTACCGCCGACGAGGTTTCCGATGTGGAGGATCGCGTGGCCGCGTGGAAGGCTGCGCATCCACGTCCCGGCAGCGTCAACTAGAGTCGGATCTTTCCGTTATCCTACCGTTCATGCAAGCACTTCGGTTGCACCTGTTGCTTCAATCTGCCACTCTGCTGCTTGGGGCGTGCGCGATTCCGATGAGTGCGCAGACGCCCGCTGTCTCGCTCGTTCCGGCCGAGGTCGAGGCAGGTTCGCCGGAGCTGATTCGCGTGGCCGCGCCGGCCGGCTCAAGGCTCGAGGGCGATTGGCTGGGAGAGAAGCTCGCGTTTTTTCGCGGGCGTGACGGACAGGCTTGGTATGCGCTCGCCGGGGTCGATGTAGAGGCGCCCGTGGGGCCGTCAAGTCTTCGGATCAAGGCGACGCTAAACGGAAAGAGCGGCGGCGCGGCCACGCCGAACGTTATTGACCTGAGCCAAAGCATTGAGATTCACGAGGCGCACTACCGCACCGGCGCGCTGACCGTGGCGCCGAAGTTCGTTGAGCCGGGGCCGAAGGAACTGACGCGGATCGAGGCCGAGATGGCGCTCAAGGAGAAGGTCTTTGCGCAGAGCGCGGCCGAGCCGTTGTGGTCGGGCGATTTTCGCGCGCCGGTTCATGCGCCGCCGACGGATAGTTTCGGCACGCGGCGCACCTTCAACGGCCAGCTCGCGAGCGTTCACAAGGGGATGGATTTTCGCGCGGCTCCTGGCACGGTGGTGCACGCGGGCAACAGCGGCGTGGTGGTGCTGGCCCGGCCGCTCTACTACGAGGGCAACTGCGTGGTCATCGACCATGGGCTCGGGCCTGTTCACGATCTCCATGCACCTGAGCCGCATCGATGTGCACGAGGGCCAGCATGTAACGACGGGCGAGCGCATCGGATTGAGCGGCGCAACGGGCCGCGTGACCGGTCCGCATCTGCACTGGGCGGTGCGCTGGCAGAATGCGTATCTCGATCCGGCGAAGTTGCTGCAGATGGATTTGAGCGGCGTGCGCTAGCGCGAGAGCGCTTCTTCTTCGACCTCGCTCGGATGCGCCGCGCCTGCTCCCGCCGCTTTCTCTTCGCGCAGCGCTTTGAAGGCGCGATAGACGAACCAGCCCATGTACCAGCCGTCGATGAATTTGTAGGGGGTTTCGCCGGTGGTGTAGTGGCCGCAGGGCAGCACGCGGATCTCATGGCGCAGGCCGGAGCGACGGAAGGCGTCGACCACCTGGAGCGAGTACTCAAGCGGGAAGGTCAGATCGTAGTTGGCGTAGACCACGAGCACGTTTTTGCCGGCTGCGTTGGCCTCGGGACTGCGGAACTGCTCGTAGTAGTTCACCGGGCTGACGGCGGCCCACAGAGCGCGAATGCGTTCCTGCGTCAGGCCGGCGTCTGCCAGCGCCTGGCGGATGTGGCGCGTGGATTGCCCGACCCAGACCACATCCCCAAAGGCTGTCGACGCGTGGTTGAAGGCGTTCACCCTGAGCCGCGCATCGTGCGCGCTGGCCAGGTACGCGTAGCAGGAGCCGAGGCTGGTGCCCAGCACGCCGAAGTGCTCGTAGCCCTGCTCTTCCAGCCAGTCGAGGCAGCAGCGGATATCGACCACGGCCTGGCGGCAGGCGGAGATGGTGCGGCCGATGTTGGCGCTGACGGCGTAGTCGGAGCGCTCCAGTTCTCGAGGCCGGCGAATGTCGTGATAGGGCATGGAAAGACGCAGCGCCGAGATTCCCATGCGGTTGAAGATGGCGCACAGCGAGTTGTGGCTGAAACCGTCGGCGTTCCACTGCGGCAGCACCACAATGGCCTGTTTGGGCCGCGCCGGATCCTTGTGCGCGGGAGCGGGATACCAGCGCGCATTGACTTGGTCGTTTTCCGGATACGGCGTGCGCTCCGGCGAGGTGAAGCGCAGATACTGCGCGCGCGCGAGCTTTCCATCGGCGGCCTGCTGCTTGAGCGCGGCGTCCTGAGCGAGGGTTTCCGGGCGGACGTTGGTGGGAAAGAGCTGCGGATAGCGATCTTCGAGCCGGAAATCCGTAGGCCGCTCATAGCCAAAAAAAAACTTGCTGTGACGGATGAGGAGCTGGTTGATGCGCGCCATCGCGGCCTCGGCGGCGGCAGCGTCGTGCTCGACTTCGGGGCCGGGCACAACCGCGGCAAAGCCATGCTCTTCAAGAAAGGGCACGATCCACTCGAAGCCCCACTCGAGCGGCCGCACCACGCGATTTTCGTCGCGCGTCGTCAGCCGCGTCTCCCACGCATACATCCAGCGCGCATACCATTCTGTGAACATGCCGATAGATTCAGTTTAGCAATACAGGAAGGTTCGTAGTTCACAGTTCGCAGTGTCCTTCCCACTTGGCCGTAGCGGCGAACTGAGAACCACGAACTGTGAACTATGAACTTGCTTTGCGCGCGGCGCGCTTGAGCGCGATATATTCTGCCGTAAACCAGGTCAGGCTGAGCAGCAGGATCAGGGCGATGATGGCCTGCGATATGGCGCAAAAGAGGCACCAGACGCCGAGGCCGTATTCCTCAATCATGGAGAGGCGGAAGGCAAAGAGAAATCCCAGCGACGCGACGAGAAATGTCAGGAAACGCTGGCGCGCGAAGCTGAGGCAGCCGAGCAGCAGGTACCCGGCGATGCCGAGGATGGCAACGGGCACGTGGGCGATTGTAGAGAAGCTACTGTGATTCACGGTGCCGCAATCCCAGTGCGAGTTGATGTCGCAGGGCGCAGTGGCATTGGAATAGTGAAGGGGCAATGCCAGCGCAGAGACGACAATGCCGGCAACGGCGAGAACCATGATGATATATCGCATAGTGGATGGGAAGAGTGACGCGGCGTACATGCTTCCTCTTATTGATTCTACGCGAGGGCCTGGCTGGAGGAGCTTGATCAGCGACGCCGTGGAACCAATCCACGAACGCTGTAGGATGAAGCTATGATGTTGCCCGAGCGCGTTTCCGGCTTAGCTCCGCGGGAAAAAGCTAACCGGAGCGGGATGCGTGTTGCCTTCTTTGGCGGCAGTTTCGATCCGCCGCATCTGGGCCATTTGGCCGTAGCGCGCGCGGCGCGCGCGGCCTTTGCGCTGGACGCGGTGCTGTTTGCGCCGGTGGGCATGCAGCCGCTGAAGCCGGAGGGATCGGCCGCCAGCTTTGAGGACCGGCTGGCGATGACGCGCCTGGCGATTGCGTGTGAGCCGGGCTTCGAGGTGTCGCTCGTGGATGCGCCCCGGCCGGCGGCGGGCCGCAAATCGACGCCCAACTACACGATCGACACGCTGGAGAAGCTTGCGCGGCTCTCTTGCGCCGGGCAGCACACTCTTTTGCCTGTTGGGCGCCGACTCGTTTCTCGGCCTGCGCCACTGGCATCGCGCCGCCGAGATCCCTTTTGTGGCGCCGTTGATCGTGGCCTCGCGGCCGGGGCAGCCGCTAGAGGGCCTGACGAATGCCTTGCCAACAGGGCTTTCGCTGGAGCCGGTTCAGGCAGGAGACGACACGGAAACCGGCGTTGCGGTGCGCGCCTTCGTCGTGGTGAATGAGTCCGGGAAGCGCGCGCCGTTCTACGTGCTTCCCGGACTGAATGTCGGGATCAGCGCGTCGGAAATTCGCGCGCAGATGCAGGCTTCTCGGGCGTGGGGCGGCGGCGGGGCGCGATCTTGTCCCGAGGGCGGTACGCGATTACATCGCCGCGCACAAGTTGTATCGCTCGTGAGGCGCCACGCGCGTCTTCCGCGGCTATTCTGGAGATGCGCCGTTTTCTTGCTCCCTTGCTCACTCGCTCCCTTGTTCCCTGCACTTCCCCGCTTGCGCCGCGCCGAAGCGACAGGCTACGATGAAGCCTGGAGAATCCTTCTACCGCATGAAACTTACGCAAGCGCAGAAGCAAACGCGCGCCCTTGTACAGGCTGCCGCCGCCGTTTGTGAAGACAAGAAAGGCCAGCACACACGCATCCTGGAGCTCGATCCTGCCGATTCGGGGTTGAGCGACTTCTTCCTCGTTACCTCGGCCAGCAACGACCGCCAGGCCGTGGCCATCGCCGACGAAATCGAATTGCGCCTGAAGCGCGAGTTCGGCGTGTACGCGCAGTCGGTGGAAGGGCGGCGCAAAGGCGAGTGGATTCTGCTGGACTACGTGGACTTCGTGGTGCACGTCTTTCTCGCCGAGCGCCGCGCCTTCTACGACATCGAACGGCTGCGCAATTTGGCGCGCCCTCTTACGCCCGTCGAGTTCGACGCGGAGTTGAAGAGCGCGCTGGCGAAGAAGACACGCGCCTTACGCAGCAAGGCGCGCAGCGCAAAACCAGTTGTGCGCAAGCTGGCGCTAAGCCCGGCCGCGAAGAAAGATGCGAAACGGAGCAAGGCCGCCGCCAGGAAGGCCCCGGCGAAGAAGACCGGAAGCAAAGGACGTGCTGCGCCGAAGACGGCCAAACGCAAAGGCGCGAAGAAGTAGCTACTCTCAAAGCCGACGCCCGCAGGGGCTAAAGCCCGCCCTCATCCTGCGGTTTACGGCACGACTGAAGTCGTGCCCTGACACTTCGTGCTCTATCATGCATTTTTTCAGCAAGCACTGAAGTCGTGTTTTTTGGCGTTTCGCCGCTCAGCAAGAGTTTTTCCGCAGCCTGTTTGGAGCCGGCAGAGCTTTATCCCATGATCTGTCGGAAGAGGAAGAACAGGCCGCCGGAGAGCAAGGCCGCGGCCGGCAGTGTGAAGACCCACGCCATGGCGATGTTGCGGATGGTGGAAAGCTGCAATCCGCTTTTATTCGCCGCCATGGTGCCCGCCACGCCCGAACTGAGCACGTGCGTAGTGGAGACCGGCAACCCGAAGGAATCGGCCGCCGAGATGGTCGCCATGGCCACCAGCTCCGCGCAGGCGCCCTGGGCGTAGGTCAAGTGTTCTTTGCCGATCTTCTCGCCGACCGTGACCACGATGCGCTTCCAGCCCACCATGGTGCCCAGTCCCAGAGCCAGGGCTACGGCAACCTTCACCCATGAGGGGATGAACTTAGTGGCCTTGTCGATTTGGGTCTTGTAGTTGTTCAGAGACTGTGGCTTCGGCGGGCGAGAAATTGCCGATGTGGTTCTTCATCATGAGGCGGATGGCTTCGCTGACCACGTACATGTCGTTGCGCACGTTGGTCTGTTGGTTGGCCGGGACCGCCTTGTACTCCTTGTAGAGCGCGACCTCGTTGCTCAGATCGTTCACCAGCTCGCGCAGCGCGATCATGGTGTCGGGCTGCAACTGCTTGGTGGCGATGAACTGGGTCACTTCGGCGCGCGCATCGGAGCCGAGAATTGCGTCTTGCTTCCACGTGCTTGTCGATCACCTGGTCGGCCTGCTGCGAGGCCGCAACAAACGCCTGCACGCCGCTCGCGGGCACGGCATGGTTCAGCGCATAGGCCGTGGGCACGGTGCCGATGAGGATCAGCATGATGAGGCCCATGCCCTTTTGCCCGTCGTTCGATCCGTGGAAGTAGCTCACGCCGGTGCAGGTGAGGATCAGCAGCGCCCGGATCGGCCACGGCGGCGGCTTCGTGCCCTCCGGTGCGCGGAACAATGCCTCCGGGGTCGGAATCAGGCTCAGCCCAACGGCCAGTGCGGCGGTCACACCGATCGACGAATACCGCAGTCCAGAGTGGGCTCCACTTGAAGAGGAAAAATGCGGTCAGCGCGAGGATCACCGCCATGCCCACCGAGCCAATCAGACGCGACCCTGGTTTAAGCACCAGAAACAGAATCGCCGCGCAGCCAGAAGCCGACAATCGGCGAGATAAGAGCACGCGGAAGACGTTGCCGACCTGCGCCCAATCCACGCCCGATGTGCCCGAGTGCGGCGTTCATGATCTGGTTGGCAACGCCGACGCCGATGATGGAACCGACCATGGTGTGCGAGCTCGAGGCGGGCAGCCCGAACCACCACGTGCTCAGGTTCCAGATAATGGCGGCGATCAGCAGCGCGAAGACCATGGCGAAGCCTGCGCCGTAGCTGACCTTGCAGGATCAGCTCGACGGGCAGCAGCGTGATGACGGCGAAAGCCACTGTACCGGTAGACATCAGCACGCCGGCCAGGTTGCACAGCCCGGACCAAACCACGGCGATGTTGGGATCGAGCGAGTGCGTGTAGATGACCGTGGCCACGGCGTTTGCGGTGTCGTGGAAGCCGTTGACGAACTCAAAACCGAGCGCGATGAGCAGGGCGACGCCCAGCAGCACATAGGGCCAGGCGCTGGTGATGACCACGTTGCTCATGTCCTGCGCGACGTGGACGCCAATGTAGCCAAGCCCGCCGAGAAGCGCGACCAGGACCACCGCGCCGCTTACCCAGGCGGAGGTGCTCTTCATTTTCTTGTCAAGTAACGACCCGCCAGCGTGCGGGCGATCAATGGTTGTCGCCAGATCGGACATCGGCATTCTCCGGAGCTGATTCGAAATGTGGGATTTTGTCCGGAACGGCTGAGGGCGGCAAATTCCGGACCCCCTCAGGGATATCGGAGTTATGTGAATGGCGGGTGAAGGGCCGTTGAAAATCTGAAGACGCAGGGGCGGGGCGTTGCGGCGAGGCGTTAGAAAAGGCGCTCGGTTCAAGCCGGACGCCTTTTTGCGATGCTGAGCCGCGGTCTAGACGATAGCGTGAAAGAGCAGGTACAGAAGTCCTGAGAGCAGCGCGGCGGCGGGCAGTGTGAAGACCCATCCGGCGGCAATGGCGCGCACCGTTGACCAGCGCAGACCGCTTCCGTTGGCGGCCATGGTGCCGGCGACGCCGGAACTGAGAATGTGCGTGGTGGAAACCGGCAGGCTCCAGGTGTCGGCGGCGAAGATGGTCACCATGGTGACCAGTCCTGCGCTGGCGCCCTGGGCGTAGGTCATGTTTTCCTTGCCAATCCTCTCGCCAACCGTGACCACGATGCGTTTCCAGCCCACCATGGTGCCCAAACCGAGGGCCAGCGCAACCGCAACTTTGACCCAAATGGGGATGAACCGGGTGGCCTTGTCGAGACGGCCCTGGTAGTTTTTGAGCGCGGTGCGCTCCTGGGGAGTGAAGGCGGGATCGTGTGAAGCGTCCATCATCTTCAACGCGCGCCCGGTCAGGTACATGTCGTTGCGGATGGTGGTTTGTTGCTGGGCGGGAATGGAGCGGAGGGAACTGAAGGCGGAGACTTCGTGGTTCAGTTCACTCACCAACTGGCTCAAGGCCAGAAGCGTGCCCGGCTGCAGTTGTCTGGTTTCAATGTATTTTGTGACTTCGGTGCGCGCATCGGGATCGGGTGTGCCGGTTGGCACATGGCGATCGAGAATCTGGCCAGCCTGCATTGAGGCTGCAATGAAGCTCTGGACCTCTGCCGGACTGGTGTCGTGGTTCAACGCGTACGCGGTGGGCACGGTGCCGATGAGGATGAGCATGATGAGTCCCATGCCCTTTTGCCCATCATTCGAACCATGAAAATAGCTGACGCCGGTGCAGGTGCCCACCATGAGCGCGCGAATCGGCCACGGGGGCGGCTCAGTGCCTTTGGGCGCTTCGTAGAGCGCCTGGAAACGGAAGAGACGCCTGGACAAGAGAAGCAGGAGGCCGGCGAGCGCAAATCCCAGCAGCGGCGAAATCAGGAGGGCCTCGAGAACTTTGGTGACCTGGCTCCAGTCGAGACCGGAGGCTCTGCCGTGCGCGTTCATGAGTTGGCTGGCGAGGCCGACGCCGATGATGGAACCCACCATGGTGTGCGAGCTGGATGCGGGAAGACCGAACCACCACGTTCCCAGGTTCCACAGAATCGCGGCGATCAGCAGCGCGAAGACCATGGCGAAGCCGGTGCCGGAGCTGACCTTGAGAATCAGCTCGACGGGCAGGAGCGTGATGACAGCAAACGCGACTGTGCCCGACGACAAAAGAACTCCCGTCAGGTTGCAGATCCCCGACCACACCACGGCGATATGCGGCGGCAGCGAGTTGGTGTAGATGACCGTGGCCACGGCATTGGCGGTGTCGTGAAATCCGTTTACGAATTCGAACCCGAGCGCGATGAAGAGCGCCATGCCCAGCAAAAGATAGGGCCAGACGCTGGTGACGGCCACGTTATCGAGGTCTTTGGCGATGTGGACGCCGATATAGCCGAGGCCGGCCAGCAAGGCCAGCACAAACACCCATGCGCCTGCACCGGATGGGCGGCTGGTGAACCTGCGGTCAAATTGGGGAGGGGCCAGAGACCCAGACCTGGGAATGACGTGAACTGCCGTCGCGAGATCAGCCATCAGAAATCACCACGACGGCCGGAGAAATTCCGGGTCCGCCTGGGCCTCCCTGATGAAAGCTGAGATGCAAACTCAGCAACGGGGTGAATTTTGAAATGGAATGTAAAAGGATTACGGCTGGAGAACAACGAACCCGAGATGATGACGATCATAAAACCTCAACAACGGCACTTCATCGCAGTTGTTTACCCGGCACTGAGGAGATGAAAGCCGGGTTACAGACAAGTTTAAGCCCGGTGAATCGCGGAATGTGGAAGAAGGCGGCTGTTTCTGGCGGGTAGGGAGGGGTTCGGGCGGGCTGATGTCTAACATATATCTTTTATTTTCATGTATTTACAAATATGCCAACCGGGCATGGGGGGATTTTGGGATCGTCCACGGGGAGGGCCTTGACAGGTTTTCTACGAAAGGGCGCTTGCCTCTGCGAAAGCGCCCTTTCTTGAATCATTATTCCGGCAGCGTGAGCGTGCCCTGGACCTTGAAGCTGCCGGCAACCGTCGGCGCTCCCGTGCCTGACTGGCCGCCGCCGACGGAGACTTTGTAGGCGCCTTCGGCCACAATCGGCTCGCCGGCTTCGGTCACCATGCTCATGTCGCGTGGTTGCAGTTCGAAATGCACTGTTTGCGATGCTCCCTGCTCCAGGTGCACGCGCTCGAATCCGCGCAGCGCGCGCAACGGCGCACCGGGAACGGCGGGGAACTCGAGATAGAGTTGCGCCACTTCGTCGCCTGCGCGCGTGCCGGTGTTGGTTACGGTGGCTTCGACGACGATTGGTTGACCGGCTGCGACTGCTTTTGCGGGTAGCGTCAACTTGCTGTAGGAGAATTTGGTGTAGCTGAGGCCGTAGCCGAAGGGATAGAGCGGCGTCCCGGTGAAGTAGCGGTAGGTGCGGCCCTTCATGGAGTAGTCCTCGAAGGGCGGCAATTGGGTGACGTCTTTGTAGAACGTCACGGGCAGGCGCCCTGCTGGGTTGCTCTTGCCAGATAAAGTTTGCGCCACCGCTGTGCCGCCTTCTTCGCCGGGGTACCATGCATCGAGAATTGCGTTGGCGTGAGCGTTGGCCCAGTTAACGCCGAGCGCACTGCCGTTGGTCAGCACCACTACTAGAGGCTTGTTGGTGACAGCCAGAGTTTCGAGCAGTTTTTCTTCGGGCTCCGGCAGGTCGAGACTGGTGCGGTCGCCGCCCTTGAAGCCGGGCTCGTTTACGTTCATCTCCTCGCCCTCAAGTTCGCTGGTGATTCCGACCACGGCCACAACGACATCGGCGTTTTGCGCGGCGGTGGAAAGCGCCGGGTCGATGCCGCGATCCATCTTGCCCCACATCAGTTTGAGATGAGGCGCCGCATTGGCCGTTCTTTGATATTCGACTTCCAGCTTGTACGGCTTGCCGGCTACGAGATGCGTTTTGCCGGTGAGCGTCTCCACGCCATGCGGGTAATTCGCGATCGTCACCAGCTTGCCGTCGAGAAACACGCGGAAGAAGCCATCGGTCTCGACGCCGAGGTTGTAGTCGCCGGTTTCTGTGGGCGTGAGCGTGGTTTCCCAGCGCACGGTGAGCGGATCGGCATTGGCCGCCGCCTCTGGGAGGGGCTGCGCTGCAATATCGATCCCCGGTTCGACGCGCGTGGCCAGCGCAGCCGAGGCGCTTGCACGATTACCGGAGAAGCTCACGATGCTTTGGGTCAGATAACTTGCCTTGACTCCTAGTTGTCCGTCCGTAGTGAGCAGCGCGTTGGGTACCGGCTGGGTTTGCTTGCTCAGGAAGCCGGTGCCCTGCATGAAGTTGATGGTGTCGCCGGCGAATTCCTGCTTCAGGCCTTCCAGAATCGACACGGTGTGCGTGGGAATTCCGTTGTAATTGCCGAGCAGCACGCGGGTTTGCTCGGCGAGCGGGCCCACGACAAGGATCTTCGCTCCTGTTGTCTTCAGAGGGAGCGCGCCGTCGTTCTTGAGCAGCACCATGGACTCATTGGCTAGCCGGAGCGCCAATGCGCGATGGGCCGGGCTGTCCAGTTCGCTGGCGGCGATTTTTGTGTACGGAACCATCTGCGGCGGATCGAACAGGCCGAGTTTTACGCGCGCGGTGAACAGCCGGATGAGCGCGGTGTCGATGGCGCTTTCTTTCAGGTAGCCGTCTTTGACGGCATCGAGATAGGGCTTGTAATCGTGGTCGTCGGTAACCTTGGCGCGGAAATCGATGCACTCGTTGTCCATGCCGCGCGTGAGGCTGATGGCTACGGCCTGTTCCACGGTGGGCTCATAGTGATGGCCGTTGGCAATGTCGCGCACGGCGCCGCAATCGGAAACCACGTAGCCTTTGAAATCCCATTTGCCGCGCAACTGATCTTCGAGAAGGAATTCATTGGCGCAGGCAGGTTGTCCGTTGATGCTGTTGTAGGCGCACATCACGCTGTCCGCCTTGGCCTCAGTTACTGCGGCGCGAAACGCGGCGAGATAGGTATCGAGCTCATCGTGTTTACTCACTTCGACGTCGGCGGAGTGGCGCGTGGGCTCCGGGCCCGAGTGCACGGCGTAGTGCTTAGGCGTTGAGATGACGCGATAGTAATGCGGATCGTCGCCCTGCATTCCAGTGACGAAGGCCACGCCCATGCGCGCAGTGAGGAATGGATCCTCGCCATAGGTTTCCTGGCCGCGGCCCCAGCGCGGGTCGCGGAAGATGTTGATGTTGGGCGCCCAGAAATCGAGGCCGTGAAAAATTTGGCTGTTGCCGTTCGCGTCTACGGATTGCGCATGCACCACGCGCGCTTCGGTGCCGATGTCGGTGGCCATCTGGTGAATGCTCTTGGGATCGAAGGTTGCGGCCAGTGCGATCGGCTCGGGAAATTCCGTGGTTCCGTTGGTGGCAACGCCATGCAGTGCCTCGCTCCACCAGTCGTAGGCAGGCACTCCCAGCCGCGGAATGGCGCGCGCCTGGTTCACCAGCTGGCTGGCTTTTTCTTCGAGCGTCATGCGCTTAACGAGATCTGCCGCGCGTTGCTCTGCCGGCAAATTCGGGTCAAGATACGCGGGCTTGACGTTATCCTGCGCCCACACTGCGCCCGCTGCGCTCAGCCCCAGCAAAGCTCCTGTCACTAGTCGCAATCCAAACATTGTCATCGTCTCCCGTGTTCGAGCGCCTTCGTCCCGGCGCAAACCGTGCATCCGCAGACGCCCAACTTTAATTGGCGTTTTCCTTCTCTGTCAACAGGGTGAGGCCGTGAAAAATCGGTTTATATAGGCATTTTCTCACGCACGCGCGAGTTCCGTGCTCCATCCTTTTCGTCCGCCGCGGCGGAAAAAGGGTGGGAGAGCTAAAGGGCGAATACGCCCCGCCAGCGCCGCTCACCCCGCTAACTCCGCTGCCCCATCGTGTAACCTTTCTGCCAAAGCGCCCGTAAGTCTGGTTAGAAAGGGAAGACGGATGGCCGACGGCTCCAGCGGCGTGTCCCTGAGCGTGTTGCATCGATTCCGGCAAGGCGGTCTCGACGCTTTCGAGGCTCTTTTCCGCGAGCATCAACGTGCGGTGTACGGCTGGATTCTGCGCATGGTCCGCAACACGGCTGCCGCGGAAGACCTGACGGTGGAGACCTTCTGGCGCATCCATCGCGCGCACGAGCGTTTTCAGCCGGAGTTTCCGTTCGGGCCGTGGGCGCGGCGCATCGCGACCCGCGTGGCGCTCGACTGGCTGAGGGCGCAGCGGCCGGAGGTGGAACTGACGGCAGAAATGGCCGGCACTTTGCCGTCCGCCTCTCAAGGCGATCCGGGCATCGCAGCCGAGATTCGCTTGAAGACCGCGCAGGCCTTCGGCCGGCTGCCGTCGAGCTTGCGCGCCGCGGCGATTCTGGCCGTCGTGGAGGAGCAGCCGCACAAAGAGGTTGCCGCGGCGTTAGGCATCACGGTTGGCGCTGTTAAATTGCGCGTCTTTCGCGCACTTCGATTGTTGAGAAAGGACCTGGAAAAACAGGGGATCACGCCATGAATGCACAGGATGAGAATCGAATCAAACAATTGCTCAAGCAGGCGCTGCCGCCGGTTGAGTCGAACACGGAGCCGGAACGCGATCTGTGGCCGGCAGTGCTGCACAAGCTCGACGCGGACGCTGAGCCACGCCATGCGGTGCCGTGGTTCGACTGGGCCCTGCTCGGCGGGCTCGCGGTCTTCGTGGCCTCCTTCCCGGCGACGATCCCGATTTTTCTTTATTACCTGTGAGCGGGTCGCTGACTCCTGGAACCTGACATCTGAAACTTCAGAGGAGCTTGCCATGAACAACCACACTTACCTTCGCGCCTATCTTGCCGGTGTCTTTGTCCCTACGCTGATCTTTCCCGTGCTGATCGCGCTCTTGCTTGTGGGAAGGCTCGTCGCCCCGGATCCGATTCCCGTCGAGCGCATCGTGATTTTCCCACTCGCCTTCGCGCCCGCTTTATGGGGACTCTGGAATATGCTTTGGGTGGCTTTGCGCAAATTCTCCCACGTGCCCTTGGGCCTGCACGGAGCCATCCTGCCTTTTCTGCTGATGCCCATGGCAACGGTTCTGGCCAAATGCCTCGGCGTCATTAGCCTCGGCTCCCAGGGCGTCACCTGGTTTCAGGCCATCGAGATTCCCTACGCGTTGATCGCGTGTGGCTTCGCCTTCGGGCTCGTGATGTATTACCTGGTATGGAAGTACATCATCGGCTACACGAACCGCGCGCTCGGCGTCGCCTGATCGAAGGAGGCAATCATGTTTGCCATCGTTCGCACCATTACGTACGCGACAGTCTTTATCGGATTACTGCTGGTCTATCTGCCGGCGCGCATTCTCGCCTGGTCCGGAATCGCACGCCCTACCGTGTTCGGATGGCCGCAGATCGCAGGCATCGTTATCGCCACTGCCGGAGCCCTGGTTGCGCTGTCCTGCCTGTGGGCCTTTGCGTGGATTGGAAAGGGTACTCCGGCACCCTTCGATCCGCCGCGCAGACTCGTGATTCGTGGTCCTTATCGCTTTTTGCGGAATCCTATGTACCTGGGTGCAGGGCTCGCCGTTGGTGGCGCGGCACTCTTCTTTGAATCCATTCAACTGCTCGCCTTTATCGCCCTGTTTCTGCTGGCCACGCATCTGTTCGTGGTGTTTTACGAGGAGCCTACGCTGCGGCGCACATTCGGCCCGGAGTACGAATCGTACTGCAGGCGCGTGCATCGCTGGAGACCGTCCGCGTGAACAGACCCTACTCCACAGCTTCTTCCGAATGCGGCGCATGCACAATCCGCATCAGCGTGCCGCCGTCCAGCCAGTTCAGCTCGCAGCGTTCGCAATCTTCCATCACCACGTGTCCGCCGCCGTAGTAGAAATGCGTGTCCATTGCATGATGGCACTGCGGGCACTCCAACTTGCGGTTCAGGTCGCTGCCGTCATCGGCTACGGGAATCTCAGTGCCGGGATGTGCGGAGCGCACTTGCGCGATCAGCGCCTCGAAAGCGCCCATCGGCACCAGCATGCCGTGGCATTTCTTGCAGGAGCGGATGGGCACGCCGGCCAGGGTCGCGTCCCACAGCGGAACCGCGCACAGCGGGCAGAGCTGCTCCTGCAACTCGTCCAGATACTGCACTCCCTGATCGTCCGGCGCGACGGAACAAACGCTGTTGCAATAATCGCAGCGCAGGCTGAAGAGCCCGGCCGTAATGTGTATCGGCGCTCCGCAGGAGGGGCAGTTCATTGCGGTTTTCCGCATTCAGGGCAAAACTTTGCCCGTTCCGGCATGGGCTTGCCGCATTCGATGCAGAATTTGGTTTCCGCGGTGGGCGCAGCGGCCGCCGGCCCGGTTGCGACGCGCGGCTGTCCGGGCATTGCTTGTCCCATGAGGGCCTGCGCCATGGCCGCGCCTGCGCCCAATCCCACGCCCATGCCTGCGGTGCCGCCCGTATTTTGCGCGGCCTCTTCGAGCGATTCGGCGTCTTCAAATTGAGTCAGACGGCCCAAGTCTCCGGCCATGTTTACGCCGATGCGCTGATCCATTACCTTCTGCAGGTCCTCGGGTAGCGAAACACTGTCGACCACAAATTGATTCAGCTCCAGGCCGAGCGCGGCGAAGACGGGCTTGAGGTCGTTGGTGACTTTATCTGTGAGCGCGGCGAGGTTGGCAGCCATATCGACAAACGAGATTTCGCTGCCGGCAAAGATAGCCGTGAGGCGGGCAATGATTGTGGTGCGCAACTGCCCTTCAAGGTCCGCGGCAAACACCGCCAGGCGCGTGCCGGTAACTTCGGTGAAAAATTTGCGGGGATCGGCGATGCGATAAGCGTAGTTGCCGAAGGCGCGCAGGCGAAGGACGCCATACTCCTTGTCGCGGGTGGTGATGGGCTCCGATGTGCCCCACTTCTGGTCAATCTGCAACCGCGTGGAGAAAAAGTAGACGTCGGACTTGAAGGGCGACTCGAAGTCCTTTGTCCAGTTCATGAGGTCGGTCAGGATGGGCAGGTTGCGCGTGTTGAGCGTGTGCAGGCCCGGCGTGAAGACATCCGCGATCCGGCCCTCGTTCACAAACAGCGCCAGCTGCGACTCGCGCACCGTCAATTGGCCGCCGTTTTCAATCTCCATGTCCTGCATGGGATAGCGGTACGAGAGCACGTCGTCGCCATCCTCATTCCACTGGATGACCTTAATAAATTGCTTGCTGATGAAGTCGGCCAACGCCATATTCTTCTCCTGGCACGCGATGGTAGCACCGCTCGCGGCGTGCGGTAACTCCCACGTTGGTGACAGGAAAATAACCCGATTGCTACGTTGCCCTGCGGCCGTGCAGAAAGGAAGGAAGATAGAGAACTACCAGGATTATGGCTTGCAGGGAAGCGGGGCGTTCCCGCCAATCGCCATGAGGGAACGGCTATGGCCTTGCATCGCCCTATGGGGCTCGAGATTCCAAATGTTGAATTTGCTTTCCCTACTCTTCCACCCCAAGAAACAAAAATCGTTTCTTGGGGATCCCGGTGAAGCGCGGGGGCTAGCAAACGCTGCGCCTACGGCGCGGCTGCCTGGGCGTCACTGATGCGGGCATCAAGACGGGCTAGCGCTGGGTGCATAAATCCTCGGAGCGGGCTGAGATACGTCCCTCAGGGGCTAAAGCCTAGTTGTTTATCCGCGTTTAATGGCACGGCTAAAGCCGAGCACTTTCAAAACTGGATTTGTGCAACCAGTTCTAGCGCTTAAAGAAATCCGTGAGGCCGGCACGCTCGGCGTGGGCGGCCATCTGCGCTTGAATGGTGAGCGCGAGCTCGAGCGCCGCGCGTCCTTGCTGTGCTGTAACCCGCGGCTCGCGGCGCGTGCGCACGGAGTCAAGGAAAGAGAGAATTTCGAGCTTGAGCGGCTCGCCCGGGGTTACTTCCGGTTTAACGAAACTCAATCCGGGCGTGGGGCTCGAGGCCGGCGCGGGGCCGTCGTGTTTTTCGGCTTGCGTCCCGGCCAGACCCTTGGCAATCTCCTTCAGCTTTTCCGGATCGTTCTTGGCGGCGAGGACCTTCATCATGAGTCCAGCGGGAATTTTGCCGGATGCGACAAGCGTCTGGATCACCGAGGCATCGAGCTTACCGGTGGCCAGAAATTCGGCGGCAGCTTGAGCGACTACTTCATCTGACGACCGGCCCTGTCCAACAGTCTGCCCCACCGCAGGTGGTGCAGGTGGGTCGTCGATGCGGATCACAAGAACATCGCGCCTCGCGTAGTCGATGGACACGTACTGGCGCGGCTCAAAGAAACGCAACTTCCGCACGCGTTCGGTCGACACGCGTGACGCCGTAAAGTTGGCCACGCAGCCCGACTCAAATTCCACGCGCACGTTGGCAATGTCCACCTTCGGCGAGAGAATGGGCAGCCCTACCGCGCGCACTTCGCGCACCGGCGACTTGGCAAATGTGAGCACAATGTCGAGATCGTGAATCATCAGGTCGAGAATCACATCGACGTCGAGCGAGCGCGGCGTGAACACGCTCAGCCGGTGCGCTTCAAAAAACATGGGCCGCGTAAGACTCGGCTCGACGGCCATTACCGCGGGGTTGAAGCGCTCCAGATGTCCCACCTGCACAATATTTTTCTGGTTTTGGATGAGAGCATCGGCTTGAGCGAGGGTCGCAGCGAGCGGCTTCTCGATGAGCAGATCGAGGCCCGCGTCCAGCAACTCCCGCGCCACTTCGTAATGCTTGACCGTGGGCACGGCCACGCACGCCGCATCGAGCTTGAGGTCCGCCTTGAGCAGCGCGTCGACGGTTGCGAAGACTGGAATGCCGAATTGCTTTGCCGCTTCATCGGCGCGCGCCGCATCGGGATCGACGGCCGCAACCAGTGCGACGCCTGCGCCCTCGGTCTCGAGCTCGCGCAGCACGCGCAGATGGTTGCGCCCAAAGGCTCCGGCGCCGGCCACGGCCACGCGCAATTGGGTTTTGCGTGCGATTTCGCCGCCTCTTTCTTAGCCTTTGCCCTCGACGGCTTTCAGGCAGCGGCTGTAGAGCTCGAGCAACTGGTTCACTTGCTCCTCGGGCTTGGTGGCGCTGGCGCCGGTGAAGCCCGTGGAAGGCGTTGCCGGTTTGCCCACGCCTGCTACGCCCGCCACAAATTTCAACAGGTCGAGTGCGATGTCTTCATTGCGCCGGGCGCCAAGCCCCGCAGTATTCAGTGTGTCCATAAGCAAATTCTCCGAAGTCCGATGCTACCAGATCAAGCGCCAAATGTTGCCGGGCGAACGCCCTTTACCGCGTTGCTGCGCCCGCTCGCCCTGGCGACTCCGTTAATCTCTTATCAGGATGTCTCTCGCCTACATCGCGCTCGGCGCGAACCTACTCAGCCCTGCCGGCCCACCTGAGGCCACGCTCGCCGCAGCCGCGGAACATCTGGCCACTCTCGGCCACGTCACCACGCGCTCCTCGCTCTATTCCACCGCGCCCGTTGGCTTCGCGGATCAGCCCCGCTTCGCGAACGCCGTCATGGCCCTCGAAACGCATCTTTCGCCACAAGAACTGCTGGACGGCCTTCTCGACATCGAGATCGAATTCGGCCGCGATCGCGCCGCCAGCCCGCCCAACGGCCCGCGCACGCTCGATCTCGACATCCTGTTCTATGGCGATATGGTTCTGAGCCAATCCGGCCTTGAAATCCCGCACCCGCGTCTTGCCGAACGAGCATTCGTTCTGGTGCCGCTCAATGAAATCGCGCCCGATCTCCGCCATCCCCGCTGCAGCAAAACCGTGTCGGAACTGCTGGCCGCGCTCAGCCTCAGCTCCGACGAACTTTCAGCGTCCGTAATCCGCCTGGAAAGCCCTCTCTGGCGACCGGACGCCGTCGTGTGAGAATGATTTCGAGGGCAATCGCAGCACGCCGCGGCACTCACCCGCCGATGTATGCCAATCCAGTGTTGAAATCGCAGGCGATCCTTGGCGCGCTCTCATTTCTCGCGCTTCTGCCGGCGCTTCACGCCCAGGCACCCATCCCGATTACGGTTGAAGATTCATCCGGCGCTGCGCTTTCCGGAGCTATCGTTACCGGTGCGGACAATCGGCTGCTCGGCCGCACCAGCATATCGGGCGTGCTCGCCATCGCCTGCTCCGCGCCGTGCCGCATTACCGTCTCGACTGCCGGCTTCGCTCCGCAAACCCTCACCATCGCCGCGCCTTTCACCATCCGCCTTCAGCCCGTCTCCGGAGCCGAGTCCGTCACTGTTACGGCTTACCGCGCGCCGCTTGGCGATCTGGAGAGCCCCGCCACAACGCGGGTTCTCACCGCGCGAACACTCTCCACTACGTCGGCCATCGCGCTCGACGATCAGCTTCGCCAGCTTCCCGGCGTTGAACTCTTCCGCCGTTCTCCGTCGCTCGTCGCCAACCCGACCTCGCAAGGCATCAGCCTGCGCGGACTCGGTTCCACCTCCGCCAGCCGAACCCTGGTCACGGAAGACGACGTGCCCCTCAACGATCCGCTCGGCGGCTGGATTCACTGGCAGGAGCAACCCGCGCTCTCCATCCGCGATATCGAACTGGTGCGCGGCGGCGCCAGCGATCTCTACGGCTCCTCCGCCATTGGCGGCGTCGTCAACATAGTTCCAGCACGTCCCTCGTCCAAAGGGTTAGAGGTGCGGAGCACCTACGGCGCTGAAGGCACCTACGATTCGAACGCTCTGGCGCAAACCAAAATGGGTCCCTGGGGCCTGCTCGCAGCAGCCGGGATGCTCGGCACCGACGGTTACATTCAGGAGTCGCCCTTGCAGCGCGGTCCGGTTGACCAGCCGAGCAACGTTCACAGCCAGAACGCGCTCCTGATTGGCGATCGTGCGCAGGGTCCGTTCCGGCTCTTCGCGCGCGTGAACGCCTTGAACGAACTGCGCCATAATGGCACACCCTATCAGTTCAACGCCACGCGCCTTTTCCGCTATTCCACGGGCGCTGACTGGACCACCGCACGGAGTGCCGCGCTCACTCTGCGCCTCTACGGTTCCGACGAGCGCTACCGTCAAACGTTTTCCAGCATCTCCAACCTTCCCGATTCCGCCAATCCCGCCTGCTCCTATCGCTGCGGAGAAACTCCCACGCGCTATTCTTACGTGCCCACCAACGAACTCGGCGCCGCAGTCCATTGGAGCCAGCCGTTGCGCGCGGCTCTGCTCTTTCTTGTAGGCGCCGACTCGCACGACATCCGCGTGTGGGATCTCGAGCAAACCTTCGGTTCCTCTGCGGCGCTTACCAATCTCCACGACCACCAGCGCGACTCCGGCGCGTACGCCGAGATCATGGCCACGCATCGCGCCTGGACCTTCATCGCAGCCGCGCGTCTCGACTGGTACGAGAATTTCGACGGCCGCGTCGTCACCTGGAACGGAACGTCCTGGATTCCCGTCGCGCCTTCACTGGAGCCAGTCGAAAACCAGGAAACTCTTTTCGATCCGCGGCTGGGCCTCTCGCGCAAACTCGGCGCGCACTGGGCTCTCTCCGCATCCGGCTTCCGCGCTTTTCGCCAGCCCACGCCCAACGAGTTGTATCGGTCAACGCAAGTCGGCAACGAACTCACACTCCCCAACGGCGGCCTGCTCAGCGAGCGCGCCACCGGATGGGAAACCGGCCTCGCAGCGCAGCGTTCCTGGGGCGTCGTTCGCGCCAGCTACTTTTTCACGGAGATCAATCGCCCCATCACCGCGTACACCGTCAATCCCAGCTCGTCGCCCATTTTGCTCATGCGCCAGAACCTGGGCCAGATCCAGAGCCGCGGCGTTTCGCTCGACTACCAACTCAGCCCGCTGCGCTGGCTCACGCTCGATGGCGGCTATCAATACGCGCACGCTGTGGTCTCGCGCGGCACGCTCGACTACGGCAAGTGGATTCCCGAAGTCGCGCGCAACCTAGCCACGCTCAATCTCCGCGCCTCGCGCCCGCGTGTCGGGACGCTCAGTCTCGAAAGCCGCCTGAGCGGGCGCATGTTTGACGATGACGCGAACACGTATCTCCTCGCCGGCTATTTTCGTATCGACGCCTATGCCGCGCACTCCTTCCGTTCGCGCCCCTTCGGCTCGCAAATTGAACTGTTCGCCGCCGGAGAAAATCTCACCGGACAATCCATCGAAGTCTCGAAAACTCCCACCACCACTCTCGGCCAGCCTCGCGCCGCTCGTGCAGGCTTTACACTTCGCTTCGGCACGGCCGGGCAATAGCGTCGCCATAGGTCCGTGACCGCTTGAACAGAGACCTTCCCGTGTCCGATCCTTTCGCCCGGTCTTGGGTTGAAAGAGTGCGATAGCACTCAACAATTAGAATCGTCACGTGGCCCTCCGTTTTCATCGCATCGCCGAAACTGCCGCTGGCGGACGCCGCGGACGTCTCGAACTTCCCCATCAAACCGTGGAAACCCCGGTCTTTATGCCGGTCGGCACGCAGGGAACGGTCAAAGCCGTTCCGCAGGATACGTTGGAAGCGCTGGGCGCGGAGATCATTCTCGGCAACACCTATCACCTTTATCTGCGGCCGGGACACGAGGCCATCCGGCGCATGGGCGGCCTGCACAGGTTCATCAGCTGGCCGCGCGCGCTGCTCACCGACTCCGGCGGCTTTCAGGTTTTTTCGCTGAGCGAGCTGCGCAAGGTGACCGACGACGGCGTGCGCTTCCGCTCGCACCTCGACGGGAGTCAGCCACTTCTTTACTCCCGAGCATTCGATGGATGTGCAGATCGCGCTGGGCGCGGATATCTGCATGGCCTTCGACGAGTGCACGGAGTACCCGGCCGATCGCAGCCGCGCCGAAGAGAGCCTGCGGCTGACCATGGCGTGGGCGCGGCGCTCGCTCGATCACTTCCGCGCGCACCGGGACGAGGTTCCGTGGCGCGATCCAAAGGGCTGCGGCACGCAGAGCTGCTTCGGGATCGTGCAGGGCGGCATGTACGCGATCTGCGCCGCGAGAGCGCCGAGCGGCTCGTGGAGATGGACTTCGACGGCTACGCGATCGGCGGCTTGAGCGTGGGCGAGCCGCGCGAGCTGACGCTGGAGATGATTGCCGAGGTGCTGCCGCTGCTGCCCAAAGACAAGCCGCGCTACGTGATGGGCGTGGGCTACCCGGACGAGATCGAGCAGTACGCGCGCATGGGCGTGGACATGATGGATTGCGTGCTGCCCACGCGCGCCGCGCGCCACGGACTGCTCTTCACCAGCGAGGGCCGGCTGAACATCAAGGGCAAACAACTATGCCGAAGACCAGAGCGCCGCCCGATCCGGCCTGCGATTGCATGGTGTGCCGGCGCTACTCGCGCGCCTATCTGCGCCACCTGATGCAGGCCGGCGAGGCGCTGTCGGGAACGCTGAACACGATCCACAATCTGGCGTATTACCTGGGGATCATGCAGCGCGTGCGCGACTCGCTTGCACCGGCCCCGCACTCAGAAACCCAAGGGCTGATAGCTGAGAGCTGAGAGCTGAGAGCTGTTCTTACGACGTCGCCGTCGGATAGTTCAGGTTGAACGGAAAGACCAGTTCCGCCTCGGTGGCGACGGGATTTCCGTTGATCGTTGCGGGATGGAAGCGCCACGATTTCACCGTGTCCAGAACGATTTGATCGAGCCCG
The DNA here is from genome assembly GCA_963830785.1 of uncultured Acidobacteriota bacterium. GTDB lineage: Bacteria > Acidobacteriota > Terriglobia > Terriglobales > Acidobacteriaceae > Telmatobacter. The sequence goes on from CAWHNV010000051.1 coordinate 23,527, forward strand.
TTGCCGATGCCTTTGACCAGCGTGGCTTCCAGCACATCGCCCGCCGCGCTCACCTTCACGTCGACCACCACTTCCTGATTCGAGCGGGGAAGCAGGGAGCGGTCGGAAACCGGTGGATGCGGCGAGAAGACCGGAAATGCTGGGTCGGCGCTTTGCTGATCGGCTCCGCTGCCTGCCACTGATTTATCGGGAGCGGCCGCGGGTTGCCCCGCTGCAGGCGCGGGGTTTTTATTGATGGCAAGATCGGAGGTTGCGGGCTTGGTGTTCTCGGGATGTTTCTTGCGGCCGTCGGGTGCATCCGTTCGCTTGGCCCTGGAGCCGCCGGCGTCGAGCAGCATGGCCGGGTAGATGGTGACCGGCTGCTGCTCCAGATCCACTTTGGCCACTTGTGCCTTGCGCCGGTGTTCCACCATGAACACACATACCGAGACGAGAAGATGCACCGCGGCCGACAGAATGAGGAATCGCACGATGCCTTTGCGAAGTTTTGCCGTGACGCCCATCCCCGCCTCCGTATTGCAAGTGTGTCATAGAACTAGACGCGCGGTGGCGGCAATTAGGCTCAAATTGCCGGGATCAAATCGCTGCTCCCAGCAACTGCTTCAGTGCGGCCACGTACTCGGTGAGCGCAGTCGCGCCCGGCCTCGGTCATGCGGTAGAGCGTCTGCGGCTTGCGCAGCACAAACTTCTTCTCGACCGAGACGTAGCCGGCTTCTTCCAGCTTTGTGCAGCTGCGCGCCCAGGTTGCCGTCGGTCGAGCCGGTTTTCGACGCGCAGCCAGGTAAACTCCGCCTCGTCGACCCCCGAGAGCAGCGAGAGCAGCGCCAGGCGCAGCTTCCCGTGAATCACGGGATTCAGCTCCGGCAGCTCAGGCCCGGACTCAAGCATTGACCACCCCGTTCTGCAGTTTGCGGCGCCGCGATTCCAGGAACATGGCGTAGATGCCGAAAACTATCTGGCAGAAGAACGTGGCCGCGAGAAACGCAATCCCGGCCTGGTTTTCCGTGCTAAAACACGCCGCCACGGCAGACCCGAGCCACACCACCGCGCACGCCAACTGCATTTTCCACTTCAGAATCGTGGCCGAGGTCATATTGGCCACGCCCAGCATGCCGCCGATAATCGCCACGAACACATGCAGGTCGTACCGTCCGCTCAGTCCCAGCGACATGAGAACGACAAAAAGCGAGATGCCCATCGCCGCCCATGTCGCCCCAATGGCCCTTCCCAACGTGGTCGGGGGCTGGCCCTTCTTCATCCGGGAAATCCCCACGCCCGTCACGATGCTGGCGGCGATCATGGTTACTGGCCACGCAAGATAGCGCTGGCTCCAAACCGGCCCGCCGACAAATCCCGAAGACCACGCCGTAGCCACCAGATACGCCACGCCCCACAACACAAACGTCCATCCCCAGCGCGCGGTGCCCTGTCGGCCCTCGGCCATCATGCTTTCAATCAGTCTCACCCGCTCGGCAAGGTTCTTTCCATCCATTTCATCCGTCATGTGCGACCTCCTTTTTTCTGATTTTTTGGTTTTTAGGTGTTTCGGATATAGAGGACTCTATGAAATAGAGTACAGGATGTCAAGAAAAATTTTGAGATTGGGTTAACTCGTTCGGAATCAGGAAGAAAATGCGGGAATCGAGTCGGGATTCGATGCCGTCCGGCGTGTGCCAGGGGCTAAATCGGCCCCAAACGCGGCGGTAACGCGCTCCAGAACCTCAGGCCAGTCGCCGGGCACCCTTTGCCGGAAGAGCCGTGCCGAGGGGTACCAGGGGGTGGTCTCCATTTCCTGCATCCAGCGCCAGTCGGAGAGATGCGGCAGCAGGATCCATACCGGCTTGTTCATGGCGCCTGCGAGATGCGCGATGCATGTGTCCGTCGTGATGACAAGGTCGAGGGCTGCGACCAACGCGGCGGTCTCGGCCAAATCTTCGTCGTGGCTCGACCCATCGCAAACGCGAACGTTTTCGGGCAGGGCCGCCAATTGTTCCGCGGCCTCGCCCTTTTGCAGCGAGATCCATGTCGTATTCTTCGACGCATTCACAAGGCGGAGCAGCGGCAGCAGTGTCGACAATCGCATGGACCGCGCACCATCGGCCTTGTAGAGTGGGTTGCCCGCCCAGGCGAGGCCGATGCGCAAGCCATCTTCTCGGCCGGAGAATGGGGTGCTTGGAAATTGCGCCAATTTCTCCGCGGCGAGTTCGGCATTTGCTCCGAGATACGCGCCTTCCCACGGAACAGTTTCGACACTTGTGCGAAAAACCGCGGGCAGACTAAGCAGCGGGCATTCCAAATCGAACTCTGGATCGGCGCCCAAAAGCGTGGTCTGTGCGAACCCAGCGCGCACCACGGCAAGGGACCGCATCAAGCGCTCGGTAGCGGGTTGCACTTGCAGGATGGGCACGGCGTCACGGGCTGCCACCAGAGCAGCGTAGCGACAAAATTGAATGGTATCGCCGAGCCCCTGCTCGGCGTGGAGAAGCACGCGCTCTCCATGCAGGTTCTCGCCGCACCAGCGCGGCTGTTTGAAAAAGCGTGGCCGCCGATGCACTTCACGGAATTGCCAACGCGCCTCGTAGCCGGTCCAGCCCCGTTCCCAATCGCCCAGGCGCAACTGTGTCAACGCCAGGTTGTACTTGGCGCCGGCGCTCTGTGGATCGCACTCGACGGCGGCGTGATGCGCCGCGAGGGCTTCCTCCATGCGGCCAAGATCGAGCAGGGAATTGCCGCGATTTGAGGCGGCCGCGCGGTTGCCTAGCGCCTCGGCCCGCTTGAACATTTCCACGGCATCGGCGAATCTCCCGTCCAAATGCAACAAAATGCCGTGCAAATTCACGGCTTCGTCGAAATCCGGATTGCGCTCGAGCGCCCAGCGCAGCCAACCCCACGCGCCGGCAAGATCGCGCTCTGCGACACGAAACTGGCACCATGCGACGAGCGTTTCAACTTGCGAGGGCTTCAGCGCGAAGGCTTTTTGCAGATAGGTCTCGGCAGCTTCCGGCCGGCAACGCTCGCGCTCCAGGGCGGCAAGATTGAGCCAGCCCGAAGCCAGGTCCGGCCGCAGCTCGACGGCGCGGCGCAACGCGGCTTCGGCGAATATGTCCTTTCCCTGCTCCCGCAGCAAGCTGCCTAAATTGATCCAGGCCGCGGCAAAGTCGGGCCGCGCGGCCAGGGCGCGTCGGTAACGAGTCTCTGCTTCCTTTTGGCGTCCCAGGCGAGCCAGCGCAAATCCCGCGGCGAATTCGCCCTCGGCCAGGCGCGGGCGCAATGCCAGAGCCGATTCATACTTCTCGAGTGCCTCTTTATTTCGCCCCATGCACGCGAGCGCACTGCCTAATCCCAAATGCGCTGCAATTAGCGTGGGCCTGCGCTTGATCGCGATTTCGAACTCGGCGACAGCTTCTTCCGGCCGGCCGGCCGCGATCTTCAACTCGCCCAGGCCCAGACGCGCAAGCGCATTCATGCCGTCGAGGCGGATTGCGCGCTCGTAGGCTTTGGCTGCTTCCTCATAGCGCTCGGCAGCCTTCAGCGCCTGCCCCAAAGCTACCCATGCGGCGACCATGTCAGGCGCGGAGGCAACTGCGGCAGAGGCCATTTTTACAGCGGATTCGGGCTGGCGGCTGGCCAACGCCACCAGGCACATGCCTACCAACGCGACGGGCTCTGTGGGATTCTTCTTGAGCGCGCGCTGGTAGTTGCGCGCAACCTCGGTCAAGCGGCCTGAGAGATCTGCCGGTAGTGGCCGGCCCGATTGCTCACGGCGCAACGGCTGCCGATTCGACGCGCGCATGCGCAATTCCTCGGGCCGCGGATGTTCAACCGCAACCGGTCTTGGCCGCCTCATTGCCGGCGAGATGTCCAAAACGCCTGACATGCATTGAACTTAGTTCCGCGTGCAGCGGACCTCAAGCGCGATGCGCGCTGCGCGGGGGCGAGGCAGGACGGAAATTCCCATCGCTTCCGCGCGTTCTGATTCGGGACGGACGCCGCGGCATAACCCCTTCCGAGCGCCGGGCTATGATCATTTTGTGCATTCACACACGAATCTGGGCGATATCCTGGCCAACGCCATCACCCACGGCATCGGCGCGGCGCTGGCCATTGCCGGGGCGGTGTATCTCATCGTTGCTTCCACGCGCGGTTCGGAGTTGCTGATTGTGAGTTGCGCGGTTTTTTCGGGTTCGCTGGTGCTGGTTTATCTCTGCTCGACGCTCTATCACTCGCTGGTGCGCACCCGCGCGCGTCCCGTCTTGCACGTTCTCGATCACTCGGCTATCTACCTTCTCATCGCCGGCACCTACACGCCGTTCACGCTGGTCTCTCTGCGCGGTCCAATGGGATGGACGCTCTTCGGCGTGGTGTGGGCGCTGGCCGTGGCAGGGGTGGTTGCGAAAAGCGTGGCCATGGATCATTTCACGCGAGGTCCTCTCGCGGTGATCTCCACGGCAATCTATCTCATCCAGGGCTGGCTGGTGATTTTTGTGGGGCGGTCGCTGCTCAACGCCATCGGCTGGCACGCCATGCTCTGGCTGGCTGCGGGCGGATTGGCGTATACGCTGGGCGTGGTCTTTTTCGCGCTCGACCGGGTTCGCTACTTCCACGCGGCGTGGCACATCTTCGTGCTCGCCGGCAGCATCGCCCACTACATCGCGATTTTGTTCTACGTGGTGCCGGCGCGCGCGTGAGCGGCGCAGTCAGTCCCTCAGTCACGTAGTCTCTTTGTCCCGTGTCCCTGTGTTCTGCCGGTTGGTGAGCGGTTGCTTGGTGAAGCGTCCGCGGATCTGGTTCGCGGCTACTACCCATGGCACTGCAACGGAAAAGGCGAATCGGGCCAGTACGGCACGAACGCCAAAGCGACCAAGCTGTGGCCAGTCGCGGTGGAAGGCAAACCACGATTCGAGCACGAGAACGATCAACACGGGAACAACGGTCCAGCGCAAGCTGACAAGCGCCAGCACTTCCAGCAGGCAGCGCGCGGCGTTACGGAAAAGGCGGCTCCAGCGCACACCGGCCTGGCCGTCGCTCAACGCGTAACGCGCCATTTGGTGAGTCGCTGACCGGAAGGTGTTTCCCGGCCGGTAATGCGCCTTGGCGTTGGAGATGAAGGCCGGGTTGGTTTGCCGTCGCGCCTCGAGATCGAACAACGTGTCTTCGCCGACAAGCACTTGCTCGGGAAATCCGCCGATGCGCTGCCACAGCGTCTTTGCGTAAAGGCCATCGAGCGCGCCGTGCACGACTTGGTGGGCTCCGTGGGCGAAAGGCGAACGCTGAAGAAGGGCGCCGAGGCCACGTCCCACACCGTGCAGCCGCTCGCGTCAAGACAGGACCCGCCCAGGGCATACTCGGCCTCGCCGGCAAGGAGCGGCGCGGTCAGATTCGCGCAGCCAATCGGGCGCATAGGTGCAACCGGCGTCGGCACAGGCGATGAGGTCGGATTTGGCCGCTTGAATGGCCACATTACGCCCGCGCGAGACCGGGCCGGCCGAGAATTTCAGGCTGCAGGTTTCGTCGCGGATCGCGATTAGGCGGGAATCCTGTGCCGCGGCGGCCTCAAGCCACTCCCAGGTGCCGTCGGTCGAGCCGCCGTCAACGATGATGACTTCCGCGGCCGGAGGAACCTGCGCCAGCAGGCTCGACACCACTCTGCCAATGTCCTCAATTTCGTTGAGTTCGGTCACGACGACACTGACAGGCTGCATGAGGGCAGTATAGCGGCGCGGAATTCGACGCTGCACGCCGGCACCGCTGCGCAATTGACCCGACTGCCGGTTTAACGATAAAATCAAAGAGTTTGGCGATGCACCCACGTTGAGGGTGTGCGGGAATGGGTGGGTTCTCCGCTCCATGGTTTGTGTGCGGCCCGCTCCCGATGCAGTCAGCCGTCTGTATCCGCCCCAATCGAGCACAGGGATTCGAGTTTAATGCGCCTGGCTCAAAAGGCCGGAGCGCAGGAGGGTTTGTTATGTACGCAGTGATTCGCACCGGCGGTAAGCAGTATCGCGTCGCTCCCGGCGACGTGTTGAAGATCGAAAGCGTGGCTTCCGGCGGATCCAGACCGTCGAGTTCAGCGACGTGCTGGCGGTTTCCGGCGAGCCGGGAACCGTGGCCAAGCCGGCCACCGCCAAGGTGACCGCCGAAGTTGTGGGCGAGGGCCGCGGCGACAAGATCCTGGTCTTCCACCTGAAGCGCAAGAAGCAGTACAAGAAGCTGCAGGGGCACCGGCAGAACTTTACCGAGGTGCGCATCAAGGCCATCGAGGCCGACGGCGTGACCTACACCGCCGCGTAGCTAAGTCTCAGCCGTCAGCTTTCAGCTTTTTCTTGCGAGGGCCGGGACAGTCGATTCATAGTGCACTCACTGAGAGCTGACGGCTGAAAGCTGACGGTTGCTAAGAAGGGGATTCGGCAATGGCACATAAAAAGGGTGGAGGCAGCTCCACAAACGGACGCGATTCCAATGCACAGCGGCTGGGCGTAAAGGCCTTTGCCGGCGAACTGGTTACCGGCGGCTCGATCATCATGCGCCAGCGCGGCACGCGCATCAAGCCGGGCGTCAACGTGGGCATCGGCTCCGACGACACGCTCTTCGCCAAGGTCACCGGCCGGGTGAAGTTTACCGACCACGGCAACCGCGGACGCTTTGCCTCGATCGAGCCGGCGGCAACGGACTAGGGCGTCGTCGTCGAGCGGATTTCAAGAGAAAAGGCCACGGCATTGCCGTGGCCTTTTCGTCTGTCCCCTAATTCCCAATCCCTGGTAAATGCTTTTTACGTCTCGGATTCGCGGCCCTTCATGTTCCGCGCAAGCACCTTCTCAACCACGCGCTCCACATCGGAAAGGAAGAAGCTGTTGGCGGGCTGCTGCACGGCGACCCTGGTTCCGGTATGGCCCAGAGCGGAGGCGATCTCGTTCCAGCGATAGATCGTCGAGTTTGCGGCCATGAGGATTGGCTTGCGAACGGGCTCCGGCAGAACGCAGTAAACCATCCAAACGGCCAGGGTGGCCAGAATCAGCGACTCGTAAACGAATTCGATCGGAGCGTTGTACGAAACTGCGCGGGAGATCCACGATGCGAGGATGAAGTCGCCCGACGACAACACGCCGAATCCGAGTGCGAGGCCAAAGGACAGATCGCGCACTGTCAGACGCAGCGCATTCATGCTCAGGCAGAGGAAAGCCAGCAGGCATAACTCGAGCACGCTGACCGAGTGCATGAGGCCATACGAGATGTCCGCGATGATATGAAGGCCCCGGTTCGAGTAGGAGATCGACGACAGGCTCACGATCACAGAAACCACAGCGGCCCAGCGGAAGATCACGATGGCGAGCTTGGTAATGCCGGGGAACGCCGACAGCGCGGAGCGAAAGACCTCAATGCAGATGAAGAACAGCAAGACCGCGGCCGCGAGGTAGGTCCCAAAAAAGCCGAAGTAATAGATTCTTTGCAGAAGGGCACTAAGGCCGTGGTCCTCAGACAGCAATGCCTCACGGAGCACGAAGAACAAAATTGGCGTTGAGATAGCGCGGAGGGCCAGATAGTAACCCATCGCCGGGAAACGACGACTCAATCCCTTGCTCCAGAAGAGAAAGGCAAGCGCGACCCAGAGGAGAAACTCCGCCCCGTTCATCGCCGACATTGCGAAATTTAGCTGCATTAGCCTATGGCGCAAACCCGTGGACGCACTCAGAATAGCGCCTTCGGCCTTAGGACCCAAACACAAAAGGGTAACGCGTTGCTGGCACTTTCGTGCTATTTAGTGGATTCAGCAACGCGCCGACTGAAATCAGCGATTCGATGCCGTCTGCACCAAACACGTTCCATCCGACGAGCAGGGAAGCGGACCGGGAAGGTCGAGGGGACCGGGGCCCTTCGCGGATATCGAGGCGGGCTTTGACAGAGGCTGCGAGGTGGCTGGGGCAAAGGAAGCCGCGGCTAGGCCGGCAATAGCGACGAGCAGGGCGAACATGCGGATAGCAGAATTCATCTTTGGTAACCTCGTAGGTTCAATTTAGAAAAAGCCACGGCTCTTTCTAGGCACAAATCGTATCGCATAATCTAATATAAGTCTAGTATTTTCATGAGTTTAATGAAGTATAACTGGCAATGGGTACTAACGTCATATAGAGGGGGCGTTTAAATGCCCTTGGTAATCTCGTGATCACCTTTTTTCGCTCCTTCCGGGCGCCTGGGCCGCATGGTAAAATAAGCCTAGATAGACGGGCTTGATCACCTCGGTTTTTCAAGCGGTTGCAGCGTTTTCGATTCTGCTCTGAACAGATACTTGTGACGAGCGGCGTTTTCCTCAAAAAGACGCCATCTCGCATGATGTTGGCGATGCCAAGAGGTAAATCGAAAGCGCTCTTGTTTGCTCTCCAGCGTCCGGAAAATTTCTCCGGTGACCCTCGATTGGACACACCTTGCGAACGGAATTCTATGGCGACTGAAGTTCTGAGCAGCACCTCCATGCAGCACGGCGACAACGATAGCTACACCGGCGAGAACATTAAAGTTCTCGAAGGATTGGAAGCCGTGCGTTTGCGCCCTGCCATGTACATCGGCTCGACCGGCGAAATGGGATTGCATCATCTGGTCTACGAAGTTGTCGATAACTCTGTGGATGAGGCGCTGGCGGGCTACGCGACAAAGATCGACGTCATCATCCACGTAGACAACTCCATCACCGTTGTGGACGACGGCCGCGGCATTCCTGTGGACATGATGGATCTGCCGGGCGGCGAACGCTTGCCGGCCGCGCAAGTGGTGCTGACGAAGCTGCACGCGGGCGGCAAGTTCGACGCTTCTACGTACAAAGTTTCGGGCGGCCTGCACGGCGTGGGCGTGAGCTGCGTAAATGCTTTGAGCGAGGAGTTCGAGGTGGAGATCTGGCGTCCGGAAAGAGCCGGGCGAGGCCAGCCACACCTACGAGCAGAGCTACTCGAAGGGCATTCCCACTTCAAAGCTGCTGAAGACCGGCACCAGCAAGCGCCGCGGCACCAAGGTGCACTTTCTGCCCGACAAGACCATCTTCGTCACTGCCGAGTTCAACTACGACACGCTGGCGCAGCGGTTGCGTGAGATGGCCTTCCTCAACAAGGGCCTGGAGATTACGCTGACTGACGAGCGCACCGCCGACCCGAAGACCGGGGAAGCACGCCGCGCGGAATTTCGCTACGCGGGCGGCATCGCGGAGTTCGTCAAGCATCTCAATCGCGGCAAGAGTGTTCTGCACGACAAGCCCATCGTCATGGAAGCCTCGCGCGACAACGTCGAAATCGACATCGCGCTGCAGTACAACGACAGTTATTCGGAAACGGTGTTCAGCTTCGCCAACAACATCAATACCGTGGACGGCGGCACGCATCTTTCCGGATTTCGCGCGGCGCTGACGCGCACCATCAACTTCATCGGCCAGCAGATGGGCCTGTTCAAGGATCTGAAAGAAAGTCTGAGCGGGGACGACGTGCGCGAGGGCCTGGTGGCCGTGGTGAGCGTGAAGCTATCGCAGCCGCAGTTCGAGGGCCAGACCAAGGGCAAGCTCAACTCCGACATCGCCGGCACGGTGCAGGCCTTCGTGAACGAGCGCCTGGGCATGTTTCTCGAGCAGAATCCTCCTGTGGCGCGGCGCATCATCAACAAGGCCATTGAGGCGGCGCGCGCGCGCGAGGCGGCCCGCAAGGCGCGCGACCTGACGCGGCGCAAAGGCGCGCTCGATGGCGGCGGACTGCCCGGTAAACTGGCCGACTGCAGCGAGCGTAATCCCGAGCGTTGCGAGCTCTATCTCGTCGAGGGCGAATCGGCCGGCGGTACGGCCAAGCAGGGCCGCGATCGCAAGTTCCAGGCCATTCTGCCGCTCAAGGGAAAAATTCTGAACGTGGAGAAGGCACGCTACGACAAGATGCTCGGGCACGAGGAAATCCGCGCCATGATCACCGCGCTCGGCTGCGGCATCGGCAAGGACGATTTCGATCCGGCGAAGGTCCGCTACGGCAAAATCATCCTGATGACCGACGCCGATGTGGACGGCTCGCACATTCGCACCTTGCTGCTCACGTTCTTCTTCCGCCACATGACCGAGCTCATCAAGCGCGATCATGTGTATATCGCGCAGCCGCCGCTTTACAAGATCAAGAAAGGGCGCTTCGAGCAGTACATCAAGGACGACCGCGAGTTTGTAAAGGTGATGGTGAAGCGCGCGTCGGAAGGCATGGTGGTGCGTCACGGAGAGACTGCGAGCCGCATCGAAGGCGCCGAACTGACGCGATTCATGGCCACGCTCAATGAGTATCTCGGCTTTGTGGAAAAGGTGGACAAGCGCATCCGCAACGAAAAACTGACCGAGATGCTGGCCCGCGCCGAGCTGACGCATCGCGCCGACTTTTCTGCCAAGGACGGCAAGGGAGTCCCGGAGAAGATTGCTGCACTGCATGCGAAGCTCGTCGAACTCTCCGACGAATTTCAGTTCAAAGTGAACAAGCCGGTGGAAGACGAGGAACACCACACCTGGTCCGTCTGCTATACCGATGCGCAGGGCGCCACGCGTTGCATCGACTGGACGCTGGCCTCAAGCCCCGAGTTCCGCCAGATGATGGCGAAGTACTCGCTCATCAAGGAGTTTCTCGAGCCGCCGTTCCTGGTAGAGTATGCGGCCAAATCTGCTGCGGCCGCTGACGAAGACGAAGCGGAAGGCGCCGATGCGCAAGACGGAAACCAAAGTCTCCCGCACGCGCCGCACGCGCTTTGCGAGAGCCGGTAGAAAAACAGACCGCCCGCGAGCTCTTCGCCTACATCGTGGAGCAAGGTAAGAAGGACTACCAGGTGCAACGCTATAAAGGCCTGGGCGAGATGACGGCCACGCAGCTTTGGGAAACCACGATGGACCCCGAGCACCGCACGTTGCTTTCAGTGAAGCTCGAAGACATTGCCGAAACCGAGGCCATCTTCACCACACTCATGGGCGAAGACGTGGAAGCCCGCCGCAAATTTATCGAAGACAACGCGCTGGACGTAAAGAACCTCGACATCTAGAGCGGTTTCGGAAATACTGTGTCCAGTCAAAGTGACACTCGGGACCCTCGCTCCTTGGGGTCGCGTCGGCTCAGCTGGCTCGAATGCGGATGCACCCTTTCCGAAACTGCTCGAATCCGGCAATCGCCCCGCGCCCACCGGGGAAGCACGTTCTCCCCACTTCCGACGGAAACGGAGGACAGGGAATGAAAGGCATCCTGCTCGCCCTGGTGATTCCCGGCCTAGGCTGCGCTGCCCTGTACGCGCAGACCACCGGCGCCAACTCACTCGCCACCGCGCGGGTCTTTTCCCTTGACGAGACGACCGCGAAAACCGCGCCCAACGGCTCCGTGGGACGGAGTGTCTTCAACGGTACGCTGGCCACCGGTGAATCCGTGGCCGTGCATGAAACCATACAGCCCGCTGGGACCGCGCCCAACCCCGCGCACCGCATCCAGCACTCGGAAGTGATCGTGGTCGAGGAAGGCACTCTCGAGTTCGAGCACGACGGCAAGGCCGAGCGCGCGGCGGCGGGCAGCATCATTTATGTCGCCCTCGGGACCGTGCATACTTTAAAAAATGTGGGAGACGGTCCCGCCAGGTACGTCGTCATACAGATTGGCGGCGACACCAGGAAATAACTGAGGCGTTCTGTCCGCTCACGCCCCGCGCACATGGCCGCGCCCATGGCTCTTCACCGCATACATGCGCGCGTCAGCCGTACCGATGATGGCGTGCACCTGGATGCCGTCGCCCGGCGCGGAGGCCAGGCCTACGCTGGCGCTCACATTCAGCTTCAGCCCGTTCTTCATGCGGAACTGCGTTTCCATCAGCGCGCGATGCATGGTCTTCGTCAGCTCCAGTGCGGTCTCCGCGTCGGTCTCCGGCATCAGGATCACGAACTCGTCGCCGCCGTAGCGAAAGCACACATCCTGTTTGCGGCTCAGCTCTTGCAGCCTTTGTCCGGTCAGTGCCAGCAGTTCGCTGCCCACGAGATGTCCGTGCGCGTCGTTCACCAGCTTGAACCGGTCCAGGTCAAGAAACGCCAGGCTTAATGGCAACTGCGATTTTTTTGAGCGTCGCAATTCGCGGTCCAGCACGTCGTACAAATGGCGCACGTTGTGCAGGCCGGTGGTGTCGTCGGTGATGGTCAGCTGCTGAATGCGGGCCACGTCGCGCGCGTTTTCGATGGCGATGGCTGCGTGGTCGGCGAGGATGTGCAGAAAGGCAATCGTGTAGTCCGACATCTCGGCACGGGGATTCAGGATCTCAATGACGCCCTGTGTGCCTTTGCGTCCGCGCAACGGCATGGCGATCGCCGCGCGCACAACATGCGAGCCGCCTGCCCCGGGCCGTGGTAAGCGGGGATCGTCTTCCGCCTCGGGAACGATGACGGTCTCGCCGTGCTCGAGCACCCATCCGGCCAGGCCCTCGCCCACTTTCACGCGCAGCCCCTTCAAAGCCTCCTGATCATCGCCGCCGGCAATAGCGTAGTAGAGCTCCTGGTTGGATTCGTCGAGCATGAGCAGCGTCCACAACTCCGCTTCCACCATCCGCTCCATGTGTTCCAGGATGGTGCGCAGAATTGTGTCCAGATCGAAGCTTGAGGTGAGCGATCGCGCCAGTTGATGGAATACAAGCAGATCAGCGAGCGGTATGCGTCCTTCCGTCTCGTTTGGCATGTCCTAGCCCTGGGGAAAATCTTTTCATCATTCTGACATGCAGTTGGACGCGGTCAAGGGTTGCTTTATTACCATCACGCCAATTGCACGCCGGTTGATAATCGCCGCGAAACCACAGCTTAGCCGCCGATGTGTACCATCGAGCGCGATGGCTTCAGGAATTCCGGTTCACCGATATGATGCCGTGCTTCTTTTCCCTGAATGGTACGCACAATGTAGGCGCGAAGTTCCTCGTCGCCGGCTCCGGCCCGCAAGCGCCCGTAAAGATCGTGTTCCACCTGGGAAAACAGGCAGGTACGAATCTTGCCGTCGGAAGTGAGCCGAACGCGGCTGCACGCCCCGCAAAATGCCTGGCTGACCGGGGCGATGATGCCGATCTCGCCCACGCCGTCAGCAAAAGTATAGCGGCGTGCCGTTTCGCTGGCCTCGCGAGGAGGCAATTCCACGAGAGGCATGGTGCGGCCGATGCGGTCGACGATTTCCTTGAGAGTCACCACGATCTCCGGCGTCCAGAGACGGCCCTCTTCAAGAGGCATGAACTCGATGAAACGAACCACGACGTCTTCTTCGCGTGCGAAACGCGCGAAGCCTTCGATCTGATCGTCGTTGAAGCCGCGCAGAAGCACGCAATTGATCTTGAGCGGCGTAAGCCCCGCGGCGCGCGCGGCGCGAATGCCCTTGAGAACCACCGGAAAGCTGCCCTGCACTCGGGTGATCTGCTCGAAGGTGGCCGCATCGACGGCGTCCATGCTCACCGTCACCCGGTTGAGCCCCGCCGCTTTGAGCGGGGCGGCGAGCGACTCCAGCAGATGGCCGTTGGTGGTGAGAGCAAGGTCAAGCGCCTCGCCTGCGGGGGTGCGCATGCGCGCCAACTCCCTAACCAACTCGACGACGCCGCGCCGCAAAAGCGGCTCGCCGCCGGTAAGACGCACTTTGGTAATGCCCAGGCTGACAAAGAGCCTGACCATGCGCAGGTACTCTTCGCCAGCTAATTCCGGATACTGTGCTCCGGCTTCTCCCGTGCGGCAATACACGCACTTGTAGTTGCAGCGGTCGGTGATGGAGACACGCAGATCATGGATCACGCGCCCGTGGCTATCGGTCAGCGGCGAGTGCGGCGCCAGCGTGGAGTCCGGGGATAGGGAAGAGGCGGCCATCGGCTATTTAAGCCTATACCTCTTGGGCGCAAGCTTGAAAGATGAGGAAGGCTCGGCCGCGTCCTCGTGCAGGTCGATCGAGACGATAGCATAAGAAGAGAAGTGCCGCGGTCGCGATTGCGGCATGGAGATCTCAGCGAGGGAATCAGCAGACCATGCCGGCAACGGGAGCCAGACCGATTGGCACAGCGGACGAAGCGGGCGCGGCTCAAGCCGTGCGGCAGATGTTCGATTCGATTGCGCCGCGTTACGACCTGCTGAATCACGTGCTCTCGGCCAATATCGACCGGCTGTGGTGGCGCAGGACTGCGCGGCGGTTTCGCGAGGTTCTGGCGCGGCCCGACGCCCAGATTCTGGATATTTGCTGCGGCACCGGCGATCTGACCATGGCTTTGCTGAAGTTGCGTCCGCAGGGAGCGCGGCCGCTTCTGGGCGGCGACTTTGCTCGCGCCATGCTTCGCCGCGGAGCGCAGAAGTTTGGCCGGCAGACGCTCGAGGCGCCTGGCGACGGCAAGCAATCAGCCGCAAAGCCGTATGCGATCGCCATCGAGGCCGATGCGCTGCATCTACCGCTGCGGGCGGAGTCGCTCGATCTGATTGTGACGGCTTTTGGCTTTCGCAATCTCGCCAACTACGAGGCCGGTCTCAGGGAATTTCATCGCGTGCTCAAGCCGGGCGGACAGTTGGGGATTCTGGAGTTCAGCGAGCCGGGCGGACTGATGGGCAAGGCCTATGCGCTCTACTTTCGGCGCGTGCTGCCGGCCATCGGGAGGTTGATCTGCGGCAAGGATGGTCCCTACAACTACCTGCCGAGTTCGGTGGGCGAGTTTCCGGCGCCCGGCGAGATGCTGGAGATGATGCGGCGAGCGGGTTATGTGCACTGTGCCTGGCAACCCTACACTTTCGGGATTGCGGGGTTGTACACGGCAGTGCGGCCACCGATAGTCTAGAAGCAGCATGACCTCCGCCGTCTCCAGTTCGCGGGCCAACGAGCCTTCTGTTCCGAGCTTCTCCTCGGAGAAGCGGCGCGTGGCGTGGCTCTCCATGGCGGCCGCGGCCGTGATGACGCTGCTCAAGCTCGGCGCCGGCCTGCTCTCCGGCTCGCTGGGCGTGCTTTCTGACGCGGCGCACTCGGGGCTCGATCTGGCGGGCGTCTGCGCTCACCTTCTTCTCAGTCAACGTGAGCGACAAGCCGGCCGACGAAGACCACACCTACGGCCACGGCAAAATCGAGAACCTCTCGGCCTTTGGCGAGGCAGGACTGATGGCGTTCTCCTGCGCGTGGATCGTCTGGGAAGCCATCGAGCGCATCTTCTACCACACCGTGGAATCTGCACCACTCTCTGTGGCCGGTGCTGGTGCTGCTCACGTCGATCGCCGTGGATTTCTGGCGCTCGCGGCAGCTGCGCGCGGTGGCTCTGCGCACCGGATCGCCGGCGCTGGCCACTGACGCCTTCCACTTTGCCTCTGACATCTGGGCCACGCTCGCGGTGCTGGCTGGATTGGTCGCTACTTGGCTCGGATCGCGATTTGGAATTGCCGCCCTGCAATACGCCGACCCGTGCGCGGCGATCGTGGTTTCGCTCCTGATTCTGCGCATGGCGATCCGCCTGGGCCATGAAGCCGTGGACGCGCTGATGGACGAGATTCCGGCGGAAACCCGCCGTCGGCTGGTGCGCGAGGTGGAGCGCGTGGATGGCGTGCTGGCCGTGGAGCGGGCGCGGGTGCGGCGCGCCGGCGCCGGCTACTTTGCCGATCTCACGCTGGCTCTGCCGCGGCGATTCACCTTTGAGCACACCGGCGAACTGGTGCAGGCGGCTACGGCCGCGGTGCATCGCGCCCTGCCCAGGGCCGACGTGGTCATCCACACCGTGCCCCGCGAAACCCGGGCCGAAAGCATCTTCGACCGCGTGCGCGCCGTGGCCGCGCGCAACAACGTGTCAGTGCATGAGCTCAGCGTGCAGTCGCACCATGGGCGCCTGCGCGTCGAGCAGCACGTGGAAATGGACGAAAACATGCCGCTCAGCGAAGCGCACAGCTTTGTCACCGCTATGGAGGCGGAGATTCTGCGCGAAGTTCCCGAGATCGACTCGGTGCTGACGCATATCGAAAGCGAGCCGGCCACCATCGAGCAGCCGGACGACGTGGTTGTGGAAGACCGCAGGCATCGAACTGGCGCTGCGAGCCGCGGCCGCGGCAATCCCGAGATTGTGGACGTGCACGCCATTGCCGTGGGCCGCACGCGCGAGCACATCTCTGTCACCTGCCATTGCACCTTGCCCGACGATCTGCCCATGCATCGCGTGCACGAAGTGATCACCGCGCTCGAAGACCGCTTCAAGCTGGAGTGCCCCGAGGTGTACCGCGTCACCATCCATCCCGAGCCGGTGACGGATAATAGCCGATAGGGCTTGCGGCTTGGTTTGCGTCCCAATTTTGCAGCCGCATTATTTGCGCCCTCGATCCGAACTCATGAATACCCGCGCCATCGCCGAACTTCTTTCACGTGGCCTCGCTGCTGATGCTGCTGGTGGCCGTGGCGCTGCTGTCGGCCATCACCACCATGCACTTCGCCATTCACGGCGCCGAGGTGCAGGTGCCCGCGCTGAAGGGAATGACGGTGGCCGATGCGCGCAGCGAGACCGCCGGCCTGGGGCTGAATCTGGACGTGGACAATCGCTACTACTCGGGCGACGTGGCCGCCGGGCACATCCTGTCGCAGTCGCCCGCGGCGGGAACGGTGGTGCGCCGCGAGTGGCATGTGCGCGTGGCCGAGAGCCTGGGACCGCAGAAGGTCGACGTGCCCGACACGGTGGGCGCGGATGAGCGCGTGGCGTCGCTGGAGTTGCGGCGCGCGGGCCTGGAGGTGGGCGAGATCGCGCACCTGCCCTACGCAAGGCCGCCGCCGAGGGAACGGTGCTGGCGCAGGATCCGCCGGCGCACGCGCAGGGCATCGAGCAGCCCAGCGTGAATCTGCTGGTGGCCGCGCCGGACGACGAAACGCCGGACGGCTATGTGATGCCGGATCTGACCGGATGGCCGATCTCGAGCGCCAAGGCGGCGCTGGCCAAGGTCGGCATTCACTCCGCGCCACCCAGCTCTTGTGGATGTGCCGGTGGCTCCGATGGGCAGCGGAGACGCTCCTATTCGTGCGCCGGCTAAGCCTGGATGCGTGCTGTCGCAGTCGCCCGCCGCGGGCTCGCGCGTCGACCAGAGCACGATGGTTCATTTCACGGTGGTGAAGTAGAAAAAGGCAGGAGAGAAACGTCATGGGACCAAGCGAGGACTTGGAAAAGATTGCGACCCAGGAGCGCGAGCTGCACCTGCCGCGACTGGACGCGCAGGTTGCGTGGGACTTGGGAACGCGGATTCGCACCATGGCGTCGGAGCGCGGCCTCAGCCTGGTGATCGATGTGCGGCGTTTCGGGCAGCCGCTGTTTTATTCGGCTCTCGATGGCACCACTGCCGACAATGCCGAGTGGGTGCGGCGCAAGAGCAACGTGGTGGCGCGGTTTCATCGCAGCTCCTATGCCGTGGGAATGACGCTCAAAGTAAAAGCGACCACGCTGCTCGAGCGCTACGGACTGCCGGTTGCGGATTATGCGGCCGACGGCGGCTCCTTTCCGCTGATTGTCGAGAGCGCGGGCATCGTGGGCAGCGTGACCGTGTCCGGACTGCCGCAGCGCGACGATCACAACCTGGTTGTGGAAGCTCTGTGTGCGTTGTTGGGACGGGATTTTGCGGCTCTGCGGCTGGGGCCGGAGAGCGCGTAAGCGACAGGCGCCAAGATTTATGCCGGGCTCAAAGGCGGAATATTAGGGCTTGTGCTTTCCAACGTCCCCAAATGCGAGGGACGTGGGGCACCCGGCGGTCTGCTTTAAGCAGACTTTTCAAGCAGGGCCACAAAGAAGCCGTCGGTCGCCACTGCGCCGGGCAGCAAGCGCAATGCGCCATTGGGCGTGAGGCAATTTCGCAACGGCTCGGCGGCTTCTGGGCGGAGAATGTTCTTGCTTTGCAGCGTCTCGAGGGTTGGCGCGAGCGAAATCTGCCGGACATTTGGGTTTTCAGCGAGGACCGCGGCCACGACCTGCTCGTTTTCCTCCGGCTCGAGCGAACACGTTGAGTAGACTACACGGCCGCCGGGACGAACGGCGCGCAAAGCCGCGCGCAAAATCGCGCGCTGGTGTTCGGCAAGCCGCGGTAGATCTGCCAATTGCAGACGATGACGGATTTCAGGATTGCGGCCCAGCGTGCCGGTCCCGCTGCAGGGCACGTCCACCAGCGCAAGATCGAACGCCGCATCTTCTTCAAGCTCGACTGCGTCGGCGAGCCGGCATTCCACGCAATCGGCGTAAGGGTCGAGACGCTTGCTTAATTCGGCATGCCGCTTAGGACTCGATTCGCACGCGACGATGTGCGCCTGGGGAATTCGCTCAGCAAGGATCAGCGTTTTGCCGCCGGGCGCCGCGCAAGCATCGAGAATCTTTTTCTGGTTTTGGACGAGACCCGCGGCGAACTCGCCGATCAGCTGCGACCCTTCGTCCTGCACGCGTACACGGCCTTCGCGAAAGGCCGGCGTGGCCGTCACGTCGCCGGAAACCAAGGTGCGCGAGGAAGTGAGCAGCTCACCGGATACGAGCTCGATTCCCGCCTCACGCAGTTCGTCCTGAATGGCGGAGCTCTCCATCCGCAGATTCAATCGCGGCTGGGTCTGGCCGTGGCGGCAGATCGCTTGCGTCGCTTCCGCGCCATAGAATTCCCTCCAGCGCTCAACCAGCCACGCGGGGTGGGCCTGGACTGCTGACTCACTACTGTTCCCGTCCAAAGGCCTGCCCCACGCAGTGGCAATGCGGAGAACCGCGTTGACCATTCCGGCGGCGAAGCGATGGCCGGACTGTTTTGTGAGTTCCACGCTTTCGTCGATAGCGGCGTGGTCGGGAATGCGGTCGAGAAACCGCAGTTGGAAGACGCCGAGGCGAAGAGCGATCAGGACTTCAAGATCGAGCCGCGCATGGGGACGCTTCAGCAGCGGGCGAATCAGTTGATCCAAGAAAATCTGCCAGCGAAGCACGCCCAGCACCAAGGCCGTGGCCAGATGGCGGTCCACGGGCGCGAGTTTGTTGACTTCATCGCCCCGCAAAAGATCGTCGGCGTGGACCTGACCGCGTTCAACAGCCAAAAGAATGCGGAAGGCAGCTTGGCGCGCGGGAGAAAGGTTAGGCATGGCGCTCAACCCAGACGCGCATCTGCAGCAGCGAGCGGATTTCCGCGCAGGAAATCGGCAGCGTCCAGGCGCTTCTTGCCTTCGAGTTGCACTTCCAGCAACTCCAACCAGGTATCATTGGCGCAACAAGCGAAGAGGCGATGGTTCTCAACGCGCACCGAACCTGGAGCGGCGATGCCGAGTTGAGCAGCGAAGCTCTCATGCACGATTGCCATGCGGTGCACGATCAGCTTCTTGCCATGGAGAGCGGTGAAGGCGCCGGGCCACGGCTGGAATCCGCGCCAGCGATTATAAAGCTCGGTCGCCGAGCGTGCGGCAAAGTCCATGCGGCCATCTTCGCGGTTGAGCAAAGGCGCGTAGGTGGCGCCTTCGTGATTCTGCGGTTGCGGATGAATGCTGCCATCGGCGAGTCCGGCCAGGGTCTCGACGACTAGCGGAGCTCCCGCGCTGGCCAGCAGGGGAAACAACTCCGTTGCGGACTGTTCGGGTCCAATCTCGTGGGTTTTTTGCAGCAGAATCGGACCGGTGTCGAGGCCTTCTTCAAGAAGCATGGTGGTGTTGCCGGTAAAAGCGTCGCCCATGGCGATGGCCCATTGGATGGGAGCGGCGCCGCGGTATTTCGGCAGAAGAGACGCGTGCAGATTGATGCAGCCCAACCTCGGCAGCGCAAGCATCCACGGAGGAATGATGCGTCCGTAGGCCACCACGACAACGGCATCGGGCGCGATGGCCTCAAGGTGCGCGCGAAAATCGGCGTTGTTACGGATCTTTTCCGGCTGCGTCACCGAAATCCCGGTAGCCAGTGCGGCCTGCTTTACCGGGGTTGGGACAATTTGATGGTCGCGGCCCACGGGACGGTCCGGCTGCGAAACCACCAAAGCGATTTCGTGGTTCGCGGTGACGAGCGCTCTAAATGTTGGAACGGCGAACTGAGGGGTTCCACAGAAGATGAGCTTCACGGCGCGCCTGCCAGACGAACGTTGGGTTCTGTGGTTTCCCACCCTTTCGATCCATTGCGGCGGATCAAAAGGATGGGGCACGGGGATGCGTGTGCCGGTTCATGCAGCCTACCAGTTACCTTCGCTCTGCATCTTGCGAATCTTGCGGAGATTGAGACTGCGCTTGAGTGCGCTCATGCGGAAGATGAATAGAACGCCGTCAAGATGGTCGATCTCATGCTGAAAGGCGCGGGATAGAAGCTCTTCGCCATCCATCTCGAACCACTTGCCGTTTTCGTCCTGGGCGCGAATGCGAACTTTTGCGGCGCGCGCCACCTTCTCGCGAATGTCAGGAAAGCTCAGGCAGCCCTCCTCTTCATATTGCTTGCCCTCGCTCACAATAATCTCGGGATTGATGAGCACAAGTTTCTGCTCGCGATCCTTGCCCATGCTGAGGTCGATGACGGTGACGCGCTTGGACACGCCCACCTGCGGTGCAGCCAATCCGATGCCCTGCGAGGCGTACGTTGTCTCAAACATGTCGGCCACCAGCTTGCGCAACTCGTCGTCGAACTCGGTGACCGGTTCGCCGGGCTGCTCCAGCACCGGCTCGGGATATTTCACAATTTTCAGAATCATCGGACTGTCAGAATCTCCGTGTCAGAATCTCCGTATTTGGTCGATGTATCCGTCAAAATTTCGTTTCAACTCCATCAGCGAATCGCCGCCAAACTTTTCGTGGGCCAGGTTGGCCAGCACCAGCGCCACCATGGCTTCAGCGGCCACACCTGCGGCAGGGACGACGCAAATATCGCTGCGCTCGTAACTTGCGTTGGTAGGCTCGCGCGTATCGAAGCGCACCGATTCGAGCGGCTGGCGCAGGGTCGAGATCGGCTTCAGGTACCCGCGCACCACGATGTCTTCGCCGTTCGAGACGCCGCCCTCGACGCCTCCGGCATTGTTGTGCGGGCGCGTAAAGCGCGTGGGCCGGCCAGCGGGATTCTCCGCGGCGTAATGAATGGGATCGTGAACCCGCGAGCCGAAAGAAGCCGCGGCCTCCACGCCGCGCCCGATCTCCACGGCCTTCACGGCCTGCAAGCTCATCACCGCCCATGCAAGCTGGCCGTCGAGACGATCGTCCCAATTTGTGTACGAGCCAAGGCCGGCGGGAACGCCGTGCGCGATTACTTCAAAGACACCGTTCACGGTGTCGTCGGCGCGGGTCGCGGCTTCCACTTCCTCTTTCATGCGAGCTTCGGTGGCAGCGTCGACGCACGACAGGACTACTTCCTCTTTACCGGTGAGCGCGGCAATTTCGTTCCACGTTGCGTCGCGGTCAAGATCGACGCGGCCCACGCGGATCACGTGGCTCGCGACTTCGATGCCGAGCTGGCGGAGCAGGAGCTTGGCGAAAGCGCCGGCGGCTACGCGGGCCGCGGACTCACGCGCAGAGGCACGTTCCAGCACGTAACGCGCATCGGGGAAGTTATATTTGAGCGCGCCGGCAAGATCGGCGTGGCCGGGCCGCGGCGAGGCCACCGCGCGGTGCTTCGCGGGGTCGCCGGCTTCTACAGGAAGTTTCTCCTGCCAGTTTTTCCAGTCGCGGTTTATCAGTTCAATCGCGATGGGAGAGCCGATGGTCCGTCCGTGGCGCACACCCGAGAGCACATGCGCCTGATCGGTTTCGATCTTCATGCGACCGCCGCGGCCGTAGCCCTGTTGACGGCGCCACAACTCGCGGTTCACAAATTCAAGATCGACAGGGACGCCAGCGGGAAGGCCGGAAACCAGAGCAATCAAAGCCTCGCCGTGGGATTCCCCTGCGGTGGAGAAGCGGATCATATAGATTTCATTGTAAATGCGGACAGTGCACAAATGTAGCGCCGATCTCCAGGGGGGTCCCCACGAAATGGTCTCTGTTTCTTGGGGTGGGAGGCTGGCTGTGATGCGGGCGTCCACGCCCGCGCGTGCTGGTTGAACCATTACGCAATCCGCGGCGAGTCAGCTACACCGCGGAAAACACCAGCCGCGCATCATTCAGAAACGCCGCATGCGGTACAACGGCTTCGCGCACTTCCTCGCCATTGAGGGTCACGTGATTGAGGAACGCACCCGGCTTGCTACTTTGCGCTTCAATGCGAATCGCATGCCCGTCGGGGAATCGGATCTCGGCTTCTTCGAAGAGCGGCGCTCCCAGCACCCACTCCGGCTTGCCAGGGCAGAGCGAATAAATTCCCAGCGCACTTAGGATGTACCACGCGCTCATGGAGCCGGTATCTTCGTCGCCGGGAAAGTTGTCGGGCGTGTACAGCTCGTTCAGCACCCGGTGCGCCCAGTACTGCGTGCGATCGCGCCGTCCGGCCATGGCAAACATATAGAGAAATGCATGCACGGGCTGATTCGAGTGCGCGTATTGACCGAAGTCGACCGCGGCCATCTCCGACATCTCGTGAATCTCGTCGCCATAAGTGCCCACATGAAAAACCGGCGCCTGCGCGAGCATGTCTTCTAGCGCGGCGACGAAATCGTCCTTGCCGCCGATCGCTTCGATCAGTCCCTCAGGCTCCCAGGGCACGGCAAAGCGGTACTGCCAAGCGCCTCCCTCCACGTAGGCACCGCCCCAGGTGTGCGGATCGAAGGGCGACTGCCACGATCCATCGGCCATCTTACCGCGCAAGAAGCGCGTGGCGGGGTCGAAAATATTGCGCCAGTTGCGCGAGCGCTGCTCAAACGCGGCCGCTTCGTCCGGTTTACCGGCGGCGCGGGCCACCTTCGCGATGCACCAGTCTCCGTACGCCGAGTCCAGCGTCTCGGCTGCGGCGCCGGCCACGGCTCCGAAGGGAATATAGCCAAGCTTCAGATATTCCGCGACCGCCGGACGGCCGTATCCAAGCTTTGGCGCAACCGGCTGCGTGGCGTGCTTCTTCAAGCCTTCGAAGGCCGCCTGCACATCGAATCCTGTGATGCCTTTGGCCACCGCATCGCCAAAAACGAAATCGGTGGGGCTACCCGTCATGCAGTTGCGATAGCCGGGACAGGGAAACTGCGGAAACCATCCACCCTCTTTGTACGCGTTCACCCACGCCTGAAGAATTTCGGTTAGCCGCTCGGGATAAATCAACGCCATCATCGGGTACCACGCGCGATACACGTCCCAGTAGCCGTGGTCCGCGTACATAAAGCCCGGTTCCACCTTGCTGCTGTATGGACTCATGTGCACGATCTTGCCGCCGGCATCGCGCTCGTGCCAGATGCGGGGAAAGAGCAACGCGCGATAGAGACACGAGTAAAAAACTTTGCGCTGGGTCTCCGATGCCCCGTTTAGACGCACCCGGCCCAACGCCGCTTCCCAGGTTGCGGCAGCTTCGCTCTTCACCTGGTCGAAGGGCTTATCGCCGATTTCTGTCTTGAGGTTCAGCGCGGCCTGATCGGCGGAGATGAACGACGTGCCTACGCGCAGTGTGATCGGCTTACCGGCTTCCGCCATGAAGCGAATCGCGGCTACACGCCGCCCGTTGCCATTCTTTACCTCGAAGCCGGTGATCTTGGCGTCGCAACGCACCACGTAGCGAGTGGCAAAACCTTTGGGGACGCCGCCGTGATTGTACGTCGTTGAGGCGTTCACGATTCCGTTGGCAGCGTCGCAAGATGCCTCGGCATTTTCGCCGGGGAGATCGATGAAGACGCCCGCGGGTCCCGATTCCTCAAAAGTGAATCGCATGGCGGCGCCGCGTTCTGTAGGCGCAAGCTCCAGTACGCAGCGGTAGCGCATGAGCTGCACCTTCAACGCGTGAGGCGCAATCTCAAGTTCGGTGGAGCGATAGCTTGAAGCACGCGAAGCGGCCTCCGGCGACGGATCGCCCGATGAGCCGGTTTTGAACGGCAGAAAGGTAGCATAACCGTAATCTTCGAGCCAGGGACTGAGCTGGTGCGTGCAGCGTATGCCCTGCAGGCGCTCGTCGCGGGGTTGAAAAAACCATGCAGTCTTGTCGCTCGATTGCAGCGCCCAATGCGCCATGGCGAACGGAACTGCGACGATGGGCAGTGTATTTCCCCGCGAGAAAAGGGATGTCGAGTCCGTGCCCTGCAGAGGATTCGCCCATTCCACGAGCGACGTGCCCGTAGCGGCCGATTGCGGCCCGCCTCGAGCTTCTGTAGCGCGGCCGGATTGCTCACCGCGTCCGGATGGCGATGCAGCAGTTTCCGCAGCCGCGGCCACAGGGTCCAGCGTGGAAACCAGCGCGGCGGCTCCGCCCGCCATCTTAATGAAGTTCCGCCTGCTCGATCCTCTCACCTCTTGCATCGCGATCTCTCCAGCCGGCCGTGTGTACGAGCGCGTCCCTGCACTGTGCGGGTACCGGTCTCTCCGCATGGTACCGGCTACCTCCTCGTTCCGGCAATGACTCCCGTTACGGCGCGTTGGGCAAAAGATTCATCGCAGTCAAGTCGTCGGTAGGCGGAATCGGCGACGCCGATTCTCGTGGCCGTCCTCGCCATGCGCTATCCTGTGCTGGTAAGCGCCGCAATTCTCTCCATCCGAAGGCCGGCAATTTATGGCGATCCAGACGATCGAACGCACCGCCAAACAAATCGTGCAGACCGTTCAGGATTATTCGCTGTTTGCCTGGCGGGCCCTGATGAATCTCTTTCGTCCGCCCATTTACTGGACGGATTTCCTCATTCAGTCGGACGTCATCGGATTCGGTTCGCTGCCCATTGTCATCCTCTCGGGATTTTTCACCGGAGGCGTACTCTCGCTCCAGTCTTCAGCCACACTTTCGGAATTCGGGGCCACGGCGGTTACCGGTCAGTTCGTCTCGCTCACCATGATTCGCGAACTGGGCGCCGTGCTCACCGGCATCATGGTCTCGGGCCGCAATGCGTCCTCGATGGCCAGCGAACTCGGCTCCATGGTTGTGACGGAGCAGATCGACGCGATGCGCGCCCTGGGTGTCGATCCCCTACGCAAACTGGTAACGCCGCGCATCTTTGCCACCATCACCATGCTGCTGTTCCTCACCATCGTGGCGGACGCATTTGGCATCTTGGGCGGCGCCGCGGTGACCGTTTTTCTGAACCACCAGAACGGCACCCAGTACTTTAATAACGCTTACGAGCACCTCGCTTTCCCCGATATCGTGCAGGGGTTGGTTAAGCCGCTCGTCTTCGGCTACATCATCGCGTCCATCGGCTGTTTCTACGGCATGAGGACCACGGGTGGAACCGAGGGCGTGGGCCGCTCCACGATTTCGGCCGTGGTCAACTCTTCCGTGCTCATCATCTTTGTCGACTTCCTCATCACCCATCTCCTGATCTCGTTGCTGCCCTCATGAGCCACGCCACCGTTCCCGTTCCCCAACCCCCACCCCCGGTTCCGAAGGCCGGCCCGGTGGTCGCGTTGCACAACGTCGCGGTAGGCTTCGATGGTCCGCCGGTGTTTGAGGACGTCAGCTTCTCGGTGGCGCCCGGCGAGACGCGCATTCTTCTGGGGCCCGCCGGCGTGGGCAAAAGCGTTCTGCTCAAACTCATACTCGGACTGTTGCCTCCACTCGGGGGCAGCGTTGAGTTATTCGGCGAAGATATCTCCCGCATGCCCGAGGAAAAGCTCTTCCCCTTGCGCGCACGAGCCGGCATGGTCTTCCAGGAGGGCGCGCTCTTCGATTCGTTGACGGTCCGCGACAATGTCGCCTACCAGTTAGTCCAGGATCGGGTGCCCGACGAGGAAATCGACGCGCGCGTGCACGATGCGCTGCGCTTCGTGGGCCTCGAGCAGACCTTCGATTTCTTTCCTGCGAGTCTTTCCGGCGGCATGAGGCGGCGTGTCGCCATTGCCCGCGCCCTGATCAACCAACCGGAGCTGCATCCTTTACGACTCGCCCACGGGCGGCCTCGATCCCGTCACCTGCGAGACCATCATCGAGCTTATCGTGAAGCAACGTGACGCGCGCGCCACTCCATCGCTGCTCGTGACGCACCGGTTGCAGGACGCCTTCACGCTCTGCACCCATCGTTATTCGAGCGAACAAGGGCGCATGGTTCCGCTTCCCGAGGGCCAGACGAACAGCAACACCACTTTCCTCATGCTCGAAGAGGGACATCTGATCTTCGACGGCTCTCTCCACGAGCTGACGCATTCGACCAACGCGTTCGTCCGCGAGTTCCTGGAGTAGCTCCTACGGCTGGCCGCTGTTGCCGGTCTTGGTTTCTGACTACAATCTGATCTGTGACGAGCCTCTTCGATCTCTACAAGATCGGCGTTGGTCCCTCCAGTTCGCACACCATGGGGCCGATGCGCGCGGCTTGCCGCTTTGCGCGGGAACTGGATCGCGACGGCCTTCTCGATCGCACGGCGCGCATTCAAACCGATCTTTACGGTTCGCTGGCTCTGACGGGGATGGGGCACGCCACCGATCGTGCTGTGCTCCTCGGCCTCGCAGGAAATGAACCCGCGGGCATCGATCCCGCCGTCATCGAATCCACGGTCGCCGGAATCCGCGCCTCGCTGCGCATCACCCTCGCCGGAAAGCGCGAGATTGACTTCAACGAGACCCGCGATCTGCTCTTTCATCGCGACCAGATGTTTCCTCCCGGCGCGCGGACGCAACACCCCAACGGCATCCGGTTCACTGCCTTCGATGCCGGCGGCGCAATCCTCGCCCAGCGCACCTTCTTCTCTATAGGTGGCGGATTCATCGCCGAGGATGGAGAAGCCGATGGGCCGGTGCGAGAGTCGCAGGTGCGGCAGCCGTTTCCATTTCACAGCGCCGCTGAGCTGCTGGAGGTCTCTCGCGCGCACGCGCTCTCCATCGACCGCGTGATGCTGGCCAACGAGTGCGAGCGCCTGCGGCCACTCGACCCAAGCGCAAGCCAGGAAGCTCTTGAGTTGCGTGTAAAGGCGACCATCGAGCAAATCTGGCAGACCATGCAAGAGTGTGTGGAGCGCGGCATGGCCGCAGAGGGAATCCTGCCCGGAGGATTAGAGGTACGCCGTCGCGCGCGGCGCCTTGCCGAGCGCCTGCGCGCTCGCGAAGCCAGCGGGAAACAAGGTGATCCACTGGCGCCGCTCGATTGGGTGACGGTATACGCCATGGCGGTGAATGAGGAAAATGCTGCGGGCGGCCGCGTGGTGACCGCGCCGACCAATGGCGCCGCCGGTGTAGTCCCCGCAGTGGGACTCTACTATCAGCGCTTCGTCGATGGAGCCAGCCGTGAAGGCATGATCCGTTTCTTCCTCACTTCGGCGGCCATCGGCGTCCTTTACAAAGAGAACGCCTCCATCAGCGGCGCCGAGGTTGGGTGCCAGGGCGAAGTGGGCGTGGCATGCTCCATGGCCGCGGCGGGATTAACTTCGGCTCTCGGCGGCAACGACGGACAAATCGAACACGCCGCAGAAATCGCCATGGAACACAACCTGGGCATGACCTGCGATCCCATCGGCGGCCTGGTGCAGATTCCCTGCATCGAGCGCAATGCCATGGGCGCTGCCAAAGCCGTGCAGGCCGCGCGCCTGGCGATGAACGAGCCGGAAACGCACAAGGTCTCACTCGACCAGGTGATCCGCACCATGTACCTCACTGGCCTCGATATGCAGTCGCGCTACAAGGAGACCAGCCTTGCGGGTCTTGCGCTGAATGTGATCGAGTGCTGAGCACGGTGCTCCGAAACGCTCGCACAATTTATGAAGCAGAGCGCCGATGCAAATTGCAAAAACTGATGCGCGCATCGAGCGAACGCGATGCGATCACGCAAAAATTTCCTCTCGCGCGCCGAGTCTCGTCTCCGATTTCCTCTTCGAGCGAAATTTTTCGAACGGACCATGTTGATCTTTTTTTCACTCTCATGTCGTTTTTTTCTTGACATCGATGATTGATGAATCTATACATTCTTCAACTGCAGTTTCTAATTGCAGAATCGATGCAACCCATCGAAAAGGGAGAATAGGCAAATGGCAACTAAGAAAGCAGCCAAGAAGGCACCTGCGAAGAAGGCGGCCAAGAAGGCCGTAAAAAAGACCGCGAAGAAAAAGTAGCGGATCGAACAACCCAAAAAGGCAACACTAAGGGGAACGCTCAAAAGCGTTCCCCTTAGTGTTTATGCGGGCAAAACACCGCTCAGGAGCAGAACGCCGTACACTTTTGATGAAGAGCAATTATGACCCGTCGCCGTTGGATCGCCGAACATTGGGATGAAGCCACCGCAACTCTCGACGGTGCGCAGGCCGAACATTTGGCCCGCGTGCTGCGCGCGCAACCGGGCATGGAGGCCGACGTGGTTGCCGGTGGCCGTGTCTTTCATGCCCAGGTGGCCGCCGTCACCCTGGCTGGAGAAAAGAGCGAAGTCCGGTTCAACCTGACCGCCGAGCTCGAGGCCGATCCTGCGCTGCCCGTTACTTTGGTGGTAGCCGTTTACAAGTTCGATCGCATGGAATGGGCAATCGAAAAAGCCACGGAACTCGGCGCAGCCGCCATTGCGCCCGTCATCGCGCGCAGAACGGAGAAGCACCTGGCGCAGGCGGCAGCCAGGCGCGCCGAGCGATGGCGCCGCATCGCGCGCGAGGCCTCACAGCAGGCGCGGCGCTGCGATGTGCCCCTGATTCACGATCCGGTTGCACTCTTGGCACGTGTGGGCGCAGCTTCTGCCGCCACACGCATTGTGCTTGCCGAGCAGGAACGCACCACCACCCTGCGTCATGCAATCACGGAGGCGATGGCGGCGGCCAAGGACGAGATGCCGCAATTGGAAATCGCCATCGGTCCTGAAGGTGGATGGGCTCCTCAAGAAGAAGCGCTCTTCGACGCTAATGGCTGGCGCGCGGTTTCGCTTGGGCCCCGCATTGTGCGCGCAGAAACTGCTGCCATCGCAGCACTGGCCGTCATCGCGTCCTGTCTGGAGTGATCAATCAGCAGTCGAGCGAAACGGAATTTCGGCGCGGCTGACGACCGCTCTGTGGAAAACGCGGATGAAATTCATCGCGTCTGAGAATCGGTTTCCAACGCAGCTTTCTTGAAGCAGCGATGCGTGGGTCTGGAGACCCACGCGACAGCCGGCCTGGAGGCCGGCGCTACATATTTGCGGAGCGGGGCTAGAAATGCGCGTAGTGCACCAGTAACCCCGCGAGCGCTCCTCCAACAAGATCGCCGACGATCGGAATCGGTGCGTAATGCCAGTTCGATCCACCCTTGCCGGGAATCGGCAGCAGCGCGTGAACGATGCGCGGACCCAGGTCGCGCGCAGGATTGATTGCGTATCCCGTGGTTCCGCCGAGCGAGAGTCCGATGCCCCACACCAGACTGCCGACGAGCCACGGCCCGAGTCCCGCAGCCGGCCCGCTCATGGCCACGCCATGCGAAAAGATCGCGTTGGCCACAACGACCAGCACCATTGTTCCGATCACCTCGCTGACAATGTTCGCCGCAGGGCTGTGCACGGCCGCGTTGGTACAAAAGATGCCGAGCTTTGCAGCGGGATTGTCCGTCAGCTTCCAATGCGGCGCGTAGTGCAGGGTTACGAGTGCCGCGCCGCTCATCGCGCCCAGCAACTGCGCCGACCAGTAGGTGAGCAAAGAAAAATAGTTCCCGCTCATAATGGCCGCCGCCAGCGAGATCGCTGGATTCAGGTGCGCCCCCGGACTGCCGAAGGCCTGCGCCACCACCACGCCGCAGAGCACAGCCAGCGCCCAGCCGGTGGTGATGACCATCCAGCCCGAATCCGCCGCATAGGACTTGCGCAGCGTTACGCCCGCGTTCACGCCGTCGCCCAGCAGCACCAGGACCAGCGTGCCCATAAACTCCCCGAACCAGATCGAGTGCATCTAACCTTCCTTGTATGGGCGGTCGCGCCCGCCCGAGCGTTTGCCTCGGATTGGAGCGGACCCAAAGTACGGTTTACGGAACTCAAGCATTCTCCACTGCCGGGCCCATCCTAGCCAAGCGTGAATAACGCGGTACGGGTTGACTGGGAACGGCCGCTCGCCGAACAACGACTGGACCGAACTAGAATGGCCCAAGCGGAATGTTTGTAGAGGGGGATCACCCATGCCGAGCGTTCTCTTCGTCGGCCTCTCGACGATTGACGTCGTCTATTCTGTCGACGAGTTTCCCGCTGCGAACACGAAGGTCGCAGCACGAAGCCAGAGCGTGTTTGCCGGAGGGCCTGCGACGAATGCGGCCATCGCGTGCGCTCACCTGGGCAGTAATGCAGCGCTAGTGACCGGTGTGGGGCGCAATGCGCTGGCCGGCGTGATCCGGGAGGAATTGAAAAAACATTCCGTTCAACTCATCGATTTGAACCCCGATTTTGAAGATGCACCCGTCATTTCGTCGGTTACGGTGGACAAAGCCGGAAACCGGAATGTGGTCTCGGCGAATGCGATGCGCGTCACAGCGCCGCCTGCGCGTGTCGACACTGAGCTTTGCCGGCAGACGCGCATCGTCATGGTCGACGGCCACTACATGGAGGCGTGCCTGGCGTGGGCAGCAGCGGCCCGAGCTTGCGGAACGCCAGTGGTCTTCGATGGAGGAAGCTGGAAAGACGGAACGGAGGCGCTTCTCAAAAGCGTCCACACCGCCATCTGCTCAGCCGACTTCATGCCTCCCGGTTGCTCTTCGCGAGACGAAGTGATTCAATATCTCAAAAACAGCGGGGTCACAAACATCGCCCTCACGAGCGGTCCCGCACCGATTGAGTTCCTTTTTGGGCAATCCTCAGGGAGCATACGCGTTCCTGAAGTCGACGTGGTGGACACTATGGGCGCCGGAGACATTCTGCACGGGGCATATTGTCATTTCGCGGCGATGGGGAGAGATTTTGTCGACTCGCTAACGCAAGCGGCCAGGATCGCGTCGGAATCCTGCCGGTTCTCGGGCACGAGACAGTGGATGAAGCATCCCGTCGCCTGAGCATTCTGCGCATATAGGCGCCGGTCTGCTAACGGGCCGTAGTGCGGGTTCCCGATCTGCGCTCGTCCGAGAATCACGACGAACTCCTGCGGTTTCGGCGCTACTATGAAAAAGAATGAGGAGGTCGCGCGTGTGCGAAAAGCGACGGCGATTCTTATCGGCGCAGCTTTGGCGTGGGCAGCGGTGACGGCCGCGGCGGGGCAATCGAAGGCCTCGGGCCACTGGGCGATCGTGATCCACGGCGGCGCGGGCGACATCGAACGCGCCAAGGTGGGACCTGACGGCGACAAGGCGTATCGCGCCGCGTTGATCAAAGTGGTCGAGGCCGGGGCCGCGGTTCTCTCTCGCGGAGGCTCTTCGCTCGATGCCGTCGAGGCCGCGATTCGTGTTCTTGAGGACGACCCGCTCTTCAATGCTGCCCGCGGAGCAGTTTTTACGTCTGAAGGCAAGACGGAGCTCGATGCCGCCATCATGGACGGCGCTACGATGCACGCGGGCGCTGTCGCCGACGTCACCCGCACGCGCTATCCCATTACTCTCGCCCGCGCGGTGATGGAGAAGACGCCCTACGTTCTCCTGGTGGGGCCGGGCGCCGATGCGTATTCAAAGCAAGCGGGAATGGAGCAGGTGGATCCCAGCTACTTTTTTACCGAGAGCCGCTGGCAGTCGCTCATCAAGCAGTTGCAAAAAGAAGGTCGGCCCATTCCTGCGCGTCCCGCGGGGGTTCCTCCGGAGGGCGCCGTCAAGCCAGTCGCGCAATGGCAGGAGGCCGCGGATATGCGCCGTTACGGAACTGTGGGCGTGGTCGCGGTCGACCGCCAGGGGAATGTTGCGGCCGGCACTTCGACTGGCGGCTTGCAGGGCAAGATGCCGGGCCGCGTGGGCGATTCGCCGATCATCGGCGCGGGCACGTACGCGTCGAATCAATCCTGCGCCGTCTCCGGCACCGGCGTCGGCGAGTACTTCATCCGCTTCACAGTGGCACGCGACGTTTGCGCGCTGGTCCAGTACAAGGGCTACACGTTACAGCAAGCCGCCGATGAGGTCATTCAGAAGAAGCTTGCGCCTATCCATGGCGATGGCGGCGTAATTGCCGTTGCACCCGACGGCCAGATGGCCTGGAGCTTCAACACGCCAGGAATGTTCCGCGCAAGACAAGCCGAAGGCGGCAATATCGAAGTGCACATCTACAACGACGAGCCGTGAGCAAGAGGCGACAACAGGCCCGCTTCGAAACTAGAATGACGCTATATGCCAACTGTATTTCGCGAACGGGGCTTCAGGTTCTTCTTTTATTCAAATGAGGGCTCGCCTCGTGAACAGGTGCATATCCACGTCGAGAAGGACGACAAGGAAGCTAAATTCTCGCTGGAACCGGAAGTTCGAGTAGCCTACTAATGATGGCTATGACGCCCGAATGCTTCGTCAATTACTGGATATTGTCGAGGCAAATCGGGATCTGATCGAGAGGGTATGGAATGAGTTCTTCGGTTAACGCCAAGCGCGTGAGGTTCGATCCCGATTGCATGTGGGTCGAATTGAGCGACGGCCGAACCATCGGCGTTCCGCTGGCGTGGTTTCCCCGTTTGCTGCGGGGCACGGCGAAGCAGCGCAAGCAAGTGAGGATTAGCGGCCGCGGCCTGCATTGGGACGCGCTGGACGAGGATATCTCCATTGCCGGTCTTCTTGCCGGGCTCGGTGACCAGAGCGCCAGCAAGACGTTTGCTGCATGAAGAGCCTTCTCGCGTGGCGCAGCGCACCATTGCGTTTCCACTGCCTTATGTAGAATATCCGGCATGGAAACCATCCAGTACAACCTGCCGCAGAGCCGCATTCCGCAAACCTGGTACAACATCCTTCCCGATCTGCCCGCGCCCATGGCGCCGCCGCTCCATCCCGGCACGCTCAAGCCGCTCGGCCCCGACGATCTGGCGCCGCTGTTTCCCATGGCGCTGATCATGCAGGAGG
The DNA here is from genome assembly GCA_963830785.1 of uncultured Acidobacteriota bacterium. Lineage (GTDB taxonomy): Bacteria > Acidobacteriota > Terriglobia > Terriglobales > Acidobacteriaceae > Telmatobacter. The sequence continues at coordinate 56,401 of CAWHNV010000051.1, forward strand.
TCAGCACGAGCGTGAGATCGAGATCCCCGGGGAAGTGCGGCAGATTTACGCGCAGTGGCGTCCCTCGCCGCTTGATGCGCGCCCGCCGGCTGGAGAAGGCGCTCGATACTCCCGCGCGCATCTACTACAAGTACGAAGGCGTCTCGCCCGCCGGCTCGCACAAGCTGAATACCGCCGTCCCGCAGGCCTGGTACAACAAGCAGGAAGGCGTCACGCATCTCTCGACCGAGACCGGCGCCGGCCAGTGGGGCTCGGCGCTGGCGATGGCCTGCGCGTTTCTCGGCCTCGACTGCAAGGTCTTCATGGTGCGCGTCAGCTACGACCAGAAGCCCTATCGCCGCGCTCTGATGGAGACCTTCGGCGCTTCGGTCATCGCCAGCCCCAGCAACACCACCGATTCCGGCCGCGCCATTCTCGCCGAGCATCCCGACTCTACGGGCTCGCTCGGCATCGCCATCTCTGAGGCCGTCGAAGTCGCAGCCAAGGATCCGAACACCAAGTACGCGCTCGGCAGCGTGTTGAATCACGTGCTGCTCCACCAGACCGTCATCGGCCAGGAGGCCATCGAGCAGATGGCTCTGGCCGGCGACGATCCCGACGTCATCATCGGCTGCACCGGCGGCGGATCGAACTTCGCCGGACTGGTGATGCCGTTCCTGGGCCGCAAGCTCAAGGGCAAATGCCACGCGCGCATCGTGGCCGTCGAGCCTGCCGCCTGCCCCAGCCTCACCAAGGGCCACTTCACCTACGACTTTGGCGACACCGGCCATCTCACGCCGCTGGTCAAGATGCATACGCTCGGCAGCACCTTCGTTCCTCCGGGAATTCACGCCGGCGGCTTGCGTTACCACGGCATGGCGCCGCTGGTCTCGCACGTCGTCAATCTCGGACTGGCCGAAGCCACCACCGTGCAGCAGCTCGATGCGTTCGCCGCCGGCGTGCAATTTGCGCGCGCCGAGGGAATCATTCCCGCGCCTGAAGCCAATCACGCCGTGGCCGAAGCCATTCGCCAGGCTCTTGAAGCCAAGGCGGAAGGCAAGCCGCGCGTCATTCTCTTCAACCTCAGCGGCCACGGCCACTTCGACATGCAGTCCTACATCGATTACCACGCGGGCAAGCTGGAGAACTTCGAATATCCCGCGGAGGAAATCGCGATGGCGCTTGCGGGCCTGCCGGCGGTGCCGTAAGTCGTGGCGTCGGCCACAGCCCGATCCCTGTTTTTCCGCCCTCGCTGTGTTAACGTGGCAATACGGTGTCTCGCAGGCGGATTTGGGCTTAGCGGCCGCGGACCGGCTGGCGCGCATCAAATAAATGATTGCTTAGCAAGGACATCGGCGATAGCGGACAGAAACAAACGAATGCCCCAACAGCAGCCTGAATCGTCATCGTCTATATTCACGGCTTCGTTATCGGGGCCGACCTCAGGATCCGCTGCGGGCTCGGCGCCCGAGTCCCAAGCCGCAGTGCAGCCGCATCATCACGTTCCCCGCTGGCTGGAGCGCGTGGAGTTGTTTCTGCGCGTCATGCTGCGCATCTATATCGGTTTGGCGGTCAGCGTTGCGCCGTGGTGGCCCGCTGCCTGGGACAAGAATCCGATCTTTCTGCAGTTTCCTATGTTGGGAAACATCGCCACCTACGGCGCCGTGCGCGGCCTCGTCACGGGACTGGGTCTGCTGAATCTTTGGATTGCGTTTCAAGATGCCATTCGGCACAGGGATGGTTGAACGATGAAAAGCAGGGAACCAAAAGACAAGGAACAGGGAACGGCCACCTCCGCGAATAAAAATCGTTCGCTGGGGACCCCGGCAGGGAACAGGGAACAGAAAGCCGGGAAGCTGCAAACTCCTGCAGCAGCTCCTCAGGCCGCAGCTGCTGCTGCCACGCCGCGCGCCGTCATTCCTGGCAACGGGGGCCCTCCGCCGCTCGATTCAGCACCGCTCGCGTACGAGAATTCGACATTTCTCAACAGCGCCGACGGGCGGCCTATACGGATTATTTCGGAGTATCTGGAACCGCTGGCGCGCTTCCGCCGCGAGCAGATTCAGGACACGGTAGTGTTCTTCGGCTCGGCGCGCTTTCATGGTCGTGAAGAGGCCGATCATGCGTTGGAGCTTCTGGAAAACACTGGGTCGGTGCAGCCGGCTCCCAGCGAGGAGCAGCCCGCCAAAGCCGTCGAGATTGCCACGGGCCAGGCAACGGATCTGCAACGGAAGCGCGCGGTGGCGGCGGTCGAGATGGCGCGCTACTACGAAGACGCGCGCCGGCTGGCGCAGTTGCTTACGCAGTGGGCCAAAACCATCCCTTCGCGCAAGCATCGTTTCGTGGTCACTTCGGGCGGCGGTCCCGGCATTATGGAAGCGGCCAATCGCGGGGCATGGGAGGCGGGCGGCAAAACCATCGGCATGAACATCCTGCTGCCCTTCGAGCAGAGGCCGAATCCCTACATCACGCCCTCGCTCAACTTCGAGTTCCACTACTTCTTCATGCGCAAGCTGTGGTTTGCTTATCTGGCAAAAGCGCTGGTGGTTTTTCCGGGCGGGTTCGGCACGCTCGATGAGATGTTCGAGATTCTCACCCTGGCTCAGACCCAGAAGGTGAATAAAAGGATCACCGTCCTTATTTATGGATCGGATTACTGGAAGAAGGTGTTCAACCTCGAGGTGCTGGTGGACACGGGCGCGATCTCACCCAAAGATCTGGATCTATTCCAATATGCGGAGACGCCCGAACAGGCCTTCGACCTTTTGCGGAAAGGATTGACGGAGAACTACCTGGCCAGCGAGAGCGCGGCGGTGCCGAACGCACAATCAAAAAGCGAGAATGCGGCGCCGGACGAAGATTTGATGGCGGGCTGGAACATCGACGATTTTCTGGGGCCCGAGTTGGCTAAAACCAGAAAGTCTTAGTGTCCTATCTCTAAAATTTGCAGCGTCAACGATCTGACATCCTCAGAGAATGCCCGGGAATTCGTACCTATTTCACAGTATTTTGGTAACTTATTTGATTCCCAGGCTGCATCAATTGAAGGGCAATTCGCGCGCTATTCACCGGATATTTATGAGCTAGGCCGGATACTGACTGTGGAAATCCGAACATCGATTGGGATTGATGGAGGAGCTGAAATGCCGACATCTACTATCTCGTACTCATGGCGTGACACCGGCGTCGCGAAGGACTTTCGGACCGGCGTGTCGCTGCACAGTCACACCAATCAATCGTCTGAGACGCTGGATTTCCTGGCCAACTTTGGCAATCAGTTTCCGGTGATGCGGCCGCTGCTGTCGCGCCTGGAACGGCGGGCCGAGCAGTTTCATGGGGTACGCATCAATTACGCGGCGAGCTATTGGACACCGCCCATGACGCCCAAGCTGGCCTTTGAACTGGAAACGAAACAGATTGAGAAGCTCGGCCTGGGAGCCATGGTTTCGCTTACCGACCACGACAACATCAAGGCGCCCATGCTTCTGCGCACGGTGCCCAGCGCGCGGCAGATTCCGGTATCGGTGGAGTGGAGCGCACCCTACGGCGGCATGCAGTCGTTTCATCTGGGCGTGCACAACCTGCCCAGCGCGCGCGCGGCGGAGTGGATGGCGACTCTGGAAGAGTTCACTGCCAACCCCAGCGATGCGCGCCTGACCGAAATCCTGGTGGCCCTGAACCAGGAGCCGAATGTGCTCGTGGTCTTCAACCACCCCATGTGGGACCTCTACCTGATCGGCCAGGAAAAGCATCAGTTCCTGGTGAATGAATTTCTGCAGAAAAACGGCGCACATTTTCACGCGTTGGAGCTGAACGGCCTGCGCAACTGGGACGAGAACCGAGCGGTGCGGCGCCTGGCAGAGAAGTGGAACATGCTGCTGATTGCCGGCGGCGACCGCCACGGCGTAGAGCCGAACGCCAACATCAATTTGACCAACGCGACGTCGTTCACCGAATTCGTGCACGAGGTGCGGCGCAAGAAAAAGAGCCACGTGCTCTTTATGCCGCAGTATGCCGAGCCGTGGAAGCACCGCATTCTGCGCTCGACGATCGATGCCGTGCGCTACTATCCCGCGTTTCCGCAAGGTTCGCGGACGTGGGACGAACGCGTCTACCATCCAGACGCGAACGGCGTGGTTCGCCCCCTGAGCGAGCTATGGCCCGGCGGCACGGCGCCGCGCGTGATGCGCTGGACCATCGCCATGGTGCAGTTGATGGGCCTGGGCCTGGTATCCGGCGGGCTGCGCATGGCCTGGAGCGAGTCCGACGAGTTGCGCCTGGCGCTGGGCGAGCAGGAATCTTAACCGAGAACGGCGGAGCCGGCATCCGTGCCTTTATGACCGCACCGCGCGTCGCGTATTTCCCCGATTCCTTCCACGAGGTGAACGGGGTCGCCCACACCAGCCGGCACTTCGAGGCCTTCGCGCGGCGGCGCGATCTTCCCTTTCTCTGCGTGCGCGCCGGCGATCGGCCGCAGGCTCTGGTGGAAGACGGCAACGTCTGGACCCTCGAATTGCCGCGTGGATTTCTTTCCTTCGCGCTCGAGAAAGACCTGCGCCTCGATCCCGCATTTCTGCGTCACGCCCCGCTTATCGACGATGTGCTGGATCGGTTCCGGCCCGACCTGATTCATATTACCGGCCCCAGCGAGATCGGTCTGCTGGGCGCGGCGCTGGCGCGTCATTTCGAATTGCCGCTGGCCGCAAGCTGGCACACCAACGTGCATGAATACGCGGCGCGACGCGCGGACTGGTTCCTGCGCCTGTTGCCCGGGCGCCACTCCGCGGCGACCGGCCGGAAGATTGAAGATCGTGCGCTGGCGATGGCGGCGTGGTTTTACCGCAAGGCCGAAGTGCTCCTTGCTCCCAACCCCGAACTATGCACGCTGCTTGAGAGCAAGACGGGCCGCCCCTGTTTCCTGATGCCGCGCGGCGTGGACGCCGAACTCTTTCATCCCGCGAAACGAACGCGCGACCCTGAAGATCCGGTGCGCATCCTCGGCTTCGTCGGGCGACTTTCGGTCGAGAAAAACATCGGGTTGCTGGTTCGGATTCAGCGGGAGCTCGACCAGCACCAGACGAAATTTGTCATCGTTGGCCACGGCGGTGACGAGAAATGGCTGCGCGAGCGACTGCATCGAGCAGAGTTCACCGGAGTATTGCAAGGGGAAGAACTTTCCCGCGCCTACGCCAATATGGACCTTTTCGTTTTTCCCTCCCACACAGACACGTTTGGCAACGTGGTGCTTGAGGCGCTGGCCAGCGGAGTGCCTGCCATCGTCACCCCAGACGGCGGGCCGCGCACCATCGTGCGTGATGGCGAGACCGGCCGCATCGTGCCCGACGATCAATTCACTTCGGCAATCACGGAAATCCTCGCGGATTCTGCACGCCACGCCAAAATGCGCGAGGCCGCGCGTGCTTATGCACTGACCGCGAGCTGGGATTCAGTGTTTGAGGGCGTCTATGCGGCATATAAGCGCTTGACTCCTGCGGCGCATGGGAGCGCGGCCGCCGATTGAGAGTCAGCCCGCGTGCGAAGGCAGCAGCGATCCGGTTCGCAGGTCCAGAGCGAAGGACTTCTCGCTGTCTCTCATCATCTCCCAGCCCTTTCCGCACAGCACGCCGCCGTCGATGCCGGCAATCGTAAGGCCTTCATCGGAAAGTTTCGCCGACTCCCACGCCTGCCCGTTCGGCCCCCACGCGAGAATGGAATGATGGCCGACGAATAGCAGCAGACCTTCCGCAACCAACGCGCGCATTTGAAGCACAGGCCGGTACGGAATCATCGTGAAGCGCTCGGGCGCGGTAGTGTCGATGAGGTAAGCGTAGCCTCCTGCGACGGCGCAGATTTTTTCCGGTTCTGGAGTGGACCAGAGACCGGTGGGAGCGGCAGGATCGCGAAATCCCAGGGCGCATGTGGCGAGAAATGGCTGCGCATGCGGCGCACGGGCGAGAATCATCACTTCGAGCGCGCCGCGTTCCGCTTCCTCGGCCGCGCGCGGATACACGAAGTGACGCGGCGGCAAAATCAGCGGCCGGGCAGCCAGGATTTCGGCTTGCCAGCGGTGCGGAAAGCTCAGGTCAATGATCGCGCTCGAGGTCGGGCCAGGAATCGGATTGGGCAAATCTGTGCTCATGGCTGCTTGGCACTTATGGCTGCGCTTTGTACTTCAGAACCCAGCGCAACTGTTCCGAGGTATCGGGAATCTCGCAGCCCCGCGCCGTCTGGATAGCTTCTAAAGCGTCTTTTGCCTTCCAGCCGAGGTGGATTAACGTGCAGGCCGCGGTGAGCGGCGCCCGGCCAATGCTTCCCCGGCAGTGCATGCCGATGCGCTCTCCGGCGCGAAGGCGATCGGCCAGCTCCGACACAAACTTTCTGAACATGTGCACATTTACCGGCACATGAACGTCCTCGATGGGATAAGAAAGAAAGTGCATGCCCAACTGTTCGGCAAGGGCCCTCTCCTCTGCGAGGCCAAGCCAATCGGCTTCGTCGTGCTCGAGCAGCGAGACCAGTGTCTGGACCCCGCTGCGCGCAATCTCGCTCAGTTCGTCCTTGAGAATGCTGCCACCGTATGGGCAAAGCACAATGGCCAGCGGCACCGGCGGATTTCCTTCAATCCAAAACACCGCGTCCACGCGTTCAGACCCCCACAGACGAATTGGCGCACTGGCGCGCCGCGACAGTTTCGATGATAGTCGGTAGCGCGGCGTGACTGCTCCGAGAAAACCGGAAAACGGCCCCGGTTGCGGCCCGCGCGGTCCGCCAGGCTGATTGTCTGCCGCACGATGACATCAAGGTCAAAGAAGCCGGAAAACCCTCGTCAAAATGCGAGAATAGAGGAAGGGCTCGATTTGGGGTTCGTGAATATTCGGCGCGAGGGACCACACAAAGATGCTGCGCGTTCTGTCGACTCATCTGTTTCTGAATCATCGTCTGCATCCGGGCCTGCTTGAGCTCGCGGAGCGCTCCGGCGCGCAGGCGGTGGAGATCTTTGCCGCGCGCCAGCACTTCGACTACACCAGCCGCGAGCACGTGACCGAGTTGGCCGAATGGTTCGGCTCGAACACGCTCGAGCCGTTTTCGATGCACGCCCCGCTTTATCCCGACCGCGAGATGGGCCGTGCTGGCGCGCCATCGGTGAATGTGCTGCACCCCGATAAGGCGCGACGCATCGACTCCATGGACGAGATCAAGCGTGCGCTCGAAGCCGCGGAGCACATCCCGTTGCGCAATCTTGTGGTGCACCTTGGCGAACGCGACGATGAGTGGTCGCCGCGCACCATTGAATATGCGCTCACCGCGTTGGAACACCTGGGCGCCTTTGCGCGGCCGCTCGGCGTGCGCCTGCTGGTGGAAAACCTGCTGAGCGAGGCCACGACGCCGGAGCATCTGGGGATGATTCTCCAGATGGGGCACCTGACCAATGTGGGCGTTTGCCTGGATCTTGGTCACGCCAATATTACGGTGGGAACGGCGGACGCGATTCGAACCCTGGGCGACCGCATCGCCACGGTGCATGTGCACGACAATCACGGCATGAAAGACGAGCACCTGTGGCCCGGCGGTGGAACCATCGACTGGCCGGCTACGGCAAAGGCCCTGCAAGCGCTCGGGACGCCTCCCGCGACAGTGCTTGAGATCAGCTACTCGCTGGCGGAACCGCACGCCACACTCCCCGACCAGATCAAACAGGCCTTCGCCCTCTTCGAGTGATTGCATTGCGCCAACTGCTCTAGCTCCGCTAGCGCCGCTGACTTCGCTAACGCCGCTTTTTTTCTAGAGTGCCGGCGTGCGCGGCAGTGGTCTGCAACTCGTCGGCAGCAGACTGAAGCGGAAACAATCGTTCGCACGCGCGACTACCGTGACCGCGATGGTTTGCTGCGCGGTCAGGCCGTCGCCGGTCGCCGAGATCACAACGCCAGTCGAGCTGGAAGCTGCAGCCTGAGCGGCCGTGAGCTCCAGCGACGCGATATTGGTGCTTGCGCTCGATGCGGGCGCCAGCGGATTCGCGGACCACGCGGCCGTCACTCCGCTCGGCAGGCCGCTCACAGAAAAATTGACGTTCCCGGCGAACGACCCGCCGGTGACAGCAGTGAACTGAAGTGTCACTGAGCCGCCCGCGGCGATGCTCGCCGATTGCGCGGCTGCAGTCAAAGAGAGCGTTGGCGAGCCGGGTGTCGAACTGGTATCCCATCCGTTTACGAGCAGTGCGCCATCGACCGATCCCAGGCCCGTGGCAAGGTTGTAGCTCGCGCCATCTGCGCTGAATCCCACGACGCCGGGGACGGTGTTGTTGCCGGAGGGCGTGGCATGAAATGGATCGGGAACTGCGGCTGACAGCGCGTACAGGCGAGGATTCGCGCTGCCCTGGCCTTTGCCGTCTTCCTTTGCGGTGATCAGGACCATGAGCCCGGCAAACGCCTGCGCCGAGACCGATGTGCCGGAAACAATCCAGTAGGCGTTGTCTTCCACCATGAAATACCCGTCGTGGTTTGCGGCCGAGAGTGAGACGTCCGGCAAGGCGCGCATGATGCCGGCCGCAGCGGTTCCGCTTACGTTCTGCTGCCACACGGGCTGCGCGTAGACTGTGCTCGCGCCGCCACCCGAGGCCCAGAGCCCTGTGCCGCCGTCAAGTGCGCTTTCGTTCCAAATCTCTTCCGGAATGTAGCCGAGCGCGGAGCCATATGCGGCAGAATTCGCCGCGGACCAATACTGAGCGGGATTTGCGCCCTCATTGAATTCCGTTCCGCCCACGCATGTGGCATAGGGCGAACTGCACAGCCCGTTCACTGCGGCACGAGGTTCCCTCAGTGGAATCGCCCGACTGGCATCCGGCCGCGCCCGCGTCGCCCGAGGCCACAAAGACGCTCATTCCCTGGCTCGCGGCCTGCTCCCACAAGGCTGTTGTAGAAGGCCAGCTCCGTCGCGCCCATCTCCTGCTCGCAACTGCCGTAGCTCACGCTCACCACTGGCGCCGTGGCGTGATTAACGATGTACGCGGAGGCGAGATCGATGCCGTCTGTCGTCTGCAGTGGAGGCCGCGGCAACCAGATTCACCGCAGCAGCCGGCGCAACCGCGCCGCTCCACTCCACGTCGAGCGTCGATTCGCTCTGATCGCCGGTAACCAGTCCGGGATTGGTTCCGTCGACGATCACCGAGGGTGTGTTGGCAGCGAGGCCGGCGATGGATCGAAATGTCTCGACATCGCTGAGGTTGATGTTGCTGCGTCCGGCAACGGCGATGGCGACACCAGAGCCGGTGGTGCCTGCGCTATAGAGCGGGTTGAGATCGTAGATCGTGGCGAAATCCGCCGGAAAAATATTGTGCGTGCTGCCGGCGGAGTATTCCGGCCCCACGGGGTATTCCGAATTCGACAAGAGCGATTCCTGCGAAGCGATCTGAGAGGTTCGGCGAAAGTCATCGAGCGTGACCACGCCGCCGACAACTTCCTCGAGCGCCGCGGGAATCTGCGGGTCGCTGGAGTTGCTGATGTGCTGCCTGCCGTCGACGAGATACTGATGCAACTCGGTGTGAAAGGCGCTCGAAACCTGGCCCGCAGTGCCCGAGAAAACAATCAGGCGGCGTCCTGCGGAAATCTCTTCGAGCGCGAATCCGTGGGCCGCGAGCCACGCGGTGATGAGCGTCAGGTCGGAATCATCCACGCCAAACTGCGCTCCGAACTCGGCCGGCGTGAGCCATTGCTGATATTGCGGCGAGCTGGGATCCTGCTGCGCTTCAACCAGGGCATCGAGCGCCGCCTGTTGCGCGGCAGTCGACTTCAGCACCAGCAGCATGCGGTCCAGCTGCGTGTTCGACCCGATCGCACCTTCGTCGACGGCGCCTTCGCCGAAACCGTTGCGCGCCGGCAACGGCACATTGCCGGCGAGAGTCACGAGGCGCGTTTCGTCCACAGCAGTAATGAAACCAGGGTTGCAGGAGCTGTTCCCAGGAAACGCAGTACGCAGATCGCCGCCGCATCCTGCGAGCAGCAGCAACGCAACAAATAAAAATGAGAGGACTTTTATCCGAGCGGGCATTCCGGCCTTTCAAAGGGACAAAAACCGTAGCGCGCCTGGTTTGACGCGGCCGCGGTCTTTGCCTTTTCTCACTCATCGGCGGCCAATGCCGCGACTGAATGAGAAAGGCCCGAACTTAAGCGGTGTCGGTATTCGAATGTACTTAGAGGAATCTAACGCTCAACTGAGGAGCATTGATCTCGAACCTCAGGCGTTAGCTTATGATGGTACCGTTATGAAACGCGCTATCTTCCACCGTGCTCTGTTGATTGCCTTGCTCGGACTCGTTGCCCTGCCGATTTTGGCCAAGGAGAAGGACACGCCAATCCTGACCATCGATTGGCCTGAGACCGGCACGCCGGTGCTGCACTTTACCATCGGCAAGTTCAAGCCTCTTCCGGGCATGGGCCCTCTCCACGGATACGTCATGGACGTGACGGCCCAAAACCTCTCATCAAAGCGAATCGTCAACGCACAATTCCACGTTTACCTCTTCGACAAGGACAAGACACGCGTGGGAGAGGATGGGATTGAAGTGAATAACGTCGGCCCAGGCGAGACCGTCAAGTTCGAAACCACCGTTGCGGCTTCGGGCACTCCCGTTTCGATCACGCTTGAGGCGATATCGCAGGCGCCAAGGGTTGTCACGCTCACTGTGAACTCAACGCCGCAGGGCGCGAACCTCAAATTGGATGGCGCTGAGCAAGGCACAACTCCTCGGCTCATCACCGTCGGACCTGGAAAACATACACTTAGCTTTTCGAAAGAGGGTTTTATCGCCGGAACCTTCCCGCTCGAGATCGGTCCCAACGACGTTTCCGGCGGATCTGTGAGCTTCGAACTCGGGACGGCTTCTTTCGACTCGGTCGAATTGCGCGACGGAACCATCCTCAACGGCGATCTTGTTTCCATTTCCGGGATGGACGTGCAGATTCGCGTCGGCGGCACGATTCAGCACATTGATCGCAACAAGGTAAAACGCATTATGCTCACCATGCGCGAGGCGCCATCGCCGGACCTGCCGTCCGCAACGTCGAATCCATAACGCGCGAGGCACGAATACCAGCGATGGCGGGCTGCGCTGCTTCTAGCAGATGCGCGGCAACTGCTCGCCGATCATCGTGGGGATGACGCGGTTGGCGCCCATTCCGGTGCGCGCCACAAGCATGCGCTTGTGCTCCGCAGTGACGTGACCGATGCGGGCCGCATCACGGCCCAGCGGATGCGCATGCAGCACGGCCAACACGCGATTGGCGGCTTCAGGCGCGACGAAGAACACCGCCTTGCCTTCGTTGGCCACATACACCGGGTCGAGACCGAGCAGCTCGCATGCCGATTGCACTTCGGGCCGCACGGGGATGCTGCTCTCGTCGATCACGACTCCAACATTCGACGAGTGCGCAATCTCGTTCAACGTAGACGCTAGACCGCCACGCGTGGGATCGCGCATGACGTGGACCGCTGCGCCCGCGGCGTCGAGGACTTCGGCAATCATGCCGTTCAACGCGGCGCAATCCGACCGGATTTGGCTTTCAAACTCGAGCCCCTCGCGCACGCTCATGATGGCCATGCCGTGGTCACCGATGGTTCCCGAGACAATGATCGCGTCGCCGGGCATTGCATGATTTGGACCGACCGAGATTCCAGTCCGAAGGAGACCAACACCGGAGGTGTTGATGTAGCAGCCGTCGCCGTGGCCGCGCTCCACAACTTTTGTATCGCCGGTTACGATCTGCACGCCCGCTGTTGCGGCGGCTTTGGCCATATCGTCGATGATCGCGGCCAGCTGAGCCAGCGGAAAACCTTCTTCTAGTATGAAGCTCGCGCTCAGGAATTTGGGCTCTGCGCCGGAGACGGCCAAATCGTTGACGGTTCCGTTCACAGCGAGCTCGCCAATCGAACCGCCGGGAAAAAACAACGGCTGCACGACGAACGAATCGGTGCTTAGGGCGAGGCGCGCGCCCGCGGTTTCAAGAACCGCGGCGTCGCCTAAATTCTCGAGTGCCGGATTGCGAAACGCGGGCAGGAAGAGATGCTCGACCAACTCGTTGCCCAGTTTGCCGCCGCCGCCGTGGCCCATCACGATGGTGGGATAATCGGCGAGAGGCAGCGGGCAGGACCAGTTGGCGAAATCGGGTGCGGCACTCTTTACCTCAGCCATGCGCAGCCCCCGAAAGCGCCGAACCCGCGCTGGCTAGATCTTCCGCGGACAAGAAACGTCCGTAGTTGTAATAGGCGGCGCAGGCGCCTTCGCTGGAAACCATGGTGGCGCCGAGCGGATGGCGCGGCGTGCATTCCTTGCCGAACGCTGCGCACTCGGCGGGCTTGATGGCTCCGCGGAGCACGTCGCCTGCACGGCACAGAGGCGATTCCTCGGTATGTATTCCCGTGATATGGAAGCGCTCTTCGGCGTCGAAGTCACGATAGTCGGCATTGAGACGCCAGCCGCTTTTGGGAATCACGCCGATGCCGCGCCAGGCGCGATCAGTGACTTCGAAAACTTCGCTTAACAGTTTTTGCGCAGGGCGATTGCCTTCGAAGGTGACGACGCGGCTATAAGCGTTCTCCACTTCGTGACGGCCGCTTTCGAGCTGCACGACCGCGCGGCGGATGCCGTCGAGCAGATCGAGCGGCTCAAAGCCGGTGACGACGATCGGCACGCGGTATTTCTCCGCCAGCGGCGGATACTCCCAGTAGCCCATCACGCTGCAAACGTGGCCGGCCGCGAGAAAGGCCTGCACCTGGTTGCCGGGCGATTCGAGAATGGCGGAGATCGCAGGCGGGACCAGAACGTGCGAAACCAGCAGAGAAAAGTTCTTCAACCCGCGGCGTTTCGCCAGGTGCACGCTCATGGCGTTGGCGGGAGCTGTGGTTTCAAAGCCGACGCCAAAGAAAACGACTTCGTTGTGTGGGTTTTTTTGAGCGATTTCTACTGCATCAAGAGGCGAATAGACAACGCGCACGTCGCCGCCGCGGCCCTTGATCTGAAACAGATCGGCTTCGGTGCCGGGAACGCGCAGCATGTCGCCAAAAGAGCAAAAGATGACGCCGGGTTGCGCAGCAATGGCCAGCGCCTTGTCAATGAGTTCGAGCGGCGTGACGCAGACGGGGCAGCCCGGGCCGTGGATCATCTCGACGCTCGCATCGGGGCCAGAAGGCAGCATCTGGTCTATTCCGTTTTTAATAATCGAGTGCGTCTGCCCGCCGCAGACTTCCATGATCTTCCAGCGGCGCGTAGTGACCTGGGCGATCTCGCGCGCCAAGGCACGGGCAATTTCGCCGTCACGAAACTCGTTGAGGTACTTCATTGGCGTTTGGGAGGAATGAGCTGACTTGCTGTTTCGTCGACTTGCTGCCCTGCTGTCTCGCAACTGCCATCGGGACAGCGCGACTGCGGCCGCTGGGCCGCGCGGGCGAAGGCTTCTTCTTCGCTCGCCAGTTCTTCATCGAGCACGCCCATGGCGCGGAAGTCGGCGAGGGTCTGCTCGGCAGTCTCCTCATCGATTTTCGAGATGGCAAATCCCACGTGGACGATGGTGTAATCGCCGACCTCGACCTCGGGCACGTAGTCGAGACAGACTTTCTTGATCACGCCCCCGAAGTTGACGCGGCCGATGCGGATGAGGCCGTCGGTGGTGATCTCTTCGACTTTTCCAGGAATTGCGAGGCACATAGCAACCTTCTTATACCCCTCGCGGGTGACGGTCAAATGTGATTTAGATCACCTGGGCTGTAGGGGCGGGAGCAAGTCCCACTTTTCAGGCCGCGGGAGCGTTGCAGGTCCCTTACGCCCCACGTTGCAGTGTCAGGTATGTCCCCGGTTCAAAATGTCAGGGGATGCTCCCGGTCCGTACCCCAATGCCATCCCCCCTCCCCCTATATGACATACCTCCATATTTGATAACAAAGGGCTTATGGCGGGGGTATATCTCTCCATATTTGAGAACAAAGGACTTATCGCGGGGGTATATCTCTCCATACCCCGAATCTGGAATCCATGACTCACGGAACGATTGTGCGCCAATGGGGGGAAATTATCTGCGAAGAGAGCGACTGAGGGACTAAGGGGCCGAGGGACTAAGAAATCAGTGGGTTAGCTGCGGCGCGGGCCTGATGTTGGGGCGAATAGGGCTTGACAAGTCCGCGGGATGAGCTGGAATCGCGCGAGAATCGGCGAGAGTAAGTTCCGGATTGACGATAGGCCCGGAGGCCGGATTGAGAGCCACCTCGCTCACAATCGGGAGGTGCCATGACGCTTCCCTTGAGCGATGTGAGCCGCGTCACTGATCTCACCGAATTCTTTCGAACTTCAATCAGATGAGTCCTATAATTCCTCGTATCCAGGCTCTTCGAGGGATAGATCGTGAGCGCCCAATACTGCACATCCGTTTGTCGTCCAGATTCCCGTTTTTCCCGCTTTGTGACCCCATTGGCTCTCTCGCTTACTGTTTTGCTCGCGGCGGGGTGCGGCGGCAGCAGCGGCAGCGGGACCGGGACCACTTTCAGCGGAAACACCACTGTCGTCCTCCTGGCGTCGAGCACCGCGAATGATCAACTAGTTGAGTTTCCTATAACGTTGAAGAGCTTGACGCTCACGAGTCAATCGGGGAAGACCGTGACGCTGTTCTCTGAGCCTCTGAGCGCTGAATTTATCCACTTGAACGGCAATCTTGAGCCACTCGCAACGGTGAGCATTCCTCAGGGCATTTACACGTCTGCTTCCGCGGCCTTCGACGGCACGTCTCCTGTGTGCGTTGGCCTGGATTCATCCTCTGGAGAAATTCTGCTCGACGGCGCGCTTAATGGGCCGGGCACGCCTAGTGTCACGGTGAACTTGCCGCAGCCGATTACGGTCACTGGAACAGCCACGGGGCTTGTTTTGAGTCTGCAGGTCTCGCAATCGGCGCCGTTCTCTGGCGGTTGCGCTCAGGCTCTAACTTTTTCGGTTCCGATCGCCCCAATGTTTGATCTGACGTCACTGGTTATTGCGGCGCAGCCCACTAACAGTTCCAATGGCAAGGCGCTTGGGCTTGAAGGAGCGATCGCTTCGACCGGCGCGTCGGGAACTCAGTTCACAGTGAGTGCGCCCTATGGTTATTTCAACGGCAACCCTCCAACGTGGCAGGTGAGCACCAATGGCAGCACTGCGTTTCAGGGGATAGGCAATGCCTCAGGGCTCAGCACTGGCATGCCTGTGGAGATGGATGTCGCGCTGCAGCAGGACGGAACGCTGCTGGCTACACGAGTCTCGGTCTACGACACGAACGCGACGAGCCTCAGTTTATCCAGCGGCCAACTGTTAAACGCGGGACCATCCCAATCCGCCGTTAGCGGGCTCACCGCTCAATTCGTGGGTGACCTCCCCGAAATGAGCGACGAATTCGGCTACGGGAATGCTTCTTTCGGCGTATCTAATCAATTCACAAACCTGCAGAGCCTTCCCTTTGCCGCCAGCTTCAGCGCGGCGAACGCAGTTCCGGGCCAGAATGTCCTGATCACATCCAACGCGCCAATCGTGAATGGCTTCCCGGCTCTTCCGCTTCCCGCAACTACCATGAAGCTCATACCGCAAACCATCGACGGCACGGTGAGCGCGGTTTCGACAAACAGCGGCTTTACCATTTATACCGTTACACTCGCTCCCTACGATCTGTTTTCAAATCTTGCAGCTCGACCCGGACAACCCGTACTGCTGACGAATCCAAACACGGTTGTGGTGTACGCCGACAGCAACACGCAGATGCTCAACACGAGCACAGTCAGCGCGGGCGGGCTGTTTCGCTTCTACGGCCTGGTCTTCAACGACAACGGCACGCTGCGCATGGATTGCGCTCAGATCAACGACGGTGTGCCGGAGTAGTAGATTCCGGTTTTCGTCGCCCTGGCGGCGTTTTCCGCATGTGACCTGTCGCTTTACGCCCACCGAGGCCCCGTTGCTGGGAACTTGGGTCAAGGGCGGTTCACCGCCTATGCGTCAGTTACTGGTTGATTAGCGTCTTAAACAGCCAGCGGCATCCGCAGCCCAGAGACGCCGAAACTGGGAGACCAGCTTCTACTACAGTTGTACTTGCCTCAAATTGTTTCGATCTGGGCCTAAAGGCCCCATTTTCCTGCGACTTTTCGGGGGCCTGAGGGCCCCTGCTCCGTCCGAAATTCAAGGTCTACAACTGTGGTATCAGTCGGAGACCATCAACTCGCCGGGAACGATGGGCCGGGTGCGGGGCAGAATTCCGCGCGCGGCGGCAACGCCGAAGATTGCGAGCACGGCGACGAAGGCAACAAGTTTGATGAGACTGCCGGTGGAGGTCAGCGGCAGCGTCTTCCAGAGGAGGAGCAGGATGGTTTGCGCTGCGGTGACGGCCCAAACTGATCCATAAAAGTAGCGGCGTTCCCAGCCTTCGCCCTTGGTGGAAGTTCCGACTCGCGGAAGCTTGCCCAGCATGCCGAGCAGCAGGATGAAGGCACAGAGCGGCGAGTAGCCGTAGAGGTAAATCTGCTTCATCTTCCAGACACCGGTGACACTGGCATAAGCCAGCGCTGCCATGTTGAGCAACGCATAATTCAGAATGGCGTTCCAGGCGAAGGTGTAGCAGACGCGGCGATAGAGAGGGTTGGGCTTGTCCTCGTCGAAGCGCAGGATGTAGGGGCGATGTTCGCTGCCGGGAAGTTGCGCGTTGTAGCCGGCGATGCCGGTCCCGATGAGGACCGCGGCCAGCCACGCCCAGTTAGCCCAGTGAAAACCACCGGAAAAGAGGCTGAAAGTGAGCGGTCCGGGAGCCAGGAAGAAAACCCAGATCCAGATAGGCCAATGACAAAGGCGATAGACGTTGGTGTTGCGCTCCCGGATTTTGCGCTCTCCGGCGTATTCAATCTTTCCGCTGTATCCCATGGGCGGAGTCTCGCAAAGGGGGCGGGAGGGAGTCAAGAAGGCAGGGACCGAGCCACCCCAGCGGGCAAAAATCGCCTGCCGCGGGCCCCTGCAGGGAACGAGGGAACAAGGGAACGAGTCAGTTCCGCGCCTGTGTTGCAGTCCCGCGGTGGACGAAAAGGATTGTTCACTTCTTCGCAGGTTGGCGTCGCTTCGCGACATGGCCAGTTCGCGAGTTGGCACGACATTTTGGTGAGTCAGCAGATCACTCGCGCGCGAAGGCGGCGACTTTGGGGCCAACCGCTGCCGAGCACTCGATGGGCGCCATGTGGCCGCAACCCGCAAAGACGTCGAGCTGGGATTGCGGGATGAGGCGGTGCATGATGTCGCCATCGCTGAGCGGCGTGATGCGGTCGAGAGATCCCCACACCAGGAGCACAGGCATTTTGAGTTGCGGCAGAAGGTTGTTGACGACATCCTGCGCGGTGAACATGGTGGTGAGGGCGCGCTGGACGACCCAGCCATTGCGCCGAAAATTGCGCAGGATGTCGCGAGCGATGAAGGCGGGGATGGGCTGAGGTCGCGGCGAGAGGAGGGCTTTTAATTCGTCGAGCTGGGCGATGGTGGCAGGCGTGAAGAGTGCGGTGTCAAACGTCGGCGGGATGTTGAGGCCGGCGGAATCGAAGAGCATGAGGCGGCTGATGCGATCGGGGTTCTGCGCGGCGACGAGCACGGCAATCCATCCGCCCATGGACCAGCCGCCGAGTTCAACCTGCTTGAGGCCGAGCGCGTCCATGAAACCCACGACCACGGCGGCTTCGTCGCGCACCGAATAAGAGAAATCCGCTGGGCGCTCGCTGCGGCCGTAGCCAACGAGATCGGGGACGTAGACGCGGAAACCGGATTTCGCGAAGTACGGCGCGACGTTGTCCCAGTATTCTGCCCTGGCGCCGAGGCCGTGCACGAGAACGACGATGGGACCGTTGACCGGGCCCTCGGCAAGATAGTGCACGCGGTGGCCTCCGACTTGCACTGTGCGGCTTTCGATGCCCGTGAGGTCTTCGTGCAGGTACGTCCACGCGTTGAGATAGCTGACAGGACAGAGGTAGAATCCGATGCCCGCGAGCAGCGCCAGGGCAAGCAGGGACACGAGAGTCCATTTGATCCAACGCAACGGATGATTGGAGGTCTTGGTCAACGGCTTAGCTTCTTTCTGACAGCAGAGCTTGCGCTCTTTGCCAACCTTTTTCAATGACGCGCATGGTGATGGGATCGAGGACGAGGGCGCTATGGGTGTTCCATTCGGCGCGCTCTAACCAGCGGACGGCGTCGGCGTCGGAAGCCGCGCGCAGCTCGCCGCCGATGACGCGGCAGAGGTAGTCGGCGATGACGTAGTGGTAGCGGACGCGGCCGTCTTCACGATGAATGCGATCGAGGAGCTCGACCAGCTCCAGCGGCTCGACGAGGAGGCCGGTTTCTTCGTGCACCTCGCGCACCACGCCTTCAATTAGCGCTTCGCCGACCTCAAGCACGCCGCCGGGCAGCGTCCAATGGCCTTTGAGGGGTTCGCCGCCGCGGCGCACGAGGAGCACGCGGCCCTCGTGGACCACGACCGCGCCCACGCCGACCAGAGGCGATTGCGGAAATTCTCGTTGCACGTTCGTCCATGCAGAATCCCTCAGGGGCTTAAGCCCCGTTGCCGTATCGTGCGTGCTTCAGGGGCCTGAAGGCCCCCGCTCCCTCCAGCGCACAGGGGCTAAAGCCACGCTCATTTTGCGACGTCTGCGGCACAACTAAAGCCGTGTCCTTTCAAGTCGGTTTCGAACCAGCTTTCACGGGCCGCGCGGGAATCGTTCGCCTGCCGCTATCATCAAATAAAGACCTAGAGGAACGAAAGATGGCGGAATTTACGTTGCGAATCGATGGCATGCATTGCGGCTCCTGTGTGCGCCGCGTGAGCCAGGCACTGGCTGCGATGCCCGGAGTGGTGGTGAACGAGGTTCGCGTGGGCGCGGCCCGGCTAACTGCGGCCGAGGATCCCGCGCCGGTGGATCTTGCCATTGCCGCGCTCGCCAAGGCCGGCTACGCCGCGCATCTGGAATCATAACGCGGAGACTTGGAGCCGGCCGTGGCCTCGGGCACCACAGAATCGCTGACACTACCTGTTCTGGGCATGACGTGCGCCTCGTGCCAGCACCACGTGGAGGAGGCTCTGCGCGCGACAGCGGGCGTGGAATCGGCACGCGTGGATCTGATGGCGCATCGCGCCAGCGTGGTGTTCGATCCGGCGTTGGCAGTACCCGCGCAACTGGTGGAGGTGATTCGCGGAGCCGGCTACGATGCCGTGCTGCCACGCGAAGGCGAGACGGGAGCGCGTGTTGAAGATTCGACTGCTGGTGCGGAAACCAAGGCGTGGATAACGCTGGCGGCGGGCGCGGCGGCCATGCTGATGGCTATGCCGCTCGAAACGAAAATGGGCGCGCTCGATTTTTTCCTGGTTCGCGCACTTCAGTGGCTTTACGCAATCCCGGCCCTGGCGCTGCGCTGGTTTC
Source organism: uncultured Acidobacteriota bacterium (assembly GCA_963830785.1). Lineage (GTDB taxonomy): Bacteria > Acidobacteriota > Terriglobia > Terriglobales > Acidobacteriaceae > Telmatobacter. The sequence continues at coordinate 75,823 of CAWHNV010000051.1, forward strand.
TGCTGGTCCTGACCGCGGTGGTGGTTGCATGGGCGGGGCGCGGGATTTACGCGAGCGCATGGCGCGCACTGCGACACGGCACCACTAACATGAATACGCTGGTGAGCATGGGAACGGGCGTGGCCTTTGCCTATTCCGCGTATGCGACGGTCTGGCCGGCGCCCGGGCGCGCGGTGTACTTCGATGCGGTGCTCTTGATTCTTGGTTTTCTGTTATTGGGTAAGAGCCTGGAAGGCCGGGCGAAGCGGCGGGCGCTGGCGGCGCTGGATTCGCTATCGCGGTTGCGGCCCGCGACGGCGCGGCGCCTGGTCGACGGCGTGCAAACGGTGGTCCCCCTCGAAGAGGTGCGGCCTGGCGACAGCGTCGTGGTGCTGCCCGGCGAGCGCTTTCCTGTGGACGCGACGATTGTGGAGGGGCGTACCTCGGTGGATGAGTCGATGCTGACCGGGGAAGCGATGCCGCTGGAGCGGGCAGTGGGCGGACGCGTGCTCGCGGGATCGTTGAACTACGACGGTGCGGTGGTGTGCCGGGCGGAGTCGCTCGGCGAAGACACGATGCTGTCACAGATTGCGCGCATGATGGACCAGGCGCAGGGTTCGCGCGCACCCATGGAGCGGCTGGCCGACGCTGCCAGTGCGATTTTTGTGCCTGTGGTGATGGGGCTTGCAGCAGTGACGTTTGCGGCGTGGTTGCTGGCCGCGCATTCCCTGCCGCTGGCGCTTGCCAATACGGTGGCCGTGCTGGTGATCGCGTGCCCGTGCGCGATGGGATTGGCGGTTCCTGCGGCGTTGACCGTGGCCGTGGGCCGGGGCGCGCAACTAGGGGTGCTCTTCAAGGGCGGCGAAGCGCTGGAGCGTCTGGCCCACGTGGACGCGATCGTTCTCGACAAGACGGGGACGCTGACGGTGGGAAGGCCGGTGCTGGAAAAAATACATGGAATAGAGAACAGGGAACAGGGAACAGAGAAGCAGGGAGCGAGGGAACGCGATTTGCTCCACATGGCGGCGGCGGCGGAAGAGCGATCGAACCATCCACTGGCGCATGCGATTGTAGATTTTTCTACTGGTCTTGGATTGACATGGGAGCAGGCGCAAGGCGTGCAGGTTTTTCCCGGACGGGGGCTCTCGGCGCGCGTGGAAGGTCACGAGTGCCTGCTCGGCAATGAAGCGCTCTTCAGCGAATTCCTGATCAGGCTGCCGAAGGATGTGACTCCGGCGGAGCCGGGAGTGACGCGGCTGTGGATGGCGGTAGATGGCGCTCCAGCCGCGTATTTCGACGCGCGCGACGCGCTGCGGCCCGATGCGGCTGCGGCCGTGGCTGCTTTGCGCAGCGCGGGGTTGCGCGTGCTCATGCTGACCGGCGATTCGGCTGCCGCGGCGCAGCCGATTGCCGAGCAGGCCGGAATCACCGAATTCGAAGCGGGCCTCGATCCGGCGGGCAAGCTGGCGCGGATTCGCGCGTTGCAACGGGACGGCCTGCGCGTGGCCATGGTGGGCGACGGCATCAACGACGCGGCGGCGCTGGCCACCGCCGACGCCGGCATCGCCATGGGCGGCGGCGCGGATCTGGCGCAGGAGGCGGGCGATGTGTTGCTGCTGCGCGCGCAGCCGGCGGCGATTCCCGCGGCGCTTGAGCTGGCGCGGCAAACGGTGCGCGTGATGCGCCAGAACCTGGGCTGGGCCGTGGGCTACAACCTGCTCGGGATTCCGCTGGCCGCGGGAGCACTGTACCCGGCGTTTCACATTCTGCTGACGCCGTGGCTGGCCGCGGCGGCCATGGCCCTGAGTTCGGTGTGCGTGCTGGGGAACAGCCTGCGGCTGCGGGGCTGGCAGCCTGCACCGTTTACCGGGAGTTCAGCACGCTAAACTAAACGCAGAGTTCTGTCCGTGCGCATCCTCACCCGCTACATTCTCGGCGAGATTCTCTCCCTCACGCTCATCGGCTGCGCGCTTTTCACGTTCATTCTGTTCATGCCGCAATCTGCCTCACATTCTTGAGGTGGTGGTGCGCAACAGTTCCACGTGGGTGGACGTGGCGGAGGTCTTCGTCTTCACGCTGCCCAACCTGTTCAAGTTCACGATTCCCATGGCGGTGCTGTGGGGCGTGCTGCTGGGCCTGAGCCGCCTGGCCGCCGACAGCGAAATCATTGCCATGCGCGCCTCGGGCCTGGGCATCGGCTACTTTGTGCGCGTGGCGTCGATCGTGGCCGTGACCGGCACGCTGCTGGGACTGGGCAACTCGCTCTATCTCGCGCCGCGCGCCAACCAGGCCATTATCGAGATGGAGCAGGCGCTGGAGACGTCGCAGGCCTCGTACGAGATCGAGCCGCGCGTCTTTTACGAGGATTTCAAGAACTTCGTTCTCTACGTGCAGGATGTGCGCGCGGGCGCGGGCGCGGCCAACTGGCGCCAGGTTTTCATGGCCGACGTCAGCGATCCCGTGAATCCGGTGATCACGACCGCGGCATCGGCCACCGTGGTGAACGACAACTCGCAGGATCTGATCATGCGGCTGCGCGACGGCTTGCGCGACGAGACCGTGGCCGACGAGCCGGGGCAGTCGAATATCTCCACGTTTACGACCACCGATATGCCGCTGGCGCTGAGCCCGCAGAGCGACGTGCACCTGGGACGCGTGGACACGGCCGCTCTACGCGATGCCGCTGAGCGTGTTGTCGCAGCGCATCCACGAGCTAAGTGGAAAGCCCGAGGCCAAACGCTACCTGATCGAGATGCACAACCGCTTCGCGCTTCCGCTGTCGTGCGTGGTGCTGATGCTGCTGGGCGTGCCGCTGGGCGTGAACTCGCGGCGCGGCGGCAAGAGCGCCGGTTTCGTTTTCACCATTCTGCTGGTGTTCGTGTACTACTTCCTCTCGTCGACCGGCATTCAGCTAGGGCACCAGAGCCGTCTGCCGGCGTTCATCGCCGTGTGGGCTGCGAACATTCTTTTTGCCGCGGCGGGCATCTTTTTGCTGTGGCAGATGGCGACTGGTGGCCGAATTCTGAGCACCATGGCGGCGTGGGCTTCGCGACTGCCGCAATTCAAGGTTGTGGCCAAGAGGGACGGGTTCCAGCTCACCCGGCTTCTCGACAGGTTCCAGCCGCGCGCGCAAAGAGCCGGGCCGCGCAGCGTTTTTCCGCGCGTCGTTTTCCCGCGAATCCTGGACGAATACATTCTGCGCGAGTTCGTCTCCATGTTCGCTCTGGTGCTGACCGGCTTCGTGCTGCTCATGATCGTCTTCACCTTCTTCGATCTGGTGGGCGACATTCTACGCAACCACATTGCGCTTTCAGTGGTGGGCGAGTACCTGCTGAACCTGACGCCGAGCATGCTCTACCTCATCACGCCACTGGCGGTGCTGATTGCAGCGCTGGTCACGTTCGGCGTGATGAACCGCAACAGCGAAATCATCGCCATCAAGGCCACCGGAATCAGCCTGTACCGGCTGATTATTCCCATCGTGACCATGGCCGCGGTGCTGGCGGTGGCACTGTTCCTGTTCGACCAGTACTATCTGCCGCAGGCCAATCGCAGGCAAGAGGCGCTGCGCAACGAGATCAAGGGACGGCCCACACAGACCTACCTGCACCCCGAGCAGAAATGGATCATGGGCCCAAAGCCACTGCCCGGCGAGCCGGGACGTATTTACTATTACGAGTTCTTCGATCGCGACCGCAATGAGTTTGCCAATCTCTCCGTGTTCGAGTTCGATCCGGCGACCTTCCAACTGACCCGGCGCATCTTTGCCAAGCGCGCGGTGTGGAACGCCGATGCAGGCGCATGGGATTTCGAGAGCGGCTGGGTGCGCGATGTGCGAGGCGCGAATGTCACGGATTACCGCATCTTCCTGAAAACGGCCTTTCCTGAACTACGGGCGACGCCGGATTACTTCTGGAAAGAGGCCGTGCCGTCGGACGAGATGAACTTCGACCAGCTGGATCGTTACATCCGCGACCTGCGGCAGAGCGGATTCGACACCAAACGATTGAGCGTAGCGCTGTGGCACAAGCTGTCTTATCCGCTCATCGCGGTTGTCATGGCTCTGCTTGCCATTCCCTTTGCGCTTTCCATGGGCCGCCGCGGCTCGATCGCCGGCGTGGCCGTGGCCATTGCCGTGGCGCTTACGTATATGGTGATCGACAATCTGTTCGGCGCCCTGGGCTATGCGAATTACCTGCCGGCCTCGATGGCCGCATGGTCGGCGGATGTGCTGTTTGGATTGGTCGGCGGATATTTGCTGTTGCGGACGCCGACTTAGAAAGGCAGGGACCAAGCCACCCCAGCGAGCAAAGACCGCTCGCCGGGGGCCCCGGCAGGGACCGAGGGAACAAGGGAACAAGAAAACGTGGGCGCGGGAATAGCGATCAGCTGAAACCCGACACCTCGGTGCTGGCCCGAATCGAGCGAATCGTACAATAGAACTATGTTCGGCGACCTTGGCCCACTTTACCCTTACATGCGCCGCTACCGCTGGGGATACGTGCGGGGAGTTTTGGCCTGCGTTTCGACGAATATTGTCGCAGTGCAGTTCCCCAGCATTCTCGGCATGGCGGTGGATGCCATCAAGAAGGGAACAACCCGCCAGCACATTCTGTACTTTGCCCTGCTTCTGGTCGGGATCAACCTGGTCAAGGGCGTTTTCATGTACGCGCAGCGCTGGATTCTGATCGGGATCTCGCGCGAGATCGAGTTCGACCTGCGCAATGATCTGTTCAAGAAGCTGGAAACCGAGGACACGGGCTTCTATCAGCGCTATCGCACCGGCGACATCATGGCGCGCATGACGAACGACCTGAACGCGGTGCGCATGCTGCTGGGGCCCGGGCTCATGTACAGCGTGAACACAATTTTCCTGAGCATTTTTGCGCTGGTTTTCATGCTGCGCATCAGTCCCTGGCTCACACTGGTGGCGCTGGCGCCCACGCCGCTGGCCAGCATCTTCGTGCAGTATGTGGGGCGCAAGATTCATGAGCGCTTCGAGCGCATTCAGGCCAGTTTTTCCGATATTTCCGCACAGGCCCAGGAGAATTACTCCGGCGTGCGGCTGATCCGCGCGTTCGCGCGCGAGGAGTCGCAGATCGGCCTCTTCGAGCGGCTTAATCGTCAATATATTGGCCGCGCGTTACGCCTCGTGCAGTTGATGGGCATGCTGTGGCCCACGCTCGAGTTCATCCTCGGCGTATCGATGGTGATTACCTTGCTGGCCGGCGGACACCTGGTGCTGGCGCACCGCATCTCGGTGGGCAGTTTCGTGGCCTTCAACACCTACATGATCCTGCTGATCTGGCCGATCATCGCCGTGGGATGGGTGATGAATATCTTCCAGCGCGGCACGGCGTCGGTGAAGCGCATCGACGAACTGCTCAAGAGCCGAGCCCGCCATCGATGACCGCTCCGCGGTTTCGGGTTTTGGAGTAGAGACGGTGCTGAAGGGAGATATCGAATTCCGGCATCTCAACTTCAGTTATGACGACGGCTCGGACGCGACTCCGACCTCCGTGCTGCGCGACATCTCTCTGCACATTCCGGCGGGATCGAGCCTTGCGATCGTGGGGCCGACGGGATGCGGCAAGTCCACGCTCGTCAATCTGATTCCGCGGCTCTACGATGCGCCGGAAGGCGCGTTGCTCATCGACGGGCGGCCGGTGCGCGAGTATCCGCTGGCGGTTTTACGGCGCAACATCGGCATGGTGCCGCAGGAGACATTCCTCTTCAGCGAGACGATTCGCGAAAACCTGGCCTTTGGCGCGCCCCACGCCAGCGCCGAGGAACTTCTGGAGGCGGCGGAAGCGGCGCATATCCGCCGCGAGTTCGAGGAATTTCCGCAGGGGTTTGAAACCATGGTGGGCGAGCGCGGCGCGACGCTCTCGGGCGGGCAGAAGCAGCGTGCCGCGATTGCGCGTGCGTTGCTGCGGCGGCCGGCGATCCTGATTCTGGACGATGCGCTGGCCAGTGTGGACACCTACACCGAAGAGCGCATTCTGGGCGGCCTGCGCAACTACACGGCGAACACGACCACGATCCTTATCTCGCATCGCGTGTCCACAGTGCGCAACGCCGACCGTATCGCCGTGCTCGACAAGGGTAGGATTGTGGAGTTGGGCGGCCACGAGGAGTTGCTGGCTCTCGACGGCTACTACGCGGGTCTCTATCAGAAGCAGCAGCTCGAAGAAGAGCTGACCGTCGCGGGGTAGAGACGGCGGAGTTAGCGGATTTAGGCGCGTTGCCACCCTAGCCGAAAAACCAAGACTAGCGAGATTGGGGCAGGCCATTCGGCGTTCGCGGAATTTGCGTGGCATCGCGGAGGTTACGCAGTCCAGTTGGAGCCGGAGACGAATTCGGCCGGGTTGATGCGATCGGGGACCGTTCGGTGCGAGCTCATCATGAGCACGGGCGCCGAATCGGAGTTGGCATCGGGATCGCGCGCAACTTCGCGCCAGGCATCGCGCACGTTGCGAACACAATCGATGGCGTGCTGAAATTTGGGTGTCGAGGCCGACTGCGAGGCCTGCAGAATCTGCGCGAAGATAGCCGCGTAGAACTCGCCGAGCGCCCGCGCGGGACTTCCGCCGACATCCAGGCGCAGCCGCGCCTGGAGATGGATGATAATGTCGAGGGCGCGTTTGACCGCGGCGCGCCGGGCGTCCGCATCGCGCTGCTCTACGGCTGTGATTGCGACGTAAAGAAATCGGATGATGCCGTCATAGAGCGCCACCACAAGATCGACAGCCCCTGCGCCATCCAGTGCGTGTTCCCGGTAACTTGCCATCTGGGATTGACTCCTTGCAATGCTGCTGTTTTACGTCGGATCGATTCGAAGCGCTCCGGAATTTGCCCCTGAGTGCCTTCCCCGCCTGTCGCGATCCTCCGCGCAGGCAGGAAAAGAAGTTGCGTTAAGTGCTCGTGTCCTCGTTGTAACCCGTGATTGCGGAATACAGCTCGTTGATGCCCTGCAACTGCGTCGGCAACTCCTCGAGGACTTCGTTGGCCGAGTTGAGCTCCGTGGTCAGGCTGGACTGCTGGGACGAGATATAGCTGTTCTCTTTGCTGATCTCTGCGTTGAGCGTGGATTCGGTGGTGCTGTTGGCGCTCCCGGCCAGCGCCAGAATGCCGGTCGAGGAACTGGAGCCCGCATTGGTAAGCATGTTGGAGAATGTCAGGCCCCAGCTTTCGGAGTTCTGGAAAAATCCCACGACGCTGGAGTAATCGGTGTTAAGAACCGAATCGAGCGAGCTGGCATCGAAGGTGAGCGAGCCGTCGTCATTCACGCTGATGCCGAGCGCGGTCAGGCTGTTGATGTCGGACGAGGTGTTGTAACTGAGCTCCGTGGAGGTGGGGCTGCTGGTGTCGACGATGTTGGAGGTGATGGTCAGCGCGCCGTCGGCGCCATCGGTCCCCGAGGTCACGATCAGTCCGGTTCCGGCTTGATTGAGGGCGGCTGAAACGCCGCTGAGGCCGTTGATGGCGCCCATCAATCCGGAGAGCGTATCGTCGGATGAATCGAGCGTGATGGTCTGCGCCGTGCCGCTGCCCACCTGGATGGAGAGGGTGCCGGAGAGAGTGTCATTGGCATTGGCCACCGAGCCCAGGGTTCCATAGTCCCCGCTGGTGCTGGTGTACCCGGTGTCAGTAAAAGTAACCGGGGTGGGAGCGACGGAGTCGAGCGCGGAGGTCACGGTCAATGCGCCGCCGCTCGAACCGGCGATTTGGGAGGTAAGGGTCAGCGTGGATTCGCCGCTGCTGGTGGTGACGCCGGCAACAACTCCGAGGCTGGGGATTTCGACGCTGGAGGATGCCGTGAGCGCTCCGCTGCTCGAGGCCAGTGTCATGGTGGACGTGCCGTCTCCGTTATCCACGATGGAGGCCGTAATCCCGAGGCCGCTGAGAGTGGAGTTGCCATTGATGAAACTTTCCAGGCTGGAGATGGAATTGTTCAATGTGCCAGTGGCCAGGTCACCGGAGGGAGCGTCGGTCGCGGTACCGAGGTAGATGGTCTCTGCCGCGCCACTGCCGGCCTGGAGGGTGAGGGTGCCGGAGAGAGACGCGCTATTGCTCGCGGTCATGGTGCCGCTGTCGCCTCCCGACGCGGCAGTGTAGCTGATCGGTGTGGTGGTATTGGCCGCGTTGATGGCATCGACCAATCCCGAAAGCGTGTTATAACCGGTTCCCGATCCGGTATATATGGTGTTGCTGTTTCCGCCGCCTGCGGGTTCGGCGCCAATCTGGACGGTCTCGGTTACGCCGCTGCCCACCTGGATGGTCATGGAGCCGGAGAGCGTGACGCCGGCGGCTGCAGAGACCGGGTCGAGATAGCCGTTGGGGTTCTGCGTGTTCAGGCCGTTCAGCAGCTCCTGCTGCAGCAGGGAGAGCGTGGGCGAGCCGAAGAGCGGCTCGGGCGTGCCGGAACTGGTGTTGCCTTCCTGCGCGTTGACGGCGCTGATGAGCGAGTTGTAGTCGGTGACGAACTGGTTGACCGTGCTTTCGACGCCGGAGTTGTCGTTGCTGATGACGACCTGCACCTGCTCCAGGCTGCCGTCGGACTCCAGGGCGCTGGGCGCGAGAAGCTGGAAGGTGACGCCGGGAATGAGATTGGTCGACCGTGTTCGAGGCGCTGGTCAGGTTGACGCCGTCCACAGTCAGGTTGGCGTTGGAGCCGGTGACGGTGGAGGTATAAGCCAGGGCCGTGGCGGGGTCGACGAGGCTGGAGGTGACGGCGAGCGTGCCGCTGCTGCCCGTGGTGCCGGAAGTGAGCTCGAGGCTCGCAGTGCCGTCGCTGTTCGTCGACGATCGAGGCGCCGAAGCCGACAGAAGTGCCGGCAGGTGGATTGTTAGATGTAGTTCTCGAGATCGGTCAGGGTGGTGCCGCCTTCGGCCGAATCCACGTCGCTCATATTGATTTGCTGCGCAGTGCCGCTGCCCACGGTAACGGTGAGCGAACCGGTGCTGTTGAGCGTCTCGCTGGAGCTGACGACCGCCGTGAAGAGCGCGCTCGAGGCGGTGCTGCCGACTGCCTGCCGTGACCGTGGCGCTGAGGGTGTTGGAAGCGCTGGCGTCCATGATCGAGTTGCCGGTGACGATGATGTTGCCATCGGCGCCCGAGGTGCCGGAGACCAGGCTCAGACGCGAGCCGGTGGCGTCGGTGAGCACATTGGCGGTGATGCCCACGCCCGAGGCGTTGATCGCCTAGGCCAGACCTGCGAGAGTGTTGTCGGAGGAATCGAGGGTGATGGTTTGCGGTCGCGCCGCTGCCCACCTGCAGCGTGATCGAGCCCGACAGCGTATCCGAGCTGTTGGCAATTTCCGCCATGTAGCCGCTCGAGGTCTGCGCCAGGCTGTTGACGACTACGGTGTGCGTGCCGGCGGTGGCCGCGGAGGTGGCCGCGGTCAGCTCCAGCACGTTGGTATCGGAGCTCGAGCCTTCCTTCTCGGCCAGAATGCCGGTCGCGTCGGTCAACGCGCTCATGTCGGTGGAGACATTGGAGAACAGGGTTCCCAGGTTGGAGATGACCGTGTCCTGGCTTTCGAGGGCGGTCAACTGGTTGTTCCAGGGAGTTTCGACGTTCTGGAGGTTGCTGACGATTTCGGCCACGGTGGAGCTGACGTTGAAGCCCGCGCCGCTGGTCGGCGATCCGAAAGCCAGTCCGACAGTACCCATGGAACCCTCCCGCAGCTCTCAAGCAGCTATGAAACCAATCGCGTAAATGGAAGATTGGGGAAAATTCATCTGCATGCTACGCCGCTCAATCAAACAAAAGGGAGCGCCCACAGGACGCCCCCTTTGTCTGGCGAAACGCCCGCGGGCGTACGCCGGTTCACATCATCCCGGCGGCGCTTGTCCGATGCAGGTCGCGCCGCCGGAGGTTATGGTTATTCCACCGGCAACCCAAAATCAGTCACCGGGGACTCCGGTTTATTGCAACAGCTTGAGCACGTCTTGCTGTTGCGAGTTGGCCTGCGCCAGGGCGGCGATGCCGGTCTGGCTCAGGATTTCGTACTTCGACATATTGGATGTCGCCGAAGCATAGTCGGTGGCCTGCACCGCGTTCTGCGCCGACTGCACGTTCTCCTGTTGTGTACTGAGCACGGAGCTGACCGCGTTCAGGGTGTTGATCTGCGCGCCGATGTAGCCGTCCTGCGCCGCCACGTCGGTAATAGCGGCGTTCAGGTCGGTCAGCGCCGTCTGCGCGTCCGCTGAGCTGGTCAGGTCGGTGTTGTTCAGCGCCGCGCCGTTGCTGTCGGTGTAGCTAATCGTCGCCGTCCCACCCGAGCCGGATGCTTGGGCACTATCGACTGCGGCATGAGCAGTCGTGCTGTCGTTTGTGCCTAGGTTGGCGCCGATCCCGGTGGTGAAAAACGATACCGCGGTGTAGCCCGTGGTAAGGGGACCATCAGTTTCATTGAGATTCGATGCATCCACGATGGAGGTATTCGCACTGGCAGCTGTAAACGTGATGGTTTCGTTGTCTGAGCCGAGTGTTGCTGTGACGCCTGCCTTCCCGAGAGCGGTCTGAAGGGTAGCAAAGGTCTCGCCAGTAGTCGTTGTTATGTTGTCCACTGTGCCATTAGCCTCTTTCACATCAATCGAGCCAGTGGCGAAAGTGTCGCTTGCCGTTTTCAGTACCGCGTATCCAATCTCGCCTGGGCCGGTGGTGGCGCCAGCCGGAGGATTGGTTGTGCCGATCCCGAATGTACCCCCCGTTATCTCAATGCCGGTATCGTTTGAGTTGTGGGTTGGATTGGCAACCCCAGCCGTTCCGGCCGTGGTGAAGCTGGCGTTCAGGCCCAGACCGGAATCGTTAATCGCTGTGATCAATGCCTGGACGGTGTTGTTACCGCCCGAGGTTGAAATCGTGTGGGCCACAATTGAGCTGGCGCCGCCCGTTCCGGGCTCGAGAACGTCAACAGTAAGTGATGGGGCCGCGGCGAAAGTGTCGCCGAGTCCCGCATCTACAGTGCTAGACGAAAGATCGAGGAACGCGTTGCTTTTGCCGTTGCTGTAAGCCATCGCGCCGTTGGTGTCTCCCACGTTGGACGAAGACAGAGAACTGATATTCAGAGCATCGATCGATGATCCGAGGCTCGAAGAGTCGCCGGTGTAGATGTTGGTGTTGGCGCCGAAGACCTGCTGCTGGTTATAGGTTGTGGTCGAGCCGATGTTGGAGATTTCCGACAGGATCGACTGATATTCCTGGTTCGCTGCGGTATCTTGCGAGCTGTTGAGCGTGCCGTTGGAGGCCTCGGTGGCGAGCGTAACAGCACGGTTGAGCAGGCTGGTGACCTGCGAGAGGGCGCCATCGGCCACTTGCAGCAGGCCGACGCCTTCGGTGGAGTTGGTTTCCGACTGGCTGAGGGCCTGTTGATTGGCTTGCAGGCCATCGACCAGCGAAAGGCCGGCGGCATCGTCCGCGCCGGAGTTGATCTTCGATCCCGAAGACAACTGCTGCAGGACGGTGTTCAGGCTGCTGTTTGTGTTGTTGAGGTTGTTCTCCGCATACACCGCGGAGAGATTATTCAAGACACCCAGGGACATGGGGTTTCTCCTTGTTGGATGCGGTGATTTGCGGTCCTATCTTCCGACAGCGCTCCCATCTTCTAACCACCGTGGGTAGCTGCTGCCGGCTTGGAACCGACGCATCTGGCCTCTTTTTCGGCGTTACCCTCAGGGACTTTATGGGATGACGAATTGTGTCCCGGCAGGGACACTTCTGCGCCCTTGGTTTTATTTTTTTAACCTTTCGCGGTCGATGCCGATAACCCCGACGAAGGAGGTGAGAGATGATCGAGTTGACGCGACTCAATGGGCGCTCGATGGTGGTGAACTGTGACCTGATCAAGACCGCCGAAGCTTCGCCGGATACGATGCTGACTCTGATCAACGGCGAAAAGCTGATTGTGCACGAGGAGATTGGCGAGGTGGTGGAGAAGGTGCTCGCCTACCGGGCGCGGCTGCTGGCCGTGGTGGCCAAGCGGCTGCATCACTTCAGCGATCTGGAGCGCGCCACAGCACTGGCGAGCCTGGATCTGGATGGGCAGCCCGCGGCCCCGATCCAAATGAAACAGCCCAGCGATTTTCCGCAGTAGAAGCCGCAAGGTTGCGGTATTCCGCGAGGGAACACTCTATGGATAAAGCGAGCATCGGCGGAGCAATTCTGGCCATCGCCGGAATAGTTGCCGGATTATTGATGGAAGGCGGCAACCTGGGCCAGATTCTGCAGCCCACGGCGGCGCTCATCGTGTTTGGCGGCACGCTGGGCGCGGTGATGCTGCAGTTTCCATTAACCACCGTGGTGGGGGCCTTCCGCAGCCTGGGGCAATTATTTGCCGCGCCACGCAAACAGGAGACGCAGCTGGTTCGCGATCTGGTGGCGTTTGCCAACAAGGCACGCCGCAACGGCATGATTTCGCTGGATGCCGATTTGAAAGTCATCCAGGATCCGTTTCTGAAACAGACGCTCATGCTGGCTGTGGACGGTACCGAGCCGGTGGAGTTGCGCAAGATGATGCATGTGAGCCTGGAGTCGCTCACCGAGCAAGAGGAGCGCCTGCCCGCGGTGTTCGAGTCCGCCGGAGGCTTCTCGCCAACCATCGGCATCCTGGGCGCCGTGCTCGGCCTGATCCAGGTCATGCAGCATCTGGACAATATTAATGAGGTGGGGCGCGGCATCGCGGTCGCTTTTGTCGCCACGATTTACGGCGTGGGCATTGCCAACCTCTTCTTTCTGCCCTTCGCGGGCAAGATGCGGCTGCGCATTCACGACGGCTATCGCCGGCGCGAGATGATGCTCGAAGGCGTGATTTCGATTCTGGAGGGCATGAACCCGCGCATGCTCGAAATCAAGCTGGCCGGCTTTCTCGAGAGCGCAAACCAGGAGCAAAGGGAGCGCGCCGCATGAGGGCGCGCGTGCCTCGCAGCCGCGTTGGCCACGACCGCTGGCTGGTGTCGTATGCCGATTTCGTCACCCTGCTGTTCGGATTTTTCGTGGTGCTCTACGCCTTCGCGCGCAGCGACCAGAAGAAGCACGTACAGGTTGTGCAGGCCATCGATTCGGCCTTCAAATCCATGGGCGCTTTCTCGGATTCCAATACGTCGGCGGGCGCGCAGGGCGCGGCGCAACCGGCACACGCGGCGGTGGGTGAGGATTTGCTCACGCCAATGCAGGTGAAGGGCGATCTTAACCGCATCCGCCACGATCTGGCCCTGACGCTGGCCAAGCAGATTGCCGCGCACGCAGTTTCGCTCGAGATGGGTCGCGATGGACTGGTGATCAGCCTGCGCGAGGCGGGATTCTTCGATTCCGGTTCGGCCACGCCCAAGGCGGAGGCGCTGCCCACGCTGCGCGAAATCGCCGACCGGCTGAGCGCCACGCCTTACGATCTGCGTATCGAGGGCCACACCGACAATGTTCCCGTCCACAACGCGGAGTTCGATTCCAACTGGGAGCTTTCGGCGGCGCGCGCCACGCACATTGCCCGGCTGTTTCTGGAGATGAATGCGATTCCTCCCGACCGGCTATCCGCTGCGGGGTACGCCGAATTTCATCCTGTGGCCAGCAACGATACTGCGGAAGGCCGCGCGGAGAACCGGCGCGTCGATCTTGTGGTGCTGCCGCGGACGGAGCTTAACTTTGCCGGATCCGGCGCTGCGGCTCCCTCCGGGCCGTGGCGGAAAGTGACGGATGAATAAGCTCCGCTATTCCACCCCCAGCACTTTTACGATCACGCGCTTGCGGCGCTGGCCATCGAACTCGGCGTAAAAGACACGCTGCCAGGTACCGAGATCGAGATGGCCGTTGGTGACGGGCAATGTGGTCTCGTGGTGCAGGAGCAGTGACTTGAGGTGCGCGTCGCCGTTGTCCTCGCCGGTCTGGTGGTGCTTGTAGTCGGGACGCGCGGGAGCCAGTTCCTCGAGCCACTTGCCGATGTCCTCAATGAGCCCGCTCTCATGATCGTTGACGTAGACAGCCGCCGTAATGTGCATAGGCGATACAAAGCAGAGGCCGTCTTTCACTCCGCTGCGGCGCACAATTTGCTCAATTTCGTCGGTGATGTGCACCATCTCGCGACGCTTGCGGGTTTCAAAGACCAGGTATTCTGTGTGGCTTTTCATCGAGCGCTCCTTGGGCGTGCCGCGCGGCGGAAGGGACGCAGACACTTCGGCACTTATCCTTAGCATAGCTGTGAAGTCTCGCCCCGAGCCCGATCCCGCCCAGCGCTTGCGCCGCATGCACGATGCATTAATTCGCGCGTATGGGCCGCAGCACTGGTGGCCGGCAAAGACGCCGTTTGAGGTGATCCTGGGCGCGTATCTGACGCAGAATACGGCGTGGAAGGCGGTGGAGCGTTCACTCGATAACCTGCGCGAGGCGGGCGTGCTTACCGTCGAAGGGCTGCGCAAAATTTCCCTGACGAAGCTGCGCAGGTTGATCCGGCCTTCGGGGTTCAATACGCGCAAGGCGCCGGCGTTGAAGGCCTTCGTGACGATGCTTGACAAGGAGTTCAATGGGTCGCTCGAAGACCTCGCCGCGCTACCGACCGCGGCGCTGCGCCAGCGGCTGCTAGATTTGCCGGGAGTAGGCCCCGAAACCGCCGACGCGATCCTGCTTTACGCGCTCGGTCATGCGGTTCCGATTGGGGATGAATACTTGCGGCGCATTGCCGAGCGGCACGGACTGATCGAGGCTGCATCCGGCCGCGCCAGGATCTCGTATGACGCGCTGACGGATTTGACGCGGCGCGCGTTTGCCGGCGATGCGAAAGAAAAGCACGATCGCTTCTACAACGAATTTCATGCATTGACGGTGGCCGTCGGGAAGGCGCACTGCGGACGCACGGCGCGCTGCGAAAAATGTCCGCTTGCCGGCGATCTGAAAGGCAGCTTCTAGCTGCCAGCGCTCAGCTTTCAGTTTGTTCGTGCGGGGTCAAAGAGCCACGTCCTCGCATGTTCGGCTAAAAGCTGAAAGCTAAAGGCCGATAGCTGTTTCATGGCGTAATCTGAAAGCATCATGAGTCCAACCCCGCAACAACCCCAAGTGAATTTGACCCAGACTGCCGATTACCGCGAGACCTACGCGAACAGCGTGCAGGTGCGAGTGAGCGTGTGGGATTTCCAGCTCGTCTTCGGCCTCGCCTCGAGCGAAAGCCCAGAGCAGGTGACCATCCGCAACCACCAGGCCGTTTTTCTGAGCCCGCAGCAGGCCAAAGCTCTATTGAACGTGCTGGGCCAGAACATCGCGCAATACGAACAGGCCTTCGGCGTGCTCAACCTGGAGCCGCAGAGTCAGAATTTTCCACGCGGACCGGTGAACTAGCTCCTAGCCGCTGGCTTGTAGCTGCTAGCCTGTTTTTCGAGA
The DNA here is from genome assembly GCA_963830785.1 of uncultured Acidobacteriota bacterium. Taxonomy (GTDB): domain Bacteria; phylum Acidobacteriota; class Terriglobia; order Terriglobales; family Acidobacteriaceae; genus Telmatobacter. The sequence goes on from CAWHNV010000051.1 coordinate 91,173, forward strand.
ACGATGACTGTAACTTCACCCGCGCGAACCTTCTGGTCGATTTGCTATGCGCCGGGCTGCATCGCATGAGCTAGAAGCTAGAGGCCGGTTTTGAGGGAGCAAATTGTTGCGCTTCGGAAGAATTTTTACTCCGCGGCTGGATGCGCCGCTACCGCTGTGGATGGTCTTTCCGGTCATCTTTGTGGCGCTCTACTTGAGCCACTTTGCGCTGCTGCGGCTGCCCTACTATTGGGATGAGGCGGGCTACTACATTCCCGCGGCGTGGGATTTCTTCCGCACCGGCTCGCTCATCCCCTTGAGCACGCTCAGCAACGCGCATCCGCCGCTGCCGAGCATTTATCTGGCGCTGTGCTGGAAGGCTTCCGGGTTCCATCCAGAAGTAACGCGGGAGGCCGTACTGCTGGTGGCGACATTGGGCCTCCTCGCGGTGTGGCGGCTGACCATGCGCCTGGTGGGCGTGGTCTCCGTGGCGTTCTGGACCGTGCTTCTCACCGGCCTCTATCCCATCTGGTTTGCGCAGAGCTCGCTGGCACACGCTGACATTTTTGCCGCGGCCTGTTCGCTGTGGGGATTGGTTTACGCGCTGCCCAATCGCAGCCGCACGCCGTGGGCCGCCGCGTTGTGGTTTTCTGCCGCCGTGCTTTCGAAAGAGACAGCGGTTGTGATTCCGCTGACGCTGGCCGCGGTGAACCTGGCCGTGGGATTCAGGAGCAGCGGGCCGGTGCGTACCCGTCTATGGCGCGAGGCCGCGTGGCTCTCGACTTGCATTGTGCCTCTGATCGCGTGGTATGCGTACCACTACGCGAAGACGGGGTTTCTGTTCGGCAATCCGGAGTTTTTGCGCTACAACGCCGAGGCCACGCTGACTCCGCTGCGGATTCTGGCGGCATTCGGGCATCGCGTCCTGCAACTGACGGCGCACATGAATCTTTTTGTCCCGGTGCTGATGGCTCTCGCGGCGCTGCTTTTGAGCCCGCGTACTGAAGCGGAAGGTTACGAACGGGCTTCGCTCGATCCACTGGAGCTGCTCCGCATTTTCTTTCTCCTGCTGGCCAATGCGGCGCTGTTTAGCGTGTTAGGCGGCGCACTGCTCACGCGTTATCTGCTGCCCATGTATCCGCTGGTGCTGCTGTTGGCCGTGTGCACGTTGTACCGCCGCGTGCCTTACTGGTACGGGCTCACGCTGCTTGCGGCTGCGGCATTCATTGCCGGGCTGTTCGTGAATCCGCCCTACGGGTTTGCGCCGGAAGACAACCTGGCCTACGCGCACGTGATTCGCATGCACCAGGCCGGCATTGCGCAGCTCAGGAGACTCTATCCCGACGCGACGGTGCTGACGGCGTGGCCCATGAGTGACGAGTTGACGCGGCCCGAACTGGGTTACGTGAAAAAGCCGTGGGACGTGTTCGCCATTGACGACTTTACTGCCGGCGAGATTGCACGCGCGGCCGCGGAACCGGAGAAGTACTCAGCGGCGCTGGTGTTTTCCACCAAGTACGACCCGCCGCTGGCGTTGCCAAGCCTGAGCGGCGAGGCGCTCGACGAGCGCTACTTCGGTTTGCACCACGATCTTCCGCCGGAGTTGATCGCACAGCAGTTGGGCGGGACCCTGGTGTGGGAAGAGCGTGACGACGGCATGTGGATTGCGCTGATCCGCTTTAACCGGCAGGTGGAAGCGCAGTTGGAGAAGGACCGGACTTTCATGGCTTCGCGGACAAGGGAGCTTGCCGTTCGGCAATCTCCTTGAACTTGAGATAGACGGCATTCGTCCATCCGAAGCCGATCACATTCTGCGTGTAGCCTCCCTTGATTGTTACTTCGGCATTGCCCGCCACGACGTTATATTTTTCGCGGATGGTGCCGTCGGCGGCAAAGCCGGCATCGACCGTAGCGTCGAAGTGACGCGCGATGCGGATGGCATCGGTGTGGAAGCCCATGGCCTCGAGTCCGGCGACGGTGATCCAGTTGGTGGGCGCCCAGCCGCAGGGCTCATCCCATTGCAGGCCGCTGTCGTTGGTGCTCATCGAGAACCCGCCGGGCCGCTCGAACTGGTTGAGCTTTTGCTCGATCACGTTGGCCTGTTCGCGTGTGGCCACGCCAGCCCACAACGGGTAGAGCGATGTGAGGTAAGCGTAGGTTGAGGGTTTGCTGCGCATGAAATCGTAATCGCCAAACACGCCTGCTTTGGGCTGCCACAGATAATGCTGGATGGCAGCGGCACGGGCGTTGGCGCGGCGATCCCAGCGCAGAGCGTCCTGCGGCTTGCCCAGGAGATGCGCGAAGTGCGCCATGTCGCGCTCGTAGCGATAGAGCAGGCTGTTGAGGCACACCGGTGCGTAGTGATGCGTGGCGCCGGAGAAGGGGCCGAAGCGGTCGCTCGAGTCGAATCCGGATTCGCGCATGGCGCGGTCGCCCGCGTAAAAGTCGCGCGAAAGCCGGTAGCCGCCGCGCGAGTCTCGGTACCAGGCGCGCGCGCACAACAGGCTTGCCTTAACATCGCAACTGGTCTGCTTGAGTCGCGACGTTTCTGCCGCATCGGGATGCTCCGAGCCCTTGACGAGAAATTGCGCGCCCTCGGGGCTGGGATGCGCCAGGAGTGAACGGATCACGTCGCGGTAGTAGGTATTGGCGTCGGCCATTTCCGGTACGGGACCTGAGCCGTAATCGAAGTAGCGGGCGAGACCGGTGCGACCGGCCAGGTGCTCCGGACGCGTCCACGTGGAGTAGTCTTTTTCCGCGACGGTGTAGGCGTGATCGAGCCAGCTCATTGCCTGCATGCGGCCGGCGGGCGTCGCAGGAAAACTGGCCGGATTTTCAAAGACGAGGCGGATCATCGAAGTGAGAAACGGTGGCTGCGAGCGCGTCAGGTAGTAAGTGCGATTGGCGTTGAGAACCGCGCCATATTGCTCGACTTCGAAGAGGAAGTTATCGACGATACCTTTGGCGAGCGCTTCTCTGTGGTCGGACTCCAACCCCAGAAGAATAAAAAAACTGTCCCAGCCATACATTTCGTTGAAGCGGCCACCGGGGACGACGTAGGGATGCGGGAGATAAAGCAAGCCTGGCGCGGAGAGTTCTTCGGGACGCACGTCGGCGAGCTTGAGAATGTGCCGCGGCAGCGCGACGACGCGGACATGGCAATGTTCGGCCGCGACACTGACCTCGGGCGGGGTGGCAAAACCGGCGGGCAGATAGAGAACCGGGACCGCGGCCACCTTGGTATCGGTGAGCGCAGCGCAATCGGTCACGGAGCGGGTGAGCGAGTCCCACGCGGCGTGGATGTAACGCAGTGTGGCCTGCGAATCAGGCGAGGCCGGCCCGGGCGCCTGAGCGGAGGAAGCTACAAGCGCGGCCAAAAACAGCAAGCGAAACAGTTTCATGCCAACTCCAGAAGCGGTGCGAACTCCTGGAGTGTACAGCATGGCGCGAATTTTTCTTGGCAACCGGGAACAGATTTC
>CAWHNV010000052.1:0-62245 GCA_963830785.1 uncultured Acidobacteriota bacterium
GGGTTAAGAAATATCGCCGTAATCTCTCCTTGGCGGGCCAAGTAGTAACGACACGAACATTCTTGTCGTGCATCGTCGAAACCACAATTAGAATTCTTCCCTCATCGGTTTCACCGATCTGGGCCGTCCGTTCTTCGCCGTTCCGGATATAAGACTCAAGATCGACCGGGCGGTTTAGGATTACTTGTTCGACCTCATCCGGCGAGATCTGATGATGTGCAAAGTGCCCAACGTTTTCTTCGTCCCAATCAAACTCAGGCTTAGACATTTCCTGTTTCTCCATTGGCGATGCGCCGATTTGTAGTTATCGCGTCTCGGCGCTTCCACCCAGGAAATGAACGCGTTCACTCCTGAGACCCAAGGAGCCAGTCCCTTGGGAATTCATGGCTTGCGAAACAGGGCATTGCTTGAAGTGACACATGCTCCAAGCAAATCGTAGCTACATCGTAGCTATTTGTCAACTATTGCCGTAACTCCACCAGCGTCGCTCCCTGGCCGCCTTCGTTCTGCGGAGCCTCGGCAATTCCCGCTACGTGCGGATGATTCTTCAAAAACTCGCGCACGCCGCGACGCAGAATCCCCGCGCCGTGGCCGTGAATCACGCGCACCTTCGGCAGACCCGCGAGAAATGCGCGGTCGAGATATTTTTCGAGCTCGTCGGTCGCCTCATCCACCGTGCGGCCAATCAGATTGATCTCCATCCGCATCGCGTCCGTGTTGGCGCTGGTTACCGTAACATGCACGCCGATCTGTTTTCGCGCCGCGGCCAGCGGGTCAGCCTTCCCTTGCCCGGAATCTCCTCCAAGACCCGAAGGTGCGGAGCACTCGTCGCGCTTGACCCGCATCTTGATCGGGCCGAGAGCCACTTCAAAAAGATCCTTCTCCACTTCGCGCTGCACGATTCCGATTTTGCCGATTGACTTGATGAGCACGCGATCGCCCGGCGCGATGTGCCGCAGCACGTGCGGCTGCGCATTAGCGTCGCCCTGATCCGCGCCCGTGCGATGGGCGACGACGGTTTGATTGAAGCTCTCCTGGAACTCGCGTCGCAGCCGCTGGATGCGCCGTTCGGCTTCTTTCGATAGCTTCTGCTGCGCCACGCGATCCTCGACCGCGCGCACGTTCTCGCGCATCTGGTATTCGAACTCCTTCATCAGCGAGGCCAGTTTCCCTTCGAGTTCGCGCACGCGATTGCGTACCTCCAAGTCGCCCTCACGCTCCAACTTCTTGCGCTCCTGATTGAGCGCGTATTCCTGCTCGCGCGCTTTTTTCTTATCTGTCTCCAGTTCTGCCAATTCGGAATGCAGCTTATCGAGGAAGCGCGCAATGTCGGCCTGTTGCGACCCCAGCCGCTCTCGCGCCGCCGCAATGATCGCCGCATTCAATCCCAGCCGTTCCGCGGTCTGGATGCCCGCTGACGCGCCCGGCACGCCCAGATGGAACTGGTAATTCGGTACCAGAGTTTTTTCATCCACTCCCGCGGCCGCATTGCGCACGCCCCGCGTATTCGCCGCGTACACTTTGAGCGAAGTGTGATGCGTTGAGATCAACGTCCACGCACCGGCTGCCAGAAAATACGCCGCCACGGCTACGGCCAGCGCCGCACCCTCTTCGGGATCGGTGGCCGAGCCCAATTCATCCAGCAGCACCAGTGAACGCGCATCGGCCAGCCGCGAAAGCCGGTCGAGATTCGTGATGTGCGCGGAAAATGTCGAGAGCGCCGCTTCGATCGACTGCGCATCGCCGATGTCGGCCAGGAACGCTGTGAATACCGGAAAGTTCGCAACCGTAGCCGGCACCGGAATCGCCGCCTGTGCCATCATCGCCAGCAGCGCCACAGTTTTCAGCGCCACAGACTTGCCGCCGGTATTGGGCCCGCTGATAATCAGTTGCCGCTCTTCGGCCGTCAGCTCCAGGTTCAGCGGAACAATGGTCCCTCCGGTTGCGCGCAGTCGCTTCTCAAGCAAAGGGTGACGGCCGCCTTCAATCTGTAGCGGCTCTCGTCCAAAACCAGGAGAAACGCAGTGGAAATCGCGCGCGAAGCGCGCCCGCGCCAGCAGGCTATCCACCAGCGCCAGCACTCGCGCGCCCTCGACCAGACCGTGCGCGTAGCCGGCCACCTGCCGCGTGAGCGCGACAAAGATGCGGTGAATCTCCGCCTGCTCCTCTTCGATGAGCCGCACCAGTTCGTTGTTCTGCTCGATGGTCTCGAGCGGTTCCACGTACACCGTCTGCCCCGAGGAGCTCGCTCCGTGAATCACGCCGGTCACGCGCCGCTTGAGCTCCGCGCGCACGGGAATCACGAAGCGCTCGCCGCGAATCGTAATCAGTTCTTCCTGCGTCGCGCCTTCGCCCGTAAGTTTGCGCAGCGCCGATGCGCAGACTTTCTTCAATCACTCTCTGCTGCCGCTCCTGCTCGCGGCGGATGCGGTTCAACTCCGGCGAGGCATCGTCGGCCAGCGATCCGTCGGGCTGAATCGTGCGCTCGATCGACTCCGCAAGCGGCCGCAGACTCGTTGTCAGCGCTGCCGACAACTCCGAAAGCCCCGGCAGCTTTCCCACCAGCCGCATGGGCGGCTCGCGCAAGAGAGCCTGCCACGAGGCAACATCGTTTGCCAACCGTGCCACACTCTGCAGTTCCGCGGCTTCCAGCGCCGCGCCCGCAATCTGCGCCTTCGCTGCCAATTGCGTCGGATCGAGCAAGCCGCCGAGCGGAATCGAAACCTGCTCCTCGAGCAGCAGGCGCACTTCGCTCACGAGCCGATGCTGGCCGCCGATCCACTCCTCATCGGTTGAGGGCTGCAAAACGAGAATCGCCTCACGCCCCACCGGCGACGCGGCGTACCCCGCGACTAGCGCAAGCAGCGGCTCCCACTCGAGAGCGGCATAATCGGCGTGTTCCACCGGCGACGGAATGGGATCGAGAAGCATCTTCTGGAACTATGGTAGCTGGAACATGGTGGGCGCCGGACTGTTCGGTTTTCTTATGAACCCGCCCAACTCCTTGTATTACGTGCAGGGACTCAATCTTACGCCGCTCCACCTTACGCTGCTCCACGGCCATACCGCATTGTTCGGCGTCTACGGAATGCTTGGCCTGGGCCTCACGCTCTTTTGTCTGCGCGCTCTGCGTCCCGGTCGGCTCTGGAAGCGAGGCGTTTTGAAGCTTTCTTTCTGGTCACTCAATGTCGGCCTGACTCTCATGTCCGTCCTCAGCTTGCTGCCGGTTTGGCTGCTGCCAGCCTGGGCATCGATCCAGCACGGCACCTGGTATGCGCGGTCTGCCGAGTTCATGCAGTCCGGTTCGATGCAGACGCTGCGCTGGATGCGGGTTTCGCCACATTGGCTCGCTAGCGACATCGATCAAGCCGAAGTCAGCGTGCGCTATCCTGCCTCTCGTGGCTACGTTCTCTATCGCTATCGGCGATCAGGCAAGACCATCTCTCTCGACTACACGAGTTGCGCTGACAAGGCCACGCTGCGAGTACCATTGCCACAGGGCAGCCGCGTGAGTCGCGGACTTCTCAACGGACAGGCTCTCGACATGCAAATCGAGATGGTCACGTCGACCGCCTATGCAACAGCGCAGGTTGAAAGACGCGGCGCTCACAGCCTGCGAATAGAACTGACCTCAGCTTAAGCCCGGAACCACCAGGATCAAGATGGAGCGACGAGATGTTCTCAAGGGATTGTCTCTGGCTGGGACGCTTGCTATGAGTCCGATGGCAACGCCGCGCTGCGCGCCGATTCGCGGTCGAGAGCCTCGACACCGGTCTCCCAGCCTCGGGTTATCATTCCAGCCACTCGGGAATGTCACCTCGGGGCTGCTCCTATTGTGCATTCCGTGCTGGTGCAACGCATCTGCGGGCTGGCGCTGGGCTACGTAGATCCGAACGATCACGAGCAACTGCGCAGCGGCCCGCTGCTGGCGCTGCTCAGCGGCAAGCGGATCTGCACCAGCGAGCACGTAAAAGGACTCCGCCGTCTAATGCCGCCATCGAAGAAGCCGACCGCGAATCCGCCACGAATCCAAATGCTCACAGAATCAGTGCTTGTGAGAAATGCGCGCTAGCCCTTTGCTTTGAGTCGGGCCTGAGAAAAGGCAATGCAAAGAATAGCTGTGGCCGGCAAGAGATCCATCTTGAACCTGAGAAATCGATTTCTCTTGTATTACAATTAGCTCCGAACGGTACCGGACGAGACGGCAAAGCCCAAGTTTCTGCTCGATTGGGCAATGTTTACCCGGATTTCGGCGGAGCCTGGATGAGCAAACAGAGTCCTGAGAGCCGGAAACCCCACGGCGGCAGCGCAGACATTATTCAGGTTGCGCGGCGCGCCGGAGTTTCGCCTGCCACCGTCTCGCGCGTTACCAATGGCCGCTCCACCGTGGCCAAGCATCTGGCCAAGCGCGTCTGGCAGGCAATCGAAGAACTGGGCTACACGCCCAACCCGCAGGCGCGCGCACTGGTCTCCGGACGCAGCCGAGTGTTGGGGCTTCTTGTTTCCGAGATTACCAACCCCTTCTTTCCGGAATTGATTCAAAGTTTCGAGGACGTCGCTGACGAGCACGACTTCGAGGTGATGGTCGGATCGTCAAATTACAATCGCGAACGCGCAAAGCTTTTTGTTCGCCGTCTGGCGCAACGACGCGTGGAAGGCGTAGCGGTAATGACCTTCCGGGCCGAGTTGCATCTGCTGGATGAACTGATTGCGCAAAATGTGCCCTTGGTGACAATCGATGTGAGCGCCAACTCCGCAAGGTCGCTGGTACTTGAAGTCGATTATGCGCAGGGAATCGATCAGGCAGTCCAGTATCTGGCCCTGCTTGGCCATCGCTGCATCGGCTTTGCAAGTGGTCCGATGCCACACCTTACCAATGTGCGCCGCAAAGATGCCTTCGTGCGATCGGCGAATAAAATCGGTCTGTCCGCGCGGCATGCTCCGATCTTCATCGGCGATCATACGTTTGAAGGTGGCACACAGGCCGCCCTGCATTTCCTTGGTATGAAGACGCGGCCCACTGCGATTATCTGCTCCAACGACATGATGGCTATCGGCGTCTTGCGCGTCATGTCGGAGCGCGGCATCAGCGTTCCCAGAGATATGTCGGTTGTGGGATTCGACGACATCCATCTCGCCGAATTTGTTAGTCCGCCGCTTTCCTCGGTGCGTATGTCGCGGCAGGATCTGGCGCGAGCCGCATTCAAAGGACTGGAACAATTACGGTCTGTCAGTGCTGTGAATGCTCCGAAGGCAATCCGCGTGGGTACGAACCTGGTGGTGCGCCAATCGACGGATTCCCCAAAATCAGCGCGCTTAGCTCTCGGGCGCAGTCCGCGCAGCCGGGCGGGATTGAAGCGCGGCGATTAAAGGCAAAACCGTGATACTGCGTTCGCAGCAGGCGGACCGCATGCGCTACCACCAAAGCATATTCAAAAGCAAACAGAGCGCCAGCAGCGTGGCGCTGAGTGCAATAAGCCCCGGCATGGGACGGATGGTGTTGCGCCAGTCGGCATCGGAAGGTATTGCCTGGCCCTGTTTCCGCACAATCCAAGATTGCTTTTCTCGCCAGAGAACGCATCCGGCCATGGCCGCGGAGAAGCTCAGTATGGCGGTGTAGAAGTTGGCGGCCATTTGACTACCAAAGCACAAAACGTGCATCCACGATGCGGTCTGGAGCGCGAGCCCTGAAACCACCCCTGCGCAGATTCCCGTAAACGCACCACGCTCGCTCGTGCGCATGCTCGACACACCTGCAAGCACAGCCGCAAACACAGGCGCGTAGAAGAGGGCCACGATCAACTGCAGGAGTTCCATCAAGTCGTGAAACCAGAAGGTTGTATAAGCCACCAGTTGCGCAATGATCAGGCAGAACGGCACCGCGAGCCGTCCCATGCGGATATAGTGCGACTCCGAACGCCGCGGACACAGCCGGGTGCGATAAATCTCTTCTACCCACAAGGCGGAAAAACCGGAGACATTTCCGGCCAACCATGCCATCAGGCCTGCCAGCAACCCTACGGCGCCCAATGCCAGCAGGGCTGGCCCGTATTCCAGAGCCATGAGGGCCGGCATCGTCTGGTCAAATGACGTTCCTCTGCCCAATAACGCCGGTGCGGCTGCGCCTGGCAGGACCACCAGAAAGGCGATCGCCAGCTTGCCAAAACCGGCAAGTAGCGGCACGCGCCGTGCGGCTTCCACTGAGCGCGCGGTCAGCGCCCGCTGAATCATGACAAAGTCAGTGCACCAATACGAAAAGCTGATGACAAATCCCAGCCCGATCACGACGGCAACTTGGTCAAGCGGCGCACGCGGAGATAGAAATGGAAGCGGCTTCCACAGATGCCATCGCTCGGACCTCCCGGCCCATTCGGCCACGTTTAAATGCACCGTTTTGAAAAGCAAAGGCGCAAGGCCCGCAATCATGACAACAAGTTGGAAGATCGAAGTGAAAATAGAAGCGCGTACGCCGCCAATCAACACATAGGAAAGCACCATCACCGCGCAGATCAGGCCGCCCGCCAGGAAACTCCATCCCAGCAGGACGTGCAATACCTGGCCCAATGTATAGAGAGCGACTCCCGCATAGGACAACGTGCCGGCCATTGCAAGAAGGGCATTCAGCAGGCGGATCCGGCTTCCGAAACGCAGGGCGAGGTATTCGGGAAGACTGCGCGCCCCGGTTCGCATGTAATTAGGCAATACGACGATGCCCATGAAAACCATTCCCGGGATGCCGCCGATCCAATAAAAGTGCAAAGCCTGGACGCCATACTGGGCGGCCATCGCACTCATCCCGATGACCTCGATCGAACCGCAGTTGAAAGCCAGAAATGAAAGCGCTGCGACCCAGAGCGGCAAAGAACGGGAGGCATTCAGATAGTCGTTTGAACTGGGCCATCGGCGGCGGGACATCAAACTGATCAGCACCACGGCGACCAGATAGATTGCAAGAATGATGAGCCCCGGGGGGCCGAATGCGCCTGTTTTCATCGCTCCACTCGCCACCGGCCGAATGCCGTGTTCCGTTGTACACAAAGCCTCGCCGATCCGTCTAGAGAGATGGGCGCATACCGGCTGGCCAGGAAACGTTTCCCAAGGTTCTTCGAGCCGTCACTGCATAGACAACGTTGCCTGCGCACTCAAGCAACGTCCGATCCCCACGGCAAACCCCTCAAGAACAGGGGGAAGCAGAAACGTCGAAATTTATGCTTGACGACGGTTATCGGGGAGGAGTAATGTGGCAATCTTGAGAAAACGATTTCCCGATCCTGCGACCTCTATTGGCGATCCATCCTGGGACATCGATCTCCGCAATCGACTGCATGAGCCATACGTCGATTCTCGCCGGCAGCGAATTCCAGGCGCTGTTCGCTGCTGGTCGCTTGTTTCAATGTGCGCTGGATTTTCGGGAGGCTATCGAATGAAGTACCAATCGTTGATCTGCAAAGTTACCACGCTCGCATTTCTGCTGGCGATTGCCGGTATGGCATTTGTGAATCAACCTTGCGCCGGACAGGCCACCACTGGCCAGATCGTTGGCCAGGTCACGGATCCCACCGGAGCGGTCGTGGCCGGCACCACGATTACGGTTACGGATGAGGAGAAGGGCGTCTCGTTTACAGGCCGGTCCGACGCCACCGGCAACTACGCGGTTCTCAGCCTACCTCCGGGTATGTACTCGGTGACGGCGACCACACCTGGCTTCAGCGACAGCAAGTTCGTCCATGTGGTGCTGACCATCGACCAGCAACTGCCCCTCAATTTCAAGCTGAAGGTGGGCAGTGCCTCGTCCGTGGTGACGGTCACGGATGCCGCTCCGCTGCTGCAGACGCAAAACGCCGAGGTAGGCACGGTGATCAGCGGCGACGCCATCACCGACCTGCCGCTGGATGCTCGCGAATTCACCACGCTCACCTTCCTGGTGCCGGGAGTGACCAGACTTCCACCCCAGAGTGGGAGCATCAACGGCATTGGGGCTTCGGTAAGCGGCCAGCGCGAGTACGGTAATTCCATTCAGTTGGATGGGATCGAATCGACGACCAATCGCACGCAGGATATTACGGTGGATCCCAACGTGGATTCGGTGCAGGAGTTCAAGGTCATCACCGCGTCGTATAACGCGGAATTCGGCAACGCGGCCGGGGGCGTCATCGCCATTCAGACCAAGTCGGGGACCAATGCGATTCATGGGGATGCCTTCGAATTCTTTCGGCCCAATTATCTGGCCGCAAAAGAAACCTTGCCGGGCGTCAGCACACCGCAACCGCCCTCCGAGCTCAAACGGCACAACTTTGGCGGAACGGTCGGTCTCCCGATCAAGCGCGACCGTGTCTTCTTTTTTGCCGCGTATGAGGGCGAGCGGGAGAAAGATCCCTATTCGTATGTAGACTCCACCGTCCCCTTCAACCTGATCAACTTTCCGGGCAATGGCAACGTGGATTTTTCAGGTCTGCTCGATCCCTATGCCGGGATTCCGGGCGGTGCTGCAGCCGGGACCATCGATCCCATCTTCGATCCCCTTGTCTCTGTGAATTCCTACGGCGGCGCGGAAACACAGTTTACCGGCAACGTCATTCCCAAAAATCGCGTTAGCCCCGCCGGGCTCGCCACGCTGCTGGACTTCTATCCCAAGCCGAACCTGACCGGAATCGACAATGGCTGGTTCCGGAACTATGAGGTTTACTCACCTACCGATACCAACTTCGATAAAGTGGATGCGCGGTTTGACCAGGTCATCACCGACAGGGATCGGCTGTACGCGATCTATCACTGGCAGGGATACAACACGCTCGTGACCGATCCGTACTGGGGCCATACGGTGGTGCCCGGCGCCGGGGACGCCGACCAGGCCAACCAGGAAGATACAGAGCCTCAGTCTGTTTCCGTAACTTACGACCGTATCATCAGCCCTACCCGGCTCAACGAAGTGCGCTTCGGCTATCTCTTCTATCCAGAGAATCTCTACAGCCTGTTGAACGGAACCGACTATTCCACCAAGTATGGGGTCGGCAACATCACGGTGCCCAGTTACCCGGCAACTATTGGATACCCGCAAATGTATCTCGCCGATGGATATCTGGCCGGTGGGTCGACATATAAGCCGTACCACGTCAATGACCAGAACTATCAAATTACCGATAGCTTCACATGGACCAGGGGCCGGCATGAGTTCAAGTTTGGCGGCGACCTGCGCCTGCTCAATTCGCACCCCAACTTCTCGCTCTTTCCCACCGGATTCGATTACTTTGAAAGCTTCGGTTACGCTGAAACATCGAACTACTACTACACCTACATCCCTGGCGCCTATAACTGGGCGGGCGGATCGGATCTTGCCGACCTTGTCCTAGGCTTGCCGACTGACGTCGATATCGGCTTGCAGTTGACCAACCCGCACACCAAGAGCTGGACTCTTGATTACTATGCCCAGGATTCCTTCAAGGCGACGCCGCGGACCACGATCAACTATGGCCTGCGCTACGAGTACGCGAATCCCTGGACCGAGGCCAATAACAACATCTCCAACTACGATCTGGCCAGCGGCAACATCCTGGTAGCCGGCCGCGGAGGCAATACCGACTCGCTGATGGTTGCGCGCAAGAACGATTTCTCGCCGCGCTTCGGTATTGATTTCCAGGTGAACCCCAAGACCGTACTCCGCGCCGGTGGCGCCATATTCTACTCGCCGGAAAACGACGGCCGCGAAGACATCCTCACCCAGAATTATCCCTTCGCCCGCCAGGCGTCCTACACGGACTGGGTTTACGACGGGCCCTGCTACACTTGCGCGACGACGCCCTGGGAATATCAATTGGATACGGGTGTGGCCCGCAGCACCACCATCACCCTTCCCAGCTCGGGCGGCGCCATCGTGCCTTCCACGGTTGTCAATGGAAACCTGGAAACTACCTATGCCATCAATCCCAAGATGAAAACCGGAACCACCGGCTCCTTCAACCTCACAATCCAGGAACAGATTACGAGGACCACGTCGCTCGAAGTCGCGTATGTGGGCTCTATCGCCAGACACCTGTCATACGGAATCGGCGACATCAACGCAAACCCTAACAATAGCGCGAACAAATATAACAATCTCCTGACCTCGACGCTGGGATCGATCCAGTACCTTACGGACTCAGGGATGGGGAGTTACAACGCGATGCAGGTGAAGGCCACCAAGCAGACTTCGCGCAATACGAGCTTTCTGCTCAGCTACACATGGAGCCACAACCTCGACAACGGCCCTGCTCCCTTCAACCTCGGCCACGTGAACAGCGATGCTCCGCAGAATCCCTACAATTTGAAGGCGGAATATGCGAGCGGCGATTTTGACGAGCGCCACAATCTTGTCTTCAGCGGAGCGTTCATGCTGCCCGTCGGCAAAGGCCAGCGGTGGGGCTCCAAGTGGAGCCGCGTACCCAGCGCGATTCTCGGCGGATGGCGCTACAGTCCCATCCTCTTTGCTCACTCGGGCACGCCGGTAAACATCACTCGCGGAACCAACCCGGCTTCAATTCTGCCGGGCCTGCGCCCTGATGTTACAGGTAACCCGAACATACCGCGCGGCCAGAGGACCATCTACGGCTGGTTTAACACCAAAGCCTTCAGCGTGCCTTCAAATATCGCCGGTAGTTCGTTCCTCCCCGGCGACGCGGGCCGCAATCTGGTGGTCGGACCGGCATATGTGAGCCTCGACTCTTCGCTGGCCAAGGACTTCAAGATCCGAGATCGCTATACGCTGGACGTTCGCGCGGAGGCCTTCAACACCGCGAACACCGTGCATCTGGCAAACCCCAACCCGGACTTCAACAGTGGCACCTTCGGCCAGATCACCAGCGTATTGTCCGGCTCCGATCGCGAAGCGCAACTCGCGGTCAAGGTACTCTTCTAGACTGAGTCATTGCCTCACTTTTGCAATCCCGGGCGGCGCTTCTTGATTAGAGCGCTGCTCGGGACGCTCCTCCGCCCCTTGACCACTGCCCGCGCAGTCCTGCATTGGAGCCTGTTTTCATGATGCGCCTTGCTTGCAGCCTACTCAGGTTTGTTCGGCCCGGATTGCGCGGCGCCGCCCGGGCCTGCCTTCTTTTAATGATTCTCTTCGCGGTCTCCTCCGATCGCGCGACTGCGCAGCAAGGTCCGCCTGCTCCCCTGCACCAATACTTCGTCGACTGCTCTGCGGCTCAACCCGGCGATGGCTCGCGCGCACATCCATGGAACACGCTGGCCGCGGCGCGGGCGCATCCCTTTACGGCGGGCGACCAAATCGCCCTGGCCCGCGAAACGGTCTGCCGCGGCACGTTTGCACCACTCGGCTCCGGGAGCGAGGGAAGTCCCGTCCGGCTGACCGCGTTCGGCGAGGGGCCGCGGCCGCGCATCGTCGCCACAGCCAGCGATCAGCAGGCGCTGGCGCTCTTCAATCAGGAGTACTGGCAGATTGACTCGCTCGATCTCTCCGGTGGCAGCAAGTATGGCATCTTCGTGAGCGGCGACACCGGCACGCTGCATCACATCTATCTCAAGAATCTGTATGTCCACGACGTAATCGGCGGCTCGCTGAAGAACAAAGACAGTGGGTTGGTTGTGGTGAGCCCCAGCAGTCGCAAGATAATCTTCAACGATGTGCTGGTGGATGGCGTGGACGCCGCGCACACCAATCAATGGGCCGGCATTCTCATTGGCGGCGGCCCGTTTGGCATGGATTCTCCGCTCAACTTGCACGTTACAGTGCGTAACTCCAGCGTGCATGACGTATACGGCGACGGCATCATTCTCTTTCGGGACTCCGATGCACTCATTGAGAACAGCAGCGCGTGGGAAACGGGGATGCAGCCCACTGAAACCACTGGCACGCCAAACGCGATCTGGACCTGGACCTGCGCGGATTGCACGGTGCGCGATAACGAAGCCTTTCTTACCGACAGCCCCGGCGTGGATGGCGGTGCATTCGATATCGACTGGAACAACACCCACAACACCGTGGAGCGCAACTATGGGCACGACACGCAGGGCTACTGCATCGCCGTCTTTGCGGCCGGCTATGTAACCAGCGACAGCATGGTTCGCGACAATCTGTGCATCGCAAACGCGCTCAGCCCGCGGCTTGCAACGCTGCAGGGCGCCATCTATCTACACACGTGGAATGGCGGCGTCATCCGCGGATTGCGCATTGAGAACAACACCCTCCTCTGGAATCCGCCCGTCAGCGGGGCCGCAGCCATCGTGGACGATGCGGCAACCAACGGCGCGCCCATTCTCTTTACTGACGATCGCATCGCATCAAACGCGCCGCTCTTCTATAGCGCGAACGCGCAGTTTGCCCCATCGGCGAACACGTACTCGTATTCCGGCGCGGGCGAGGCCCGCTTCACGCTCGGCGATAAGCATAACGTCACCCTTGCGGCGCTGCAGGCGGCGGGAATCGAGAAAGGTTCATCGCTCGAGGAGCACTGGACGCCCCAACCGACTGAGATCACGCTACGCCTGGACGCCACAATTGATTTTGTTCTCGACGCCGACGGGCTGCTGGTGCCCGCGCCACGCGCGCAGTTGATGGTGTTGCGCAGCTTGGCGGTGCAATACGGCGGCGCTCTGGCCGTTACAGTGCATCTGCGCGAGACGGCAAATCCGCCGCCCGATAAAGCAGCGGCGCTTGCCAACGCGCTGCTCGATCTGGACGCGCCACAGATCCAGTTTGTGCGCGATGGCGGAACGCCTGGCGGCCTTCGCCTCTCCACGCCGGATGGCCGCCTGCTCGAAACATGGCAGGGATTCCAGAACGCAGCCACGCTGGGCGCGGCGGTACGCGAGCGGCTAGGTGCTCCGCGCTTTGCCGCTATGCCATTCTCGCGGCTGGGGGAGCGGCCATGATCGGGCGCAATCGAACTGCGCAGCGGAATCGTCTGCTTTGCGCAATTTGCGTCGGCCTGGCACTCGCATTCTGTGCCTGCGCGGCCATCGCCCAGCCCTTCGCGCTCAAAGATGGCGAAACCGTGGTGTTCTACGGCGATAGCATCACGGCGCAGCGGCTCTACACGCGCGATGTGGAAGCGTTTGTGCTCACCCGCTACCCGTCGCTGCACGTTCGCTTTGTCAATGCCGGCGTTCCCGGGGATACGGCCGCGGGCGGCTACGCCGGCGCCATGGCGGAGCGCGTCCATCGCGACGTCGCCCCGTGGCAACCCAACATGATCGCCGTGATGCTGGGCATGAACGACGGCGGATGGGGCTATGGATCGCCCGATCAGATCGACGCTGATTTCCAAAAGAACTACAACGCGTTGCTGGATTCGCTTCGCGAGGCTGCACCCCACGCCGCTCTCACGCTCATCATGCCCACACCGTATGACGAGATGACTCATGGAACCGAATTCCCCGGCTACTCGCGCATGATCGACCGGTTGGCCGGAGATATAGACCACATCGCGGCACAATTGCAAGCTGCCGGTGGCCCACCGGTCCTTCTCGCCGATTTTCATTGCCACATGGTTGAAGCGCTGCAGCACGCCACGGCAAGCGATCCGCAGCTTGCTGCGCTGCTCATTCCCGATCGCATTCATCCCGCCGAGGCCGGCCACTGGATCATGGCGGCGGTGCTGATGGCTGCCTGGCACGCCGATCCGACCGTGAGCAGCGTTGCCTTGAACGCGGAAAGCGCCAGCGTCACCGCAAGCGAACGCACCACGATCACGCATCTGCAGAAATCCGAAGACGGCCTGGAGTGGTCGGAACTCGACGAGGCGCTTCCCCTGCCCCTCGATTTCAACAATGCCATGACGCCGCTGCTGCTGCAAATCTCGAATCTTGCCGATCTCGACCGGCAGATGCTCCGCGTCGATTCGCTCGCGCCGGGCCAGTACGCGCTCTCCATCGACGGCAAGTCCATCGCGAGCTTCTCGCAGCAAGAGTTGGAGCGCGGCATCAATCTGGCGCTCTATAAAACGCCGATGGTCGACCAGGCGCGCGGTATCACCGGGACTGAAACCCAGCGCGCCGAGCTGGACCAGGCGCGGTTCATGCTCAGCGCCGATGTGAAGCAGAGCGCAACGACCGGCATCGCCGAAGCTACTCTGCGCCAGGCCGAGCGCGAACTGGACGCAGCCGTTCGGCCGGAGACTATGCCCAAGCCTCATCATTTTGAGTTGGAGCGGCAAGTCTCGCCGGCTAGCCAAAATCAGCCACGCCTGGAAGGCGCGCAACAGAAGCGGAAGGTCGAATCGGCGGCGGGTGAACCATGATCAGCAGAAGAGGATTTCTCACCCGCATCTCCGCTGTTTCCGCCTCCGCTCTAGCCGCACCCGCGCTCCAAACGGGAGCTGAGGCCCTGTCGTCGTGCGGGCCGCTGCTGGTCAACCGTACTTCTGTCCCAGGCCGCGCCGGCATCGAATGCAGCAACTCCGTTCTTCGCATTTCTGTGCTCGGCGATGAGTCGAATCTGTGGATACTCACGCATCTTTCGAGTGGCCAAAGGTACTCATTCGCTCCGCCGCAATTTCCGATCAAGGGGGGAGCCGTACCAGCCGCTCTCCAACACGTTCGCTCTGCTCGCGCCCCGAAACAGTTCGGCAACGGAGTGACAGAGTATTCCTTCACCGGACAGCTCGCCGCAAAGCCAGGCTGCGAACTGCATCTGATTTTCCAGTTGGCTCCGGAAAGCTCGGTGGTTCGATTCCGGTACTCCCTGCAGAGCGGCGATGCAGACGACTTGACCTTCGATCGCAAAAGTGGAGCGCTGGAGTATCTTCGCGTTTCGCTGCATCAGCTGAATCGCGTAATGGAGGTGCAGCTATCGAACTGGAATGCGCTCTTGCACAGCGATACGCTGGCGGAGCGCGAGGTTCCGGAATCGTGGTTTGAGGATGGGCTCGGCGTGGCCGGACCTATCCTCGTCGCGTCGGCTGAACCGGCGGACGCGCTGCTGCTCGCCTACGAGCACGGCGCGCAGGCGCCCGATACCTTCCTGCGTTTCAATCTGGTGCCCGATCGCCAAGTGGTGCTGGCCGGCACCAAGGCCAACTACGTCAGCGGCCAGCCGATGCGCAGTTATGACACGATCTGGATGGAAGCTGCGGTCTCCAGTTCAGGAGCGGCAGGCGTGGCCGCGCAGTTTCGCAAGTTCGTCCGCGAAGCCATGGATACGAACGGCGGCAGCCGCACTCCCTACCTCTTCTACAACACCTGGAACTTTCAGGAGAGAGATAAGTGGTGGTATCACAAGGACTACTACAGCTCCTACAACAACGCGAAGATGCTGGCGGAACTCGACAAAGCTCATCGCCTCGGCCTCGAAATCTTCGTGATGGACGCAGGATGGTTTGAGAAGACTGGGGATTGGGAGCCGAACTCCACGCGCTTTCCTGATGGACTAGGGACAGTAAAGGCGCAGCTCGATAAGTATGGAATGAAGCTCGGCCTGTGGTTCAATCCAACCATGGCGGCGGTTTCAAGCCGAATATTGTCCGCCCATCGGGACGATATCTGTACCTGGATGGGAAAGACCGCAGAGCCGGGAGATATATGGGGATCCGAAGCCAGTTATCCCATGTGCCTGGTAAGTAGTTATAGCGAGGCTTACGCAGATACACTGATTCGCGTCGCCAGAGAAACTGGCGCCCGCTACTTCATCTGGGACGCGCTTGCTGCGTACGGCTGCGACTCCCCGGATCACTGGCATGGAAGCAGAATCAATTCACGCGAGGAGCGCTCGGATTCGTATGCGTTCCAACTGCCGCTGCAGATGGTTCGCATTGTAGAAAAAGTGCGCAGCGTCTATCCGGAGATCATCTTCGATTTCGATATTACCGAGAATGGGCGCGCGGTCGGCCTGAGTTTCCTCTCTGCGGGAAGATTCTTTCTCGCGAATAACGGCCCGTATCTCGCCGATTACGACCTGCCGCACAAGGCGGGCGCGCAAAACGATAACATCTTCTTCTTTCCCGGTCCGGCGCGAACCTGGATATGCCGGGCGCCTCTTGACTACGATCGATGGATTCCATCCAATCTGTTTCTCACGCATTACTTTCCCGACGATCCTTACGCATCGCAGTTAGTAAATATGGCAACGCTGGTTCTCGGCCAAAACGGCATCTGGGGCAATCTTTCCATGGTCTCCGAGGAAGGTATCGGGTGGATGAGCCAGGTTCTAGGCCGCTACAAGACAATTCGCCGGGATGTTATGGCCAGCGATCCCATCAGGACCGGCTGCGTCGCATCGAGTGATGAAGTGCATGAAAAGATCAATCCCGCCAACGGCAAGGGCGTTGTCGTTCTCTTCTCTACAACGCCGGGGAAACTGGTGTATACGACGCGTCACGCTCCGGCGCGGGAACTTTGGGCGACAGAGGGAACCGAGGTCCGCTTCGATCGCAAGGGCCGCGCGGTGATCGAGAACCAGATGGAGGCAGGCGCCGCCATCGTGTTTTTTGGCATGAAAGAAAGCGAAAGCTGAAACACGGCTTGAAGGAAATGAGTTTACAGATGCAGTTATCGGTACGATCATCTCGCGTGTTATTCTTCGCAGTCTTTGTGCTGGCATGTTGCGGCGCCCTGGATACCGCGCAACAGCCGACGGCTGCTCCGCCGGTGAGGCCGGACATGGATTTTACTAACGTGCTTTACGGCGCCGCCTATTACCCCGAGTACGAACCTTACGACCGCCTCGACAAGGACGTGGCGTTGATGAAGGCCTCGGGGCTGAACGTGGTGCGCATGGGCGAATCCACCTGGAGCTTGTGGGAGCCGGAGGATGGGCAGTTCGACTACGCGTGGATGGATCGCGTCGTGGATGCGATGGGTAAGGCGGGCATCAAGGTCATCCTGGGCACGCCCACTTATTCCATTCCCGCGTGGATGGCGCACGAGCATCCAGAGATTCTGGCACGCACGCTGAATCCCGGATTGTACGGAGGGCCGTCGATTCCTGGCGTCTACGGGATGCGTCAGAATATGGACACGGATTCGCCGGCCTACCGCTTCTACGCTGAGCGCCTCATTCGCCACATTGTGGCCCACTACAAAGACAATCCCACCGTGATCGGATGGCAGCTCGATAACGAGACCGGCAGCCTAGACGCGGACAATCGCGATGTGTTCATAGGTTTCCAGCATTACCTTGAGAAAAAATTCGGCACACCCGAGGCGCTGAGCAAAGCCTGGTTCCTCAACTATTGGGGCGAAAACCTGCACACCTGGGAAGACCTGCCCACACGCGACGGCGCGCAGAGCACCGGCTACAAGCTGGAGTGGATGCGCTGGAGCCAGTTGCGCGTCACCGATTTCCTGCATTGGCAAGCCGATCTGGTGCGCCAGTGCGCCTCGCCGCGCCAGTTCGTGACCACCGACTATGCCGGCATGATGAAGCCCGATGTGAACGAGGAGGCGATCGCTGATTTTCTCGATATTCCCGCAGTCAACGTCTACCACGGCACGCAGGATCACTTTGACGGAGCCGAGCAGTCGCTGCAGGAGGACTTCACGCGCTCGCTCAAGCACAGCAACTTCTTGGTGACGGAAACCAACGCGCAGACCACGGGCTGGTCATCGGCCTTTCAATTCCCGCCCTACGACGGGCAGTTGCGCGAAGATGTTTACACGCATCTTGCGAACGGCGCCGACATGGTGGAGTACTGGCACTGGGCGTCAATTCCGGCCAACCAGGAGACCTATTGGAAGGGCGTGCTCGCGCACGACTTCGAGCCCAACCGCGCTTATGCAGAGGTGAGCCGCACCGCGCACGAGCTGCAGAAGATCGGGCCGCATCTCGTCGGCCTCAAGATTCACAACCAGGTGGCCATCCTGTGGAGCCGCGACTCCAGGAACGCCATTGGCTTTATGCCCTTCAGCTCTTCCGGTCCGCAATGGAGCGACGATCCGCCAACGGCGACTTACACCACCCTGGTTCGCCAGCTCCATCGCTCGCTCTACGATCTCAATGTGGGCGCGGACTTCGTTTTTCCCACCAGCACAGATTTCTCCGCTTACAAGCTGCTCATTGTGCCCGCCCTTTACATCTCTGACGACGCGCTTCTTCAGCGCATATCCGATTACGTGAAGAACGGCGGCCACGTGGTGATGACCTTCAAGAGCGGCTTTGCCAATGAGAACTCGGCGGTGCGTTGGGTGCGCGCGCCGGGCCCGCTGCGCGAAGCTGCGGGCTTCAGCTACCAGGAGTTCTCAAGCCTGAAGCATCCGCTCGCGCTCAAGGGCGATCCCTTCCACGTGGGCGACGCCAACCAGGTGGAATACTGGGCGGAGTTTCTCATGCTCGACCACGCGAAGGCCCTCGCCTATTACGATCAGCCATTTTTCGGTCGTTGGCCGGCGATCACGGAAAACAATTTTGGCGCCGGCACTCTGCTGTATGAGGGAACTTATCTCTCTGACAGGCTGCAGACCGCCGTCTTACGCACCTCCCTTGAGCAGGCGGGCCTCGCCGGACCCGATCAGCAACTGCCCACCGCCGTCCATACGCAGCAAGGCATCAATCGCCTCGGCAAGCGAGTGCATTACTTTTTCAATTACTCGGGCGCGGAAAGAAACTTTCATTATGCGAATGCTGACGGAATCGATCTGCTGAATGAAAAGCCTGTGGCTACAGGCGCTGAACTCACGCTGGCTCCATGGGACCTGGCCATTATCGAAGAGAACACGTCCAGCACTTCCACGGAGCAGGAACAGAAATAGACAGCGCTTTCTATCATTCCAACTGGTTCAAAAAACGCCGGGCACTCCATTGCCGACGTCAGAAGCTTTCTGTGCTGAACCATTGACTGGTTACTTGTCCTGTTTTCACTTACGATGATTCTCGCCACGGTGAATTTGAGGATGGCAGTCTAAAAGTTCCCCTGGTCTAAGAGTCCCCTGAATGATCACGCGACGAAATGTAAGGAACCTTACGTTGCCAGCGCGGGCGTGAGCGGGTTTAGAGTTCTGTCGTCAGCGTCGGAATCTTGTTGTAGTTCCACTGGCAGCCTGCATAGGTGTAGACGCGGATGTCAGAGGTCACGGGTGTATCTATTTTGTCGCAGAACGCCGTGACTGCATTGTAGAAGCCGCCGAGCATCGAGAGCATCACCGGCGGCGACACGCCGTCGGAGGCGACAGTGATCGCGTACAGCGGGACACCGGAGTGGACATCTACGGTGTTGACGTGAACTCCGCAGCCGGTTATGGTCGCCATGACTGGCCCCGACAGACGGATGCCGGCACTACTTGAACCGTTCCTCCCATCACCCTGGAAAACGCACCCGGTTAAGTATACGGGGCTAATCTTGCCAGAAGTTGAGTTTACGATCAGGATGCCGTTCTCCATGTTGCGCTGAGTAGAGCAGTTGGCGAGTTGCACCATGCCCAGGTACTGACCGAAGGGGACATTGATGTAGAAGCCGTTGTGGCCGCTCAGATCACTGCGGCAGTTTGCGATGCGGGTATCCCCGGCCTTGGTGGTGATAGAGATTCCATTGCCTCCGCAGCCTTGCGCATGACAATGCTCCATTGTCATGTCACCGGAAGCGAGATCGAAACCGTCGCCGCCCACGTCCTGAACTAGATTCCGGATAATTGAGTTGCCTTGTGCGGTGGGTGCATAGCTCGTCGTGTTGGTGATTCCAGATGAAGATTTGTTCGCGATGGAGCCAATGATGCAGCCGGTAACGCTGAAGGCACCCACATAGCCGTAAGTGGCAATGCCGTGCATCTGGATTCCAGATGGCAGATTGCTCCCGAGGATCGTGAGGCGCTCCACTCCGCAGCGGTTAAGGGCGGTGCCCGCGGTCCCCGCGTCAAACAGGATGCACGCGGGCTGACTTGCGCCTCCCTGCGTCCAACTCGCCGCGGGTTTTATCGTTGTGCAGTTGCCGTCATTTTGACCGGCGCCGCCCATGGTGGCAAGCGGGCCGCTCCCGAGAATCAGGATATCGCTTCTGGTAATGACCAGCGGGGCAGTTACGACGTACTGGCCGACAGGAAGATATACCACGCCGCCGTATGCGTTTTGCTGAGCCGCCGCGATAGCGGACCGAATAGCGACCGTGTCATCAGCCGAGCCATTGCCTCGCGCGCCGTAGTCTCTAACATTGTAGATTCCACGCTCCTGCGCTGATGGCACCTGCATTGGAGCCGCCCCGGCTATCTCGACTCCTCCGGTGACAACCGCAGATGCAGCGAATGCGCCGGCCGCGGCTGTCTTCAAAAAATCTCGGCGTTCAATCAAGGTGTATCTCCAAAAGCTGCAATCTGATTTTTCGTGCGAATCTCGTAGGCGTTCACACGAGTGCCATCGCCGCAAAAGCCGGATCTCTACCTTATCTGTGTGAGCATTTCAGAATGCTAATGCGCCGAAACAATGAAATGCAGACCAACCACCGAAAATCGGATTGGAGGATGGTCTGCAATGAGGCGGCCATTTAGAACGACAGACGCAGCGTGAATTGAATCTGACGAGGTTGGTTGTACGAGGAGCATCCCACGCCACCCGGAGCAACGCATTCCGTCCCGTCAGTTGCATTCGGGTTGTTGTAGCCTTGCACGTTGAAGACGTTGAATGCGTCCATGTTAAACCTCAAGTTATAGCGCTCAGTGATAGGAAAAGCCTTGAAGAGTGACGCATCTGCTGTCCAATTGAACGGCCCGTTGAGCACGGTCTTCGAGAAAGGATTTGCCCCGCTGATACTGGAGGCTGGAGCATAAGCAATCGCGGCCGGGGACTTGCCCGGCAATGTAATGCTTACTTCGTCGTCTCCGAAGTAGGTATCAGTGACAGTTTTGCCACCGACCGGCGCGCTGCACGTTGTGTCGATCGGAGTTTGATACGGCGCCCAACCGGAGGGCATTCCTGATACAACCGCAGATAAGCCCGCCGAGCAAGTATTTCCGGAGACCGCCGTCGGTGCGACGTAGCCATTAAACCACTCATATTCATTGAAGCAAGTGCCGCTGCGGCAATCCGAGACAGGAGCGCTGTGCTTGTACACCTTAAGCGGGTTGGTCGGCCCCCAATGAGATGAGGTTGGGGCAAAATCCTGCGAGTGAATATTGCCGTCGCCCGCCACTTGCCAGCCTCCCACCAGTTCGTTCATAGCGCGATTCGCATTGTGCAGGAGCCATTTACCAGATCCAACGGGCAGATCGACGATTCCGTTGAATTTGATCTCCTGTTTTGGCTGGTACGTGTCAACTCTGTAGTATTCAAATTTGTTCAACGCGTGGTAGTACTGCCACGGCTGCACTCCTGTCGGCGGCGGAGGCGGAAGAGCCGGGCTGATGGCCGTACCGTAAGGCGATGTCATTGTGCTCGCAGCGGAGTAGATGAAATCCGCACTGGGATAGGTGATGCCATCGCCGCCCGCTTCTCCGCCGGTATGCATGGGCTTCGACCAGAGGTAACTGATCTGGTAGGCGACTCCATGATGAAACATTCTTTGGTAGTTGGCTTGCAACGCATTGTCTGTTGACCAGCCGGTTTTTTGGATCAGGCGCATGCCGCTGCCCCACATGATCTTGTCGTAGGGTCCGGTCGCAGTCGTCGAATACTGGTTCGTACCGATTGTGGAGGCTCCTCCGTTGGGGGGTGTGGTTCCGGTTTGCATCTCCCAAACGTAGGTCGAGGGGTGGTTATTGAACTGATAGAAGTTCCACAGATTGGCGTCATGAGCATAGATCCAACTGACACGCAGCGCGGAATTTCCCTTCATCGGCTGTTCAATAGTCACATTCACCTGGGTGATGTTATCGGGCGCATCGTCCGTGTCGATGGCATCAAACGTCTGGCCAGGAAGAATGCCATTTGTCGCGTTGCTGTTTACCGCATTCGCGCTGTTCAAGCCCGCGATGGGCGGTATGCCGAGTGCCGGATTTGCAGCAGAACTCTGTGCTGTCCGCAGCAAATAGTCAGGCAGTCCGTCCGGGGCCTGGTTGGCGGTTATGTAGCTTTCTTCAAAGTTGCCCTGGAACGGAGTCGCACCGGTTACGCTGAGCATGAAAAAGTACTGCGGCATCGGGTAGATGTATCTTCCATACGCACCGCGAAGGATCGTTCCCCATTTGCCGGGTATTTGCCACGCAAACCCTGCCCGCGGCAGAAAGTTCAAGTTGTAGCTATTCATCATAGCGGCCGGCTGGCCCGCCTGTTGCGGGGTTTCATATTTGCCGCCGTCGTTCTCAATATTTGTAACGATCGCCTGCGTTGTGTAGCCCTTGGAAATCAGCGTTGATGTGGGCGCTCCCAGAACCTCGGCATCGTTATTGAAGTCAAACCCGGTCATTGCGCCATCTTTCAGGAACGGCGCCGGGTGTGCCTCGTAGCGCAGGCCAAGGTTGAACGTAAGGCTCCTGAGGATGTGGTAGTTGTCCTGGATGTAGCTGTCCATCTCGTAATCGCGGAAGTGCTTGTAAAGAGGCTGAAGATTCACAATATAATCCTGCGCGGCGCCGAGAAACTCGTCGGCGTCGGCGTAGCCGGTATTTGAATATCCTGTGTAGCTGTTGCTGCTGTTGGTCGCGGGATTCTCGAGAGCCGTTGCGTAGGCGCCGAAGTCCTCTTTGTCCAGGGCCTCGTTGGGCAGATACCCGAAGCGCTCGTGCTGAATCCGCCCGCCAAACTGCAACTGGTGTTTTCCCAATGTCTTGGTCAGGTTTTCGTCGAGATCGGTGAGAATTTGGGAATAGTCGTATTGGTACATCGTCCCGTTCATACCGTCCAGGTTGCCTCCAACGTCCGGAAAGCCGGTTTCGCCGAAATTGTTGGGCACTCCCATCTCCGACTCGATGTCGGTATGCGGCGAAGGCCCGGCTGCATAATTGGCAAGGTTCAACCACTGCTGCGACACGATTGTTTCCGAGAAAAAGGTCGGCGAAAAGATATGAGTGTACCCAAGAGAGGCGGCAAAAAGGTTGGTTGGAGAGTTAGCCTCGCCTTCCGCCGCGGCCGGATAATTCACGCCATTCACTGTGGCCCCAAGCGTTACTGGCTGTGCGCCGTTGCGCAAACTCAGGTTTGTCGTGTTTTCGTTGGTATACCGTAGATAGGCGCGATTGTTCTCGTTGAACACGTGATCGAGGCGGAAGGTCATGTTGGGGATCGTCTCATAGGAACGACCGGGATTGCTGTAATTGGGTGTAACCAGCGGGTTGACGCTTGTGGTCGGTTGGGGCGTAATCGCGTAGATGACCTGGGCAAACGGAGAAATGCGGCTTATGGGAATCTGATTCGCAGCCCCGCCGGCGCTCTTGGGGAACGGCGTCCGGCACCATTGCGCGTTGACTGTGCCTCCGGTCGGCGTGGGGCACGTGGTGTTAGCCGTTGTCGTCGCCGGATCGTAGAGTTGCTGCAGTACGCCCGAGCCATTGACCAAACCGCTCCAGTCGCCGCTACGCATGGCCATGGTTGGCACGGTCGTATTCGTGTAGGCAATTTGTGCCAACGAGTACCGCTCGTACGCAAAGAAGAAAAAGGATCTGTCTTTCCCATGATAAAGATGCGGAACCACGATGGGACCGCCGACGGATGCGCCGAATTCGTTGCGCACGTAGTGAGGCGCCGCGAAGTTGGATGGATCCTGTCTAACCTTTGAGATACCCCAGCCGTTGTTGCGGGCAGTCTCAAACAATGACCCGTGCAAAGAGTTGGTTCCCGATTTCGTGGTCATCACACCCGTGACCGGCGTCGCGAACTGCGCGCCCTCGCCGCTCGTCTCCATCTTGACTTCCTGGATCGCGTCAGGGTCGGGCATGGTTTCCTGCCCGGCGTTGGCGCCTCCGAATTCCTGATTTGACAGCGAGACTCCATCAACCTCGTACCCTATCGCGGACGGCATCATGCCGTTGGCGCAGGAGGGCGACTGATCGCAGGAGCTAAGACCGGGCGTGACTTCGTTGGCCAGGGTGATTAAATCGCGGCCGTTCATGGGGAGTTCGTTGATTCTGGCATTCTCGATGTCCGTGCCCAACACCCCGTTGTCGGTAGTTGTGAGCTGAACCAGATCCGCCCTTACCTGAATTTGCTGTGTGACGGCACCCGGAGTCAGAGCAGCATTGATGACGGCTGTCTGGTCGACCAGAAGCTCGATCGTCCGCACATTAGTCTTCATGCCTGACGTGGTGATGGTCACAACATATGTCCCAGCAAAGAGCGACGGCACCTGATAGAAGCCGACATTGTTGGATTTGGTGTCAACGGCCACACCAGTGGCCTGATTGACCACGTGAATCGAGGCGTTAGGGATCACTGCACCTGTGGCGTCAGTGACCGTGCCCTGAATGGAGCCGGCGCCGCTTTGCGCAAGCGCGATCGTGCACGCGATTGCCATGACGAGAATGCTGGCCACGGTGACGATCATGCGGTTCCATCTGCTCAGTGTGTACATCAACTGCCTGCTAAAACTGCTCATCGCTATCCTCCCGAAAAAGGTTGCTGTCTTGCGGTGACAAACTGTTGTTTCACGGCGCCGCATTTTTGGTCGGTCTTGGTCCTTGGGGCCGAGGTCACGCCCGGGAAATCAGAACGACTCCAATCCCTAGCAATCGATTGGCTGATTGCACATTTCGCCTTTTAGACCTTTGCGTAACTTGCACTTCGGCTTAGAACGAGTACACGGTCCTGCGGTCTATGTGCCAGGAATCCTTACATTGGCGGTCCATGGCAATCCCAATCTTTACCGCAAACCAATGTCCTCTTCGCATATTGGGGAAGTCAATGTTCCGAACAGTTTAGTTTTAGTTTTACTTTGCGGCTTCCTTAAGATATTTGAATTCAGCAACGTACAGAAAAGGTTAAGGGCACGTTACGACCTGTGCTACGATGGATAGTTTATTCGCGGATCCCCATCCGCACTCGAGCGTATTCAATGACTATCGCCTCGGCTCCCAGTGAACTGCGCAAACTGACGTCAGAACAGATCGGCGAGGTTCAAACTGAGCTCGAAACACTCCTGCGGAGCGAGCAGTTCTCAAGCAGCAAGCGGTGCTGCGAATTTCTGGAGTTCGTCGTCAAAGCTGCGCTCGTCAGGGATTACGAGAGCCTGACCGAGCGCGTATTGGGCGCCGAGCTTTTTGGCAGACCCATCGATTATGAGACCTCAAGCGATGCGATCGTTCGCGTACGCGCGAATGACGTTCGGCGGAGACTGGCCCAACACTATTCTCAGGTGCGGCCCGATCCGAAAATCAGGATCTGCTTAACCTCAGGCTCATATATTCCCGAGTTTCATTGGCTCGCGCCCGAAGCGCCGGCGGCGCCCGTCGAAGCATCCGCTGCCAGTCCTTCTTTGACCGGCGTTTCCGCGACAATTCCAGCCGCAACCGTCGTGGTTCAGTCTGGAACCGTGTGGCAGAAACTTACGAAGCCCCTCCTGATCGCGACGGTGTTGCTGCTCGCGGTGAACGCAATCCTGATCCTGTTCACGCACAACCCGACACCGCCCGCCAGCGTATTAAGGGAGTTCTGGCAACCGCTGATCCAGGATCACGGTGGAGCGATCGTTTGTTTCGGCAATGCAACTTCGTTCTGGCCATCGGAGTCAGTGAGGCAGGCGATCGAGAAAGGCGACCAGGCACTCTTGGGTAATCCCGGGAGAATTACGGTGACGCGGGACGACACAGTAACTGCCGGAAATCTCCGCGCGGCCGTGAGCATCTCGAATTTGTTGTCTGGATACGGAATTACGAATCAGCTGCGCTGGCCGCAGGAGGTCCAGTCGGCGGAGGTGAATCGATCGAATGCGATATTCATTGGAGCGTTTAACAACCCCTGGTCGATGAGCCTCAACGAGGGCTTGCGGTTCTCCTTCAAGGATATTCAGACTGCATCCCAAAGGGTGTGGTCAATTCAGGATCGCACATCGCCCGGCCAACAATGGTCGATCACGCAGGCCTATCCGGAACAGAATAACGTTGACTATGCTCTGATCACCCGAGTGATCGACCGCGAAGGAAAGCGCGTGGTCATCTCGGTGGGCGGGTTGAGCCAGTTCGGCACCGAAGCCGCAGGCGAGTTCATCACGGACGAAGCAGCGCTGAACGACTTCGCGCGAACCGCGCCGCGCGGCTGGGAAAACCGCAATCTCCAGATCGTACTGGGAATGAGGATTGACGGCAGGAAAATTGTGAATACGAGGATTCTGGCGACGAATGTTTGGTGACAATTTCACAACGTAAACGCCTCTTCGCTTGCACGCTCAGATCTGAATCAGCCTTATTTTTCGCCACAGAATCGATTTGGCCTGCCCGGTAATTTGTACCAGCGAGATTGTTAGTGTAGCGCAGCTGGATAACTGGCGATTCGCAATTACTACTTAGATAACAACTCAGAACGCGTGCAACTGGCCGCCTTCGGCCAGACAGGATGTAAAGGAACGCGAGTCGAGCGATGAAAGTCCCAGCCGGATGACAGCTACAGCCCGCGCCGACATTGGTGCTCGATTTGAAGCCCGACCGAAAAGCGTGGGTCCGGGGTTGCCTACAGACGTGTGATGACGGCTGTCGGTCTCCGGCGACGATCTCGGCGAAACAGATGGTACTGAACCTAGTGGATGCAAAGCGTATCAGCAGTTGAGCGACGCATCGATAATCTCGTTTTAAGCGGGAAACTTACTTTGGAACGACGCTCCGACGCAGAAAATACGCTTTGGCGCTTATACTGGGCTCGCGGTGCTACCATAGGCACTTCCGCTCGGGAATTGGATCGATCGTATCCACTACGCGCGCCAGCATAGTAAGCATCATTTCTTCACGAATTGACTTGGCGCTCGAGGAATCCCATAGGTTGTTGCTCTCGTCAGGATCCTTTTCAAGATCGTAAAGTTCGCCAACGCCGAGCTTTTGGTAGTATGCAATTTTAAATTGCTCCGTTCTGACACACATAGTCATCGGCGGCGGATCGTAGAGGGCAAGAGAGTCAAAGAATTCGCAGTAGATCGAATCCCGATGCGTCGTCGCCTGTCCGGAAAGCAATGGAGTCAGTGTCATTCCCTGCATGCCTACAGGGATCGAAATGCCAGCAGCCTCAAGCAGGGTCGGAGCCAGGTCAACCATCTCGACGAGTGCATCGCTGCGCAAACCGGCCTTGTACCTTCTGGGCCAGCGAATAATCATCGGAACGCGGATGGCGCCTTCATAGAAATACGGACCTTTTAGAAAAATTCCATGATCGCCCAGCATCTCACCGTGATCACTCATGTAGATCACAATCGTGTTCTCGGCTTGGCCGGTCTCTTCGAGTGCCTGCAGCATCCTGCCTACTTCTGTGTCGACCTGCTCGATCATTGCGTAATAGGCAGCCTTCATTTTGCGATGCTGAAGGTCACTGGTTTTCGTGAACGATACGTCATGCCCACCAGAGGCGCCCTCATGGTCAATTTGCTGATAGATGGGCTTGTTCTTCAGCTCTCCGGCTCGATAATTCGGGCCGGGCATGTCTGCGGGGCGATAGTGATCCAGATACTCTTCAGTAGGCCAGTAGGGCGCGTGCGGCTGATAGATGTTGACAGACATGAGCCACGGCGAAAAGTCCTTTTGGCCGCGAATGAACTGAATCGCCTTGTCGGAGCACCATGCGGTTTGCGTATATTTTGGATCGATTGGCACACCCCAAGCCAAAGCGTCGCTGCCTTGCGGAGGCGAGGGCCATTTTACTCCTTGCTCTTGCAGCCACACCTTCCACATGTTCTGGCCTGGCCATAGATCACTGATGTCGTGACTCCAGTCGAAGACGCTGTAGCCGTCGTCGATGCGATTTTCTAAACGCCCTCCGAATACCGGCGAGAGATGCAGCTTGCCTGACAGGCCGCATGAGTATCCGGCATCGCACAGGATACGAGTGACGAGTCGTTCGTCCGGACGAATCCGCTGCCCCAGCGCGCGCAGGCCGGTGGTGTGTGGGTAGCGCCCGGTCAAAAAACTGGCCCGGGATGGAGAGCACACAGGGTTCTGAACGTAGGCGTGTGTCAGTGTGACCGACTCTGCCATTAGCTTGCGCAGATTGGGAGTATGGATGACCTCGTTATTGAGACCCTCAATTGTGTCGAATCGTTGCATGTCCGGGCAAATCCAGAGAATATTCGGCATCTGCGCGCCGCCGAGTTCCGTGGGAACCTGTGGCCAAGGATGATCGCCGGGCACTGTAGCGCTCTCCTGTGCCCGCGTCGTGTTCGCTGCCAGAGCACCTGCAGTCAGTAGCGAGGACCGTATCAGATCGCGGCGGTTCATCGGGGAACACCTCTTGGATGATTTCAATTCTTACATTGAACGCTTGCAAGTGCAGATGTGTTGGACGTCATGGGACCAAACGAACCGTTAGAACTTCGTTCGGGTGGAACGTCAAGTGGATTCGGTTATTCGTAACGGTGAGGTCGCTCAAGTGATCCTCGACCGAATTGCAAAGCACGGCGGATTGAACTTTGGAGTGCGGAAGCGAGACGGTCACATCCGCGGATCGGCCCGCTGTCTCCTGAAGACGCAAAATGGTTCCCTTGCCATCCTCTGCCAATTTCCATGTGACGAGCACGATATCGGGAGAGTTGATTTCAAGAAAGCTCGTTCCCTCCGCGGGCAAGGGCTCATCCGGGTTGCCAGCTTTATCCTGATTGATCACTGAATCGAGAACAGGCGCTTCCATGCTCTCCCATCCGAGACGGCTGAGCGCCGGCGGATCGAAGTCTTTCGCGCTGGTCAGCACGTAGCGGAAGGTAAATGTTCCACCTTGTCCTGCCCGGTAGTTCGTGTGCCAATAGTTGTTCATAGCATAGGAGAAGAGGGTTGACGTTTTTGGCGTGAACTCGGTCGGCCAAAGCCCACGGTTGATGTCGCCAAAACTCGCCAGGGACGCGTCGAGAGGAACAATACCCACGGTCATGTTGGAGTCGTGCACCGCCATCCACTTTTGAATGCTGAACCACTCGAGGCTGGCGCCTTTCAGCAGATCGTGCGCGGGATCGACCCAGCCCTGCTGCGTGGCATACGCAAATTCGGGAGACTGAACGGCCGTGGGAAACGCGAAATACACGCCTTCTTTGGCTGTCGTATACGATTTCTGAACGCTGTAATCGAAGTCGATTCTCTTTTGGTTGTCGTAAAGAAGAATCTCGAGATCGATTGCGGGCGTGTTTACGCCGGACGAATGCAGCTTGATGGAGTGGCCCCAGGGGGTCTTCTCTGTGCCCAGATACTTGCCATCCGTTGCGGGATGAATCGTCAAATTCGCCGCGGGCAGCGCCTGAAATGGGTGAATCATGCGCGTGGGCCCATCCTTCTCCGGACCGCCGCCCGTTACATAAAGATACTGGGCAAATTTGTAGGTGCTATTAGGGTCGACCAACTCACGATCGAGCTGTTTGTCAAAGATGCTTCTCAGCGCGCCGCTTGCCGGGTCAACTGTAATCCGGTAGTACTTGTTTTCGACAATCGGGTTGGTCTCCGTTGCGTCAGGCGCCGCCGATGAACCAGATACGGTGCGAATCTGGAAGCACTTGTAACCCACCGGAGGAAGTTCGCGAGCGAGAAAACGCACATGGTCGAAGTACGATTTTTCTGAAAGCACTTCCACGGGAACGCGCTCATGCGTGGTGAGATCGTAGAGTTCCTCATTCTTATCCAGATCGGTTTCAATCAGCGAATCGCGCTTCCAGTTCAATCCGTTGAAGACAACCAGGGTTCTGGCGGGAACGTGTATTTCATGCGCGAGTTGCGTCATGGAGCGATTCGCGATGTCCTCAAGGTCAAAGCGTGCCTGCGTTGCGAAATTGTCCTTCACGGCCAACTGCTTGACGGATTCGTCGCTGTCCGAACGATTGATCGAGCCGCCGGCGCCCCATGTGTGCTCGGCAAACAGGAGGATGTTGTTCCACGCATCCTTCAGCTCTTCTTTGGGTGCATGGGCATCGGGATTGACGATGTGAGAGACGGTAGAGACGACTTCTGACGACAGCGCATCGCTTTGGTTTTGGCGATCTTCTGCGGCATAGTATGCGTCAGAGCCGACACCGTCCTCCCAATACGGCCCCATATCGCCTCTGTAAGTTGGCAGCTGGGCGCCGAAGTTCTTGTCGACATAGCTGAAGAAATCGGTGAATGTTGCGTATTGCAGCTTTGGGTACGCGAATGCTTGATTCCAGGTCGTCGCGAATGTCGCCAGATACGTATGCAAGTCGGTGTTCTCACCCTGCGCGCCGTAAATCAAGGCCGCATTGGGTTTATAGTCGGGCTTGTCGTAGGGAGCGAGAAAGACCGGCAGAGATTGATAGATAGTGTCGTTTTGCGGATTGGCGCCAAAGACGCTTCCAATTTGCGCATAGCCGCGCGAGTACCAGAACAACACCTTTTCGCCGTCAGGCCCCTCCCACCAGAATGGGGACTTTTCGTCCCATTGTTCGTGCGCCAGGACCGTTGCCCGATCCTGGTTTCCACCCACTGCCCAGTATTTAATTCCTGAGCTTGCGAGAACGGAAGGATAGGCGCCGGTGTAAGCAGGAACGTCCGTCGTGGTTGCATAGTCGAATGGCAAGCCAAATTCGTGCGACAGGCTTTTTGAATAGTAGAGAGAGCGATATAGCGTTTCCAGGGAGGCGTAACCAGTCAAGAGATTGAAATAGTCCGCGGGTATACCCATCTTGCCAGACCGGATCAAGCCGAGAACCTGTTCTCGCCGCGCCTGCGACCGCGTCTCGAGCAATTGCTGAAGATTCCAGGAGCCGTCGGTCGCAAATCGGAAGTCAGGATACTTTTCGATCAGATCGGCCGCTTCTACGAGGGTGTTCGCCTGGATTTCGGCCACCTTTCCCTGGTAATCCGTATAGCCGATATCGACATGCGTGTGCGGCACCACAAAGATGGTCCATTTGCGCTCCGCGGTCAGGGTCAACTTGAAGGTGCGATGCGCGCCAGCGGAGAATTCGAGTTCCGCGGCAGTTGTTCCTTGCCACTCCGGAACCTCGAACCTCACGCGCTCCTCGCCTGCATCTTCCGTCGCGGAAATGTCGGCGGAGTATTGCTTGCCATTGATTTGAAGCATCGCGTGGCCAGCCGGCACGGCCTGATTGAAGTGGAGGAATGCATCGACCTCTTCAACGAGATGCCCATTTTCCTGACGGTAATAAATGGTGGGAATAACATCTGCGGTGATAGCTCCCTTGGCATAAGTTGTGTGAGGATCGCTGGACAGGCTGATGAAGTCATACGCAACTGTCTGGGCTGGCCCGCTGGCCGCAGGGGCCGAGCCCTCACTATCGACGACCTGTAAAGTCAGAATGTTTTCGCCCGCTTTCAGATAGGCGGCGGGGAGCGCAATCGTCAGCAAATCCGCGTCGCGAAATCGCTGATCGGCCAGGTAGAGTGGTTTGGGATGGAGATAATAGAGCCCCTTGTGTCCATTGATTTCAATCCGCAGGGCAGGTGTCCTGGGATATGAGGTGAGAGCTGACACTTTCAGTTGATAGACGCCTCGAGGCGCGGCGCTGAGATTGAAATGTATCTCATAAAGAGACCCGGACGTTTGTACACCGGGCCAGTCTTTTGCCCAATCGGATTTTCCTACCCGATAGACCACATGGCTCGCAGGGGCAGCGTTGAACTCGATGATTGATTGATCGGGTTTTCCAAGCTCCCAAAGTGTCGTCGATTGGCCAGTCGCCGGCCACGAAAGAGTGAGGGCAGAGAATGCCAGAAAAGAAAGAACTAACAGAAACCGCTTCATTTCAACTCCTGTAGCCGGGATTGCACTGTTGTGGACTGATCATGTTGCACGTTACGCGAACAACGCGCAAACTAAGGTCCCAGGATTTCGAGTTCTTGACCGCCGAGCGACACGGGCGATTCTAAACGCGCTCCCCGCCTGAGTGATAAAGAGCAGAGAGGTTGCGATTGCCATCGCGATTGTCAGGCGGAGTCGATTGCACTTCACCCTATATGCTTCCACGCATAAACGTTGTAGCCGTTGGCCTCACCTTCGACGCTTCCTTCTCCGTTGCGACAACTCAGAAGCAGTTTTTTCTTGCTGTCGTTGAGCGTGAAGGGCAGCGAACCGTCACCGTAAATGCGCGCAGCGATGCGGCGGGTTTCAGGAGCTTCGGCAAACATACCAACATCCGCCCAGGGCACGATGCTTCCGCTCTTGACGTACACCGGTATCCGTTCCATTGAGGCAAGTACCGATAATTCCGTTCCGCCGGTCACTACCTCGCCGCTCCAGAAATCATGCCAGGAGCCTTGCGGTATGACAATCTTGCGGCCCGCTTCTCCCGCAAACAATGGCGCAACCATCATGCGGTCGCCGACCATGTACTGGTCGTCGACTGTATAGAGCCGTTTATCCTCTGGCGCATCGAGAACCAGAGCACGAAAGGGCGGAGTCCCATCTTCGGCATAGTGCTGGAAAGCCGCGGTCAGGTAAGGAACGAGTTGCATTCGCCAACCAATGATTTCGCGGCAACGGGCCTCGAGGCTCTCCCAGTTCTCAAGCAGTTGCCCCGCGTTGTTTTTTGCACGATCAATCTGTTTCCATGGGGGATTCTTCAAGAACCAGCAGTCAACCTGCGCCAAGGGAGAGAATACGACGCTTTGCAGACGGCGAATCAAGTCCTCCACGCTCTCGGCCTGCCGCACCTCAGGGCACCACAATAGTCCGCTGAATCCTGAATTGACCAGCGCGCGAATATAAACTCTGTGGTCGTAGAGATCGCTGTAGAGCACGAACGGATAAGGAGTAGCCAGCGCGCCGCTGGAGCGGACCTGACCATAAGTCTGTTTGCCGCGCTTACGAAACTCGTCCCAGATAGCCATTTGATAGCGCAGGCCGAAAACACTGTGCATCTGCTCGCCGTCGACACCAGACGGAAACGAACTTAACTCCGGGAAGGACCATCCACTGGTGAAATCCGAGTTGTCGCACTCGTCGAGCTTGAATGCGCTCACACCCATGTCAATCAGGTGCTTGCCGTGGTATGCGCCGAAGGCTTCGCGCGCCGGCGCGCCGGCAAAATCGGGAACTAGCCCACCCCACACGCCGTAATCACCGGAATGGGGTTCGAGCGCGGTGAAGAGCGGGGAGGCTGGATTTGTAAAAGCATGCTCCCATAAATTGATTTTGTAGTGCAGACTGGTAGTGGATTCTACAAAACCTTCAGGGTCTGGAAAGCGCTCCAGGTCCCAAGCAAATGTGCACGAGTAAGCGTGCGATTGCCATCCCGGTTCCAGGCCAAGAGAATCGCAGGGGATGTTGCTATCTCGAAGTTCTTTTGCAAGAGCGAGAGCATCCTCGTGATTCGCCCGAGCTGCCATGCGGTACCAAAAGCCAAGACCCCACTCCGGCGGCACAAATCCCCCGCCGGAAAAGACGTTATACCGCCTCACCACATCCAGCATTGCAGGCCCGGCAAACAGATACACGTCGACTCCCGAAGCGCGCGGAACTTCAACGATAATCCGGCCATTGTCCGTATCGTGAACTGTGTGTGCGTAGTTCGGGTCGGGACTGGATCCGGAAGTTACCGGCGCAGTTTCTGTTGGCTTGGGTCGCGCATCGCCAAAATAGAATGTCGCGTATCGGGCTGTGTCGATCAGAATGCCGATGCCTTCGGTCGTTACATAAAACGGCACGGGCGCATGAGAATCGCCTGTGTCCACTTTTGGATCGGCATTCACGCGGGCTACTTTCTTCTTCCCGCGCTGCGCGAACGATAGCATTTGAAGACCGAAGCCGAAGATCTGTTCGCCTGGCCGCAGTGGCAGTTGAACCACGCAGCCGCGCTTTGTCTGCTTCCCCTCAATGGGAGGCAGCGAAGCCGCATCCACACGAGGCAGCTTCGCGAACGCTTCCACTTGCGGAGGTACGAGACGACTCGATACTGGAGTGAACCTTTCTGGAATGCCGATGGTCGTTCGCCATACGCCGGGATGAACTCGCTGCCAGTTATGCAGAGCAAGCGAGCTTGAGACCGGAGATTCCGCTGGCGTCAAACGGGAAAGGCCTGCTACGGCACCGCTGGCTGCAAGCGCCTTGGCGAGTACACGGCGTGAGATTTGAATGCTCAAAGGTTCTCCTCGATGATTTCGTTATCCTGGTTGAAATTCATAGCGCTGGTCACAGTGCCCACCCGGCAATAGAGGTTTCGTCGCGAGTTTGCTGACTTCAGATTTCGTTTTGCGGAGGAGCGGCATCCTGAGCGCTGCCCCAGTTTTTATTCGGCTCGGGTCCCATCGTCAGCACTAGCGTGGCGCCCTTCACCACGTCGCTGTGATAGATCCAGGGCTTGTCGAGCGGTTTGCTCATTGAAAGTGGCGGATTGAATGTAGACGTTTTCCGGTGAATTATTTTTCGCCTCAATCACGAACTGCCGCCCCGGATAGTATTTCCTGTCCAGGTGCACGACAATTCTGTTAAACAGCGGGCTGCCGATTTCATAGATCGGCTTTGTCGAGCAGCCACCGTCCATTTCGAACAGGCCCATGGCCATCATCACGAAGAAGGATCCCATTTGTCCCTGGTCCTCGTCGCCGGAGTAGCCGGCGGGCTCGGCGAAGTAAGAATGTTCCATCACCTCCCGTGTCCATTTCTGAGTCAGCCATGGCGCTCCAGCGTAATTGAACAACCAAGGGCGCCTGCATGTTCTGCTCATTTCCAACGTCGACGAACCCGCGAGAAAAGTCCGGCCGCGAATTTTCGAATCCTTGATTAAGACGCCGGATGAATTCGTCCTTGCCCATCAATCCGATCAGCCCTTTCATGTCGTGTGGAACGTAGAAGGAGTATTGCCACGCCGTGCCCTCGATGTAATATTTGTGGTCGAGCGTTGAGTGGTCGAGCGGCGAGAAATCGTCGACCCATTTGCCGTCACGATGTTTGGGCCGGAAATAGCCCACCGACGCGTCCCAAATGTTGCGGTAATTCTGAGCACGCTTCGAGAAGTATCGGTAGTCGTCCATTTTGCCCAGAGCCTTGGCCATCTGCGCGGCGCACCAGTCGTCGTAGGCGTATTCGAGCGTCAGCGTCGTCCAGGCATGTGCCGTCCTCCACCGGCACGTAGCCGAGATCGCGATAAGACGGAAGCTGCTCCATACCGACCCAGCCGTCGATCCAACGCCCCGAGCGGATGTCGTCGTAGTACTGCTTTCCCGGAGTCGTCTGCACATGCCTGATCGCGGCGAAGGCTTTCTCCCCGTCGAAATTGCGGATGCCCTTCTGCCACGCTCCAACCAGTAAGGCAATCTCGTGCTCACCCACCATGACGCCGCTGTAGCGAAGGCCCGCCGGTCCTTTGGAGAGCCAGCCGCCATCGTCATTCAGTTGCAGCTGCGACCTTGCCCATTGGTTCAGGATCTCCGGCGTCACCAATCCCCAAAGCATGATTCAGATCCCAGAAGGTGTTCCAGAAAGCGTCGCAGCCCATCATCGGCGATTCGGGATTCTTGAGCTGGCGGATCTCGCCGTTCGGGTCCACATACTTGCCGTTTACGTCGCTGAAGATCGTTCGCGCCACATAGGAACGGTACAGGTTGGTATAGAATTTCGTCCGGTCGGTGTCCGAACCGCCTTCCACTTCGATTTTCTTCAGCAGATTATTCCAGGTGTCGCGGGCGTTCTTGCGCACCGCGTCGAAGTTCCATCCGAAGCGGTTCATTTCCGTGTCGAGGTTCAGGCGCGCCTGCTCGATGCTCACCAAAGAAATCCCGGTTTTGACCTGAATCACCTCGCCTTCGGCCGTTTGATAGTTGACGAAGGCGCCCACGTCGCCGCCGCCGGTAATCTCTTTGACCGCGGGAGTGATGTTCGTCCCGACCCAGCCGCCCATGGAATCGAACGGCTTGCTGAAGCGGACGACGAAGTGCAGCTTGTACTTTTGAAAGGTGTAGATCTGATTGTTGGTCTGTTCCGATTCGCCTTCGATCTCTGTGCTGCTCACGCGGCGAATGATGGCATTTTTCACGACGTTGGCATATTCACCAGGCACATCCAACACCAACAGAATGCGCGCCTGGTCGGTCTTCGGAAAGGTGTAGCGCTGGAATCCAGCGCGCGTGGTGCAGGTCAACTCGCGCGAATCCCATAATCGTCGAGCGTCACCGAATAATACCCGGGCGATGCGTTCTCGGTCTCGTGCCGGAAACGGGATCGGAAACTCTCCGGCGAGCCAGATTCCGGGCCCTGGACGATTTTCAGCGGGCCCGTAGTGGGCATCATCAGAAGGCCGCTCATCGTCCACGAGTGAATGTGGCTGAATCCCAGAACGGTCGGGATCTTGTAGTTGTAGCCCGCCCTCCCGCTGCCCGCTCTACCTGTCCACGACTTGTTGTCCGGGCTGAGCTTGACCATGCCAAACGGCATCGCCGCGCCAGGGAACATCATCCATCGCAGCCCTGTCCCGGTGGTCCCAATGATCGGATCGACATCGTCAACCGGTTGGCGGCCGGTCCCGATGGCGTCTTGCCGGGAAGAGGTACGAACGGGCGATGTCCCCGGCAGATTTGCATTCTGCGTCAACGGTTGCGCGAGCGCTGACCACGCAGACGCCGGCAATAGCGTTCCTCCAGCCGCCGTTGTGAGCCTTTTCAAAACCTCGCGCCGTTTCATTTTCATTTAGTTCCTTCTCAATCTTCCTTGTCCGATTCTCGATTGTTTGCATTCAATTTCATTTGCGGAGCAGTACGACGCGCCGTGGTGTCATTTTTCCGCAACGACGACAGTGACGGCGAAGGGCGGCAGAGTCAGCGTGGAGCTGCTCCAAGGCTGGGCTGCTGGACGGGTGACACCCGCGTTAACATCGACGGTGGTGATGCTGCCAAGCGCGAACTCCGGCGGCAGTTGCAGGGTGATTTCGCGATTGCGCTTGTTCACCACCAGCAACTTCCTCACGCCAGCAGCGCTTTCAAATGCGGCCGCGTCAATATCGCGTCTAAAGTCTCTAGGGCCGCCAAAGTGAGTCATGTGGTAGAGCATGTCGCCGGGCGTGAAGTTGTCGTGCAGCAGGCGCAGCACCTCAAAGCGCGCATTCGGTCTTCCGGTTTTCCAGTCGATCATGG
Organism: uncultured Acidobacteriota bacterium; assembly: GCA_963830785.1. Taxonomy (GTDB): domain Bacteria; phylum Acidobacteriota; class Terriglobia; order Terriglobales; family Acidobacteriaceae; genus Telmatobacter. The sequence continues at coordinate 36,997 of CAWHNV010000052.1, forward strand.
TGACGTCGGGATACTGCGATGGAAACCCCATCAACTGAGATTCGCCAACAACATCGATACCGAGCCGAGTCGTCTCCAAGTAGACATATGCGTAGAGCGCGCCGGAGGCAATGTAGTAAATCGGCGGAACGTGCGGATCTTTCACACTGTTGTAGCCGGTCAGAACGGTGCCGATCTCGTCGAGGGTAGTGCGCGTCGTGGGCGATAGACGTTTCCGAATCTCTTCGATGTATCGTACAGCGGTAAGGAAGCGATCTGCCTCGTGGAAGAAGGTGTACTGCCATGTGTCCGGGGTCTCTTCCAGCAGTGGCTGTGCATAGAAGTGGTAGGAGATCATATCGAGTTGTGTTCCGGGTTTGTGGTTCGCCGGATTGAGAAAATACTCGAACATCTCCGCGCCCTGCTCTGGATAGCCCAGCGCGAGACCGACAAACCTCATTTGAGGATCAACCTTGTGTAGAGCGCCTGTAATGGCGTCGTAGCAGGTGGTGTAATGCTCCGGCGTGAAATGGTGCTCGGCCTCGATTTCGTTGAAAACCTCCCAGTATGGGATGCGGTAGTGGTAGCCGGATTCATGGCGCACGCCGAGTTCGTCGATGAAGCCGCCTTGCGTATACCAACTGACCAGGCGAGTGTAGTAGCCGGCGACATCGTTGCAGGTCGGATCGAACAGCTCGGTGCCTTGATTCTCGCCCAAGAAGAGTCGATCGGGATCGGGGGGGACCACGACGGGCTTCGTGGTCTTGAAAAACCAAACAGGAATCGTACTGAAATTCAGGATCGGCGAATGGCCTTCGGTTGCGTGCAGGAAGTCGATCGTCATCGGGTCGATGAGTGAGAAATCCCAGGAAGTCTTGCCGTCCTTCGGCGGCTCGAGTTCCGCGACCGCGAACCTTGGATAGGGGTACCAGGGCACGTAGCGGACATAGTCGGCGCCAAGTTCCTTCACCGCAGCAAAGGCGGCGTCATGGACGGGCGAGCTGCGTTCCAGAGGAGGCATCACAACCACCTGCAACGTGGGCGAAGTGCGCAACGTCGTCTCCGGCTTGTCCCATTGCACTGTGATTTGGATAGGCTTGTCGGGCGTGACTTGTGCTTTCGCGCCCATCACCAGGAAAAGTAATGTGAATGCAGTAATGCGCTTAAACAAATGCATGGTTCATTCTCCGGTACCGGCGAATACAAGACCTAACTTCGATGCAAGAACGACGCGTCGTTCAGACGCTCATCTTCACCACACTTTAAGTTTCAGATCACCCTGTCCGGTGCGCTCGAACGGTCCCGGCATCGGATTCGATTGATTCCTCTTTTTTCCAAAATAATCGGTGTCAATCCGAATCAGTGCGCCGTCAGGTTGCTCAAAAGGCAAATCTGGTATTTGGGCCTTCCCAAGCAGTGCCGTCGTCACCAGCTTCCGCGCCTGTTGATCGGTCCATTTCCTATCGATTCTCATTTCCAAGTAGAGGTCGCCCAGCTCTGAGACCAATTGCAACCGGGGATCGAAATCGGGTACAACGACAGCGTGAAGATCGAACTTCGAAGGCTTGGCTCCATCCAGATAGACATTTCCGTCCATCCACATGGACAATTGAGCGGTGTCATACACGCTCAAGTCGGCGAGCTGTACGAAGACATTGTTGTAGTAGCGATCATCACCGTGCGGATTATCGTGAAGTCCCGCGACCTCGGTGGAATGAGCCTTGAGAAACGGCGTCTGTCGCCCGTCGAAAGCGTTCACCTTGACGGACCCGGCGAAAAGGTTGTGCGCATACGCGCCGCCCTGCGAATTATCTCTCAGCGACACAGGCGAGAGAAAAAGGTTGTTGTCGAACAGGAATGGCCCATGGTCCACCTCAACAAAGACATCAGAGATGTTGTCGTGGAAGAGATTCCTCGATATGCGCGTGCCCTGCGCCATCCAGTCGAGCCAAATACCCAGAGGGGTGCGATAAATTTGGTTGTGATCGATTTGCACGTCTATCGCCCCGTGAAACTTGATGCCTGCGATCTCCGCGCCACCGAACAATCGCCGAACGTGAATGTCGTGGATGGTATTGTCGGCAACGGTGCTGAACGCAGCGCCCAAGCTGCCCACGATCCCCGCCTGTCCGCAATCGGAGATCGTATTGTTGCGCACCATATGATGGCCGACCTTCTCCTTTGACCACCCGTCGGCGAGGGCGCGCTGGATCGTTTTCACGTAGCCCTGTGCGCTGTTGGCCGAAGTGTTGTCCCACTGATCGCCATATTTGCCCAGCGAGATTCCCGAGCAAATGGAGTTACGGATCACATTGTTCTCGATGATCCAGTCCTTGCTCCAATGAGGCCCGATCACGCCGATCTGCTCGGCCGTCGGCGGCGCCCATGGTGTGGCCGCATCCTCAAGCGTGAAGCCGCGAACCGTGATGTAATCGATTCCCGTTTTTTCTGGATAGAATACCGTCTGCCGGACGTTGATCTCTACGTTTTGCCGGTTCGGGTCGATGTCCTTGAATTGTGCCCAGATTGTGGTCGTCTTCGCGTCCACCTGCCCGAACCAAAGCGCATCGTTCCCCATTGGTTTCATCACTTCGTCGAGGCTGGCCGCTTCCGCGAGCCAGGTGCCGTCGAGATACACCGCTCCGGTGTGATGTTGCCGTCCCATAGGACTGAACCAGTCACCGTGAATGAGATCGTTGTAAGGATTGAAGCTGCCAAAGTAGGTATTGGAGAGCGTCATTTTCCAGACGTCTCCCTGAATCTTCACCCAGTTCTTCGCCTCTTCAGAGCCGGTGATCACGACCCTCTCGCCCGGAGCGGCCTGATAGACGATGCGCTTCGCGTCCGATGTGCCTCCGCGCGACGGGCTGACGCGTTCGCGATAGGTTCCCGCGTGCACGCTGATCACATCGCCCGGCTGTGCAACATCGGCCGCGTGATGAATGGTGCGAAATGGAGCCGTTTGCGTGCCCAGGTTGACATCGTTGCCGTTGGTGGCAACGTGGAAAGTCGTGGCCTGAGCAGCAATAGTAATCACGAGACTGGACAGAATTGCGATGAAAGCTCTTCTCATTTTTCTATCCCACCTTTTCCCTTCAAAGGGCTTCCGCTCCAGCAAACGTTCCGAGGTGGAACCCGGTAACTGCCGAAATGGAAGCGAATGCAGCGCCGCACAAGAGTCCACGGAATCACTCAGAGAACAGCTGCGGGGCGACGCGAAAGTAATTGTTTCCGGTCCAGTGCCAACCAAGATCATTCCAGAGCGTGAAGAGCGGCTCGCCAAAGTTAGAAAGGCTTGCGCCAGTGAGGTTCATTGCTGCGACGATCCGTAGCGCATCCGCATTGTAGCGCTTGTACCATTCCCAACTAACGTCCGGGCTGTCGGGCCACTCGAGCGAGCCGTAGCATTCCGTGACGATGGCTTGCAGACGCTTACCCGATGGAAGCGTCATATGTTCAAGCGCATGATTGAAAAAGTTCGATACGCGCTCCAGCATCGCGGGGTAGTTTTGGAGACAGGCGTTTTCCCATGCCTTCGAGAATGCTTTGAGATCGAAAGTCTCAAGCACCTGGAAGTTACCATTCGGGGCACCGGGACCGGCCTTCTGGAATGCGCGCTTGTCTTCGTCGTCCTCAATCACCTGCGGCATGAAATGGAGATCGACCACGTCGTAGATGTCGCTTAGTCGTGCGGCATAGTCAATGTCTCCGTTAGAGCAGTAAGACAGCGGGATGCGCTCCTTGGCGATTTCGGCCTTGATTGGCGCTCCCATATAGTCGTTGATCCGCCGAAAGAGCGTGTTCAGTTCCGCCGCGCCGTCAGCTTTAGTTACCTGTCCATTCGCCATCATCTTCCGCACTGCGATCACTGAAGCGACGTTACCCTGGACGAAGTTGGGCACTTCATTCATCGGAGCGATCCAGACGGCGCGCTCAAGCACACCGTCCTCCCGCAACAGTTGGAGCGCCTTGGCCCACACTTCGCCATACGCGGTAAAAGCCTGCTCCTGGTTCCCTTCAGGAATCATGACCTTATTCGGCAAGCCAAACAGTCCGCTGGGAGCGCCGGAAGTCTGGACGAAGGAAAGCTTGGCGCTGCGAAACATATGCGAAACATCCCACGAATCCAGGCCGAGCCAGATTCCATGCTTGCGGCAGAAGGCGGCAAGATTGGCAACCTCCTTGCGAACATTAAACGTATGGTCCCCCGCATACTCTCCCCACTGGGGAAGGTTGACGCTGGGCGTCCAATTCCTCTTTGGAAATGTGGATTCACTCTCCAAGATGCGCGAAGGAAAACAATCCACGCGCAAGGTGTTATAGCCACGCTCGGCGGCCTCAGCAACCCGCTGTTCCAGATCTTCATAAGCGCCACCTGGATAATGTGCCATGAGCCAGGAAAAATCCCACATCGATATGCTCAATCGCGTGTCCTTGCCCAAGTAATTCCGTGAAGTTGCCGGGTTGGAACCTGTTGAATCGGAGGAATGCGATGCCGGCTTGGTCTGCGACTCAGCAGTCAGTTCACCGAGCATAATTGGAGCGGCTAAAGCGGCACTTTTAAGGAAATAGCGCCGTGACTCATTCGTGCGGTTCGTCATGGAATGCCTCGTTGTTGGCTATCGTCGGTTTGTGTAGAACGAGTGATCTCTGTTTCGGTGTAAATGTCGATGTCGACACGGAGGTCTATCGGGATCTAGCCACTGTCTTGCCACCACGCGGAGATGTCTTCGAGAGATCGATTTTTAGTTTCGGGCAGCTTGCTCCATACAAACCACGCTTCCAGCACACAAAATCCGGCATAAAGAAGAAACGAAAAGCCGTGACCAAAGTGCCGGATAAGCAAACGGCTTTGATCGAGCATGGGGAATGTCAGCGAGACGGCAAAATTGGCAAGCCATAGCGCGGCCGTAGCGACCGCCATTGCTCTTGCCCGATAGTGCGAAGGGAATATCTCTGCCAATACGATCCAGGTCACCGGGCCCACCGAGAGCGCGAAACACGCGATATATCCCAGCACAGGAGCCAGCAGCCATGCACCGACTAGGGAGTGCATCGACGCTAGTCCCATGGCAATCAGGCAGAGTGCCATGCCGAGCGATCCCATGATAAGCAGTGGCCTGCGTCCAGCCTTATCAACCAAAGTCATCGCAAGGATCGTGAATGCCAGATTGACCGCACCGACGAAAACTGTCTCGAGCAGAGGGACGTTTCCAGAATGACTCACATGACTGAAAATCTCAGGCGCGTAATAAAGGAAGACATTGATACCGGTCACCTGTTGTAGCACCGCAAGAACGATGCCGAGCCAGAGGACCTTCGATAGATGTTCATGCGCGGCTTCTGTCGTTATGGGCACCTCGAGTAATTCTTCGAGATCTCGCCCGCCGAAGCGAAACGCGACTTTCTCTGCGTCTACGCGCCGCCCGCGCATCATGAGGAATCGAGCCGTCTCCGGGGTAAGGAACAGCAGGCTCAGGAGCAGAAGAGAAGGCGCAATGCCAGAGGCAAACATCCAGCGCCATCCTGTCGTTTCATTCCATTGCGAGGTGCCATGCAGGAAGATGCCATAGTTTACGCCGTAAATGAGCAACATTCCGGAAACAATGGCAAGCTGATTCATGGCAACCAAACAACCTCGCCATCTGGCCGGAGCAATCTCCGAAATGTACAAGGGACTGGCAATGGATGCAGCGCCTATCCCGATACCCGCCACGATGCGAAACGATATGAAAAGTGCAAAAGATGTTGCGAACGCGGTGCCCAAGGCCGAGAGCAAGAAACAAACAGCTGAGACTAGAAGTATCTTGTGCCTGCCTAGAATGTCACCGCAAAGCCCAGCGACGGCAGCACCCAGCACGCATCCCGCCAGCGCCGAACTAGCGGCCCAGCCGGTAGCCGCCGAACTGAGCGCAAAATGGTTTTGCAGCGGACCAATGGCGCCGGAGATGACTGCCGTATCGTAGCCGAATAACAATCCGCCCAGGGCCGCTACACCAGAGATAAGCACAAGGTATAGCGGTCCTGAAATCAGCGCAGGATGAACAGCTGGCGGATTTGCGGTTTTACCTTGATTCACAGAATTGAACCCACATCTGGCACTAAACCGGCCTCAATCTCGAGCACTGTGGCTGACCCCGGTGCGGTTGAGTGATACCAGGTTCTTCCGACTGTCAAACTTGGCGCTTACCCGGCGATCATTCCAGCGCGCGCTGCTAGGCAAACCCTCCGCGGCAATCTGAATCGAAAAAGAGGCGTCGTCCGAGAAAACTTCCAATGGATCTCCCGGCGACCAGCAAACGGTAAGCTTGGATAACGATTCGAGGACGCTCTGATCTCCGCGGCGAAGATAGCTGCCATCGCTCACGAAAAATCGCTCTATCTTGCCGCCTGGAACAGACGCTCGTCTGAGATGCAGAAGATATGCGTCCGTCGTCCACTCGCCAATGCGAACCACCATCGTGCCCGGTGTGGCGATGGCGCGGCGGCTTATATAAGATTCTTCCACTGCATCCGCCGTCTGAATCCGCACCCCAACATACGTTGGGTCTTCTATCACCTGACACTTTGCCGGGGCCTCGGGATTCAGATCGATGGCCGCGATAAATTGCTGCAGGCGCGTCTGTACCGGCGGACGAAAGACCAGATATGGAATCCTCTTGTCGGGATCGTGATCGGCCAGTCCCGAGTCTTCGTGAATCTGGCAGGGCGGATAAAGTACCCTGACCAGTGCACTTGCTGCATAGTTGTTCAACCGGACGCCGCCCGTACTGTCGGCTGCATAGTCGCCGGCAAAGTGCAGCAGCCAGTCCAACTGTCCCTCGGCGTGCGCACGCACGTCGTCAGCGATCAGGATGAGGTTTCCGCTCCAGAGCCAGTGACGGTAGTTACGGGTGAACCAGCGAGCCATCGGGCCAGTAGCATCGGCGTAGACATATTTCAAACCGTGGCCGTTAATCAAACTATGTAAATGGCCGGGAAATTTGCAACCCAACCCGATATCTTCCTCCGGCTGGCCCTGGCCGTTGAAGAGGATCACATTATGTGCGCGACTCGTTCGATAGTAGGTGGTGTATTCCGGTCGGGAATACTTGCACGTTCCTGAATCGATAATGAGCGGCTTGCCATTCTTGAAGAGCACGAATGTTCCAGCATCGGCGTGCGCGTGATTCCACGTGTAACCCGACTTCATGGCCAGGAACGTTGCGTCGTTCTCCCAGGAGGAACGCATTGTGGCCCAGCCCATATGGCCGTAAATGCATGCATCCGGCGCATCGCCTTGCGCAAGATGCTGCGGCGAAGACTGCCGCAGAAGCGAAAGCAGCGTGCCCTGCGGATGCGTGTGCACGTGCGCCAGGTAACGCGCGACATCGGGACTTGTGAATCCGCACGCCACCAACAAGAGAAGTGTTTCGGTCAGATCCACGGAATAGGACGAGTCATCGAAATTCACTGCCAGGAATCCCGATGAGGTGGGGTAAAGCGTCTGCAAGAAGTACGTTGCGATCTGGTTAAGCGGTTCAATGCGAGGCGCCTTCCGATCGGGAAAAGTGTTCTGCCATGCGAGGCGATAGCGCAGGTATTGTGAGACGCCATAATTCGTGTAGCTGACACCTTCATAGGAAGGGCCGGATTGCTCGAATGTCCGCATGCGGTTCTGCAACACGTTGCCGGAATAGTTGAACCATTGCGCATATCCGGCGTCCACAGCATCAATCCAATCCTGCGCGCGGGGGTCGTCACCGAGCAAGGCAAGTGCGCAAAGCCCCGCGCCCGCAACGCAGACACCCCACCAGTTATGCCCCATGGAATCGAATGAATGAATGCGCTTCGTTGGCAGAATCCAGTCATTGAGGATCGGCTCCACGGCCAAGTGAACCATCGCCTCTGCGACAGCTTTTCGATCCCTCTCAGTGAGGAACTCCCACAACGCGTCATAAGCTGCGGAGTAGCCAAAACCGAATTCTGTCGTTTCCAGCACCGAGTGCCATGGCGGAACACGCTGAGCAAGTTGCGGTCCCCCTCCCCAGTGAAGATACCCGGCGTAATAAAGAAGAGCGCTGCGCAGCTTATCGGCGTATCGCTGTTCGCCCGTGAACTGATACAACAGCCCAAGTGTCAGCCCCATGTCGGCAATCTGGGCGCCTGGAACGCCGTAGCTGGCCTGCTGACCGCCCCCGATCTCCGCAACGCTTTCGGGAATGAAATCGGCCTTCAGCAATTCTTCGCCGTGTTGCTTCAAATATGCATCCGTTACAGGGTCGGAGGCGAGCATTTGCCGAATTCGCTTCAAAGCGGTGGTGTTATAAAAAAGTCGCGGGCGGCGTGGTTCGCGGCGAGCCGCCGTACTGTGGTCCGCAGCGATGCCGTGCGCACTGGCCAGATGCGAATTGACTGCACACAGCGCCGGGCTGGCCATCGCCAGCAGCTTCATCAGATTACGTCTGTTGATATTTTCAATCGAAGACATCTGTACCCACCAATCTTCATTTGCTTTTTCCCCGCTCGCGTTATCCTTTCACGCGTTGCATGGAGTTAATTTCGAGTGAGATACGACGTAATCACGGGACAGATAATGCCCGGAAATCGCCGCGCCAAATAGTCTCCGATTGCCGCAAGGGAACAGCAAGTAAGGCGTAGTAATTGTCGACCAGAAATCCCTCATAACCCGTGGCGGTTCCGTCCCAGCGGCGCCAGTCGTTCGACCGACCATTGGCGCCGCGTCCTTCAAAGCCGCGCCGGTCGTATTCGCCAAGCATGGCGAAGAGAATTCGATCGGCTTCCTCCCTGCGGCCCAGATCGTACAGAGCGGCCAGCGTGAAGAAGGCAAAGCAGCCAGTGGCCCCGCCGTTCTCGTAATTCTGAAAGCCATCAGAGTTGTCGGGCAGCACACCACCGCCGAAAAGGCCGTCGGGGGCCTTGTGCACGTAATCTTTGAGTGCAACGGTGATCAGGTTGCCGGGCAATCCCATGTTGAATTCGTCGTAGCCGACTTCTTTCATCTTGGCGAGTAACTTGTCCATGATGGCATCGGCTTGCGGCTTCGCCACCAACCCATAGTGGATGGCGATGCCGTTGACCCACAGAAAATAGTAGTCGTGGAGTTGGCCGTCGGCGCTGCGCCAGCCACCAAGCACGCCGGTCTCGGGATCGAAGAAACGCTCGTAGTAGGCGCGACGCAGTTTTTCTGCGGCGGCCTGATAACGCTCTGCATCAGCGGACTTGCCGATCTTCCCTGCCATCGTGGCCAGGTCCCGAAGTGCGCGGAAGGCAAGCGCGTTCCCGTATGCATCTTCGTGCCCGAAGCCGATGGTGTCCCACCAATTCGACGGCCGGACCGTGGGAAAGCCGTCCGGCCAGATTCCTGAGTTGCCGCTGACGCTATATTTGAACAGACCATCCCCGTCGGTATCGGTGGCGAGTATGGATTCGCCCCAGCCTCGAATGCCGTCGTAGTTTGCGGCGAGCCACTCATCGTGATCACCTGCGCGCACGCAGTCGGCCGCGGCGATCAGCATGGACGGAAACGTGTCCGAAGACGGCGTTGGAAAATTGCCCGGCATTGGCAGCCCGTATGCAACCCCGCCGGCCAGAGCTCGATCCAGGGTCATGCGCACGAGATCGAGAGCGGTTAGGCCTTCGGCCAGCGACGGCGTCAATGCGGCGATATCGCCATATTCGTAGTAGCAGAATGCGCAGCTTGTGCTGGCGGTGTTGTTGGCCAGGAGAGCGTACATTGGGTTGAGTTGCAGAATATTCAGCCAATTGCGACGGAACGCGTCGAAGCGGCCATCACCGGCAATCCCGGGCACATCGGGGTAGATTGCCGTTACATCCAGCGTGTAGACTACACGCTTGTGCTCGAATGTCGCTCCAGGAAGCATGAGCGTTGCAATAGGCTGACCCCGCGTGGACTGGTAAGTCAATCCAAGATCGGGAACATTGGCGGTGATGCGCACCGAGCCCTGGCCCGGAAAGTGCATGAGCACAGGAACTGCCAGCAGGTTATCCATTCGGAAGACGCCAAACACAGTGCTGTGAACCTGCGGCAGGCTGAAATGAAAGATCATCGGAATAGGCTCGAAGCCCGGCGACCATCGCGATGTAAGGACGATCCTTTTGCGGGTGAATTCAACCGTCCATTCCGGTAGAGCATCCTTATCAGCCAGATTCGAACGGTATTCGACGCGAACCATTTCACCGGATGTGAAGCTCGACGCTTTAAAGCCGGTGCTCGAGCTTTTAGGGTCGACAATATTGCCGCCGCGCCGGCTTTTCCCCAGTCCGTCGATGCTCAGCGCCGTAAATTCGGGGGCGTCCTTGGACAACTCCGCCAATATGCTATCCGATGTGAAGGCAAGTCCATTCGTGTCGATTGCAGCCGGATCATCTGCTAGTGCCGCTTCTTCGAAAAGCGACGGGATAAACATCCACGCTGCCGCACTGGTGATTGCCGACTTCAGGAAATCTCTACGTCCACCCATTTTTCCTCTTCTTCTCCGTGGCCTTCAATTCTCAAGTTTCAGAAGGCATCCAATAACTCTGCTTGCTTCCGGTCTCGAAAATCCATCGTAAGTGCCTTCAAGCGGAACCGCCCGAGTCTTGATAGCCGCGTAGATAAAACCTGCTCTGATTCAAATTGAGAACTCGCGCTCGCTGCGGCGTTGTCGATTGTAAGTGCGTCAACGACCGGAATTGAAGACCGGACGAACTGTCACCACTTCGTTAGGGCTGAACGACAGTCGAACCCCATGCGTCGTAACGTCAAGCGGCCATAAACTGTCCTCTACGGCATTGCAAAGAGTCGCGGACCCAATAATTGCGTGTGGAAGCTTAACCGTGGCCTCGGTCGACTGACCCGCTGTTTCCTGAAGTCGCAGGATCGTGCCCTTGCCATCTTCCGCAAGCTTCCAATCGACTAGCACGATGTTGGGAGAGTCGATCTGGAGGAAGCTGGTCCCTTCCGCCGGCAACGGCCTCTCCGGATCGTCAATCTTGTCCTGCCGCAAGACGTAGTCCAGTTCCGCGGGCTCCATGCTCTCCCATCCGATCCGTGTTAGTGCCGCGGGATCAAGATGATCCTGGCTTGTCAGCACATAGCGAAACGTGAAGTTTCCGCCCTGCTCCGGCGGAGTGTTGGTGTGCCAGTAATTGTTCATCGCATAGGAAAAGATGGTAGACGACCTGGGCTGAAACTGTGCCGGCCATTCGCCACGATTGATGTCCCCAAAGCTGGCGAGCGGCGCGTCCACAGGCACAATTCCCACGGCCATGCTGGAATCGCTCGCTTCCATCCAATGCTGCACTGTGAACCATTCCAGGCTACCTCCCTTGAGGAGATCCTTTGCCGGGTCGACCCAGCCCTGCTGGATCGCATAGCCAAACTGTGGAGACGAGACAGCGATGGGAAATGCGAAATAGACTCCTTCTTTGGCCGGCGTGTATTGCTTTTGCACCTTATATCGAAATTCGATCCTCTTCCGGTCGCTGAACAATAATACTTCCAGATCGATCTTGGGCGTATTCACGTCGGAGCTTCTTAGCCGGATTGAAGTACCCCACGGCGTTTTTTTTGATCCCAGGTACTCTCCCTCGGTAGCAAGATGGATGGTCAATTGCGCGAGTGGAGCCCCTTCACGGGAGTAAACGATGCGTGTCTGTCCGTCGCCCCCGGTCACATACAGATACTGTCCGAAATTGTATGGACTGCGCTCGTCAACCAGCTCGCGATGCAGTTGCTTGTCGAAGATGCTTTGGATGGAGCCGGTTTTGGGATCGACAGTAATCCGATAGTATTGGTTTTCGATTACGGGGTTCTTGTCCTCCTGCAGTTCGGTTGAATTCGAAGCTGCCACGGGCCCGATCTTGAAGCATTTGTACCCTACCGGGGGCAGATCGCTCGCAAGGAAGCGCACGTGCATGAAGCCGCTTTTCTTGAAAAGAATCTCAACAGGCACCGTCTGGCCGGTTGCCATGTCGGTCAATTGGTTATTTTCAGGCATGTCCGCTTCCATCAGGGCGTCTCTCTTCCAGCTCAACGCGTTGAACACGACAAAGGTCCCGGCAGGAACGTGAATCTGATCCGCAAGCTGGGCCATTGAACGCTGTGTGAGGTCATCCAGTTCGTACTTCGCCTGCACGGCGTGATTGTCCTTTACGCCAAATCCCTTCACCATCGCCTCGCTGTCGTCCAGTGCAAGGGAGTGGCCCGCGTTTCTCCAGGTATGTTCGGAGTAGAGAACGATATTTCGCCATGCATCGTCGAGTTCAGCCTTGGGCGGATGCATGCCGGGGTTCACGCCCTGAGAGACGGTGGACAAAATGTCAGCTGACAGCGCCCGATTCTGATTCTGCCGGTCCACTGCGGTGAAATAAGCGTCGGTGCCGGCACCGTCTTCCCAATAGGGACCCATATCGCCCTTATAAGTCGGCAAATCGTTGCCGAAATGTTCGTCGATATACTGGAAGAAATCTGTGAACGTGGCATATTGCATCCTGGGATAGGCATACTCACGATCCCAATCGGATACTACAGTTGCTGTCTGCGGAAATACCTCGACATTTTCTTCCTGTGACCCATAAACGAGAATGGCATCGGGTTTATAGCTTGCGCTGGAAAAGGGTTGCAGAAAGAAGGGCAGACAATCGTGCCCTGCCGCCACTTGCGGAGGGCGGCCACCGAAGATAGATAAGAGTTCCACGTAGCCGTGAGCGTACCAGAATAAGACTTTCTTCCCATCCGGGCCCTCCCACCAGAACGGTGAGTTTTCTTTCCAACTCCTGAGAGCCGTAGTAGGCGCCCTGTCAGCGTTGGGACCTGCCGCCCAGTACTTGATTCCCGCACTCGCGAGGACGGAAGGATACGCGCCACTATATGTCGGTACGTCCGTGATGTCCGCAAATGTGAACGGCACGCCGTATGTGCGGGAGAGCCACTTGGAGTAATAGAGAGAGCGATAAAGCGTTTCGAGAGTTGCATAGCCGGTAAGCAGTTCCGCATAGTTCGCAGGAATGCCGATTTTGTCTTCCCGGGCCAGGTTGAGAAGTTCGTCCTGCTGTTGTTTCGAACGAGTGTCCAGAAATTGCTCGACGTTCCAGGAACCATCTGTGGTGAATTTAAATGTGGGATGTTCGTGAATCATCTCGATCACTCGGTCGAGTTCCCGAGCCTGAACTTCAGCCACTTTGCCCTGGTTGTCGGTAAAACCGACATCTACGTGGGTGTGAGGCACAACAAACAGAGTCCACTTGCGCGCGGCGGTAAGCGGCATATCGAAGGCGAAATGCCTTCCTGCCGTCACTTCCAGGCGCCCTCGCGTCGTCCCTGTCCATTCCGGTACCTCAAACTCCAGGCGCTTCTCGCCAAAGTCCTCGGTCGCAGAGAAACTCGTCTGGGAAGTGTTGCCCGATACTTTCAACTCCGCATGGCCGGCTGGAAGCGGATGCGCGAATTGAAGGATTGCGTCGACAACTTCGTAAAGGTGTCCGTCTTTCTCGCGATAAAAGATTTCCGGGTTCACCCGCGCGCTGACTGCACTGTTTCGCTTTGCGGTCTGCGGATTGTTCGTCAACGAAAGCCCATCGTAGCGAATGCCGGGGGCCTCGTGCGGCTCCGTTTCCGACGGACGCGCGCCGATACAGGACAGGATGAAGCTGTTTGAGCCTTTGTGCAGATAACCCGCCGGAATCTCAATGGACAGCGTTTCGCTGGGTTGCCGTGCATTCAATGGCCCGTAACTCGCCTTCAGGTCGAGATAAAACGTGCCTTCGTGCCCATTGGCCGCAATGTGCAGGGCCGGAATTCTCGAAATGGCATATGGGAAAACTGATACGTTAAGGACAAATGAGCCGCGCGGCGCGCTTTCAAGTGGAAACTCGATCTCGTATTTAGATCCCGCTTTTTGTGTGCTGGGCCAGTCCTTGGCCCAGTCGCTCGTCCCCACCCGGTAAAGCACCTGATCGCGCGCCGCAGTTGGAAACTCCGATGGCGACTGATCGAATTTCCCAATTTCCCACAGGGTTCTCATTTGAGCGGATACTGCCGTGGTCGCGAAAAGAAGAAACAGAAGAACAGCCATGGTGCGAGTCATACACTGCGCCTCCTGCGCGTAGACGCGTAGCGCGCAGAGTTCTTCGCACTTTCGTCCTTTGTAAGCACGTTGAAAGCTTCTTAGGCATTCGATCGATCCGTAGGGAATCTCAAAGGCCGCATCAAATGCCTGATTCCACCTGGCGGTGGCTTGAAATTCACGATAAGCAAACGGTCTCTTAAGTCAGCGGCCGCACGGCCACTGGCGGAAAACGGGGTTCTCTTGCCGAATAGTGAGGAGAAGTGCAGCCAATCCCCGGAGATTGATTCCCGGAACTGGCTTGCACAGTTGGTTAGTCGTTACCAGCTGAAGCGCATGGTAAGTTGCAGTTGGCGAGGGGCCCAGAAGGAGCTGGTGCCGTCCACGCCGCCTGGCACGACGTCTTCTTCACCACTGGTGGTATTGGGATTGATGTACCCCTGGATGTTGAGCGCATTGAAGGCATCCACGTTGACCCGGAAGTCCATCTTCTCCCGGATCGGGAAGACCTTGTAAACGGAAAGATCGGTTTCGTAGTTGAACGGTCCATGGATAATGGATCTGTTGAAGAGATTGTTGCCGGCGTAACCTTGACTGGGATCGGGCGCAAAGGCAGTGGTGTACGGGTTTCCGCCGTTCAGAGTCGGTGCCGACATCACCACGTTGTTGTTCCCAAAATTGGTCGCGAAGTTGGGATTATTGTTGATCGGCGTCTCGTAGGGCACGTAACTGGTCGGGAGACCCGTTACGCAGCCAGGATTGGAAACACCCACTACACACGTGCCCCCGTTCGATGCCGGCAGGAGCTTCGGTGAAATGTAACCGTTGAACCACATGAACCGGTTGAAGCACTTGGCGGTGCCCGCGCCGCCCGAGCAGTCGACGATCGGCACGCTGTGCTTATAGGTGACAATTGGGCTGGTAGGTCCCCAATTGCTTGCAGCGGGCGCGAACTCCTGCGACTCGACTTGCCCGATGCCCGCAATCTGCCATCCGCCCACCAACTCATCGACAAGACGGTTGGCGTTGCCGAGAAGCCATTTGCCATGCCCTACCGGCAGATCGTAAATGCCATTGATGGTGATGTGGTGGAAATAGGTGCCATAGTAAGGCTCAATCTTGTAGTCCTCGAAGCGGGTGAGCGCATGGTAATCGGCCCACGACACTGCGCCATGCGGCAGAGGCGGTGGGGCAATCGGCATCGTAATAGGGCTTCCGCCGGCAGGTGGAGCATAGGTAACATTCGACCCTCCCGTCCAGTTGGGATTTTGGCCGGGGTAGTCCTGGATCGGATAGGTGAGGCTGTCGCGGGTGGAGTTGCCCCCGGCCCGGAAGGGCCTGGACCAGACGTAATTGACCTGATAGCCGAAGCCGTGATGGAAGTGCCGCTGGTAGCTGGCTTGCAAGGAATTGTCGTTAGACCAGCCGTTTCTCTCTTGGTAGGCGGTGCCGCCGAACCATAGGCAATCCCACGGTTGGAGCGCGGTCGTCTGGTACTGGCAGGTCCCTTTCGCTGAAGTGCCGCCAGTGGGCGGAGTCGTGCCCGTGTCGAAAGCCCAGACAAAAGCCGTCGCACCTTGGTTGACAGTGAACTGGTGGGTCAGGTTTGAGGCGTGCGTGTAATTGTAGGTGATCCGCAAGGCCGATTGGTCTTTGAAGGATTGCTCGATCGAGACGTTGACCTCTTGCACAGCTGTGGGAGGAAAGTCAGGATTGTAGCCGCCTCCAATAGCGCCAGGATTAACAAAGTTGGTCCCGGAGGTAGGGATAATACTGGACGGCGTGTTTACGCCCAGGAATATATTCTGCGGATTCCGGATTTCGTAATTCGATATGCCGTCCGGGTCCTGCGAGTTCAGGTTGTTGTTGTAACTGAAGCTCGAAACGAAAGGGGCGGCCCTGGCTAACCCGAGCAGATTGCGGATTGCCTCCGGAAAACTATATCTTCCATAGGATCCGCTCAGCACGGTGCCCCGCTTGGTGCCGAAGGGCTGCCAGGCAAAGCCCACGCGCGGGTCGAAGTTCAAAGGATAGCTCCTCATCATTTTGCTCGGGAACCCGGCCTGCTGGGGAGTTTCGTAATTCGCGCCGGCATTCTCATATGCGGTGATAATCGACTGGGTTGTGTATCCGTGGGCGATATACCAGGCCGGGGTGTTCTCCAGGACCACGGCATGGTTCACCAGGTCGGTACCGACGCCGACACCGGCCGAGTCCATCGCTGGATGGTCTTCCCAGCGGAGGCCGAGATTCAGCGTGAGGTTCCTTCTCACGTGCCAGTTGTCCTGGAAGTAGGCGTCAAATTCCTCATCCGAGAAGGGGATATCCTTCTCCAGGATGTTGACGCTTGAGGTGGCAAAGGAACCCATGAAGAAATCGGCCGCACTGTCTCCCGTGCCTGAAAACGCGCCATACGATGTGCCTGTCCCCGGGTTGTACAGTTCTGTGGAAAGGGCGTCGGCGCTTTCCGAGTCTGAACTCTCGTCGGGCTGGTAGTGAAGCCATTCGTGACGGTACCGCGCGCCGAATTGCATCTGGTGCTTGCCCAGCGTCTTGGTCAGGTTCTCGTCGCCAGTCCAGATGTTGTCATTGAGGCCGTAGTCAAACATATTGCCGTTATGGGCCTGGATGGTGCCGCCGAAGGCTGGCATGCCTGTTTCGCCAAAGCTATTGGGCAAATTCAGCATCGACTCGTAGTCCGCTTTCGGATTGCCGGTAGACGATACCGGCTGCGCGGCCCAATTTCCGCTGACGATGGTTTCCGAAAAGAACGTGGGAGAAAACACGTGGGTAAATCCGGCGGCGCCGACGAAATTGGTATACGGAGCGATGGTTTCCGACGCGATCGCAAGGGCTGGGATGCCGTCGGCTGCGACGGTGCCGAGATCTCCCCCATAATACTGGTCGGTTTGCAGGTTATCGGTGTAGCGCAGATAGGCCTTGTTTCTCTCGTTGAAGTTGTGATCGAGGCGCCAAGTGACGGTGGGAATAAAATATTGGTTCGGCGCGAGCCAGTTTTCGTTGGACTGGAGTCTCGGGTTTGTAACTCCGGGTATATTCGGGGGCAGTTGCCCATCGTAAACGACCTTCGCAAGCGCGTTCCGCCGGGCGACCGGGATCTGATTGTTGCCGGGATCGCCTTCAATGCCATTGCCGAACGGCATGCGGCAGTATGGGTTATTTACGGGTGTGCCGCCATTCCAGACCGTCTTTCCACTCACCACGCCCGGGGTGGGGCAGGCCGCGTTGGCCGTTGTCGTCGACGGATCGTAGAGCAGGGTTTGGGTCAGGCCGCTGAAGTCGCCATTTGGCATCCCTGCCGTTTCGGTGGAAAGAATCTCGTTGGTACTGTAAATATATGAGTAGCGCTCGAAGGCGACGAACCAGAAGGTCTTGTCCTTCCCGTGATAGAGCCATGGAATTATGACAGGGCCGCCGGCGGAGACGCCGAATTCGTTGCGCTTGTAATTCGGCACGGCAAAGTTGTATGCATTGTTCCTGGCTTTGGCAATGCCCGCGGCGCTGTTGTTGCGTCCCGTCCAGAATGCCGAGCCATGGATCTGATTGGTTCCCGATTTTGTGGTAAGGATGGCCGTGCCCGGGGTTGCGTACTCGGCGCCGCCGCCGCTGGCTTCGACTCTTACTTCCTGCACCGAATCGGGATCCTGATACTGGGCCTGACCATCGGCGTTGGGACCGCCGAATTGGCGATTCTCGCTGGGCGCGCCGTCCTCATCGAATTCCAGGGCCTCGCCCACAAGGCCATTCATCCGTGTACCCGGGTTGGTTCCCTGGCCGGCTGACCCGCCAAACCCGTACTCCAGACCCGGCGTGGTCACCAACATCTGGGACGCGATATTACGGCTGTTCATCGGAAGATGGTCGATCTGCTCGTTATCCAGGGTGGACGTGATTGCGCCGCTGGTAGTATCCGTAAGCTGGACGATACTTGCCGACACCGTGACTTGCTCCGTTACCGCACCGGCGCTCATGACAGGATTCACGACCGCCGTCTGGGTGGCCAGGAGATCGAGTGTGTACACGTAGGTCTTCATGTTCGGCGCCTTCACCGTAATGGAATAGGTGCCCGCGATCAGGCCTGGCGCCTGGTAGAACCCTACGTCGTTGGTTTTCGCGTCGGATGCCGCTTGGGTGGCTTTGTTCACGATGTGAACCGTGGCGCCGCGAATCACGGCCCCGGTGGAATCGGCGACCGTGCCCTGAATGGTACTCAAGCCGCTCTGCGTCTGCGCAATCGCGCTCGCGCAGCTCATTGCCAGGCCAAGCGCAACGGCGATAGCGAGAATAGGCACATTCCACGTGCGGAGCGTGTGCGTCAGAAATCTGGCTATGGCTTCCATCTTCATACTGCCTCCTAATCGAATTGACTTGAAGCTGCGTGATCGTTGAGACCTGTGGCTTGTATGCACGGCCTATTCTGAAGTGGTCTGAAGAAAATGAGTCCGCAACCTGTGAAGCGAAGGTTCAGACTTCGATGGGAAGAATCGGCGCGCACGAAGCGCGCAACGTAAGGTACCGCCGTGATCACGGGCATTACGCTCCGCGGCTCCATGGAATCGGCTCCATCGAGATTGAAATATCAATACGAACCATGTATCTACCAGCTTTTGAGAAGAATTGTCAAGTAGGCTTTTGTAATTCAGTTGCCCATACAGGGCCAGAAAGACTCCTCCGGAGCACGCTATTACTTCTTTCACGGCGTTGAATGGCTGATTATTCGTAGATTCTCGGTTCAGATCAAAACAGATATAATATTTATTTGCATATACTTACGTTAAACCTAAGAACAAATCAAGAACTCAGGTTCTTTCGCGACTGCCACGGCCGGCTCAACGGCCTGCACTAAAGCTCGGTGCAGAAGTTCGACCTTTGATCTTGACATAAGTGTGCCGCGAAGGTAGAGTTTCGACTAGCTGGACAGAAATATCAACGTGCTAACGAGAGGGTGGTGCACATCAGGTCCCCAGCGCCTTCCTCGGATCGGCCTTTATGCTAAATTCAGGCACCGTCTTGAAAAAGGTCCGCAAAAAGTCTGAAATGCAGGGAAACCTCGTCGATCGGGCATACCACCTCACTTTGGATCAGATTCTTCGCGGTGAGCTGCCACTTGGCGCTGTTGTTTCGCGGCGCAGCCTGGCTGAGCAATTCGGCATGAGCTTTATTCCGGTGACAGGGGCGCTGCAACGTTTGGAGAGGGACGGTTTATTAGAAAGCCGCCCCCGCGCGGGAACAAGAGTAAAAATCCCTTCTGTCGAAGAAACGCAGAGCCGGTTCGAAATGCGTGAGGCGTTGGAATGCCAGTCTGCACGTCTTTGCGCCGAGCGCAGCAGTTTGCAGGAGCGTCTGGATCTGAAGAGGTCTGCCGAACAGATGGACGTGCTGTCTTCGCGCACGGCCGCCAACCCTCTGGACAAAGAGCTCAAGTTTGCGGAGCAGACTTATCACACCGAACTGCATATGAAGATCGCGGTCTACGCGCGGTCGGAAGCGCTGCGCGCAGCAATTGAGAATACGCATGTTCTCGTGTTCAACTGGCTGTTTAATACTGCGATGGGCGTGGTAGTGATGCCCGAGGGCTTTCATCAGCAGTTGATTGAGACGATCGCAGCAGGCGACCCCGAAGCCGCCGAGGTGGCAATGCGTGCTCATGTTCGTTTTGCAGTATCTAACGTATTGCGCGCGGTTTCTCCGGAGAGCAATGGTAGATGGCGCGCACGGCGTTGATGGAGGCACTGCAATCGACGAACAAATCCGCATGAATCGCCACCTAGGCTGGTACGCGCAGGCCGCCCATTCTGCGAACTGGTCGGCGCGAACAGTGGTTTTCATCCTCATTCTGGCCGCTGCGTTCCATGCATATGCCGCAACGCCGGCTCATGTTTCCGTCTCATTCGAACAGCCGATACATGATACAAATTATCCGGAATTGCTGTACTGGTTTATCACGCCAGAGACGTTCGCCTCAGGACGTGTCGCGCAAGACATACAGCATATTGCCAGAGACACATCGTTTACGTTCCCTTTCCTGACCGAACGGGAGAGCACGAAATTCCTGAAGGACCCCAAGCCTGACGAATTTGTCCCCCCGTCATGTCCCGAATGGCCGCCTTGGTGTGTGAGTTTCTCCGGAAATTCCAAGTCGCATGAGCTAGTTGCTGAAATCGTCAAGGATGCGCATGCGAAGGGCTTGAAGATTGGCATGACATTCGACTGGATGGTCGTCGATACCCAGCACATCATCCCCTTGCCTGAAGACCAGACAGTCGTCAGTTCGGCCGAGGCTAATCTCGACGCGCAA
Organism: uncultured Acidobacteriota bacterium; assembly: GCA_963830785.1. GTDB lineage: Bacteria > Acidobacteriota > Terriglobia > Terriglobales > Acidobacteriaceae > Telmatobacter. The sequence continues at coordinate 57,364 of CAWHNV010000052.1, forward strand.
GGCCGGGCAACGCTGACCGCCGGATCGAAGATGCGTTTTGCTCCGCCGGAAAAAAGTGAGTTGCTTCGAGTTTACGTCTTCCGCAAAACGGCAGATGGCGAATACGATCCCGCGACTCTGGAAGACGTGACTGCCAAAGCCAGGGGAGTGGCAAGAATCGGCGATCCGACTACCGGCCTGATGGACGTGACGCTCGACCTGGGGCCGGAGTACGCGGGCAAGACGGCCTTCATCATGCAGCAGACATGGCTGAATGCGATGGACCTGTTCAACGATGCCTATATGCGATGGGTACATGAGGTTTTGGATGAGTACCGGGACGTTCCCCTTGACGGAACGGCGTTGGACGAGTTTGGATACACACGATTACTGGGACTTGGATACACGCTGCAAAATGGGGCGGACCCAAAGACAGCGTGGCGAGGTCTGTTTGCTGGCAAGGCATTTCAGGCGCATTTCGAAGCGGCAACCGGCATGAGACTTCCGGAGACTCTTTTCGCAATGCGCTACTGCCCTGCCGGCCATCCCGAAGTCCGCATCAAAGCAATCGATGTCTACTGGGACTTTCTGCGCACCGGCCCGCTCCGCATCGAAAATGCGTTTTACAACTACAGCCGGAAGGTCTACGGTGACAAGACTTTCGCCGGAATTCATGACACAATCCATAACCACCTGACCAATGACGAGCCCTGGGCTTCGGGCTTGAACTGGTGGACGATACCGCGCCAGTACGGCATGAGCGACGAGAATCTTTCCCTGCCATTACGAATGGGCTTGCTCGTCTCTCAACCCGGCAACATCATGTACGACCAGTTCTACGGTGGGAATATCCAGCGGTTTGCCGAGAAAGCACTTAACGATGCCCGGTTCAACGCGCGCATACACTATCACGGTTACAATGACACCCGGCCGGCACGTGTCGACCTTTCAACAAAACCATTCCTGGACGTCATAAATCCCGTAGAAGAGAAGATTCGATTACTTAATCGCTTCAACCCCGCGGCACCGGGGTTGCCCATTCTGGTCATCTTCGGAATGCCCAAGCTGTTGAATTGGTATCCGGAGGAGTCTAGCCGTAATTACTACGATGTGAATGGATCACAACAAATCGAAGAGAAAGTTAAAGCGCTATGGGATGCTGGCTATCGCTGTGCTGTAGTGCCGAGTGACCTGATTGACAATGGAATGCTGCATCTTGATACCCAGGGTCGCCCCATGCTTCACGGACACACATTCCGCGCCATAATTTATCTCTATCCCGAATATTCCAAGCGCACCACATTGGCATTTCTCAATTCCTACGTGCAGCATGGCGGCCCGTTGATGTTGGAGGGTAAGGCGACCCGAGACTTTGATGGCAGACCCATTGCCGGTCTCTTCGAGTCGATTAAGGCCAAAGCGCGCGTCAACGGCTTCAGCCTCGACGACCTGGAAAGACTCGGCATCGCAAAGGATCCGCTTCGCGCGATCGGCGGAGCCCTTGAAGATGGCAGCGTGATTCTCACAGACCTTCCGTCATTGCAACAGAAATCACCCAAGGCGTTCGCGGTGAACGTAAATGGACACGAGTTTAGCGGCACTTACGAAGGCGTCTTCGCGATCAAAGCGAACGGCCAAGGCACCATAGAAAAGCTGGCCTGCGGCGAATGTGGAACCTTGTTGCGCGATGGCCATGAAGTGTTACAGCTCGAGAAGCCTGCCGACTTGACACTCGTGGAAGATGGAAAAGGTGGGTACGTTGCCGTGGCGGGCGGTAAGCCTGGATCCAATTCGGTTCGAATATTGCGGTAATACCACACAGAGAAACAGACTTAATATGTGCCGTCGGGTCGCCGGATTATCTTGAAGCCGAGGTTACGCAATCGTCGTATCGGGCGCTAACATGCAACAAAATAACGGCTGCTGGCGGACCCATCGGATAAGACGGCAACCTTGTATGAGGTATTTCATTCCTGCAGGCGAGCCCCCACAACCCCGCATGACCTATATCTCAATTCGAGGCTGGTTTCGCAGCCGCATCGTAGGGAATTGTCCAGGGCGACGAAGAGTATCGTTCACATGAGACCGAATCGCAGAACATTCATATGCAATAGCGCTTTGGCTGGTGGAGCAGCAGCGCTGGCGAGTTTACCCGGCAAAGGGCAGGCATTGGCAGGCGCAGGGTCAGCCCGGGCAGTCCAGGCGGCTGTGGGCGGCGGCAGCGCTTCAATTAGACAGCAGTTTTTGTCGCCGGCGAAGAGTTACCGGTCGATTGCACGGTGGTGGTGGCCGGGAAACGACGTGACAGAGGAAGAACTGCGGCGCGAGATCGGCGTGCTGAATAAGGCGGGGTTTGGCGGCGCAGAGATCCAGGCGTTCAATAAGGGTCTTGCTACCGAAGAGACGTCGGAGGCGCAACGGAAGCGCGTGCACAGCTTTGCTACGCCGGCCTTCTTTGAGCACATTGGCGTGACAGTAGATGAAGCGCTGAAGCACGGCATGTTTATCGATTACACGTTCGGCTCGGGATGGCCTTTTGGCGGCGGATACGCAATAACGCCGGAGCTGGCTTCGATTGAGCTTCGGTGGAGTCACTTGCCGGTTACGGGTCCGGCTAGGTTTCGCGAGCGCGTGCAAGTACCGTCGATTGACAAGGGCGATCCAGCGAATAGTCCAGCATGGCTGAACGGATTGCCGCAGGGCTGGGCCGAGCGCATGCGGAAGCGCACGAAGGTGGTGGCCGTGGTGGCGTTGCGCGGTACCGATGCGCGGTGGGAGTGGAACCTGGGCGGCGGACGACAGTGGAGCGCGGCGAAATCGGGCGAGTTGGAAGCAGGCACGCAATTAGATTTGACTGCACGCCTGGAGCCGGATGGAACGCTGAGTTGGGATGTGCCGGAGGGGACGTGGCAGCTTTTTGTGTTTTGCCAGGTGCCGACGGGACAGCGCGCGAATGCGGGCGCAGGAGAGGGCCCACAGCTTGTGATGGACCATCTAAATGCCGAAGCCTTTGCGGCGCATGCCAAACGTGTGGGCGACGATGCGATTCCGTACATCGGGAAGTATTTTGGCAACGGTTTGCGGGCACTTTTCTGCGACAGCCTTGAAGTAGGCGCGAATCTTTTCTGGAGCGACGATTTTCTTGATGAGTTCAAACGGCGGCGCGGATACGATTTGCTGCCTTACCTGCCGATTTTGAAAGTGCAGAGCACAGCGGAGCCGTATGGAAAGTTTGTGGATCGGCCCGTATATGACATGGCGGAGATTGGCGACGCGGTGCGGCACGACTACCGGCAGACCGTTTCAGATCTGATGGCGGATAGATTTTACGGGCAGTTCAACCGGTGGGCACACGAGCACAAGTTGCTGTCCCGCACGCAGGCGCACGGCGCGCCCGCGGACGTGCTGCGCATTTATGGCGAAGCCGACATTCCGGAGACCGAGGATCTATTCGCGGATGGCGGATACGATTTTTTGAAGATGGCGGCCTCGGCGGCGCATGTGGAAGGGCGCGCGATTGTGGGCAGCGAATCGTTTGTGTGGATTAACGCGGCGTATGAGACGACGCCCGAGAAGGTGAAGGTTGCGGCAGATGAGTTGCTGACGGCGGGCGTGAACGCAATTGTGTATCACGGCTTTGCGTACATCATTCCGGAAGTTCCAGCGCCGGGCTGGCACCCGTTCACGGGGTTCGGTGCGGGAAACTACTCGTCGCAGTTCAATGAGCTGAATCCGCTGTGGCCGTTCTTTGCACCGCTCAACGATTACATGGCGCGCGTGCAGTATTTGTCGCAGGCGGGAACGAACGTGGCTGCAGTGGCGCTTTACCGAAATGACCTGATGCATGGTGCAGATGGGGCGCCGCCGGTGCCTAAGTTGAACCAGGCGCTGATGGACGCTGGCTATAACTACGACCACCTGAATGCGGACTCGCTGACGCGTTGCACGGTGCGCGAGAAGATGCTGGTGACACAGGGCGGAGCGGAATATCGGGCGCTGGTTTTGCCCGGGCTCGGCGGCATCGACGCGACGCTGGCCGAGAAGATGCAGGATTGGGCGGGAGCGGGATTAGCGATTCTGTTTGCGGGACAGCCGCCTGCGCGTACTGACCAGTTCGAAGAGAATGTGGCGAATTCAAAGCGTGTGCAGGCGGCGATGGGGGCAATGCGCAGTCTGCCGAATATGCTTGTGGCCTCCGATCGCGCTGGGCTGGTGACGATGCTGGGTCGAGGTCGACCCTCTCGACGCCCGAGAATCGCAACTCAAGTCGTCCATCACAGCGCAGGCCGACCTTCGCGACTTCGCATGATGGTCGGGCGTACTAACGGGGATGCGCGGACGTAATGGAAGACGGCCGGATTTTGATCGTCGGAGGCGGCAGCGCTGGCGTCGTTCTCGCAGCGCGGCTTTCTGAAATCCACGTCAGCGCGTGACCCTGATCGAGAGCGGCGTGGACACGCCGCCGGGGGCCGTCCCCGCGGACATCCTCGACACTTACCCCGCTCCTATTTCAACCCGGCATATTTCCAACGAGGTCTCGCAGCATGGGCCTTTCGGGAGCCGCTCCCGCGCCTTACGCCCAAGCTCGCATCATGGGCGGCGGCTCAAGCGTCATGGGCATGTGGGCGCTCCGGGGACTTCCGGCCGACTACGACCTTTGGGCCGCCCGCGGTGCGACCGGCTGGGGCTGGTGCGATGTGCTTCCGTCGTTTCGTGAACTCGAACGCGACCTCGATTTCGGCGGACCGCTCCATGGCGAATGCGGCCCCATCCCCATACGCCGAAATCGCCGAAACGACTGGCCGGGCTTTGCCCTCGCCCTGCTTGGGGCTGCAGAACGCTGCGGTATTCCTTTCCGCGAGGATATAAATGCCGATTTTGCCGACGGCTTTTTCCCGACGCC
>CAWHNV010000053.1:0-100064 GCA_963830785.1 uncultured Acidobacteriota bacterium
CAGCGACCGCCGTTGACCTCCCTGCCAATAGTTCGCATCGAGAGGCGCCGCAAGTCACACGCGGAGCAGTCAACCCGGACTATTATGCATGTGGCAGATCCCAATAGCTTCTATTGCTGGCGCAACTAGCTTGATTCCATGAAGCGGTTGGATGCACGACCGCCAGCCCCGTTGATTATGAACGCACCATCCGTCTTGACACCATTCAGGACGGCACCTTCAAAATTCGCACCATCCAGATTAGCGCCGCGCAAATCAGCACCTGTCAGGTTTGCGCCGCTGAAGTTAGTGTCCCTAAGGTCGGCGCATTGAAAATAAGCGTGCACCAGGTATGAGCTAGAGCTCCAACGAGAATCAGTCAAGTTGCTATTCCTCAGTCGGTCCCCAACATATACGCCGATGACAGCCAGCCGACGCTGAGGCGTGACCAGGACAGACCGTATAGCTCATCGCGTGAAAGATCAATCTCCGGTGACTCGCCGTCATCTATGGTCCGTAACCTCAGAAGGGCTTATTCCGAGCAGCAGCCTGAGTTCATCGGCAGCATATATGGCATCAAGAGGCTCCTGTGCCTTGGGAATGCCATAGCCCAAACCAAAAGAACCCGAACTCGCCGTAGCAGCGGACCCGCCAGCGGAAATAGTGCCAGCGACAGAGCTAGAAAGCACGTCAAGAGAGGTCCCGTACGCATCGTACGCATCCTGTCGAGTCAGCGTGTCTAGGTTCGACAGCAGCATTACCTGCGTTGCAATGTTTATGCGCAGGAGAGTCAGGCCTGCTACTCGCTCGGCTGGAGTTGTTCTCTTCGATTGCACTAACAGCGGTCGTTAACTGGCTCTCTACCGCTTGCTGTGCGCCGTTCTGTTCAGAGGCTTTCACAGCCTGGCCGGCCTGGTATGCAGCATAGGCTGCCGCTAGGGAAGCAACGAGGGCCAGGGGTGGCAGCTGCTGCTTGCACTCGCACCGTACTCTTTTGAATACGGAGAGCATCTTGACCGATACGAATTTGAGTACGGAGGCATCTTGGCCCGTATGAACCTCGGTCCGGCGAAGTTCCTTCTGCTCTTCGTCCCAGTTTTGCGGGTTCACAGCACTGGCGGTCATTGGCGTCCCTCCCCAGCGACGTGCCGGTGCTGGCCGGGCCGCAGGCGCCCGCCAGGCTCCCCGAACGTACACGCTCCACTTGATTAAACACGCACTACCCCAAACCTGCCAGACCCAGCAGCAGCCAACCACGCAACCCTCAGTGATAGCAATACGCTGAGCCAAGCAAGAAACAAGTGGGAGTGCCATCCTTTCGGCGTTCTTTGCCGAAAGGGTGGGATTCCACCTCAAGCCGGCTTAGCCGCAGTGGCGCATGCGAACAGATCGTGGCTCAGCGCTTCCATGCGCCGGGGATCGCTGTCCCACGAGAACATGAAGCGCGCCGCGCCGCCAATGAAGGTGTAGAAATTCCATCCCCGAGCCCTCAGCGCGCTGAGGATCTCCTGGGATGTTTCGATAAAAACCGCGTTGGCCTCAACCGGCTGCGCCACCTTGATGCCGGGGATCGAAGCAATCAGCAGAGCAAATTGCTGCGCACAGCGGTTGGCATGTGCGGCGTTGCGCAGCCACGCGCCACTCTCAAGCATTCCCACCCACGGCGCCGAGAGAAACCGCATCTTCGACGCCAGTTGGCCTGCCTGCTTGCACCGGTAATCGAAATCCGTAGCCAGTGCGCGATTGAAAAACAAGACTGCTTCTCCCAACGCCATTCCGTTCTTGGCGCCGCCGAAGCAGAGCACGTCCACGCCGCGCTTCCACGTCATCTCTGCCGGAGAACAACCCAGGCTCGCGCAGGCGTTGGCAAAACGCGCGCCGTCCATGTGCAGCGAAAGTCCCAGCGCGCGGCACTCTTCGGCAATCGCGTCCAGTTCTTTGAGCGTGTACACGCGCCCCGTCTCAGTCGACTGCGTAATGGTCACCGCGCGCGGCTTGGGATAGTGAATATCGTGGCGCTTGGTGGCCAGTTCGCGAATCGACGCGGGATTCAATTTGCCGTCGGTGCTCGTCGCGGCCAGCAGCTTCGACCCGTTGGAAAAGAACTCAGGCGCGCCGCACTCGTCCGTCTCCACATGCGATTGATCAGAGCAGATGACGCTGTGATACGACTGGCAGAGGGATGCCAACGCCAGCGAATTAGCCGCGGTGCCATTGAAGACGAAATACACCTCGCAGTCCGTTTCAAAGAGGCTACGGAATGCATCGGCGGCTTTAGTTGTCCACGGATCGTCGCCATACGACGTGACGTGTCCGCGGTTCGCGGATTCCATCGCAGCCCAAGCCTCGGGACAAATTCCCGCATAGTTGTCGCTGGCAAACTGCTGGTGCAAATCCTTTTCGGCAATTTCAGTCATGGCACGTCCTCGTTCCATCAGGGCAAATGGCGCCTCGGGGGCTGCTTTGCGTGAGGTGTAGAAAGTCGGTACGGGCGATGAAGGAGTTGGAGGCGCGGCCCAGGATCGAACCCGCGCATAAAGGCTTTGCAGGCATTTTCATGGATACATAATCCCCTGTGTTTATGCGGGTCTCGCCTCCATCACCCTTATTTTGGTCCGACCCCCTTACTACTTCCTATCCTAGCGCCTACGGCGGCGCGCGCAGCCCATGTTACTGGCCCGTATCTCGATGCGGATGGGAAGCCCATGCTCGAAGGTGGTGGCACGCAAATCCTTTGGCCGAACAGCCGATGGCTCGGACCTGGCGGTGAGTCGGTACTGCAGCGGCCCGAAGGCGACATCCTTGTCTACCACGCCTACGATGCGGCTACCGTCAAGAGTGATGATGCCATGAGCGTTGAAAGCCGCGTGCCAGATCTAACGCGAGAGCAGCCACTGCAAAATCCGGTCCTTCATCGCGGTGAAAGGCGGGTAGCGCACATCGAGATCGGCGCGCAACGACCTGCGCACCACCGCCTTGGCGTGAGAAAACGCATCGAACGTGTAACGGCCGTGAAATGCGCCCATCCCGCTTTGGCCGACGCCTCCGAACGGAAGGTCCGGCACAATTTGGTTGACGAGTACGTCGTTCACCACGACGCTTCCCGAGCCAATGTCGCGAATGACCCTTTCCTGGAGCCGGCGATTCCCAGTGAACAGGTAGAGCGCCAGCGGCTTGGGCCGCTTTCTGATCGCGGCCAGCGCTTCTTCGATGTCATCGTAACCAACCACCGGCAGGATGGGACCGAAGATCTCCTCTTCGAGAATCGCCGCATCAAGAGGCAGGTCGGTGATCACGGTGGGCGCAATGTAGAGATCCTGCTCGTTGCACTGGCCTCCTATGGCGATCCGGCCCTGATGCATGAGCATGCGCAGCCGGGCAAAATGACGTGAATTCACGATGCGCCCAAACGAGTCGCTTTGCCGCGGATCGGGCCCATAAAATCGCGTAATCGCGCGTTCGAGCGCCGCAATCAGCGGCAGGCGCAGCGGCTCCGGCGCCAAAACGTAATCCGGCGCAACGCAGATCTGACCGGCGTTCATAAAGCGGCCCCAGGCGATGCGGCGCGCGGTGACTTCGAGCGGGGAATCTTCCGCGACGATGACGGGATTTTTTCCGCCAAGTTCGAGAGTCACAGGCGTCAGGTTGGCCGCTGCTGCAGTCAACACCATGCGGCCCACCCGGCTCTGGCCCGTGAAAAAAATCTTGTCAAACCGGAATGCGAACAACTGCGATGCTATTTCCGGCCCACCCTGGATCACGATGACCGCTTGCGGATCGAGGTATTGTTCCAGGTGCGCGGCCATCAACGACGCGGAATGTGCCGCAACCTCCGATAGCTTCACCACTGCCGCATTGCCGGCCGCCAGCGCGCCGGCAAGCGGAATAAGAATCTGCTGGAAAGGATAGTTCCACGTGCCAAGAATCAACGCCAGACCATACGGTTCCTGTTGAATCCAGCTTTTTCCCGGCTGCGCCGCAAGCGGAGTGTGAACACGCCGGGGCCGCAGCCATTGCCGCAGATTGCGCTTCATAAGCTGAATCTCCGAACGGACCATCGTGATGTCCGCGAGCCGAGCCTCGGCGGGACATCGGCCCAGGTCCGCCTTCAGCGCAGCCAGGATTTCCGTCTCATGGTTCGCGACAAACCGCAGCAGTCCATCGAGCTCAGCCAGACGCCACGAAAGCGGGCGCGCTACGCCATCGTCGACGGCTCTCCGCAATTGCTCGAGGCGCAGTTGCGGGATCATCGCAGCGGTCATTCCGCACGGGTCATCATTCGTGGAGTTTTCCGTACTCGTCAATTCTCATTTCCTCCTTCGTCATTCCCTCTGGAAACGCGGGCCAGTTATTCATGCCTGCGCGAATTGGACTATGCGCATCGCAGTCCGCAGCGGTCGAGACCACGTTGAGGAGCTGTCACGCACAAGAAGCAGACACCTGTGTTCCCATCGTCCCGCGCATCCGGACGACACCATAAAGCCCCGAGGCTACAGCATTGAACGCGAGTACAAAAATTCCCACGGAGGACGCCCCGTAAGTGGACCTTAGAATCGCCGCCATCCCCGGTGCAATGTCATTGCCAAGCGTTACCAGGGCAGTGCTTACCGCAACTGCCCGTCCCATGCGATCGAGGTTCGCCGATCCTTGGCACGGCCAGGGACGCTAGCAGAGCGATGATCCCCAATGCCGTAGTCGTCGTTACCAACGTCGATAAAGGTGAGTCTTCGACTTATCGCACCGACGCCGGCGGAAACTATCAAGCCCTGGAACTGATTCCAGGAACCTACAAGCTTGAAGTCACCAAGGAGGGTTTTGAGGCTGAGTTGACCGAAGGCCTGCACCTCAATGCCCGTCAACAATTAAGAGTAGATGTAACCCTGGACGTAGGCAAGGCGCGACAAGAGATCGTCTTGAACGCAGACTACGCGGGAGCGATCGAAACCGAAACCGCGACTCACACTTTCGTTTGGTCTGCGCTATGAATACGATCCCGCCGTGCACGACACCACGGGAACCATCGGCCGGTTGGACGACCCTTCTCGCCGTCTTGGGCTGCGGAGCGATGCTGCGATCGCTGCAGAACAAGCGCTAAAAGCTTTTCTTAATGAGGGTGTCGACGGCAAATCCGCCGTTGGGATCTCGCGTGGCACTCACCGTGACGCGCGGCGAAACCTGGTATTGTCCCTGGATGGTTTGCCCTTGGGTGGTTGCCACGTTGGTCGAAAAGTTGACGAACAGGTTGCCGGTGACACGCTGCTGGATGGTCAAATTTGCCCCTGGAGGTCCCGCAGCTGTCCCGCCTGCCAACACGGGACTAATGGATAACTGCGAAATTCCCTCAGCTTTGGAGACACGGCTCGTGACCTCGCTCGATACCTGCGATGCCACCAGGTCCTCCGCCTGTTGGTTCATGGGAGTAGCGTTGGCCGCGCTGGCCTCGGTGGTCTCGCCGAAGGCCAGCAAGTTGATGATGTCGGCCGGCGGCAGCGCTGGATCAGAGCTGTATTGCGTGCGCAACTGATCTGCGGGTCCGCGAAAGCGCAAATCGATTTTGTATTCCTTGATATTCGTCGTCAATCCCACATTCAAAATCGGCTGCGTCTGCGAGGGATTAATAAACTGGATGGTGCCGCCCGTGAGAACATATCGGTTCCCACTCAGAATCACATCGCCCCCGCTCAGATTCACGCGGCCGAGAACTACGGGTTCGGCGGCCGTGCCGCGAATCTGAAAGTTGGCATTGCCATCGACGCTCAGTGTGCGGCTCGTGAGGTTGGCGTTGCCACTCGAGTTCAGTGCAATGTTTAACTGAAGATTCTGCGCGAATCCCGGTTGCTGCGGCACTTCTACGCCGCCGGAAAGCTGGTTGACTAGAGCGTTGAGGTCGAAAGCAGGCGTAAAGGATATGTCGGTGAGATTCACGGCGCCATCCAGCGACGCTTGCGTGGTGGATCCCGTAAGCCGCAGATTGGCATCGGCAGTTTCGCGCACGCCCTGCGGATAGAGAATTTGTGCGCCTTTGACCACGAGGCCAAGATTCATTTGCATGCTCGGCCGATAAATCACCGCGCCCTGCGCGGAGACTGAGCCACCACCCACGGTTCCATTGAGCTTGACGATTTCGAGACGATAGCTCGTCAGCTTGAGCACGCCGTTAGCGTGTTGCAAGCTCACCGGCGAAGTTTTGGTACCGAGGCTAGCTTCGGAGAGGTCAATTTCTCCAGCCGGCAAGCTGCCGGCAGTTGTGCCGTGAGAATCGATATTCAACTTCAGTTGTCCTGAAGTCCTTAAGTCCGAATCGAAAATCTGCGCGATTGCCAGGTTGATTGCGCCGTGTGCCTGCAGCGATGCCGGCTCTTGACTGCCCAGCGGAAAGGCTCCTTGAACGTTGAGCTCCGTATCGGTTCCTTTGAGCGTAACCGGCTGCAGGCGCACTACTCCGTTTGCATAATCGGCCTCAACTGGCGATGCGGCGAGTTGGATCGCGTTGTTGTTGTAAGCGATTTTCAGCACAGGAATCTTGACTTGCGCCTGCATCTGATTCTTATTCTTGAGCGGACCGTGCGCGGTGACGTGAAGTTCGAATTGTCCCGTCATGCCAGCCTGCTCTTCCGGCTCATATGCGGCGAGAAGCGGTTCAATGGGAAGCGCACCTGTATCCAGCGAAGCATCGATTTGATAATCGCCGTCCAAATGGATTTGTCCCTTACCGTGAAGAGGGGCATTGCCGAACGAAGAAGCTAGTTCCACGTCCGCAACGTGGTGGGCGGCGTTCACCTGCAGCTTTGTTTGCGAGATCGCTTGACCGCCAACGGTGAGCTTGGGGATCTCGACGTCTCCATCCAATGCCGGGTCGTCGAAACTTCCCTGGCCGTGGAGCTGCATGGTGACAACTCCTTGAGCATTGATGCCACGGGATGTGACGGCCTGCAGTTTGGCAAGATCAATCCCGCTCGAACTGAGTTGTACCGTGTACGTTCTTGCCGTCGGATCCGTTGTCAGATCCGATTGAATGGTTCCGGCCGGCAACTGAACCCGGGCAACCGCTTTCACATCCTTGCCGGATCCGGTCAGGTCGACCGTGGCCTGAGAAACAGTTTCGCCAAACGCCGTGGCGCCGGTTAGACGGATGCTCGCATTTCCGGTTGGAGCCATCGCTGTTCCGTGAAGATGCGCGCTTACGTTCAGCGTTCCCGTCACCGGGATCGAGCGTCCGGCGAGTGTTGCGATGGTTGCCGTGGGAAAGTTGGAAGCGGTCAGATCCACTTGCAGCGCGCTTTGACCGCTCGGAGACCAATCGCGAAGACCCACGCTGGCGTTACCCGCCATCTGTCCGCGATCCATTGACTGCAGGTTGAGATTTTGCAGGCTCGCACGGGCGGGATTCAATTCAACCCCAGTGCGCAGAAGTTTCCATTTCGTGCCGTTGTATTCAAGATTGTCGGCCGTGAGCTGGCCTGCCAGGTCAGGGGAAGCTGTTGATCCCCGCACGGTTCCCTGGAACGTCGCTCGGCCGCTCAGATCGATGCGCTGCGCATTGCTCCCCGGCGTACGGAAGGCATCGACAATCGCAGAGATCTCGCTAAGATCGTTCGCTTGCAACTGTACAGAAAGACTTGACTGGCGGCTCATGGTGCCATTCAAGGAGAGATTCGTTTGCGAACTCTTGAGATAACTGTTGTTGAGCGTAAGATTGCCATTGGCGTTGGAGTAGACCGCGTGAAATGCGCCTTGCAGGGGAATCACCGGCGAGGCTGCCGGGGCATTTGCAGAGGATTGCGAAGCATTCCCAGGCTGCTGCGATTGTGCTCCAGGCTGCGGCCCCGACTGCGGCGTCGAATGCGGCCTCGTAGCATTTCCATCGACGGTCAAATCCAGGTGCGCGATCAAGTCGTCAATGCTTTGGCCCCACGCGGCCGTCGCGGTCGCATTGGCCCCGCCGTTCAGCGAAACTTTATTGCCGGGCGCGGAGCTTCCCAGGGCTTGTTCCAGCGCGGCCAGCGAGACCTTCTTCAGATCGACGTGAACGCTCGAGTGGGTGTTGCCGCCAATGGCCTGCATCGTCCCCTCACCAGTCAGTTCTCCTCCCAGGATCTCGCCACGGAGATTTTCGAGCGAGGCATTGCCGCCTGCCAGCGAGTAGCGCGCCGAAAGATTCGCGATGCCGGCCCGAACGGACCCATGCATTGTGAGTTCGGTGCTGGCCAGAACGCCGTTGACGGTCAGCGCATCGATAACATTTTCATTTGCCGATTGCTGATACTTGAAAGTGCCCCACGTCCTTACCGAGCCGGTAGGCAAAGCAGGCTCGTGCAGAATCTGCGCTGCCTGCTCGCCATCGAGAACAATCTGGTACTCTGCATTCACGAGCGGGGCACTATAGTTTTCCACGGTTGCGCTGAGGGTCACACTGGAGGCGCCGGCGCTAATGCCGGCATGCCTGATCGTGAAGACGTCAGGCGTGGCATTGAAATCGACTTCGAAACGATGCTGCAGCGACCGCAATGACCCGATGGATAAGTTCCCACTGGAGTAAGAGAGCGATCCGCAGTACTCCTTTTGCAGGCTGCTGAATGTCGAATTAAATGCGAGATCGTGCAAATCTGCCGCAAGTGATTGCGGGCGCGCGTTGTAATACACTTCGCCGCGCGTCACCTGGACATGACGAATGCCCAAATCGAATATGTCGGTGTTGCTTGATCCGTTGCTTTTGAAGGCGGGTAAATTAGACACGCCATTCTTGGCGACTACCACCCAGGCGACGGGATGATCGATCTGCACCTGATCGAAGTACCAGGTTTTGCTCAGAATGGAAACAATGCGCACGCCAACTCGCAAATGATCGGCCTGCAATAGCGGAGGGTCATTATGCGGAGCTGCGCCGGAGATCCGAATCCCGTAGAGATCGACGCTGAGCGTCGCGAGGTGGAACGTAAAATTCTGCAGCCGGACGGGCACGCCAAGCGCGGCGCTGGCCCTCCGCTGCGCCAGGTCGAGAAGATATCGATGTCCCCCTGAGCTGTTGAGAACAGCCGTGACCGCGCAGCAGCAAAGGATGGCGAGGACTGCGAGACCTGTCGCCACGTACGCGAACATGCGAAGATACGCATTCGAAATCCAGTGCCGCCGCAGTCTTGCTCCGGCGTGGGGACCAGGTTTGTCGTCATCTGGGTCGTCGATGTGCGGATTCGTCATACCCCCTCAGAAAGCCTGGCCGATGCCGATAAAGTATTGAGTGGCTTCGATGCCCGGAACAGGATTCAGGTTGCGGCCGATGTCGACCCGGATCGGTCCCACGGGAGTGGCGTAGCGCAGACCAAGACCCACGTTGTTCGAGTAGAGCGAACTGAAATCGTGAAAGCCGACGTATGGAAAAACGTTGCCGCCGTCGTAGAACGTCACCAGGCTGAGTCCTTTCTTGATGGGCAGCGGTATGCGCGCCTCGGAGTTCAGGATGAGAAGTTCGTTACCGCCTTCGGGAACCTGGATGGACGTGCACGCGGTACTGGATCCGTTGCTGCAAACCTCCACTTGCCGCTGCGGGCCCGCGCCGTCGAGGGGAAATCCGCGCAGGGAATTTCCGCCGCCGCTGAAAAACGCTTCGCTGAGTGGAACAAAACTGTTGAGAAAAGGCTCGGCAAGACCGATACGAATGCTCTCTGCCCACACGATGTGATGAAATTTTTCGCGATAGAAAGCAGCTTGCCCGGTGAGCTTGGCGAAGTCCACGCTTGAGCCCAGCTTGCTCGTGTTGAAGTCAACTTCGAGCGACTCCAATACACCCTTGTGTTCGTCCAGCGGGTTATCGCGAGTGTCATGCGTTATGTTTGCTGAAAGCGTCGACAATCGCACATGCTGATCCTGAGTGGGCACGAGAGCGGGAATGAGAATCCGGGTGAGGTCGACCTGGCTGAATGCGTACCGCGCGAAGAAAATGGTCTTGTGTTTCTCGTCGAGAGCGTGCTGGAACTCGAGCGCTCCCTGTTCCTGCTGCGACGAAAAAATCGGGTTCTCCTCGTTGCGCTCGTAAGAAAGCGAGGTTGTTGCCTTCCACGGCGACCATCGGAAATTAGGATCAATGTAATAGACCGCCCCGCGCTGATCGAGCCTGCCGGCAAATCCGGTGAAGGAAAGCGACTCGCCTTTGCCGAACAGATTATTTCGCGTGTATTCGAAAGTGCCGCGCGGGCCATAGAAGGTGGTTTCGCTGGTGGTAAAGTTGACGGCAATCCGATGGGAGGAAGATTCGGCAACGCCACCGTTCCGCTGGGAATGCTTCCACCGCGCTCGATGACCTCGAATCCGAATCCGTAGGTAAATTCGTTTCGCTTCGCTTCGTGCACCTTCACCAGCACGTCATCGCTGGTCTGCGTGGTGACCGGTTCTTTAGGGTCGACCTCTGCCCAGTCGAACACGCCGGTGTGGTCGTAGAGTTTGCTGCCGGCGGTCAGCAGTTCGGATTCCGTGAGCGGCTGTCCGGTCTTGATCGCGGCTATATCTCTGTCGATCAATTCTTGCCGCGTGTGCTGTCTGCCCAGTGTGATCACGTTGCCCGCGACCACACGCGGACCTTCAGTGATGTGGTAGATGACATTGATGCGATGCGGGTCGCTCTTCGATACCGCGCTGGCCGTCTCGCGAACGCTGGCCATGAGGTACCCGGCCTTGAGGTAGTTTGCAATGATGCCAGCGCGATCCTGCTGCACGTGGACCTGCGAGTAGGGTTGCCCCGCGGCTAGCTTCAGTCCGTTGGGTGCGAACTGCGACTGCGGAAATGTGTTCGCTCCTTCTACCGAAAGAGAGTTGACGATGTCGCGAGGTCCCTCCACTACGCGAAACGTGATCTGAACATTGCCGCCGGCGCGGGCCACAGCGGAAGTGACTTTCACGCTGCTGAATCCTTCAGACGCATACACTGCTTTGAGATTGTCGACGCTCGCCTGGACCATCTGATCGCTGAACTTGCCGGCCGAGAAGAGATGTTTCTTTTCAACAGTGACCTTGGGCAGCAATGTGGACGAAGGCAGTGTCGTGTTTCCCGCCAGGTTGATTGCCGTCACCTTATGCTTCTTGTTCTTTGTAATCCTGTAGACCACAGTGTCGGTCTTCGCACCTTTGTTCAACTGCGAATCGACCGCAACATCAAAGAAGCCCTTGCCCTCGAAATACGAAATCAGCGCCTGCCGGCCTTCGGTGACAGTCTCGTCGTCGACGGCCACGCCCTGATAGATGGGCAGCAATGAATCGCGCGTCCATGGCCAAAGATGGGCGCCGCTTATCTGCACCTCGGTCTCGCTGCCGGCATTCACACTAAAGTGAATATCGGCACGATTTGAAGGCGCCTGATACTCCGCGCCGGAGAGCTTTACCTGGGCTCCCAGGTAGCCTTGCTTTTCCAGCGTGTTCTGCAAATATTTCGTGGCCCTGTTCAATGTCGAGTGATGATAGGTCTTGCCCGGACGGATGGCGGCGGCGCGAAATCGAGCAGGCCACGCTGCGAGCCTATGCTCGAGCGCCGGAGCCTCGGCCTCGGGAGCATTCTCAATATCGATCGCGCCGAATTTTGCGCGTTTGCCAAGCGGAGAATCGAAGAGCACGTTGCCGAGCGCGTTGCTTGAATCGAGGTCGACCGCAGGCGTGACATGCGCGCCAAAATAACCTTCCTGCTCAAAGAACGTGAGCAGGCTCTGCTGGTCTGCTGCCACCTCCGCTGAATTGAACGCTTCAGATAGCGGGGAGTTCGCGGCCTGGGTCAACTGTGAGTAAGGGAATTGCTTCTCGGCTCCCGGAAACTCAAATATGCCAAAGTACACCGCAGGCTTGACGACGAAAATGACACGTACTCCCTGAGCATCCGGTTCGGCTTGGATTTCAACGCTATCGAATTTTCCTGCGGCTCTTATCGCGCCGGCGCTTTGATCTACTTTTTCCCGGGAAAACGGCTGACCGGCCTGCTGCGCAAAACACCGGGCACAGCTCGATGCATCGAAATCCGGACGCCCTGCAATCTGAATTGAGGACACGATCTGCCCCTCGTATGAAGACAAGAAGGGCTGTTCGATTACCGCAGATGTGTCCGTGGGGGGCGGCGATGGCTCTTGCCCCAGGTTCTTCAGGCAGGCCATCTGCACGAGCGCGATGCCGGCGGCGCAAAACCCCAGCCAGCGCATCCATCGCAGCCAGATGTGGTCCGGTCGGCTGTGTTTTGCGTCTGATTTCGGGCACGCGTCAGCACTTCTCACTTAAGTGAGAGATGCCACGAAAGAGTTCCGGGTTTACTTCCTGGGCGTATGCCGAGGAGTGTGTGGACAGCGTAGGCCGAAGCAGGCCCGTCAGGCTGCTGCATCGTCGCGGGCCGCATCAATAGATATTGAACGAGTGCGATTTCTCGACGAGGGAGATCGGCGATCGTCGACCAGTCATGCGGTTTCCCGGACCCCAAGTCGAAACTCCAACGGCGCCGCCAATTTTTCCACCCGGAGCGGCGGCCAGGGTTCGTCACAGGCGGCCGATCTGGGAATTGACGCTCCGAATCTGGAAATCCACAAGCGCCGACCGGGTCTTTGGTCATGCTGCAGAGCTCGGATTTTATTTTCTTTTTGCTCTGTTTCCAACCCTGTTGTGCGGGGCGTCGATTTTGGGTCTGGTGGCCCGCTCCGCGCACCAAATCTCGGATAAGCTTCTCGAATATCTCGCGCTCGTCATTCCAACATCTGCTCTGGCCTCCGTCCTCAACACCTTCAATGAAACCACCGCCGCCGCCACCTCGGGAAAGTTGACATTCGGATCGATCGCCGCAATCTGGTCAGCATCAGTCGGCGTTTCCGCCCTTCAAGACACTCTGAATGTTGTCTTCAGGCTTGCCGATCGGCGATCGTATTTCGTCGCGCGCCTATATGCCATTCTCCTCACCATCGCGCTTACATTTCTCATTGGTTCCGCGCTGGGTTGCATGTTTGCCGGAGATTTTGCGGCCGCTTTGATCGAGCATCGCCTGACTCAAGCAGTGCTGGCGACCGCCGCAGGATTTGCGGTGAGGGGCATCGCGTGGGCCGCGTCTGCCTGCATTCTCGCGTTGTCGTTTGCGACGGTCTATTTCTGGGCGCCCGATTGGCGGAAACGGCATTGGCGCTGGCTGACTCCGGGCATCATGCTCGCCATTGCAGGATGGCTCATTGCCTCGTTTGGGCTTCGCATCTATCTGCATTTCTTTAACAGTTACACCGTCACCTACGGTTCGCTGGGTGCAGTGATCGTTCTCCTGATTTGGTTCTATTTCAGCGGCCTGATGCTTTTGTTGGGCGCAGAAGTCGATATGGCGATGGATGGTGCGGCCGCCGCAAGGGTATCGGCCAAAGGCTGACTTTACAGCAACAGCGGTTGAGCGTTCGAGCAAAAAAACAGCGGGGCTTCTCTACTCGCCAACTATTGCAGAATCTCTTCTCGCGTAGGCTTCGACTTGGCAGAGGACGCGCCAGAAAAGGCACATCTGTGAGTTTCACGCGGAAATCGCTTGAATATGCCGATTTCCTTTAATTCATTTATTGGGATTCTTGAGCTGTGAAGTTGGAGGCGCGGGCCGGGATCGAACCGGCGCATAAAGGTTTTGCAGACCTCTCCCTTACCACTTGGGTACCGCGCCTTGGGCTGGGCCTTGGGCCATAATCGTCCCATTCCGCGATTCACCGCGACAATTTCTGCCGGGCGCTGCGGAATGGAGCGGGAGACGAGACTTGAACTCGCGACCCTCGCCTTGGCAAGGCGATGCTCTACCACTGAGCTACTCCCGCTTGACGCAGATTCGAGTATACCGGGCCGCCGAAACCGGGTCAAACCGGCAACCCCCGCCGCGCAACGGCTTTTGCCCCCCGAATTTAGGCGCATTCTGCAGTCCTGCGATGCGACCCGCGCATTCCTCGGCGGTGGTCAAATCTTGAAAACGGTATAATCATGAGATTCGGGCCGTCTGGCCAAAGCGCTGAGCAACCGAGGGAGCAATCTTCCATGGGCATTCTGCTTAATCCGTGGTCCTTGATCGCAATCGCAGTCGCAGCGTTTCTTTTGTTTTTCACCATGGGCAGGATGTCGAACTCAAAGTAGCCGGGCGCGCGCGCGCCCACGGCGTCCCCGCGCCAATTGACCCACCCTCCGAATTCCCGTAGACTAAGAAATTGCGAGGGATGCGGCTCGACGGCCTTTCACCCGCATCATTTCTCCTGAAAAACAGGTCTCCTGAAAAACAGGACCAGCCCTGAAATTCAGGCTTTGGAGATTGAAGCAAAACCATGGCAAATCACGTATCGGCGCTCAAGCGCGTCCGCCAGACCGAAACCCGCACCGAAGTTAACCGCGCCAACCGCAGCCGCGTGCGCTCCAGCCTCCGGGCGTTGCGCGAGGCGCTGGCCAAGGGCGACGTGACAGGCAGCCCAGGCGCAGTATCGCGCCACGGTCTCGAGCCTCGACAAGAGCGTGCAGAAGGGCGTTCTCCACTCCAACACGGTTTCTCGTTACAAGAGCCGTTTGAACGCGCGCCTCAAGACGCTGGCCACTACGGGCGCCGCTCCCAAGACCAAGAAGAAGTAGTTCTTAGAGCGGCAGACCGAGTCAGCTGAATATGAACAGCCGGGAGCGATCCCGGCTGTTGCTGTTTCTGGCCCCCCGACTCGCTCACGGACCTTTGTGCAGCAGGGGCTTGAGCACCGGAAACAACGTGTCGGCGATGATCGCCGAACCCTTCGCGGTGGGATGGATGCCGTCGTCCTGAATGGTTCCGGGCATGTGCACCAGGTTCACGTAGAGCATGGGCACAAACGCCACATGGTGCCGCGCGGCCAGGTCGCGAAACATCTGGCTGAATGAGCGGATGTAATCGGGGCCGTAATCCGGCGGCAGCGTGATGCCGGCGAGCAGAATTTTTACGTGAGCCTTCTCGAGCGCGGTCAGCACCTGGTCGAGATTGCTGCGCGACTGCTCGACGGGCAGGCCGCGCAAGCCGTCGTTGCCGCCGAACTCCACAATCACGATGGCCGGATGCAGGCGCAGCACGAACGGCAGCCCCGCCAGCGCATCCTTGGTCGTCGCGCCGCTCGTTCCCTGGTTGATGACCTTGTACCGGTAGCCCTGCGCGTCCAGTTTCTTCTGCAGAAAGTCGGGATACGCCTCACCGTACGCGAGGCCGTGACCGGCGGTGATGCTGTCGCCGTAGCAGACAAGGACCGGCCTGGCGATATTGGTCCACTCCGCGTTTGGCGGCTGCGCGGCATAAAGCATCGCAACCCAAAATATCGGCAGAAAGAATGCGGCAGGAACCAGTCGTCGAACGTCCACGTATAGAGTGTAGCCGGAGTTCGGCAGAAAATTCTGTCGAAGCATCCCCGGCTACACTGTCGATAGGCAGGAGACCGCATTGATCCAAGTTAAGAACGCAAAAAAGTGGATCCAGAATGGCGCGCGGCGCGTGGAAATTCTGCGTGGAATCTCGTTGGACATTCCGGCAGGGCAGTTTTTGGCCATCTTGGGCGCGAGCGGCAGCGGCAAGAGCACGCTGCTCGGCCTGCTTGCCGGCCTCGACACGCCCAGCGAAGGCGAAATCTGGCTCGACGGCGTGCCCATCCACAATCTGGCTGAAACCGAACTGGCCGCGGTGCGCGGGCGCAAGATCGGCTTCGTCTTTCAGTCCTACCAGCTCATCCAGACGCTCACTGCTCTCGAAAATGTTCTGCTGCCTTATGAATTGAATGTGGAGGGCAGCGGGCTCGCACAGGCGCGTCAATTGCTCGACGAAGTCGGCCTTGGAGAGCGCATGGATCACTATCCCGTGCAGCTCTCCGGCGGCGAGCAGCAGCGCGTGGCGCTGGCGCGCGCCTTTGTGGTCGCGCCGCCCATCGTCATGGCCGACGAGCCCACCGGCAACCTCGACTCAGTGAACGGAAAGATGGTTCTCGATCTGCTCCTCGAACGGAATCGCAAGGCTGGAACCACGCTGGTGCTGGTGACGCACGATCCCGAAATCGCCAGCCGCGCCGACCGCAAGATTGTGCTCAAAGACGGTCTCGTGGTCGAAGACACCCTCGTCCAAAATAAGGAGAAAAATGGCTAAGCGCGCATTGAGTTGGAAGCGCGCTGCGGCCATTGGTTGGCGCGACTTGAAATCCGCTCCCGGCAAGTTTGGCTTTGTGGTTCTCTCGGTCGCCGTCGGCGTGGCTGCCTTGGTGGGCGTGCGCGGGCTGAGCGACAGCTTCCGCCAGACCTTGAACACTGAGGCGCGCTCGCTGCTGGCGGGCGATCTGAGCGCGCGCATGTTTCGCGCGCCCACGCCCGAGGAGTCAGACAAAGATTGCCGCGATCGCCGATCAGAAAAGCGGCATTCGCTCCACCTGGGTCACTGAGACGATCTCGATGGCCTCCGTGCCGCCGGATCCGGTGCCGATGCTGGTTTCGCTCAAGGCCGTCGATCCGGCCGAGTATCCCTACTACGGAACCGCCGATCTGGAGCCGTCGATGCCGCTCGCGCAGGCGCTCCAGGGCGACTCGGCGGTCGTGGCGGATGAGTTTCTCATTCGGCTGAATGCGCACGTCGGCGATACGCTGCGGCTGGGCGGCGCGACTTTCGCATCACCGCGGCGCTCAAGCAGGAGCCCGACCGCATCAGCGAGACCATGGGGATGGGGCCGCGCGTGATGATCTCGCAGGCGTCGCTCGACGCGCACCGGTTGCTGGCGCCGGGCAGCCGCGCAACCCGGCGATTGCTGGTCAAGTTTCCTGCCACGCCGCCACGCGGCCTGACCGCCGATGCCGAAGCCACGGCAGTGCGCGCGCAACTGGAAGCGGCGCTGCCCGACGCGCAGGTGATGGACTTTCGCGAAGGCAATCCCGCGCTCACCCGCGGCCTCGATAATGCGACATCCATCCTGAGCCTCATCTGCCTGGTCGCGATGGTGCTGGGCGCCATCGGCGTCGCCATGGCCATGCACGCGCATCTCGAGCAGCGCATGGACATGCTGGCGATTCTGAAGGCCGTCGGCGCGGATTCCGCGGATTTGCTGCGCATCTTTCTGCTGCAGACGCTGAGCCTCGGGCTCGCCGGCGGATTGCTGGGCGTCGCCGTCGGTGTCGGCGTCATGGTGGCGCTGCCGGCGGCGTTCGGCCAGCTGCTCACCATGCATTTGCGCTTCGCATTTCCCTGGCAGTCGGCGCTGGCGGGCATGGCAACAGGCCTGCTGACCACGCTGCTCTTCTGTTTGCCGCCGCTGCTCGACGTGCGCGCGGTCCGGCCGGTGCTGGTGCTGCGCAGGCTTGTCGAGCAGGGACCGACAGGCATCGGCGGCTGGTTTGCGCGCTGGTGGGCGCGCCGCCTGCAACTGGGAATCGCGGCCGTGGTGGTGGCCGCGCTCGGCGGCATCGCCTGGGCGCTTTCCGATTCGCCCAAAGTCGGCGCGTGGTTTGCTCTGCTGTTCACCATCGCGCTCGTGGTTCTGCTGGCGATGGCGGCGGTGGCGCTGCGCGCGTGCGCTTCCTTCTCGATCGCACGCGCCTGCGCCTGCCTTCGTCGCTGCGCCACGGCCTCGCCAATCTCTACCGGCCGGGAAATCAATCGGCCGCGGTGCTGGCGGCGCTGGGCACGGGAGTCATGCTCATCCTCGCGGTCTATCTCATGCAGAAAGGCCTCTTGCGCGATCTGCGCGAGACCGCTTCGCCCAACCTGCCCAATGTCTTCCTGGTCGATGTGCGCAGCGACGAGGTTGCGGGCGTGAAAGCATTTTTTGCGCATCAGCCCGGCGTCAGCCAGCAGCTGAATCTGATTCCCGTGGTGATGGGCCGCTTCATCTCCATCAACGGCCAGCCGGTGGAACAGATGAAGGACCAGCACTATCCGCGCCGCATGTTGGAGAGACGCCGAACTGAGTTGGGCCGATGCGCCGCCCGAGGGCGACAAGGTGACCGCAGGGCGCGTGGTGGACCAGCAGCGGCGCCGCGCAGATGGCCGTGAGCGACGGCGTGGCCAAGCGCCTGCACCTCGGCGTGGGCTCCGCCGTGGAACTTGAGACCGGTGGAGCCACGCATGCGCTCACAGTCGCCGCCATCTACCGCTCCGATGGCCAGCACCTGGGCGCGCGCGTGCAGTTTGTTCTGCCTTCGGGGCAGATCGCAGACCAGCCGTCGACGTGGTACGGCGGCGCGCACATCGATCCCAAACAGGTGGCCGCGATGGAGCGCGCGTTCTTCGCCGCCTATCCCACCATCACCGTCATCAACGTTGCCGATGTGCTGCGAGCGCATCGAAAACGTCGTCGATCAGATCACCTTTGTGGTCCGCTTGCTGGCCGGGTTCTCGATTCTCGCCGGCCTGACGATTCTGGCTTCGAGCATCGCCAGCACGCGCTTCCGCCGCATGCAGGAGGCGGTCGTGCTCAAGACGCTGGGCGCAACGCGCATGCGCATCGTGCGCACCTTCAGCGTGGAGTTCAGCGTTCTGGGACTGCTGGCCGGCGCGGTCGGCGTCGTCTTCGCCAACCTGCTCACGCGCGTCTTGCTGCACCGGCTCGACGTGGACTTTCAATTCGAGTGGGTCGCAACGGTGATCGCACTCGCCGGAACCGCGGTGCTGGCCACGGCCACGGGCTGGATCGCCAGCTACCGCATTCTCGGCCTGCGCCCGCTCGAAGTGCTGCGAGAGGAATAACAACGGGGATCAGGTGTCACGCAGTCCGCGATCTGCTAGCAATTTGTCTGAAACCTGGCCCCTGAAACCTGACCCCTGCCTCTAGAACTCTTCCGTCGTATCCACATCCGGCAGAACATCGTCCTTGCGCGCCACCCACACATACAGCGTCGGCAGCAGGAAGATGCTCATCAGCAGATTCGTCATCAGTCCGCCGACGATCACGATGGCGAACGGCCGCTGCGAATCGGAGCCGATGCCGTGCGAGACGGCGGCCGGCAGCAGGCCCAGCGTCGCCACCAGCATGGTCATCATGATGGGGCGCAGGCGCAGAACCGCGCCCTCAACGGCCGCGTCTCAATGGTATTGCCGCGCGCGCGCAACTGGTTGATGTATTCCAGCATGATCACGCCGGTCTGCACCGAGACGCCGAAGAGCGCCAGGAAACCGACCTCCGACGAGACGCTGAAGTTCGGTGCGCGTAACCAGCAGCACCAGCAGGCCGCCCAGGCTGGCCATGGCCACGGTGGCCAGAATCAGCAGCGCCCATTTGAGCGACCTGTACATGGTGTAGAGAATGATGAAGATCAGCAGCACGGTGAGCGGCACAATGATGGCCATGCGCGCTTCGGCGCGCACCTCGCTCTGGTACTCGCCCTCCCAGCCGATGTGATAGCCGCGCGGCAGCTTCACCTGGTCGTTCACTTTTTGAATGGCCTCGCGCACGGCGTCGCCCAGCGCGCGGTCGCGCACACTGTACTTGATGGCCACGTAGCGCTCGTTGTTCTCGCGATAGATCTCCGAGCCCTCGTCGGCCTCGCGCACGTCGCAAAGCTGGGCCAGGGAAACGCGCTCGCCCGACGGCGACAGCAGGCGGATATTCTCGATGGCCTCGCGCGTATTCCTGTATTGGGGCAGGTAGCGCAGCGTCAGGTTGTAGGACTCTTCGCCGCGCAGCACCTGCGTCAGCGCGTTGCCGCCCACCGCGGTCTGAATGGCGTCCTGCACATCGGCCACGTTGATCTGCCAGCGCGCGGCTTTGGCGCGGTCCACCGTTACGTCCAGATCGGGCTGGCCGGTCACCTGAAACACGCCCAGATCCGTAATGCCGCGCACCCGGCCCATCACGGCGGCGATCTGGCTCGCCAGATCTTCCAGCGTATGCAGGTCGCTGCCGTAGACCTTGGTCGCCAGCTCGCCCTTCACGCCGCTCACAGCCTCCTCCATGTTGTCTTCGATCGGCTGCGAGAAGCCCCAGATCACGCCGGGAAACTTCTTATCGAGCTCGTCCTGCATGGAGGCGATCAGGTCGTCCTTGTTCTCGTGGAAGACAGGTCGCCACTGTTCCTTCGGCTTCAGGCCAACAAAGTACTCGGTATTGAAAAAACCGGTGTGGTCGGTTCCGTCGTCGGGGCGTCCCGTCTGGCTGGTGCATTCCGTGGTCTCAGGAAACGAGCACAGAAGGATGCGGGCCTGGTTGGCTACGCGGATGCTTTCGTCGGGTCCGACGCTCTGCTCGAGCGTGCCGCGCACCCATAACGAGCCTTCGTCCAGATGCGGCAGAAACTCCGAGCCGATGACGCCGCTGAAGGCCAGAAAGATGGCGAGAATCAGCGCGCACACGCCGCAGCTAAACACGAAGCGATGATGATGAATGGCCCAGGTCACGCCGGTGCGATAGCGCTCCCTCAGGCTATTCCATCACCGGATTTCTCCATTCTTTTGCGCCCTTGCTCAGCAGCATGCTGGCCAATACGGGAGCGAGGATGATGGAGAACGTGAGCGCGCCCAGCAGCGCAAACGCCACCGTCCACGCCATGGGCTGGAACAGCCGGCCCTCCACGGACTGCAACGTGAAGATGGGCAGATAGGCGGTAATGATGATGGCGATAGCGTAGAACACCGGGCGCTGCACTTCGTGGGCGGCGTCGCGGATCTTTTCTGCCGGCGTCTTGCTGTGCGGTCCCGTGCGAAAGATGGCGGACAATATTTTCCACCATGACCACCGCGCCATCGACGACCATGCCGAAGTCCAGCGCGCCCAGCGAAAGCAGGTTGGCGGGAATGTGCCGCAGGTCGAGACAGGTGGCGGCGAAAAGCAGCGAAAAGGGAATGGTCAGCACCACAATGGTTGCGCCGCGCACATTGCCGAGGAAGAGAAACAGAATAATGGCGACCAGGATCATGCCCTCGGTCAGGTTGTGCAGCACCGTGTGCGTGGTGAAGTGCAGCAGATCGCTGCGGTCGATGAACGGCAGCAGTGTCACGCCCTTGGGCAGGATCTGATCGTTCAGTTGCTTCACTTTTTCGTTCACCCCTTCGAGCGTGGGTTGCGCGTTGGCGCCCTTTTGCAGGCACAGGATACCGGAGACCACGTCGTCGTTGTCGATCAGCTTTCCGTCCTTGTCGTGGTAGGCGTCGCCGAACTGTCCCAGGCGAATCATCGGGCCCTGCTCGACTACGCCGAGATCCCTGATGCGAATCGGCGTGCCGTTCCTTCGTCGTAATGACGGTGTTCGCAATGTCCTGAATGTCGCGCACCAGGCCCACTTCGCGCACGTTGACTTCCTGCTGGCCCTTCCTGGATGAAGCTGCCGCCGCCATTGGCGTTGTTATTGGTGATCTGCTGCTCCACCTGCGCGATGCTCAGCCCGTAAGTCGATGAGTTTGTCGGGATCGAGGCGCACCTGATACTCGCGCGTCGGTCCTCCAAAGGGATTGATATCGACCACGCCCGGAACGGACTTGAGGTTCTTCTCCACCACCCACGTCTCGAGCGTCTTCAGGTTCATCACGTCGTATTCGGGGTTGGTGCTGCGCAGCGTGTAGAAGTAAATCTGGCCGACGGGGCTCCAGTCCGTACCCATTTGCGGCACCACTCCGGTGGGTAGCGTGACCTGCGAAAGCCGCTCGAGCACGCGTTCGCGGTTTTCAAAGTCTGTGGTGTCCTCGCCGAAGACGATCTCCACCGTGGAGAGCCCGAAGATGGACCACGAACGCACATGAGCGATTCCCGGAATGCCGTTCATCGTGGTTTCAATGGGAATGGTCACCTGCTGCTCGATCTGCTCGGCGCTGATTCCCGGCCACTGCGCGATGATATCGACGTAGTTGTTCGCTACGTCGGGATAGGCTTCTACCGGAAGACGGTGAAACGACACTATCCCCCAGGCAAACAGCATCACACCGATGGCCAGAACGAGAAAGCGATTTTGCAGCGCGAAATCGACCAGTCTGCGAATCATTGCGCCTCCACCGTGGCTTGAAGATTCAATACGTCCTTCACCACCTGCTGTCCGGGCGTAATGCCCGAAAGAACTTCCTGCTCGCCTCCGGGCAGCATTGATCCGCTGGTCACTTCCACGCGCTTGAATTGTCCCTGGCCCGCGGGCACAAACACCCATTCACGATCGTGCAGGTGCAGGATGGCGCTGGCCGGAACCGATGCGTGCGTTACAGTGTTGCGGCTTAGCAGCGTCGCCGTCACAAACATTCCCAAGCGCAGAATGCCGGGATTGGCCACTTCAATGCGCACTTTGGCCGTGCGGATGGTGGGATCGAGCACCGGACCGATATCGCTCACGCGGCCGGTAAGAGTTTTGTCAGGATACGCAGCGAGCTTGATCTGTGCTTCCTGTCCCAGGTTCACCTTGGACAGGTCGTTCTCGTACACGTCGCAAATAATCCACACCGAACTCAGGTCGGCAATGGTGAAGGCCGTTGCCGTTCCCGAGAGCGCCACGCCCGTGGCCGCGGCTTCAGTAATGTTCTGCGCGACGATGACGCCGGAGGTCGGCGCGTACACGTTCACGATGGGGCTGGGGTGTTCCTTGTCCACGCCGAAGATCTTCAACTGTTCTTCGGCCGCCACCAGATCGGCCTTGGCGTCTTTCTCCGCGTCCTCCGCCTGTTCCAGCATCGCCTGCGAAATGGCTCCGTGCTGATACAGATCCTAGCGCGCGCAAGTACGCCTTGTTGGCGAGCTGCTCGTCGGCTGCGGCCTTTAAATAGGTGTCGAATGCGTCGCTGATGTCGGGGCTTTGCACGCTGAACAGCAACTGGCCCTTCCTCACGTTGTCGTCGAGCCGCGCGCTGATATCGACCACGCGGCCATTGGCCATGGAGATGACAGGAATTTCGCGCGAGATATCGGGAAACACCGAGCCCGTCACGTTCAGCTTGTCCGGCTCGTCGATCCGGTTCGCCGCCACGGTGGGATACTGTTCCGGGTGGTCTACGGTGACCACGCCCGCGTTGCCGGTCTCCACCACCTGCGCGGGAGAGGCCGCTCCGCTGGCCGGATCGAACTTTTTCTTCGCAACCCGCCAGCGCCAGCCATGCGGCCAGAAAGCACGCGCTTCGCAAAAGGGCAAGTCTTCGTCATGGGATCACCTCGCGTCCGACGGCAAGATTCAGTTGCGCTGCAGATGTAAGATAGGCGCCGATCAGTTGTGCGTAAGCCAGTTGCACCTGGCGGTAGTCGCTCTGCGCGTTCAGAAAATCCATCAGCGAAGCGCCGCCGTGGAAATAGGCGTAGCTCACGGTGTCGCGCACCCTCAGCGCCTCGTCGTTGTACTTGGCTTTGTAAGGCTTCAGCAGTTCGATGTTGCTGCGCACCACCTCGTACGCCGTGTCCACGTCGCTGAAGACCTGGGAACGTGTGGCTTCGCTGGCCTGTTGCGCACGATCGATATCGATCTGCGTGCGCTTTTTCTCGCCCTGGTTGCGGTCGAAGACGCGTAGTGGAATATTTACGCTCGCGCCCAGCGTCTGAATGCCATTTGGATTGTTGTTCGAGGAGTTGTAGGTGTACCAAGCGCTGTAGGTCGGGTCCGTTGAGCCGTTCGAGATAGCCAGTTTGTGGTTGGTCTCGGATTGCTGCATGGTTTCGAGCGCCGCCTGCAGATCGGGACGCGCGGCCAGCGCCGCCTGGCGAAAGCTGTCGAGAGGATCGAGCGCCTCGGAAAAATCGAACATTCCGGTCACGTCGAATTGATCCAGCGGCGTGCGATCGTCCATCAGTTGCAGCAACTGAATCTTGGCCGTACGAAGGTTGACGATGGCCGTCTGCAGCTCCGATTCGTACTGCACGCGCAACAGCTCGATGCGGTCGAAATCGATCTGCGCAATGTCGCCCGCCTTGAGCCGGTCGCGGCTGATCTCGATGATCTTGTCGTAGTAATCGAGATCGGCTTTGGCCATATCGAGCACCGCCTTGGCCTCGAGCGTTTCCACAAACGCCGTGCGCAATGTGAACTCCAGGTTGCGCTGCAGGTCCTCGTGCTGCGCTTCCGTAATGCGCGTGCCTTCCTGCGCGCTTTCGAGGCGCAGCTCACGCTTGTGATCGCGCTCGTGCAGGTAGCTTAAAGTGGGCACGAAATCCGTGCCCCGGAACGGCTGCAAAACGCCATCATGGGGCACGATCTGCGTCGCGTCGGTCGCGGCAGTCAGCTGTGGATTCGGCCGCAGATACGCGGTAATCTCTTCGGCGCGCATCTCGTCCACGTTGTCGGCATCGGCCTTCAACGCCGGATTCGTGGCTTCAAACCTGGCTTTGACTTGATCCCACGTCAGTGCCTGCTGAGCCGGTGCACACTTGGGCGCCAGCGCGAGGACCACGCCCATTGCCCCAACGGCAACGGAAGGGAAGATCCGCTTCATACCAAACCTTTGCGCCGTGATCTGCACGGCGGACACGGAAGATCGGAGAATTGACGACGAAGACTGGGCAGCGAGGAGCGATCAAGCGGCCGGAGGGGGCCGGTTCTGGATCGACGTCAAGGAGGGGTTCTCGACAAATGGGGAAGGGAGATTGCTGGGCGCGGCCATGCCCACAAGGGCGAGGGAAATCCCGGTAAAGCTGGGCAGTGGAAGCGAGGCGGCTGGCGGAAGGATGGAATGCGGGCTGACGCCCTGGCCGTGATCGCGGCGTGCGCAGCAATCGATCTCTGCGGGGTTCTGCGCCGCCAGCAGGTCGTCCGTCATGGAGATAGCCGGCAGCAGGATCAGGATGACGACCCCCAGGGCCACCATCTGGATGCGGCGATCCGTCGCTTTGCGCGGCGCCTCACGCACCCATGCGCACAACATCCACATCGCCACCAACGCCCAACCGAGATTGAGAGTCAGCTCCATCCCAAGTACCAATTCTACATGAGGAATGAATGTCAACGGAAAGTCCCTGTATCCATTAGGTTGGACGGAAACCGACGTGATGCGGACTCAATCTCCCGCGAAGAACTCATAAACATTAACTTCTCTCAGCTTGGGACCTGCCGAGCGCCCCGAAACAGCCCGGGTGCGCCCTCTGGGCGGCGTTGGTTGCTCATGGCGTGCGCCGCGCCGTTGACCTCGCCTGCGAATGCCCCTTAAGATGAAGGAGTTGGCATTGCGCACCCTTGGCTGGGGCCACGCCACACGGCTGCAAGAAACCGCCAAGTGCGCTTGTTGCCCCCTCGTTCAACGGCAGGACAGCTGACTCTGGATCAGCATATCGGGGTTCGAATCCCTGGGGGGCAGCCAATTTAGAATCAGGCACTTACCTCTAACATAAGCCCGCACGGAAGCAATCGCACCGGTACCGTTAAGTCCTTTAAAGGCGCACTAGGGCGCATGTGGTACGGCACACTTTACGGCACACCTGAAGCGTGCTAGAACTAGCAATTTCACTTCTCTCGAGGGAGTTGCAAGGCCCGCTTGACCAGATTCATGTCAATCTCTGTGGGCGGCAGATTCATGGGGGCTAATTTGTCGGGATCGCACCGCAGTTCGATATCGGTGAACGCGCAGATGAGGACCCCGACGATCCAACAATCCAAGCACCGGTCTGGCGTCAATGTCTGACGGACGCAGGCACTTTTTCGAATGCTCTGCACTTGAGAAATTATTCGCTCTTCCGGCACACCAATTGCACACTCGCAAAGTCACGATACCGCCAAACTTGCGATCACATGACCGCGACTGCCTGATGCCGGATCAGCATTTCGGAGCTCGAACCGCCGGGGACCACGGCTATAGAATCAGGCACTTACCTTTAGAATAAGCCCGCACGGAAGCACTCTAGTCCCGGTCGCGTAAGAGATTGATTTAACGCATCTGGGTACGCACGGGATGGCACAGTCTGCGGCACACCTACGCATGCAAGTAGACTGCAAGCAAGTGTTGAGTCGACCGTTTGAGCTGGCGTCTTTTATCGTTCACTACTAGGTTCGACGACCGCAATGGATCCCTGAATCATCTGTCCGAGCAGGCGGCTTTCCGCCACTTGCCGGGAAACTGATTGACCTGAAATGCTTAACGAAGCTTTGGCCTGTCAACGGACATCTGGAAGTACGGAGCTAAACATTGATGTTCATCTGGTTGTTGTGCAGTCGCCAACACGCTAGGGCACGAGATGCCAGTCAGCCCAGTCTCAGGTCAAGAGTTCACCTATTCGCAGTGGCGTAGTTGTGCTCTACATTTGGATCGCAGTGCGGCCAGACCAGTCGCATTTGGGGCAAGTGATAAGTCCGGTTGCACATTCTCGTAGTACAAGGTCCTTCAGATTGATAGAGGATCCGCACTGCGGACACACATGGGCGCTCACTTGCAGCCTCTTTTCAGCTCTGTCCGGCAGTTGAGTCTCCATTCCGTTCCCTTTCCCCGTCACCGGCAGCGTAGAGTTGCCTCCAGGACCATCATGCTCGGTCTCTGCTGTCTAGCTCTTTCGCGATCCAGCCTTTGATGTATTGTGGGCAGTGGAGCAGCGACACGCCATCGTTCTGGCAGCGCCCCAAAAAGCGAACAGATTCCAGATCAACCAACATGAGTTCCTCCAGATCGAGCACGATCGTCGGTCTGCTGTCGTCGATGAGAGACTGCAAATCCGGCAGGTAGTGCACCTGCATTCGGCCTATTAAGCGAATGGTTGTCGTTTGACCATCGCAGTGCTTTTCGATCTTCCAACTCATCTTCAGACCAACTGGCAATTCAGCCGTAGGCGTGCAATCTCAGGACCATTCGTAAGCTCCGGAATTCTCGGCGTTTGTGCCATCGGGGCCGGGTGGCACAGCCAGCATTTGCCGGAAACTCGGCATGGCGGCATGGCGGCGCGATTAGGTAGGAGCTAGGGAGAAAGAGCGTATGGATAAGAGAAGGGCGGCCTACAACGTTTTATATCGATAGGGATTGATGCCCAGCTTTCGAATCTTTGATTCCAGGGTTTGCCACGGAAGACCTAATTTCGCAGCTGCGCCGGCGGAGCCAGAGATAAGCCCTTTACTGTCGCGCAGGGCATTCTCGATCATTGCTTTTTCGCGCTCGGCAACATCGGCAGCAAAGGCTACACTCGCTCTGGCATCAGGGGCAGTCGGCTTCAACCAGCTGGCGTCAACTTGAAAGGTTTCGCCCTCACATACGATTAATGCTCGCTCAATCACGTTCTGCAATTCGCGCACGTTGCCGGGCCAATCGTAGCTTTGAAACAACTGGAGCGTCCGTTTACTAATGCCGCGAATCCGTCTACCAGCCTTCTTTGCGTATCGATCGACGAGATACTCAACCAGTAAGGGGATGTCATCCACCCGTTCCCGGAGCGGAGGGACTTGGATCGGAAACACATGGAGACGATAGAAGAGATCCTCTCGGAAGCTACCGTCATTCAGGGCGGATTGCAGGTGAGAACGAAGCCGCAGGCGCCGCGGCCGCTGCAGCATTGGCTGGCGAGTAGTTTTGTGGCCGGGTAGCGTGAGAGTCATAGGAGGTAAGCGACTATGACTCAACTTCGCAAAATGATGCTCGAAGAACTCGAGCGTCGCAACTATTCTGCAGGCACGACGCGGCGTTACATCCGCTTCGTCGAGCGGTTCGCACAACACTTCGGCAAGTCGCCGGACAAGCTCGGTCCAGATCATCTGCGCAGCTATCAGGCCTACCTGCTCAGGGAGCTCAAGCTCTGTCCGGGAAGCGTCGAGAACCACGTGGCCGCACTGCGGTTCTTTTACGTGCGCACGCTTCATCGTCATGAGTTCCGCGAGTTCCTGCCCTATCCCAAGAGTCCGAGGAAGCTGCCCAACATCCTCAGCCAGGAAGAAGTCGCACGTCTGATCAACGCCAGCAGCAGCCTGTTTCAGCGCATGCTGTTGATGGTCCTTTACGGAACCGGCATGCGCCGCTCCGAGCTCGCCCGGCTCAAGATCGACCACATCGACAGCCAGCGCATGGTCATCCACGTGGTCGACGGCAAGGGACACAAGGACCGGGACCTACCCCTGAGCCCGAGGTTGCTCGAGAACCTGCGTGTCTACTGGCGCTGGCTCAAGCCCCGCACCTACCTGTTCCCGTCGCGGGTGCATCGCGGTCACGAGCAGCCCATCAGCGACAAGACGGTATGGGTGGCGTGCACCGAAGCAGCCAGCAAGGCGGGCCTTCGCAAGTCCGCGAGCCCGCACCTGGTTCGACACAGTTGGGCCACGCATCTGCTCGAAGCCGGTACCGACCTGCGCACCATCCAGCTCCTGCTCGGCCATGAGGATCTGGAGGTGACAGCCCGCTATCTGCACCTGTCCGCTCAACACCTGCAGAAGGTCGCCAACCCTATCGAGGAACTGAAGCTTTCCAGCCTCGACCAGAGCAGCCGTCTCTATCATCGTCCGCGTTCATGACGCGGCCGGCCATCGAAGTGGCCGACATCGTCCGTCGCAGAGGCAGGCAGTTTCTGGAGCGCTTCAACGCCGTTCTCAGCTATCAGCAGCTGAAGGCATATCGGGCCGTGGAGCGCTGCCGCACCGCGGCTCTCGGTGGACACAAGGACAAGTGTGTGGACTGCCAGTACGAACCACCCATCTCCTATAACTCCTGCCGCTCGCGCTGCTGTGCTTCGAGCCATCGCCTGCGAGCCTGGGCCTGGCACTTCGGGCAGCAGCGCGAGCGGCATGTAATGGAGTGCACTCCATTACCTGCCTTATGGGGAGTGTTTACTTCTGGGGAGTTCGGGCCATGAGCAACGCGTACAACAACGCATGAGGGACTCTGCGTCTCCCCATAACAAATAGGGTTCTCCGGTAGAGTAATGGATTCCTCCCCCCATTTAAATCCAGGAGAACTGTAATGATCGAAGAGTACTTTTCTGCTCCCAAGACGCTTCGGCGTTTACGCGCGGGTTTGAGCGGGCCTTACATTGATGGGTTCGCCGAGTCGCTTGCCGAAAAAGGATATGCACACGCTACCGCGATTCGATACCTCCGCGCAGCGGCGCGCTTTGGAGTTTTTGTGCAGCGCGGAGATGGCGTGCTGGCTGAGATTGATGTAAACACGTTGCAGGTCTTTCGACGACACCTGCTGTTTGGTCGCTGCCCTCGCGGCAGCGGCGGCAGGACCGGATATCACGCGCATTTCGGTGTGAAGCTCTTTCATCGGCACTTGATTCAACGCGGTATTTGCCCAGGTCCAACGCCATCCACGGACACCGAACGCGCTGTGCCATCCCTCGTTTCTTCGTTTGCAGCCTGGTATCAGAGGCATCGCGGCGTCACTCAACCCACAGTTCGGCTGTACTCTCGTGGTGCCACGCAACTGCTCGCTGGACTTGGGGAAGAGGTCCACGCCTGGAGCGCTCACAGCCTACGAGCGTTCCTACTCGATCAAGCGAACCAGTGCGGGGCCGAGACGACCCAGAAGCTGATCACCTCGCTGCGAGCGTTCCTGCGCTATCTCAGTTTCTGCGGCGAGGCACGACCGGATCTAGACCGCGCTATCCCAGCCATCGCTCACTGGCGCCTTGCATCGTTGCCCCGGTGCCTGTCAGCGGATGAACTGAAGCGGCTTATCACCGCCTGCGATGGCGATACTCCCACGCGTCGTCGCGACCGTGCGATCATTTTGCTGCTGTCGCGTCTGGGGTTGCGGGCTGGAGATGTGGCTCAGCTTCGTGGTCCCGATGTCGACTGGGAGAACGGCACCTTACAGGTGACAGGTAAGGGGCGGTACCAGGTCCGATTGCCGTTGCCGCAGGATGCAGGCGATGCGCTGCTTCGTTATCTGGAATGCCGGCCACGAGTTGACCACACCGGTCGTATTTTCCTTCGCGGCATTGCTCCATTTCGACCGTTTGTGTCCGGAGATGGCGTTTCCGGTGTAGTCTCCAGGGCGCTTCAGAGAGCCGGCATTGTGGCTCCCACACAGGGTGCCCACTTATTGCGGCATACGGCCGCAACCGAGATGCTCCGCAACGGAGTACCTCTCGATAAGATCGGTCTCGTCCTGCGCCATCGCAGCATCGACATGTCCGCCTACTACGCCAAGGTGGACGTTGCCTTGCTTCGGCAGATCGCCCAACCGTGGCCGGAGGTGAAGCCATGATTGAAGCTGTCGAGACCTATCTGGCTCTGCGGCGTGCCGCCGGTTTTGCCCTGAGCAATACGGAGTACTTGCTCCGCAGCTACGTTCGTTTTGCCAGAGAGCGGAAGGAACCGTTTGTTCGCACTGCAACAGCGATCGAGTGGGCGTGCCATAGCCCGTCGACTGCTCAACGGCATACTCGGTACCAGACCGTCTATCGGTTTGCCGAGCACATTCGCCTCGAAGAGCCTCGGCACGAACTGCCACCGCATAACCATTTTGGTTATCGAAAAACACGCCGTATTCCGCACATCTACTCTATCAACGAAATCGAGCGCCTAGTCATGGCCGCGACCCAGCTGCCTCCGTCAGGATCGCTCCAAGCGCTCACTTATGCGGCATTGATCAGTCTGTTATCTGCGACAGGCCTGCGGGTTTCCGAAGCATTGGATCTACTGCTGTCCGACATTCACGGCGACAGTTTGTTGATCCGCAAAACCAAGTTTCAAAAGACCCGGTTGGTGCCGCTGCATGAAACCGCTGTAAAGGGTCTGCGGCGCTATCTTGACTGTCGGCGGAGGCTGCACCCCGGCGGAGAGCATGTGTTCGTGTCCGAGACCGGCCACAGGCTTTTCTACTGGCAAGTGAATGCCGTGTTTCGCAAGCTGCTAAAATCAGCGGACCTCATACCGGCGTCTGGTCGAGCTCCGCGCCTTCATGAGCTGCGCCACACGCTGGCCGTGAGAGCCTTGGAGCAGTGCCCGGCCGGCCGCCATCGCATCGGGCTCCACATGGTCGCTCTGGCCACCTATATGGGCCATGTCAACATCAACTCCACCTATTGGTACCTTCAAACCACACCCGAGTTGTTACGTGGAATAGCCACCGCCGGCGAAGGCCTGCTTTATGGAGGCCGACCATGACCGCCATCGCACGCCACATCGAGGCATTCCTTCGCGAGCACCTGGTCAGACATCGTGGCGCGAGCCCGCATACCTGCGACTCTTACGCCTACAGCTTTCAAGCGCTATTTGAGTTTGCTTCGCAAAAGTTCAAGACGCAGCCATCAGCGCTGACGTTGGAGCAACTGGATGCGCCACTGATCAGCAGCTTCCTGGAGCATCTGGAGAGCACGCGAGGAAACTCGGCAGAAACTCGGAACATTCGATTGGCAGCTTTTCGCTCATTCTTCCGATTCGTGCAGCACCGTGAACCGGGAGCGTTGCACCAGATTCATCGCATTCTGGCGATTCCTTTCAAGAAGACCGACACGCGGCTCGTACCTTACCTTAACCAGACAGATGTGCAAACGTTGCTCAATGCGCCGGATCCCACCACCCGCGAAGGAATCCGCGACCGCGCCATCCTGCATCTTGCGGTCTGCGCCGGGCTCCGGGTCTCAGAACTGACTGGATTACGCACTGATGACCTCGCACCACAGGCTCTGAGCATTCGCGTTCGCGGGAAGGGCCGGCGCGAACGGGCATTGCCACTGTGGAAGACAACTGCCTCGGCAGTACGTGGTTGGCTGGCCGTTCGAGGGAAAGTGGTTGTCCCCGAGCTCTTTGTGAACGCACGAGGCGGTCCACTCACTCGCTGGGGCGTGGCGTACATTCTCAAACGACACGGAAAGACGGCCAAACGACGATGTGGTTCATTCTCAGACAAGCAGCTTTCACCCCACGTTCTCAGACACACCTCTGCCATGATCGTCCTGCAGGCAACACAAGACATCAGAAAGGTTTCGCTGTGGTTGGGCCACAGCAGTCTCACTACCACCGAGGTGTACGTGCGGGCTGATCCGGGCGAGAAACTGGAAGCGATTGAAGCTGTTGTCCCCCCGCATCTTCGTAAGGGACGATTTCGGCCGCCCGACAAACTGATCGCGCTTCTGAAGACCAAGCCTTAATGGAGAGTCTAACGGGCGCGTAGCTTGCCAGCTGTGCGCCTGTTCACTAATGAACTCCCCAGAAGTAAACACTCCCCATAAGGCAGGAGTTATAGGAGATGGGTGGTTCGTACTGGCAGTCCACACACTTGTCCTTGTGTCCACCGAGAGCCGCGGTGCGGCAGCGCTCCACGGCCCGATATGCCTTCAGCTGCTGATAGCTGAGAACGGCGTTGAAGCGCTCCAGAAACTGCCTGCCTCTGCGACGGACGATGTCGGCCACTTCGATGGCCGGCCGCGTCATGAACGCGGACGATGATAGAGACGGCTGCTCTGGTCGAGGCTGGAAAGCTTCAGTTCCTCGATAGGGTTGGCGACCTTCTGCAGGTGTTGAGCGGACAGGTGCAGATAGCGGGCTGTCACCTCCAGATCCTCATGGCCGAGCAGGAGCTGGATGGTGCGCAGGTCGGTACCGGCTTCGAGCAGATGCGTGGCCCAACTGTGTCGAACCAGGTGCGGGCTCGCGGACTTGCGAAGGCCCGCCTTGCTGGCTGCTTCGGTGCACGCCACCCATACCGTCTTGTCGCTGATGGGCTGCTCGTGACCGCGATGCACCCGCGACGGGAACAGGTAGGTGCGGGGCTTGAGCCAGCGCCAGTAGACACGCAGGTTCTCGAGCAACCTCGGGCTCAGGGGTAGGTCCCGGTCCTTGTGTCCCTTGCCGTCGACCACGTGGATGACCATGCGCTGGCTGTCGATGTGGTCGATCTTGAGCCGGGCGAGCTCGGAGCGGCGCATGCCGGTTCCGTAAAGGACCATCAACAGCATGCGCTGAAACAGGCTGCTGCTGGCGTTGATCAGACGTGCGACTTCTTCCTGGCTGAGGATGTTGGGCAGCTTCCTCGGACTCTTGGGATAGGGCAGGAACTCGCGGAACTCATGACGATGAAGCGTGCGCACGTAAAAGAACCGCAGTGCGGCCACGTGGTTCTCGACGCTTCCCGGACAGAGCTTGAGCTCCCTGAGCAGGTAGGCCTGATAGCTGCGCAGATGATCTGGACCGAGCTTGTCCGGCGACTTGCCGAAGTGTTGTGCGAACCGCTCGACGAAGCGGATGTAACGCCGCGTCGTGCCTGCAGAATAGTTGCGACGCTCGAGTTCTTCGAGCATCATTTTGCGAAGTTGAGTCATAGTCGCTTACCTCCTATGACTCTCACGCTACCCGGCCACAAAACTACTCGCCAGCCAATGCTGCAGCGGCCGCGGCGCCTGCGGCTTCGTTCTCTCCGCCCAACCGGAAGTTGCACCATTTTTGGTAAGGGAAGGGTGGGCCTGCGGCCGGAAACGCCTGATTGGGCCTGGTCGAATCTGGTAACGTGCTTCGGCCCCTGAAGGCATCAGTTGAGGGTGTCTGCGCAAAAGCCAGCTTGCGAGTGCTAACTCGGCTTCAGGCCTCGCTAGCAAGGACGACCGTCAGCGGTATACTTTGATCGCCATTCAATATCATTCCGATTCGGTCTGTGTGCCAGGAGTGTTTGCACTATGCGCCGGTATCGTAGCTATATTCTTTGTTCAATCGTCGTTGCCTCAAGTCTTCACAGCACCGGCCTGGCGCAGGTGGCAGTTCCGGGCAATAGCGGACATCAAAAGCAAAAGCTCTCACAGTTCGATCCCAAGCAGGCGCTTGAGCGCAGGTTCCGGTCATCGCATCCGCGTGCGCGCCCGCAATGGGGCAATGCGATTCCAGGCAGGCAACTGATCGAGCTGCACCAGCAACGAGCCGCTGCCATTGCAGCCAGAAGCCTGCGCGGCATGACGGAGAGTCCGCTCGGAAATGCACCCCAGGGCGTCCTGCCTGGCGTGCAAATGCGCATCCCCTTTGCCGGCGGATCGTTCCCAACCTCGATCGTCACGGGAGATTTCAATAAGGACGGCCATCTCGATTACGCGGTAGCGAACGGAGACACCAACGATATCTGGGTCTACCTGGGCAATGGCGATGGTACCTTCCAGCTTCCGCGCATTGTGCCGTTGAGCAAGGGGCTGTCTCCAATCTATCTGGCCACCGCGGACCTGCGCGGGAATGGAACGCTGGACCTGGTGGTTGCGGAATTCGACACATCGACCGTGGGTGTGTTGCTGGGCAACGGCGATGGAACCTTCGGTTACGAGACTGTCTACAGCCTGCCGGAGCCACCGGGGGCGCTGACGATCAACGATTTCAATCACGATGGAAAGTTCGATATTGCCGCCGTGATGATCACCGAATTCGATCCGGGCACACTGGGCGTACCGTATATCGCATTGCTCGAGGGGAAGGGAGACGGAACCTTCGGGGCCCCCATCATCACCAGCAATTGGGGTTTTTACAGCGCCGTGACCGACGTGGATTCCGCCGACGTGAACGGGGACGGTCTGCCCGACCTGCTGATCACCAGTCCGAATGGTCTGGATAATTCCACGATCTACCTGAATAACGGCGACGGAACCTTCAAGGAGGGGCAGCTCGTAGTCGGCACGGGGGCCTTCAACGATCCCATCGGCGGGCGCCTGGCCGATTTGAACGGCGACGGCTGTCCCGATGCTGCTGTGGCCGATCTTGCCAATGTGGTCTGGGTGTCGCTGGGCGATTGCAAAGGCGATTTCGGCGCCATCCAACCGGTTCCCATGGGAGATTCGACCGCTGCCGTGCGCGTGGCCGATGTAAACGGCGATGGAATTCCCGACCTGGTGACATCGTCTGAAATCTCGCAGGAACCAAACTACGAGTACACGTCTGGAAACACCGTCAATGTGGCACTGGGAGACGGCAAAGGCAACTTTGGTGTGGCTCGTATTTATCCTGGGCTCTCCGAGGCTCTATCGCTGGCGGTGGGCGACTTTGAGGGGAATGGCAAGCCGGACGTGGTCACCGCCGACATCGATACGGACACAACGACAATTTTCCGCAATGACGGTAAGGGCGGATTAGGGTTCCCGCAAGGAATCGAGGCCGGCGTGACGAGCGCGGGGACGCAAGTGGTTGCCACAGGCCAGCCCATGTTTGCCGACGTGAATGGCGATGGCTACCCTGACGTGGTAATGATCGGCGGGCAGGATGATTTCGTGACCACGACTTACCTGAACGATGGCACGGGACGACTTGCGCCCGCCGTGAATTCCGATTCAGGGGTCGTGGGCCCGACAGCCGGTTTTTCCTACGCGTCCCTCACCGACTACCGGCTCGGAAATTTTCGGGGTACGGGCCACATGGATATGATCGGCATCGGCTTCGACCCGGCGTACACCAACGGGATGGGGATGATCTTCTTCCAACCCGGCAACGGCGATGGCACGTTTGGCAAGGGGACCCTTACGGACATGAATGGGGCCGGCGGAGCGATGGCCGTAGCTGATTTCAATGGCGACGGAAAGCTGGATTTTGTGGCCGTCGGCGGTTCCAATCCGCATACCCTGAGCGTGTTTCTGGGCAATGGCGACGGAACATTCCGGGCTGGCGCTCAAATGAGCTTTTCTGACGATGCTGAATCCGTCGCGCGGGCGTTCACGGGAGACTTTAATCACGACGGCAAACCCGACGTTCTGGTCTTCACGACAGGCAACGGGTACTGGACGACGTCATCAACGGTGTGGGAGTTCGACGGCAATGGCGATGGAACTTTCCAGGCAGGCCGGCAACTGTTTAATCCTTTTCAGCCCTTTACGCTCGCCGATGTGAACGGCGACGGCCGGCCGGACATCGAGCGCTACGACTTTATGTGGCCCGATGGGACGACTGAAACGGAAGGACCGGCGCGGTTCACTACCTATCTCGGCCAGTTGGACGGCACGTTCCTCGAGAGCAGCACCTACGCACCCTACACGGGTACGCCGGTGTCCGTTGAGCCGTTCCTCCAGTACGGCGATCCAACCGACTCCTCGCTGGTGGGTGACTTCAACGGCGATGGCAAACCCGAAGAAGTGGCTTTCCAGAGCGGAAGCGGATTCGGACTTTATGCACAACTCCTGATGGGAAACGGCGACGGCACTTTTACCCCGACCTACGATATCTTTCCCTTCGCGATGTACAACTACCCCATCTGGGCGGGCAAGTTGGACGGCACCGCAACCAGCGACCTGCTGATGGTTGACAACGGCTCTTTCGGGACCACGGTCTTCAAAGGCGGAGCGGCGCCAACACTGCAAATTGGATTGGACCAGGAGATCGTAAACGGAAGCAGTGGCTGCGGAACAGTGTTCGCTGATGTGATCTCCTCGTCGGACCGCACGGTATCGTTCTCCTCCACTGTGTCCGGCGTTGTGCTGCCGGGGTCCGTCGATCTTCCGGCCGGCAGCGCCAGCGCCAGGTTCTGTTTCACTCTGGCCTCCAACTTCGACTGGCATCGTGTGTTTGACATCAACGTCCAGCTCGACGGCGGCACAGCCACGGCCTACTCGTCGCAGAGTTATTCGCTGGGTTTCAGCGCAGCCGTTTCCACAACCTCGTTGACGCCGGTCTACGGCGGTCAGAGTACTGCTCCATTCACGGTTACGCTAACCGGCCAGCCGGGCTACACCTCGACTGCCGCACTGTCCTGCGATGGACTGCCGGCCGGCTATAGTTGCCAATTCGGTTCGAATACGCTCGATGTCGTGCCCGGTGCACCGTCGAGCACCAGCGTCGTAGTGAACACGGCAACAGTTTCATCTGGGTCCACAGTCAACGTGACCATTGTGGCGGATGACGGCAACGTCATCCAGCGAGAAACAGTTGCTGTAAATGTTGCTTCTCTCGCGATCAATGGTCCTGCTGGATCGAATGTTCTCCCCATCGCATCGCCGGCAAGCAACACCATGAGTTTTTCTGTCTATGGCATCCCGCCCTACACCTTCAGTTGCTCGGGTCTGCCTGCAGGCAGCACTTGTACCTTCTCCGGGACGCAACAAGACTTTCCCTCCGCGAGCGAAATCACCTTCACGGTCAATACGCCGCCGGGTTTGCCCGCCGTCAGTACGCCATTTTTGGCCATGGTTTCGAGCGGCGGTCAGAATGCATCTGCGTCGGAAACTCTAGGCGTTTTCAGCTTCGCGGTGCAGGCTCCAAGCGTTGGCACTGATTGGGCATTCGCGGGCAGCAGCCAGAACGTGACGTTCCCAGTTCAGGTCACGAACCTCAGCTGGGCTGAGATCACCTATTCATGCACAGTCAGTATTCCCGCCCCCTGCCCCAACCTGATCTGGCCGATCTCCTCTGGGACAGTGAACGATTATGTGACCGTTACCGTTCCCTCCGGCGCCCCCGTGGGTCAATACCAGATGACTTTGACGGCCAGCGTGGATGGGGCGACGCAAACTTACACTTTCCCGTTCTATGTGGCCAGCATCGGCGGATCGCTGAGTGCAAGTTCTTTGAGTATCAACAACCTTGCTTCGGGCAACTTGAATGTGACAATGAACGCAACTGCGGGCTTGAACGCGACAGTCGACCTGGCCTGCAGTTACCAGATCGCTTTGCGCTGCTCCTTTAACCCGAGCTCTGCGCCACTGGTCGGAGGAACTCCGCAAACTTCGACGCTCACGATTACATCGACCGGCATGGCAAGCAACCGCGAATCTCCCGGAGTCTTTTCCGGAAGGAAGGGCCTGCTGCTTGCTGCGCTGCTGCCGCTTGGTTTGCTGGTGCGGATGCACCGCCTCAGATTCCCGGCGTTCTTCATTGCGGTTATTGCCGCCCTCTTGCTTTCTTTCGTTGCTTCATGCGGTTCAGGGGCGGCCGGA
The DNA here is from genome assembly GCA_963830785.1 of uncultured Acidobacteriota bacterium. GTDB lineage: Bacteria > Acidobacteriota > Terriglobia > Terriglobales > Acidobacteriaceae > Telmatobacter. Next base: position 37,605 of record CAWHNV010000053.1, read on the forward strand.
AATGGCGGCGGGGGCGGTGGAGGTGGCGGTGGATCGCAATCACAGACCTACGTATTGACCATTACTGGCACCCCCGACGGGACAGCCCTAAGCCAGACATTGGGTACGATCACCGTCACCGTCACACAATGAAGCGGACCGGAGCCACGAGCGGAACCGGCCGAAGTTGCTCGTGTATTCGGTTGCTTGCCGAGGCGAAGACAAGGCATAGGGAAGGATCGGCGACAAACATGCCGGAACCCGACAGTGAATGCTTCCCCCCGAAAGCTCGAGCGCCGCCGGCTCGGTTTTCTTCGCCGCGTCTTTCTGACGTTTCTCGAAACCCTACCGGCCGATTCGTCCGGCATCGTCATCGTGCAGCACGTGCCGGAACTCTTCACACGCGCCTTCGCCAACCGCCTCGACGGCCTTTGCGAGGTCACAGTCAAAGAGGCCGAGACCAATGACACCGTGATCCGCGGACGCGCGCTGATCGCGCCCGGCAACCATCACCTGCTGCTCAAGCGCAGCGGCGCCCGCTACTACGTCGAAATCAAAGATGGCCCCCTGGTGTGCCGGCACCGCCCCTCGGTCGATGTGCTCTTCCGTTCCGCCGCCCGCTACGCCGGCCAGAATGCCGTCGGCGTCATCATGACCGGAATGGGCGACGACGGAGCACGCGGCATGCTCGAAACGTTGCAGGCCGTCGCCTACACCATCGCTCAGGACGAGGCCACGTGCGTCGTCTTCGGCATGCCCAAGGAGACAATCCGAATGAACGGCGTCAGCAAGGTGCTTCCCCTCGGCGCCATCGCCAACGGAATCCTGAGTCGTTGCAGATAGCGGGATGTCATGAAGAGCCGGAACCCACTTCCACCAGAATGTGCAGACCCGCCGCCTTGATTTCGAGCGGATCCGCGCTCGCCACTTCTCTCACTCCCTCAAACGGCACATACAACTTCGCTGTTTTTACTTCTCGATGAGAAAATTTCCACTCGTATTTGCGCGCCATGCTTGAATTGTTGACCACGACAATGGCCCGCCGTTGTCCCGCGGAATCGCCGTGAACCGCAAACAATACATCGGGAGACAGCGGCTCGACCGGCTGCCCTTCCGCTGCGGTCACTTGCGCGCCCTGGTTATCGTAGAAGTTGCCGAGGAAAATGAGCGCAGCCAGCTCCTGGCGGATCCTTTCGACCTCGCGCAGATACTCGGCAAGGTCCCTATAAATCGGATCGGCAAGTGACCCCTGATAGCTCGACGGTTCAACGCAGATTACCGCGCCGGTAAGAACGGCCCCGTTGATTCCCCTGAAGTCGCGAGGCATAGAGACGTGCTGCACCGCCGTCCATTCCGGAAAAACGTAGCGCAGCGGCGATATGGTACACCCTGTAGTGGCGCGGTAATACACGTCGATGTAAGGAACCATGCGGTCCAGGCCTGCTTCCGAGGCCAGGCAGAACTGCGGATTGACTGCGCGGCACTTCGCCAGCAGACTCGCGATCGCCTCGACGAGACCCTCACAAAGAGCTACGTCCGGCTTTCGAGTGTTCAGCGGGTTCCAATCCAACGCGGAACCCCCGACCGTCTTGTCAATCTGGAATCCATCCGCACCCGCCTCCACGAGTCGCAGAAATCGCTCCTCCAGTAGCTCCTGGAAAGGTGGCACAACAGAAGCAAGAAAATGCTGGTGCACGCTAAAACCTTTGCGGGCGATCAGCGTACTCTCGCCCCAGGCCATATGGTTTGGAGTGCCGCCGAACTGGTCCATGCGCGCGTAGATATGCAGAGAACGTTTGTATTCCTCGCCATCGCTGTCGAGGATGTTGTAATTAACGAATGTCAGGCACCGGGCGCCGCGCGCTTTGATTGACCTGAGCAGTGCTTTATATCCATCCCATCCCCCTAACTTAGGTTCAGGGAAGTACTCGGGATAGTCCCGCTCCAGACCACCCTTGTTCCACCCGATCAGCTCGTGGCACTGAACACCATACGCCTCTGCGTCCTTCGTCCATTGGTCGTAAGTCTTGTAGTCGGCGATGATCTTGTCCTCCGGCTGGTAGATGATCGAGGAGAACCATGAGCTCTTACGCCGCAACCAACTGCCGGACTTATCAAAAGGGAAGTGCTCAAGAAACCATTTGCGATAGAAGAGCGACCCTTCGTGCCAATCACCGCGGTGCACGCGGAGTATGAACTCGCCGCTGTCAAAGACCTCTCCCGATTTGATAAACGGATAACGCACGTGCGAAAACACCAGGCCCACGGGAGTGCCTGCTGCTTGTTCCTTTGTCAGCCAGCCATCCGTATCCCCACTGGTGTTCGGCACGAGGTAAGTGTGAAACGTACCGAATCGGCACGTCTTGTTGTGATATCCGAAATAAAGCCCAGTATCTTTGGCCTCATCGTAGATATCCCACCACGGCATCGGCATGCCCGGATAATCGGTGCTGTATTCCGCCGCTTCCGCACCCAAACCACGCCCTCGAGGAAACTGCTTGAAAAGGGAGACTCTGTGCGCACAGGAAAAGTATTCCGGCACCGCCAGCAGAGCGTCGCGCCCGCCGAACTCCGTCCAGCCGCCGATCCGCGGAAACCAGAATTCCGATACCGGGTGATCGCTGTTGTTGACGAGTCGCGCCCGGAACCGCACTTCGTCATCCGCCAAGGTGATGGTGTAAGAAAGATCGAGCGGGTATTCACCTTTCTCTGACTGCAGCCCGGAAAAGTGGACGTTGAAGCGTGTGCCGGTTTTGTTTACCGTCGCAGGCTTTTGCGTTGCCCCTTCAATGTAGTTGCATAGGTAGTCCGGCAGCGGCAGGCAGATCCGGAAGTTTGCGAGGAGTCTCTTCTCGCCAATCAGCTCGCTTTGGTTGCGCTTTACAACCAGCGAGGAGAGCGCCCCGCTCGCAGCATCCAGCGACAATGAAAAGTGCTCATTCTCAATCGTCCAATCCGCTAGTTCCGCCGCGCCTGCCCCTGCGCTCACCAGGACCCCGGCTGCCGCGCCAAGCTTTATAAAGTTTCGTCTATCCATGATTCTTCACGGCTCCTTGTTTTGCTCACCAGCTCATTAGTGCCGCATCTTCGTTACGACTACGGCACTTATCGGACCGAACAGCGGTGCGGAAAGCACCTGCATTTCGAGCTGACTATTTCTGCAAAGAACTCTCGCGACACCACGCCAGAAAGCCCTTCAACATGTGATCATCGTACCTCCTCACAGCTTTAGGCGAGACGAAGCCGCGCACGCCTGATACGATTTGTCCATTGAAATTTGCCCGGCATGGATCACAACTGTGGCCCTCGCACCGTCCATCCCTCGGCAGCCTTCAGAATTGCTGAGCGTGCCGCAAATCAATCGGCGCAGAAATTCCCTCAATTCGCAGCCGGTCCGAAACTTCGGTTGAGGTTTGAACCATGAAGCGAACGCTTATGGGCATCGCCCACTTCGCTCTTCTTGCCGCCACGGTTTTCGCCCAATCATCAAGCTCAACAGCCGCCCCGCCGGCCAGCGCTCCAGTCGCCAACGCCCCCGCAGCAGACGCAAACCCCACATTCATCATTGCAGATGTCCACGTCAGCCCGCACCGTGCCATGCCCCGCGGCGGCGGGTTCCCCATGGTTCGCGGCGACCGCTATATGTTGCGGCAGACCTCCATGCGCGATCTCATCGGCCTCGCCTACGGCGTCAACCCCGGGCTCGTCCGGAATGGGCCCACCTGGCTAGAAATCAATCGCTACGACGTCACCGCCAAAATGCCGCCCGGAGCCACACCCGATTCAGAAAAGCTGATGCTGCGCGCGCTCCTGGCCGACAGATTCAAGCTCGTAGCCCACAATGACACCGAGCAAATGCAGGCCAATATGCTGCTGCCGGGCAAAGACAAAGTCAAAATGAAGCCATCGGACGGCTCGGGCGATGCCGGTTGCAAATACCTGCCCCAGCCTCAAGATCAGTCGCCGGGCACTGTCACTTTCATGGAATTTTCCTGTCACAACATGTCGATGGCGTCTTTTGTTCAGAACCTGCATTACTGGATTTACGATTACTTTCCCGGCCCCATCTCCGACAACACCGGGCTCAAAGGAACCTGGGACTTCGACCTCAAATGGTCGAACCGCGTTCAACTGGCAACCGCGGGCGGAGAGGGCATCTCCATCTACGATGCCATCGACAAGCAACTGGGGCTCAAGCTCGGCAAGCAACTATCGCCCGTCCCCGTGGTCGTTGTCGACAGCGTGAATGAAATGCCCACCCCCAATGCGCCCGACCTCGCGAAAGTTCTCCCTCCGCTCCCACCGCCGGAATTCGATGTGGCAACCATCAAGCCCGCCAAGCCGGACGAGCGCCCCATGCTCCAATTCAACGGCGTGGAGCTGAAAGCGCAAACCCCGCTCAAACTCCTCGTCTACTTTGCTTGGGACCTCAACTTCAACGATGACGAAGCGCTGGCCAACGCGCCCAAATGGCTGGACTCCGATCATTTCGATATCGACGCCAAGCTCGCGACCGATCCCGATGGAAAAGCCCCCATCGTCGACGACGAAGATTTTCGCCGCCTGCTGCGCGAGCTGCTCACGGATCGTTTCCAGATGAAGACCCATATGGAAGACCGGCCCGTCGACGCATACACCCTGATTGCGGTGAATCCCAAACTGACCAAAGCCGACACCACGCGTCATACGCGCTGCGGACAAACTCCAGGGCCGGACGGAAAAGATCCGCGCATCGCGAACCCGGCGCTCGACCGGTTGTGGTACTGCCAGAACGTCACCATGGCGCAGGCCGCCCAAATGTTTCGCGAGATGCTCGCCCCGGACTATATCTATAACCCCATCCAGGATTCCACCGGAATCTCCGGCTCATGGGACTTCGTCTTGAGCTTCAGCTCCGCCCGTCTCACCATGGGCGGCGGCATGGGCGCGCCTCCCCCACCCGACGGCGCCAATGCCCCCGAACCCATCGGCGCCCTCTCCTTCTTCGACGCCGTCAACAAACAACTCGGCCTGAAATTGGTCAAGCAAAAGCGTCCACTGCCCGTCCTGGTCATCGATCACATCGAAGAGAAGCCCACCGAAAATTGACAGCTCGGTTCGATCCCCACGCAACCCAACCCACCACTCGTAATCCCCGGCCGTTTGCATATAATTACGCCCCTTTGGCGCACAATCCAGTTATGCTCAGCCAGAACCATCTCCGGTCCGGAGTCATGGATGTCCCGACCCAAAATGTCAGGCATGTGACCGGCACACGGTTTTCTAGTCCCTTAGTCCCCGCAGACCCCCCCCTCCCCCCTCCCCCACCCCCCATCCCACCCCAAGAAATTAAATAAAGAAAAAGTCGAAAAACGGGCTGTGAAACTGTGGAGCGTAGAACTATTGAAGAATCATCAAGTTACAGACAAAACCGCACATCCCCACAGAAACTGTGAGACTGTACTCGCTTGTTAATACACTCCAAATAAATGACTTACGCGAAGACCCGCGCCGTGTCACAGAAGCAATTGAATGGTTTTGGGAACCAACTGACGCGAAATCAGAGCTATTCTCAACGCCCGTTCGGATAAGCCCGATAAGCCTCGACGGTTGCGCTCAAAGGAGTTCCTGGAACCGACGAGACCTTCAGCAGCACATCGAAGTAAGGCAACTTGTCGCCGCGCAACAGCTTTCTGAAAGCCGATAACTGATCGTCGGACAGCAGAAAATCTCCCGCGGCTTCAGTGGCTTCAGCGCTGGTCCCTTCAATGACGAGTACAACTCCATTGTGGTCAGGCTTCGGCTGGTAGGAGACAACGCAATACTGGGTCGAATCGGTTTGCGTGTAGACTGCTTGTTCGCCCATCATCGGCGCGCGGTTCAAAACCGTAATCGGGCCATCGGTGGAGAACTCCGCCACGAAATTCATGTTGCTTTCGAACAGATCGTCCCATGGATTCGAGATTCGACCGCCAATCAGAATCACATTGTCGCGCTTGGTCAGATCGGGAAGATAGCCGCGAGCATTATATAGATGGACCTTTGTGCCCAGCGGATCAAGCGCCAGAATGCGTCCTGCGAGCTTGAAGTCGTCCTGATCCCCGAGATTCCAGGTTTCAATCCGCTTCAGCACGGCTTGCAGATCCGGACTCGCTTTCTGCGTCTGCAGTTGGCTGATGTAGCTGCGGTTGAGATAGTCATTAAACTGAAACGACTGCTTGTTGACATCCTGGAGCAGCCCAAAAGATGCGTCTGCTAGAACGATATCGGTATCAGGCCGCGCATTGAAGATGCTGCTCCACAACTCGGAAACAGCAGGCTCAGATTGCCAGGGATACATCGACCGATAGAGAGATCGATACTGATAGCGGAAAACCGCGCAGGTTGCCGCGAGTGCGAGAATGACGACGCCTGTAAGAATCGCAACCCAACGACTTTGCAGCAAAGTGGCTGAGCGAACCGAGACCGCGTCAGCGGGTTTGGAAATCGGCACCACATTCGCCGGCGCGGGTTCCGGCACTTTCGCCGTCGCAGTCTCACTCGCGATTTGCGGCTTGACGGGACGATTCTTGAAAACGGGGACATAACTCCCACGAGGAATCTCCACGATCAGGGTCTCGTTTGCGCCCTCGCCTTCAAAATAAGCCTCGACTCGCTTGCGCAGCTCGCTTACATTGGTGCGAACAATATTGTCATCGCTCGTGTCGTAGTTACCGCTGCGACCGAACACCTCCACACCAATTTGCTGTTCGTGAACAGCCTCGAGCCCATCCTTGAGAGAGCACTTTCCCAGGTAAAACAGAAGCTCCTGCAATCGCGCAGCGCGCTTCACATAGGAACTGGAAGCGATCCGCTCCAACAGCGCCCAGCAGGTCCCGGTATCCGGCAACTCTCGAATCTGCATCAACGACTCTGTCATTCGCCTAAGACCTCAAGCTCGAAATGGGACGGTACGAATCGCTCTCGACGGAGCAGGATTTCTGGCCACACGAGCATATGCGGCGAACTGAATAGCTCACGGCCAGCCAATTCTAATCAAAACTTGTCAGGGATGTCACGTTTAACCTGCTAAGGCGGTCTCAGGAGACCGAAAAGCACGTCTGCCGAGGCTCCTGACGCCAATCCAAAAACAATCCAACGAGCTCCATCTCAGAACGAGACCGAGTCTGCCTTAAATCACTAATTTTGAACGTGATAATGACGATAAAAGAGTACGAAGACCGACCTTTGAACGCGAAGCGGAGCGAGAACACGTCCTGTCGGCAGCCAGGCAAACCCTTTAATTTGATGGGTGACCCTTTCAAAGCGCTCCGGTTAGCAACTCTTGACGGTCAAGACTACAGAGAATTCACTTGCAAGTTGTGAATATGGCGCTGCATTCTTGGGCGTCCTTCGGAATGGGTCAAAATGCAGAGGCTGTGCCCCCAAGCTTTTGCTTCTTGGTCCGTTCCGGGATAAATTCCCCGTTTGGATTTATGAGCAATATCTGGTGTAGGTCGAGGAGATTGAGAAACCGGTCCTGCGGCGAACTAGAGAAACCGGTCCTGCAGGGACAATTCTGCGTGCATCTACGGAACAGGCCGTGGTCAGCCCACGAAGGCGCAGCGCGAAATCACCAACGTGCATCAAGCAGGTCAAAAACCGATGCATCAACAGTGCAAGAAGAAACTTGAGTCAGGAGGCAATATGCATTCGAGATCCAATGCTCTGGCGACAAGGCCGAGCCGTTATCAGACAACCCACGAGGTTGTGAGAATTGAAGGCCGCAGAGATTCCTGGACCCATGCTTTCCAGGGATGGAGAGCGTGCCTTTCCATCATCGTTGCTGTCCTTGCCCTCGCGGCCTGCAGCTCCGGCCTTCACGGACAGAGCGGCGCCGGCTCCATTCAGGGCACGGTCACCGATTCCACCGGCGCGGTCATCCCCGGGGCCACCGTCCATGTGGTGAACCAGGCCACCGGCGTCGCGTCAGACACTACGTCGAACGGAGTCGGGTTCTACCAGGTGCCGGATTTGTTCAACGGCACATATTCGCTCACGGTCTCGGCGCCGAACATGAAGACCTATGTTCAAACCACCGATCTTCTCGCGAACCAGACTCGCGTGATCAACCCGGTGATGAGTGCGGGAACGGTTTCGCAGCAGGTCACGGTAAAGGCTGACTTGGTTCAGCTCACAAACACCGAGAACGGCACGATCGGCACGACGCTGGAAAACCAGCGAATCAACCAACTGCCGATGAACGGGCGCAACGTGCTCACGCTGGCAGCCAACTCGGTGCCCGGCCTTGAGGGCGGTGAACTTGACGTGGGACTGGAGTACCAGGGCATGGAATACGTTGCGGACGGCGTGGCCCTCGACAACGATAATTTCGGCGGCCAACAGAATACGTACGGAACCCTGTTGCCGGACGCGGATTCGGTCCAGGAGGTTTCGTTCAACCTGATCGCCGCGCCGGCGCAGTACGCCTCACCGGGCACAGGCATCATCACCACCAAGTCCGGAACCAATCAGCTCCACGGCTCACTGTTTGAAACGACGATCAACAATTACTGGGGCGTGGCGAAAACGAGGAACGATCTCCCCAACTACGTGGCGCCACAGTATATTCGCAACGAATTCGGCGCCTCGGCGGGCGGGCCCATCATTCTGCCCCATGTGTATCACGGCAAAGACAAGAGCTTTTGGTTCTTCGCGTACGAGCGCTATTCTCTAGCGTCGGTATCGGAAGAAACCGTGGCGGTGCCTACGCTGGCGGAGAGAGGCGGAAACTTCAATAACCTGGTCAGCTCGGGCGTGACGCAGGCTATTTACGATCCGTCGACGACGGCGGCGAGTACGAACTGTGCATTGCCTCCGAGCGTGGTTGCGAGCACATTGACTGCCACCCAACTTGCTCAGGACACGAATGTTCCCTGGTGCCGGACGCAGTACAACTATCAGGGAAACATCAATACCATTAATCCGGCGCTCGAGTCCCCGATAGCCAAGCAGCTGTATGCGATCACGCAGCAGCCGACCAACCTCAACGACCCGCTGGTCACGGGAAATCTCACCACTCCCGATGACAGCTTCAGCGTCATTCCCAACATCACCTTCCGCCTGGATCACAACTTCAACGAAAAAAACAAGGCCTACTTGCGCTATACCCAGGTGATTGCGCCTCAGAATCAGAGAAATCTGCGAAACTATCCTAGCAACCAGGCTGCGACAATTGCCTCCGGCAGCTTTCCCAACGGCGCCAGCGGCTATCAGGTCATACCAATCTCAAACTTTGGCGCCGCAGGCAGCTTCACGCACGTCTTTTCGCCGACATTCTACGCCGAAACCGTGTTGAGCCAGCAATGGTTCGACGAGTATGTGGGCGGCGGCGGCAATCCGAGCCTGGATTACGATACTATGCTGGGCCTGCCCAACAACTTCGGCGAGACGGGCTTCCCGGTCATCAACGGCACTACGACGAATGGTTACGGCGGCACCATGTACCAGTACCAGGAGAACCAGATCGTATCGGAGATCGACGAGAATCTGACCAAGGTTTTCGGGAAGCATCAGATGCAGTTCGGCGGCCGGTACCGGCATGACCGCTTCTATTACCTGAACAGCCGCAATGCCGATACCACAACCTTCTCCACATTTACAACCGGACTCTTTCAGGGCAGTTCCGACCCCGCTCCCTATACGGGGACACCCGGCTCCTGGGCCAACACCGGCTTGGGCGACGCCAGCGAGTATCTCGGAAACGTCGCTTCTGCCTCGGTGCAGTTGCAGGATCCTCCAACGTGGTTCGTGGACAAGGAAATCGACGGCTATTTTGAGGACCACTGGCATGTGAGCAAGAGCCTTACTGTCGATCTGGGCCTTCGCTATGAAGCGCATCCGGCGAGGATAACCAGGGGCGGTGTGAACGTCAACTACGACCTCAAAGCCTACAACCCCACGACCGGCGTCCACGGCGCCATCGTAACCGGGGCACCGATCTCGCAACTCATCTCGGAGGGATGGACGACCTCGACGATCATTCAAAACATGGAGAACATCGGCGTGACGTTTGAGACACCTTCGCAAGCGGGAATGCCCAGCACGTTGTACGACAACGCCGATCTGATGGTGAGTCCGCGCGGCGGCTTCGCGTGGCAGCCCTTCGGCAGCAGATGGGGCACCGTGCTGCGCGGGGCTTATGGCCGGTACATTCAGCCGGTTCCCACGCGTAACTCCAACCCTGGCCCGACGAGCTTGCCATTCTCGTATGGCTATACGCAAAACTACAACGCCGCGAACCAGTCACCCAGTGGTTTGCCCAATTACACGTTGACAGAGAACAGCACGAGCAATCCCAATTGGATTGTGGGGGGCGTCAACGCGGCCAATATTGTCAATTCGTCAACGGTCACCGCGATACTTCCGGGCGGGGTCGCCGGTACGTACTGGGATCAGAACTACAAGCCAAGCGTTGTGACCGAAACCGGAGTCACCCTGGAACAGCCGTTCAAATGGAATTCGGCCCTCCGGCTCAGCTGGGCCTACACGCACGGCTCCTATCTCGATCACGCCTGGTATCCGAACCAGACGCTCTCCAGCTTTGTATGGGAGATGGACACAGGCACGGCGCCGCCAAACGGAGGAGCAAGCGCCATTGGGACTAACCAGTATGCGGCCACAGCGCTTGGCCCGTATGACAACATCACATACGGCAACTTCAACTTCGACGAGAAGACCGGCTGGTCGAACGACAACGAACTCCAGGTGAACTACGAGCGCAAGTTCCAGCATGGATACGCACTCCAGATCTTCTACACCTTCAACCGCGCATTCCGTATCGGCAGCAACTCAACCCGTGACAGTCAGACCTATACCCCGCAGAGCTATCTGGGTTATGAGCCGGAATTGGGCAGCTTCACTTCGGCCTATCCCGTGACTCCTGCCGCCATTCCACCAAAGGCTCCGACGGGCGTGGCGCCATATGAGGATTGGCATGACCTGATTAAGTGGGAGCGCTACCAGCGCGATGCTACCTTTGAGCCGCACCACATCGTGTTCAACTACATCTTCGATCTCCCGGTTGGCCGTGGCAAGAAGTTCCTCGGCAACTCGAATCGGGTTGTGGACGAACTGGTTGGCGGTTACCAGATTGCGGGCGTGGGCCATATGACCTCGGCAGATCTTCCAGCCCATCGCCACCAACTGGGGCGCGACCAGCCCGATCCAAGTCTACAAACACAAACTGCCGATCACGGATTGCCGCAGCGGCGTTTGCTATCCGTCGTACCTCTGGTTTAACGGGTATATTGCGCCGACTGCGAACGCAAGCAGCGGACAGTGCACGGCGGCGAACGGAGTCAAGTCGCCGAACGGAGTTCTGGAGTGCGTCTACGGCCTGCCCACGACCTACACGCCGTATGAGCAACCGATCGATACCTTGTATGGAACTGCGTTCTACAACACCAACAACGTGACGGTAAATCTGCTAAACAACACCACTAATACGCAAGGGTACGGTTCGGGGTCAGTGGGCATCAACCCATATTCGAAGAGCTTCATCGAAGGACCAAAGAACTGGGAGAGCGATGCCTCGCTATTCAAGGTGTTTCCGATCACCGAAAGGTACAATCTCCGATTCAATATGGACGTGTTCAACTTCCTCAACCACCAGGGATGGAACAATCCCAACACGACGGACGGCACTGAGGTGTACTGGCCGGGAGGTGCGTCTGGCGCTACCTCCGCTAACGCTGGCCGGCAGATACAGCTCACGCTGCGGTTCTCGTTCTAACTTCAATCGCAAATCAGCAGGCCCCCGGACTTTTCTTCCGGGGGCCTAAACTCACGCTACGTTTGCTGGAATGTATAGGGCAACATTCACGATTGCATCGTTCTTCGCAAAGCGAATTTAAAGCGAATTGGCTCGTAAAAAGGCCGCATTGAAGCTCGTAAAAAGGGTCACATTGAATCACGTATACCGTTCACCACAGCAGGCAACCCGCACGCACACGTGCGAGGCTGATGGCTGGATGTCCCGACGAGAAGAAATCAGGGAGCGAATGCGATGATTTCCATTTCCTGCGCGGACTACGCATTCCCGCTGCTCCCGAGGGAGCGGCGATTCGCCCTGTTACGGCTGCTTGGATTCGAGTACGCGGATTTAGGGCTCTTCGAGCGCAGCGATGGATTGAGGCCGGGACAGTTGCTCGCAGAACCGCGAAAATTCTCGAGGCAATTGAAACGCGATCTCATTCGCGCTGGATTACGAGCCTCCGATGTCTTCTTGCAAACGGGCCTGACTCCCGAAGAATCCTCAGAAAACGATCCGAGCATGATTGTGCGCTCGCAGAATCGCAAAACATTCGTGCTCACGCTTGAACTATGCGCGGAGCTCGAGTGCAAGCACCTGACAGGTCTTCCCGGTATTTCGCACAAGACCGTCAGCGAGAAAGATAGCCTCGAGCGGACTCTGGAGGAGATTCAATGGCGTCAGCGCGTTGCCTCCAGTTCGGGGATATGTTATGCCATCAAGCCTCATGTGGACACCGTTTGCTCCAGCGTAGAACAGGCCCGCGCCTTGCTGGATGCTGTTCCAGGCCTGACTCTGACGCTGGACTATGGACATTTCGTGTTTCAGAAAATCAGTTCCCGTCACGTGCATACTTTGGTGCCTTATGCCTCTCACGTCCATATGCGCGGTGGTGCTCCGCACCGTCTGCAGGCGCCAGTCAACGAAAGCGAAATTGATTTCAACGGTCTCATCCGGCGCCTGAATAAAAACCGATATCAGGGTTTCCTCGCCATTACCTATCTTCGCGATGCCTGGATCGAATGCGATCACACAGATAACGTTTCGGAGACGATACTCCTTCGCAACCGCATTATGGAGAACTTGCAGCCAGAGCCGGGAGAAGCCGGTCAATCGGAAGCGCGGTCAGCTGCCACGCTTATTCAGGGCACATGGCCGCAGTCACCGCCTGCGATTTGAGGAACCTGAATGCCGCTTGATGGAGCAGCGCCGGTCGTGCACAGCGATTGTCTCTTCCGGAGCGGGGGTGATCGAATGCATTCTGCGGCTAGGTGCAGCACAGTGTATCTAGGTTGCCCGCAAAAACTGCAAGAGGAGACCGTTTAGAAGGCACGGCGACTGGATATGAGAATGAGAAGACGAACATTTCTTTTGCAATCGGGCGCGGGATTGGCCGCCGCCGCATTGCCGGGGTCGGGGCAGACGCCAGTTCCTCGAAGCGTTGCGCATCGTGACGAAGTGGCTCCGCCGTCAGGGGCTCGCCGGCCCATCGTGCATCCCGGCATTCTGCAAACCCGGGGCGACCTCGAGTTCATGAAGGCGAAGATTCATGCGGGCGCTGAGCCCTGGAAATCTGCATGGAGCGTGTGCATCTCGGGGGCCGTCGCATCGCTCGATTTCAAGCCGCAGCCCGTTGCGCATGTGGTTCGCGGGGCCTACGATGCCGGCGACAGAGGCGGACAAGCACTGCAGCAAAGCGCGAACGCGGCAGAAAATCACGCGCTGCAGTGGTATGTTTCCGGCGACAAGGCGCACGCGCGCAAAGCCATCGAGATCTTTGACGCGTGGTCGGGTACGCTGGCGGATTTTTCCGAGAACGATGCCATGCTGCTGGCGGGCTGGACGGGCGGTCAGTTCGCGAATGCTGCGGAGATTCTGCGTGCAACATATCCGGCTTGGAGCCGCCCTTCGCAGGAGCAGTTCAAGCGCATGTTGCTCACGGTGTATGTGCCGCTGCTGCGCATGTTCTATCCGGAAGCTAATGGCAACTGGGATGCGGCCATCATGTACACGCTGCTGGCAATCGGCGTTTTCTGCGAAGATCACCAATTAATAGAGTCGGTTTACCGGCACTTTCGTACCGGCCCCGTGAACAGCGGCATCACGCATTACGTTTACCCCAGCGGCCAGTGTGAGGAATCCTGCCGGGACCAGGGGCACACGCAACTCGGGCTTGCTTACTTTGCGAACACCTGCGTCGTGGCGTGGAACCAGGGCGTCGATCTTTTTGGCGAGGCCGACAACCGGCTCGCGCTGGGGTTTGAGTACACAGCGCGTTACATGCTGGGCGAGGACGTGCCTGCTTACGGCAAGTTAAGCGAAGAGACGCGGGGAAGATTCAGCGACACGTATCACGTAATTCTGCAGCATTATCGCTACGACAAGCACATTGCCATGCCTTACACGGAGAAGGCAGCAGCAAAAGTGCTGCGTGCGCACAGTCCGGCCACGATGTTTCGCGGCGATGACGGCAAACCGCCTGCGAAACTGAAACCCGCGCCCGAGCCTTCAACAATCGCGGCCACAGCAGGAGCGCAAGCAAAGCCAACCGGCCCCGCGGTGGCAGCCACCGTCAACGTCGCGCCGGGCGAATCGATTCAGGACGCGCTGGACAAGCTGAAGGTGAACGGTGGCGGCACGCTAAGCCTTGCTGCGGGATTGCACACACTGCCGGCAACACTCAAGCTGCCGAGCGGAATCACCATCGTGGGAACGGGTATCGACTGCGAGCTATTCCTCGATCCGGCAAAAGGAAAGGGCGAGGCTGCGATCGCGAATGCAGAACCGGACATGCACGACGTTGTGCTGCGCGATTTTGTGATTGAAGGTGGAGACGCGCCGGCGGCCTCGCGCGATCCAAATTCAGACGTAGGCAAGCGGCGGTTGGAGCACGGTCCGATTCGTGCGGGAATTGTGTTTCAGAGCGATGAGACGGCCGCTTTGCGCAATTTGAAGTTCGAGCAAATCACCGTCCGCAATTGCACTTACAACGCGGTGGAGTTGTTCGGGGCCGAAAACGTGAATGTTTTCAATTGTGATTTTTCGGGGAGCGGTGGAATGGTGCCGCCAGGACCGGGGAAAAATCACAACCTCAAAATGAATCGCGTGGCGCATGTTGCCATCAGCGGGTCGCGTTTTGCCGATTCGATGTGGGGGCACGGGGTTGCGGTGATCTTCGGCCGCGACGTAACCATCCGCGATTGCGAGATCACACGAAATGCACTCGACGGAGTCATGATCGCCGAAAGCCGGCAAGTGACGGTGGAGGGCTGCCTTGGCGAGGGCAATGGCGGCGCAGGTATCGCGCAGGAAACGTGGATGGAGCCGAATCAGGGCGTCGCGGCAAGAAACAATGTTCTACGCAATAACGTGGTGACAGGGTGAGCGAGCAGTCTGACTCAGCGGTTGATTTTGTTCATTTCATCCGTGACAATATGGGACCCTCCTCGAAACGAATTCTCGCGTGTTTTGAAAGGATGACGAACTCAATATGGCTGCAATCAATCGAAGAGAGATGATCGCGGGCGCGGCCGCGCTGCTTGGCAGCGCGCATCTGCCGTTCGTCATTGCGGCGCAACATGCGGGCGCTGCGGGCGGCAAGCCGGCAGGCATGAATCTACCCGAGAAGCCCAAGGATCTGTTCGCTTCCACCTTCACGCTGGAGATGCTTTCCCGGACTCTGATCTCCGCCAAGAATTGGCATCCCTACCCGAAGGCGGCCGAGCGCGAAGCATGGCAACAGGTCCCCAAAGAATTCGCAGATGCGCTCATAGCCCGCGCCGAAAAGGCGATGGGCGCGCCGTGGGAGACGTTCCCGGCCACGATTTTCATGGAATACAAAACCAAGGGAAATCGCTCGCATTTTGAGAGCTATTACTTCAGACGGCGCGTCCGTCTTACCGATCTCGTGCTCGGCGAGTGCGTCGAAGGCAAAGGTCGGTTTCTCGACGAGCTGGTCAACGGAATTTGGCTGGTATGTGAAGAGACCTTCTGGGGTCTTCCCGCCCACCTCGGTTTTCAAAAAGCGCATCCCAGTTCCGGTTTACCCGATGCGGAGGAGCCGATTGTCGATCTCTTTGCCGGAGACACGGGCGCCACGATGTCCTGGATTCACTACCTGCTCGGCGCTGAGCTCGACCAGGTGAATCAAATGATCACGCCCCGTATCCGATACGAAGTCAAACGCCGCATCCTCGATCCCGCTTTCGAGCGCGATGATTTCGGATGGATGTTCAAGGAGTATCAGGGGCAAGTGCGCCACCTGGGCAATTGGACAAGCTGGATCGACTCGAACTGGATTACGGCCAATCTGCTGCTCGAGCCCGATTCAGACCGTCGCAAGGCCGCCATCCTCAAAGTCTGCCGCAGTGTTGATGACTATCTCGCGGATTATTCGCCCGACGCCTGTTGCGCAGAGGGACCTGGCTATTGGAACGTTTCGCCGGGCTCTTACTTTGACTGCTGCACGTTGCTCAATTCAGCCACGGGAGGAGCAGGCAATCCTCTCGCCGATCCATTCGTCCACAAAATGCTCCACTACATTGTCGATGTTCATATAGCAGGGCCCTGGTTTGTGAACTACGGCGATGCGCCTCCCAAAATGGAGGTCTATGGGGAGAATCTCTACCGCATAGGAACTGTAATCGGCGACAGATCGCTGCGGGATTTCGGCGCTCTCAATTCCACCGCGGCCGGGGTTTGTGATGGGGTCTTCACCGAAGGGCAGGGGCGATTGGCGAGAGCAATTCCAGACCTTCTCATCGCGACTGCCGCGCTTGCTGGTGAAAAGAAGGACGCGTTGGGGCGCGACTCCTGGTATCCCAGTCTTGACCTGATGACCGCGAGAACCAGGGAAGGCAGCGCGGAGGGATTTTATCTGGCCATGCAGGCCGCTCCCAATCAACGCGCGCACGGCCATAACGATTCGGGCAGCTTTATCGTCTTCCATGATGGCGATCCCGTCTTCGTCGACATCGGGCCCGAGGCCTATACCGCTCCGCGCTACAAATTCTCGGTGCAGTCGGCCTATCACAACCTGCCCACTATCGGAGGCGTCATGCAGAGCGCGGCGAAGCCGCAGTACCGCGCCAGCGACGTTCAATATTTCGCCGACGATTCCCGCGCTACGGTCTCGATGAATCTTGGCACTGCCTATCCCGAAGAGGCCGGCATCACCCGATGGATTCGCACGTTAACGCTGGATCGCACCGCGGATCGTATCCGCCTCAACGAGGATTTCCAGTTGCAGAAGAAAGTTCCGGTTCAGCTTTCTTTCATGACTCCGCGGGTCCCCACGCAGGGTCCGACCGGGAAAGTGGTTTTCGCCGCAACCGAAAAATCGGCTCGCGACGTTACTCTCAGCTACGACGCGACACTCATTGTACCCGTCATCGAAAAAATGGATGTCACCGATGACTGGCTGGTTCAGCGTTGGGGCAAGACCCTCTATCGCGTCCTGCTCACATCAGTTACTCCGACCGACAGCGGCAAGTGGGTCATCGAAGTTGGCTGACCCGGAAGTGGCTATGTGGAACTCCTCCCGAATGCATCGACTGAAATCACGCTGCAGCTAAGCCGCCGGTCTTGAACCAGCGAATTCGACCCAAACCTTAATCGCTCATTTTCGATCCAAACACGAGATAGACATGACGCACTTCTTTAAAACCTTATTGCTGATGACTTCCGCAGGGCTCGTGCTCACCGCTCGTGCCCAAACCATGCAGACGCCCGCCATTACGAAACAATCCACACTTTACGTGGTTCCGTACGCGCATCTCGATACGCAGTGGCGATGGGAGTTTCCCCAGACGATAAGTGAGTACCTTCTGAAAACGCTGAAGGTGAATTTCTATTACATCGATAAGTATCCGCACTATGTCTTCAACTGGACCGGCTCCAATCGTTACCGGCTAATGAAGGAGTATTATCCCGCCGACTACGCACGGATGAAGGGATACATCGCCAAGGGCAACTGGTTTCCAGCCGGTTCGTCGGTTGAAGAAGGCGACGTGAATCTGCCGAGCGCGGAATCGATCATTCGCCAGATTCTCTATGGCAATACTTACTACCGAAAAGAATTCGGTAAGGCCAGCTCCGAATATATGTTGCCCGATTGCTTCGGATTCCCGGCATCGCTGCCCACCATCCTGGCTCATGCCGGCATCAAGGGATTCTCCACGCAAAAACTGAACTCCGACTGGCAACCGGCGCCAATCGTCGGCGGCCCGGAGTCACCGGAAAAGACTCCCGCAGGCATTCCCTTCAATGTAGGCATCTGGGAAGGGCTCGATGGCGAAACCGTCATGGCGGCTCTTAATCCGCTCGCATATGTCGACGGAATTCGTTACGACCTGAGCAAAACGCCCCCTCAACAGGCCGGATCCAAACCTGCTGAGGTTTTCGGCGCGACCACCGGTCTGACGGACTGGGTTTCGCGCATCGCGATCGATGGCAAAGTGACCGGTGTCTACGCCGATTATCACTACATCGGTACCGGCGACATTGGCGGTGCTACCGACGAAGAGACGGTAAAATTTCTTGAGGCTCTGGTCACGCAGGGTACCATTGCCCCTCCACCTCCTTTCGAGCCTTCCGGCGCCCACGCGTTGCCGGGTCCCGAAAATGTTTCTCAGGACGATCCAGTCCGCGTGGGTGAAGGCCCTGTGCGCGTTCTCTCAACAGCGGCCGATCAGATGTTTCTCGACATCAAGCCTGAGATGCAAACCAGACTGCCGCGCTACAAGGGTGATCTCGAACTGATCAACCACTCTGCCGGCTCGCTTACTTCCGAGGCCTATCTCAAACGCTGGAACCGCAAGAACGAAATTCTCGCCGACAGCGCGGAAAAAGCTTCGGTTGCTGCGGCATGGATAGGCGGCAAGACCTATCCTCAGCAGCGCCTCAACGATGCGTGGACATTGGTGATGAGCGGGCAGTTTCACGACATCGCTGCGGGCACGGCCACTCCGCGCGCCTACCAATTTGCGCAAAACGACGAAGTCATCGCGCTCAACCAGTTTGCCGACGTGCTCACGAGCGCTACAGAAGCGGTGGCGTCTGCATTGAACACGCAAACTGGGGGCATTCCGGTTGTCGTCTACAACTCGCTCAACATTCCGCGCCAGGATGTAGTCGAAGCGGAAGTGCACTTTCCTGGCGGAACGCCGAGAGCTGTGCAGGTTTTTGACTCCGACGGCAAAGAAGTTCCCGCGCAACTTGAAGACGGCAAGGTGATCTTTGTAGCTAAGGCGCCATCGGTCGGCTACGCGGTCTACGATGTTCGCGCCGCCGCCGCGCCCCCACCTTCAGGGGAGTTGAAGGTCACGTCCTCGTCCCTTGAAAACGCGCGCTACCGTGTCACGCTCAATGGCGCTGGTGACGTCAGCGGCATCTTCGACAAGTCACTCAACAAGGAGCTTCTTTCCGCGCCGGTTCGGCTGGCGATATCAAACGATGCACCGCGGCAATGGCCGGCCTGGAACATGGATTTCGAACAGGAGCAGGCTGCCCCTCGCGTATATGTGTGCGGGCCAGCCAGGGTGCGCATCGTCGAAAATGGTCCAGCACGCGTCGCCATTGAGATTTCGCGTGAAACCGAAGGATCGACGTTTGTCGAAACCGTTCGTCTCGCCGCGGGTGACGCCGGCAATCGCGTCGAGTTCAGCGACGTCATCGACTGGAGAACACTATCCGCAAATCTCAAGGCCGTCTTTCCGCTTTCGGCCGCCAATCCGATGGCTACTTACAACTGGGAGATCGGCACGGTCCAGCGGCCCACTGCTTTCGATCGCCAGTTCGAAGTTGCGACCCATCATTGGATCGATCTGACCGACAAGAGCGGCGCGTACGGCGCCACCCTTCTCACTGACGTAAAAAACGGATCCGATAAGCGCGATGACCATACCATCCGGCTCACGCTGATGCGCACGCCGGGAGCTCCATTGCCCGGCCCCGGTGGCAATTTCCCCGATCAGCTCAACCAGGATTGGGGACGCCATGAAATTCTCTTCGGTCTCGCGGGGCACGCGGGCGACTGGCGCCAGGGCCAGACTGACTGGCAGGCGTATCGCCTGAGTACTCCGCTGTTAGCCTTTACCACCGAGCGTCATGCCGGTGCGCTTGGCCGCAACTTTTCGCTGGTCAGCATCGACAATCCGCGCATCCGCATCCTCGCTCTCAAGAAGAGTGAGACAAGCGATGAATTGATCCTGCGCATGGTAGAGCTGGATGGCCACGATGCGCCGAGCGTCAAAGTCAGATTCGCGGGGCCCATCGTCTCGGCGCGCGAAGTCAACGGCCAGGAGCTGCCCGTGGGACCGGCGACGGTAGCCGTGGGGGAGCTCGAAACTTCATTTACTCCGTATCAGCCCCGCACTTTCGCGCTTCGTCTTGGCGCGTCTCCGGTCGCAGTCAGACCGGTGGCATCGGAGCCCGTTGTTCTCAAGTTCGATCTCGCGGCGGCGAGCAACGACGATACAAAATCCATAGGCGGTTTCGACCGCAAGGGCGATGCGCTCCCCGCTGAGATGCTACCGGCGGAACTGGACTTTAATGGCGTCAGGTTTCATCTGGCTCCAGCAGCCACGGGCAAATTTGACGCCGTGATCGCGCAGGGACAGACCATCCAGCTTCCCGCAGGCAATTTCAACAAGGTGTATCTGCTGGCCGCCTCAGAAGACGGCGATCAAAAGGTCGCCTTTCAGGCGGGCACTCTCACTCGTCAATTCAGTGTTGAGGATTGGGGCGGTTTCATCGGCCAATGGGACACGCGCCTCTGGAAACCCGCTCCCGACAAGGTGCTGGCCGGGGATCCGCCGCATCAAGTTCCTCTTCGCAAAGACTGGGCGGTCTCAGCAAATCATGCGACGTGGAATGACATCACGTACCGCGGCTCACCCAACTGGTCGCCGCGCTACCCGCAGGACTATATCGGATTGTCCCGCGGCTATATCAAGACGGCAACACTGGCGTGGTACGCTTCGCACTATCACACGCCCGACGGACTCAACGAGCCATACCAGTACAGTTATCTTTTTGCCTATTCAATGGAATTGCCGCCGCATGCGACGACGCTGACGCTACCAAAGAACAGCAATGTACGTATTCTGGCCATCTCAGTGGCAAAGGAAAACCCTGAAGTCGAACCGGCCCAGCCGCTCTATGACACATTGAAGTGGGCTGAAAGCGACGAGAAGGAACAAGTCGAGAACCAATAAACTCAAGAAGGTGAGAAATGAACCGGAGAACCTTTAACAAGTTGGCGAGTGTCAGCGCTCTCGGCGCGTTTGCGAGCAGTGCCGGATTATATGCGCAGGAAAACGGATCTGCGGGATCTGGAGCGGGCGAGATCGTTCTCGAGGACGGCAAGCTGCTCGTAGCTTTTGATGGCGTATCCGGCGCATTGACGCGCATGGTGCGCAAGTCGACGCAGTGGACGATCGAGCGTCGCCCTGAACAGGGGATTTCGTTCCGCCTCCTGGTTCCCCTGCCCAAGCAGCGCGCCAACTTCGTCCTGGGGCAAAAACAGCGCGCCGCATCGGTTGAGAAAGTTTCCGGCCATCGCGTGGAGATCGTTTGGAAAGACCCGGTGAGCGAGCACGGCGGCGTAGTGCCATTGACTCTCTCGACCGCTGTGGAGCTTCAAGACGGCATTCTAACGTTCGAGGCCACACTGATGAACGGCTCTGCGCTGACGGTGGAAACGATCGACTACCCATATTTTGGCGATCTCAATCCGCCGTCTGAGGGCGAGAAGATGGAAGCCGATCACATGTGGTACGCGAACCTGGTCGTGGATGAAATCCATCCTCACTTCAACAATGCCAAGGGTTATTGGGGCGTGAACTTCCCCACTAAATCCATCGAATCGAAGGAGAGTCTATTTTGCCTGATTCAGGCGGAGAAGCAGGGCATTTATACCGAGATAGGCGATCCTACCCAGCCCTATCTTATGGAATTTACCTTCGAACAACATCCCGGCGTTGTGCAATCGCTTGATAACATCGTTCCCGAGCAGGACAAATTCTCGGGGTTCGACGTGCATCTGGAATTTCGCTTCTGTCATTTCCTGTTCGTTCAGCCGCACTCCACAAAGAAAACTGCGCCCGTGAACATGTGCACCTATGACGGCGACTGGCACGGAGGCATCGACGTATACAAAACGAGGCGCGCACAATGGTTCAAGCAGACCCACGTTGCCGATTGGACCAAAGATGTGCACTCGTGGCTGCAACTGCAGATTGACGGCGCAGAGCAGGACTTCTCCACCCCTTATCGAGACCTTCCAAGATACATCGACGAGTGCGCGGCCAACGGCGTCACTGCTATCCAGTTAGTTGGCTGGCAAATCGGCGGTCAGGATGGCGGCGACCCGTGCCTTGACACCGATCCTGGCCTGGGCACGTGGGAGGAACTGCATCAGGCGATTCTTCATGCGCGCAGCAAAGGCGTGAAGATGATTCTGTTTGCCAAGCCTGTTTGGGCCGATCGCACAACCGATTGGTGCAAGGATGAGCTCTATAAGTATGCTGCCACCGATCCGTATGGAATTCCCTACGAGATCGGCGGATACAGTTACACAACGCCCACGCAGTTGGCGGGCATCAATAACAGGCGGCGGTACGTTATGGATGTGCAATGCCAGGCATACCGCGACATTGCGACCCGGGAGTTCCAGAAGATCGTGAATTTGGGCGCGGCGGGTTGGCTCCACGACGAGGTCTGCTGGCACGGTCCGGTGGATTATTCGTTCAGCAACGATCATGGCTATCCGGCACCCGGTTACCTTTACGCCGGAGACATCCCGTTGGCCGAGCAATTCCGCGCGGTGGCAGACAAAGTGGATTCCGACTTCGTCTTCGCCGGTGAAGCACCGAGTGAATGGCTGCTGCAGCAGTACCCGGTATCGTATTTCCGGATTGATTACAACTCACGGCCCGTCTGCCGCTACATCGATTCCCACGCGCCGCTAATGGCTGCAGCAACCGGCTTTGACGATCGCGAGATGCTGAACCTGATTCTTCTGAACCGGTACATCATCAGCTATGAGCCGTTCAACTTCAAGGGACATGTGACGGACTTCCCGTTGACCCTCGAGTACGGCAAGAAGATTGACACGTTGCGGCGCAAGTACCGGGCATTTTTGTGGGACGCGGAGTTCCGCGACTCGCTCGACGCGGGTGTAACCTCGGACGGAAAGCATCGTCATTCGGTTTTTGTTGCAAACGGAGGGAAGCGGGCAGTCGTCGTCGTCAACCAGGAGTACGACAAAACCATCAATGCCAAAGTGGATCTGCCGAATCCCGGCAACCTGGTGGTGGCGTCGCCGGAGCAGCAGGAGAGCGCGCCAACTTCGGGCACGCTCACGATTCCTGCGCGGTCCGTCGCGGTGGTCATGGAGCAAGTGTGATGCAAAAGAGGCAATCGTGAAGAAAATCGAAAACGGATTGTCATCCCCCGTGTCTTCTATTCGCCGGGCGGCACTGAGCAGGGCTGGAGCCGTTCTGGTCGCCCTGTTCTGTTGCGCCGTGTCGGCCTATTTACCGGCGCAGACGCGGACAGTCAATACCCCGCTCGCCGTACTTCGCCTGTCGGAGAAGAGCGGAGACCTGATCGGCGTGCGCTGGAAGAATCCCGATCTCGAAGTGATCGGGGAGCCGCGACTGGGAGAGAACTTCCGCGTCGTACTGCCGCAGGAAGGCTACCAGGGGAATTACTTCAACAGCCGCGATCAGAAGGTGAGCAAGATCGAGGTAACGCCGGATGGCGTCCTGTGCACTTACGAGTCTCTCGAGAACGCACGGGAGACGGTTCCTCTCGCGGTGCGTTACCGCATCCGGATTGCCGGAGAGCAAATCCATTTTTCGATCGAAGTGGACAATCCAACCGATCGAAAAATCAGCGAGGTGATGTACGGAATTGTAGGCGGGCAGCAGGGAATCGGAAACCGTCTGGATACTGAGTCGTTGGTTCCGAGCTGGACCTCGAATCTTGCGCCGAATTTGTTTTCGCGCTTTCACGGCGGCGGATATGGCGGCGGGAACCTTGGCATTCGCTACGATGCCGGAGCATTTACTTATCCCGGCGCGATGCAAATGGGTTGGATAGACGTATATAACCCCAAAACCGGCCTCGGCTACTACTATGCCAACGAGGATGTTGAAACCCGGCTCACATTGCTCGAAGTGGAACTGCGGCCATTTTCCCGGAGCGCCAGCGTACTCGATAGCTGGCCCACGCGCGCCGATGCGCAGGGAGAGCCGATCGGTATCACCATCGGCTGGGTGAACTTTCCGTACGTTAGTCATGGCACGTTCCGCGCGGGCCCCGTTGCGTTGCAAGTCCACAACGGCGACTGGCACGCCGCGAGTAAGATCTATCGCACATGGTACGACCAGCATTTCAAAATCGATCGGCCCCCCGATTGGCTGCGAAAAGAGAACGCCTGGCAATCGATCATCCTTTCGAACAGTGAAGATGTGGTCGTTCATCGCTTTAATGAGCTGCCCAAACTAGCCGCGGATGCCAAAAAGTACGGGATCACGACCTTCGAAATTCTCGGCTGGGACATGGGCGGTATTGATCGCGGATATCCGCAGTACCGGCCCAATCCGCGTCTCGGCACGCCAGAGGAATTCAAGAAAGCGCTGGCGGAGATGCGCGTACTCGGAGTCCATCCGCTGATCTTTTCCAACATTCAATTTGCCGACACGGCTACGCCGCTATTTCGCGATTACTTGAAGCAATTTGCCGTTGAAGGCCGCTGGGCGCCGGACTTGGAGCTGCATGGTTGGGGCGAGGGAACGATCAGCGCACGCTCGGGACTAACGAAATCGAACATGACGCTGGTCAGTCCGGCGTATCCCGCATACAGAAAATTTCTGATCGACCAGTATCTTGAGGTGGCCCGGGATGGCGCGGACGGATTCCAGTTCGATAAGACGAACAGTCTGGCTGCTCTTGACTTTAATCAGCATCTTCCCGTTTCTCCAGACAAATCGCTTGCGCAGGGTCTGATAGAGACTTTCCAGGAGTTGATTCCCGCGGCGCGGGCTATCAATCCCAATTTCGCGATCGCTTCGGAGATTTGGTTCGATCGCGTATTGCCCTATGTCGACGTCTCGTATATGCGCATGGGAACAGTCGACATGGACTCGACAGCGTTCCGCTACACGTTTCCTGAATGGACAGCAACGATCTTCGGCGAAAGTCCCGGCGATATCAATCCCATGAACAACGGAATGCGCTACGGCTTGGTGTGGGATTTGGCGCCGCGGCACTACAACGACTCGGCAGATGAACCGCTGACCCGCCCCCTGGCGCAGTATGTGAGTGAGCTGATCAGGATTCGCAAGGAGTATGAGGATTTACTCTTCTTCGGGCGGTTTAACGACACGCTCGGCGCAGCCGTGCAAGGCGGACCGGACATTCGTTATTCCGTCTTCAAATCCATGGATCCGGACAATAAGGATGTTGCGAGCGTTATCGTCAACTTTGGCGACACGCCAGAAGCCGCGACGGTCAGTATCGATGGAGCGAGCGGAGAAGTCGTCATTGCGGCGCCAGATCTGCCTGACCGCCATGCCGCTCTGCCGCTGCAGATTTCGATTCCGCCGCACCGACTCGTGGTAGTTGTCAAACGGGCGGACCACAACTAGAGCGCAATTCCGGTGAGGCATTTGAGGCGAAGTGCTTTGATTTGGTTTGGTCGACAGGTTAAAAATGTTGAGACTCTCTGGAACTCGATCGCATTTCGCGCTGGCACTCCTGCGCATGTTGAACATCCTCGAGCTTCGTTTCACCATGGGGCGGGCCGTGCTCTGCATCGCGCTCATTGCGGGAGCGCGAATTGGGTGCAGTCAGCAAACATCGGACATGCGGACGCCAAAACCGCTGGGGACTCCTCACCTAAATGGCCCCAAGGTTTACGGTGTGCGCCCTAGCCACCCATTCTTGTATCGCATTCCGTGCACGGGGAACCGGCCCATGCGGTACGCAGCCAGGAACCTTCCCCGCTCGCTCAAACTGGACCGGCGGTCCGGCATCATCTCCGGCAATGCGCCCGCAAAGCCGGGCGTGTATGTCGTCATCCTTGAAGCCGCGAACGCACCCGGCAAAGATACCCGCTCCTTCAAAATCGTGGTTGGAGACAGAATCGGCTTGACGCCGCAAATGGGTTGGAACGATTGGTACACCCACTATGACCACATTACCGGCCACGATGTTCGAGAAGCGGCGACGGCAATGATTACCTCCGGCATGGCGGATTTTGGTTACGCGTTTGTCGATATCGACGACTGTTGGGCGAGAAGACCGGCGTCGGATAACCCGGAATTGAAAGGTCCGGTGCGCGACGCGCTCGGGACTATTCTTCCCAATGATCGTTTCCCGGATATGCCGGCGCTGACAAGCTACATCCACTCTCTCGGACTGAAAGCCGGCATTTACACTTCTCCCGGACCGTCGACTTGTGCCGGATTCGAGGGATCGTATGGGCACGAGGCCGCCGACGCGCATCAGTTCGCAGAATGGGGCTTTGATCTGCTTAAGTACGATTGGTGTTCTTACAGCAGAGTGGCCAAGGGTAAGTCGCTGGATGATCTGCAGCAGCCTTATATCAAAATGGGCGGAATTCTGGAAAGTCTCAATCGCGATGTCATTTTCAATATGTGCCAGTATGGGCGCGGGGACGTTTGGAAATGGGGCCGTCAAGTTGGTGGGAATTCATGGCGCACAACCGACGACGTCGGTGCGATGCATGGGGCCGCACTGCCGGGTTTCTATCAAGCCGGCTTTGCTAACGCCGCGCTGAGCGCTTATTCCGGGCCGGGCGGATGGAACGACCCAGATTACATTCTCATTGGCACTGTCGGCGACGCCACGAATTTTGCAGAACCCGCTCGCCTTACTTCGTTGACGCACCAAGAGCAATACAGCTACATGTCGATGTGGTCTTTGATGGCGGCGCCGCTCATCTTTTCCGGCGATATGACCAAGCTGGATGATTTTACCCTCAATGTCTTATGCAATTCCGAGGTGATCGATATCGATCAGGACTCGCTGGGCAAACAAGGAGTCATTGTCCGCAAGACAGAGAATGAGT
The DNA here is from genome assembly GCA_963830785.1 of uncultured Acidobacteriota bacterium. Lineage (GTDB taxonomy): Bacteria > Acidobacteriota > Terriglobia > Terriglobales > Acidobacteriaceae > Telmatobacter. The sequence continues at coordinate 64,454 of CAWHNV010000053.1, forward strand.
TCATCCTGGAAAAGCCGCTCGATGATGGATCAATCGCGGTTGGCTTGTTCAACCTGACCACCGCGCCCCGCTCCGTATCCGTAGATTGGAAGGATCTCGGATTGACGGAAAAACAAACGGTCCGCGATGTCTGGCGCCAGCGTACTCTCGGCTCATTTGCCAACAGCTTTTCCGCCACGGTCCTGGGGCATAGTGTGATCCTGGTGCGCTTTATTCCCGCCTCTCCGCAGAGTGCACCCGCTTCTGCAGTGATTCAGTAATGCCGACGTCGGCTCAACGATGAAAGCGAGCAGTGCGAACGTTTTCGTCTACGATTCATAGAGATTTCAACTCTCCATGGAGTGCAAGGAGAATGCAATTTGAGTGCTGAAATAAAGATCTCGCGTCGCACTCTTGCCGAGGCGCTTGCGGTTGGCGGAACAGCAGCATGATTTCCCCGATTGGCCCGGGCACCATGGGCTGACAACTATTAGAGATCTGTGGGGGGTAGGCAGCCCCTTGACGATATTGGGGAAAGGTGGTGGCGGGAGGCGGGATCGAACCGCCGACCTACGGGTTATGAAAACGCAAATAACTAATACAGTCAACTACTTACACGTTTTACACGGCCGTCTAAATACAGCGAAATACGTGTAAGACGGGTCAATCACGGGTGGGGAATCACGGGTGGAGGTTTACCAATAGGCGATGCCGTCTTACTTCCTGAAGGCTGGGGAAAGTTAGGGATTATCAAGCCCATGGAGCCAATTATGCCAGAAGCGAGACAGTTGAATCAGCCCGCCCGACCCTCTGCTCCCAAAACAGATCGCGTCAGTTTCGGCAAGCAAGTTCAGCATGGCTTTTTCGTGATCGCGGCGCATCTGCTCCGCCAATTCGCACCAGGAAAATACCCGCGATTTTTTCGAGCCGGCAGCGCAATGCGATCCAGGTTTGGTGTTTTCAATCCTGTTGGTCGGTTGCAGTTCAACATGTCGTAGCGGACTGACTCGCCAAGGATGACAATAGCCTGGCGCCTCTTCGCGCCTTCACGCCGCGACAGTATCGGGATCGTTTGCGTCGAGCAGCTTGTTCCCGCCGCCGCCGCCATCTTGAGAAAGTCTCTGCGGTCCATCATGAAAACGCTCTCCTCGCGCAATGAGCCAGCGATGAAGGCAGCATAAGTTTGACAACGGCACGAGCTGAATGGTTCGTTCTTCCTTGGCCGATCGCCGCGCTGCATCCAGAATCTGCATCGCCACAATATTTGTATCAAGCGAAGTTGGATCGCCGCTGGGTTGGCAAGCTGCTTCAGGAGCTCCGGTTACACGTCGATCTCTTGCGGTCCCTGATGCCCTGCATAGACGACGATCTTTAGCTCGGCTTCTCACGCGTGTCTTAGTGTCCCACATCGAAAAGCTTCAGTGTGTAGAGTCGTGAAGGCAAACATTCTCCTTCCGTACTTCTCGATCACGTTCATCCGCGCGTCGGCATCGAATCGGTCGCTCTTGCCAAAGGTAAGCGGGGAGTTCGTGCCGGATTAAAAATCCCGATTGACAGGCCCTGATGGAAAGGGGTAGGGTTTGGGGGTCAAAGTTGCGCAAGCGTTTCCCTAACATTAAAAAATCTTGACCATAGTGGAGGTAGCGCCGTGCAAGCGAAGGACTTCAATGAATTTGACCCTTCCTCGAAAGAAAATGTAGCAACGGACATCGGGCCTGCGTGGGGAATTTCCCGGTTAGCCCTGAAGAGAAGAAACAGGAGTCGAACTTCGCGCACGGAGCAACGAGTTAAGCAGAGTTCTTTCCCCAAAGGATCAGCCTACTTTTGGGCGACAATATTGGCCATTCTGCTGGTCGGCCTCGCGCGGCCATTCTGTTTTGGCCAGGTAGATACCGGAGCTATCGTAGGCGACATCCAGGATTCAACCGGCGCGGCGATTCCCGGGGTTGCCGTAACCGCGACCAACGAAGGAACCGGCATCAAACATTCAGCCTCTTCAGACAGCGCCGGAGAGTACACTCTCAGCCCGCTGTCACTCGGTTTTTACACCCTCACATTCGAGCGGCAGGGATTTAAGACGACCGTGCAACGGCACGTTGAAGTCACCATCCAGGCGCAACTCAAGGTGAACGCCACGTTGAATGTGGGCGCCGTGAGCCAAAGCGTCCAAGTGAGTGCGGTTCCAGCGTTGCTGGACACCCAGACTTCGTCGATGCAGCAACTGGTTGAAACGGCTCCTATCAATAACTTGCCGCTCAATCGGCGCAACGCCACATTTTTGGCGCAGCTCTCGCCGGGTGTTACGTTTGCGCAGCACGATACGCGCGGTTTGCAGGCCAGCGGCTCCTTCAGTGCCAACGGCCTTGATCGCACCGAGAACGACTATTTGCTGGACGGCCTGGATAACTACTCCTATATCGGGGATCTGGTCAACCAGACTCAATATGCTCTTCTGCCCCCGCCTGATGCACTGCGCGAGTTCACGGTGCAGACGAGCAACTACTCGGCCGAATTTGGCCACTCTGCCGCAGCCGTTTTGAATATCTCCACCAAGTCCGGAACCAACCAGTGGCATGGCGACCTGTGGGAGTTTCTGCGTAACGACGACTTCGATGCCGCAGATTACTTTGCGACTACCGGCAAGCCGGAGTTCCGCTTCAACCAGTTTGGGGGGACGCTGGGTGGGCCCATTGTGATCCCGCATTTATACAACGGGCACAACCGCACCTTCTTCTTTGTGGACTATCAAGGCGAACGCCAGGTGCAAGGACTGACGTACGACGAGACAGTGCCTACCGCGGCCGAGCAGAAAAGTGGTTTTACGAATCTGCAGGATCTAATTACGCTGCAGACTGGTACGACATCCGATTTGCTGGGCCGGACCTTTCCGAAGGGCACTGTCATGGATCCCACAACCACCCGCGCCATCACCAAAGGCACGAACGATCCGGTCACTGGTCTCTCGCCAACGGCAACGGGATATGTCCGCGACCCTTTCTACACCGGCTCTCTCAGCGGGATGACGAACTTTACCAGTGCGACCGCACAGCTGAACCAGATTCCAACGGCAAGAATGGACACCGTCGCGGTCACCGTTCTGAGCCTTTATCCCTCACCGACAGGTTCCGGACTCGTAGGGAATTTCATCGATAGCCCAAACAACACGCTGAGCGAAAATGGCGGAGATGTGCGTCTGGATCAACAGGTCGGATCGTCCAATTCTATGTTCTTCCGTTACGGCTATCAGTACACAAATCAGTTTCAGGCATCGCCATTTCCCGGCCCTGCAGACGGTGCTCCGTCGCGTCCGGGGTCTGGCTACACCGAGGCACAAAACGGCGCCCTCGGCTGGACCCATATTTTTAGCCCAAAGATCGTCAACGAGGCTCGGGTAGGGTACACGCGCATCTTCGACAAGCGCTTGCAATACGACGGTACAAAGTTGGGGATTCCCGCGCAATATGGAATTCCGGGCATTCCGCAGGTTTCGGAAAACGGCGGATTGCCCCTCTTCTCGTTCAACCAGTTGTCGAATCTCGGTGCGGCCAACACCATTCCGAGCGACAAGGCCAGCGACGTCTGGCAAGTCACCGAAAACGTGACCCTGGATCGCGGACGCAACCAGATTCGCACCGGGTTTGCGTTTCAGTACATCGCTTATCCCGAGGCAACGCCATCGCAGCCACGCGGCAACTTCACCAGCAACGGAATCTACACATCGGTGGTGAACAGCACAGACCCCTCGACGGACCGCGCACAGGCGATTCTAAAGCCACAGGTTTCTCCGTACAACGCCCAACAGAACTATCTGGGGGAAGCCGAAAGCGTCACGGCGAGCAGTTTCTCGGCTGTTTATTACCCGATTCGCAAGAACTATTCCGGGTACGTCGAAGATGATCTGCGCGCGACCTCCAACCTCACTTTGGACCTGGGCGTCCGTTATGAGTACATTGGTGATCCTTCAGAGAGAGCGGGACTCTTCGGAAACCTGATTCCGGCTCAGACTGGGGACACACCCGATGGACAAAGCCATTATTATGTGCCGACGCAGAATATAAGCCAACTCCCGGCGGATTTTCTGAGTGTTCTGACTGCCAACAATATTGTGCTCACTCCCACTCCAGGCACGGCGATCGGCTACGCACAGCTCGATAACTTTGCCCCGCGCATTGGTTTCGCTTTTCAGCCATTTCCCAAGCTGGCGATACGCGGCGGCTATGGCATGTTCTACCAGGGCGGCGAAAACCGCGGCATATCGACAGCGGTATTCATTAGTTTTCCCTTCCAGGTTTCAGAGAGTTACAGCGATCAAAGTGCGGTCGAGGCGATTATCGCCAACAAAACACTGAACACGTCGCCGGAAGGACTGGTAGGCCCAATCTTCGAGGGGCTTTCCAACGTCCCCCTTACACCGGCAACAGCAACGGTGAGCAGCCTTTCATTGGAGGGAGAGCCTCGCCATCCGAAAACCACTTATGCGCAATCGTATAACCTGCAAGTGCAATATCAGATCGCATCCCGTACCATGCTGTTTGCGGGTTATGTCGGCGACAACACGCGGCATGTGCAGTCGAATATCGATACGAACACCACTTCGCAGATTACTCCTGCGACCACGGCGGCGAGTTCGATTGACTTCTTCCCAACGCTTAGCACAAGCAGCGGGAACTACATAAGTCGCGGTGGCGTCAGTGACTATAACGGTTTGCAATTCGGCGCCCAACGCCGCCTCAGCGCGGGCTTATCGTTTATAGCGAACATGACGTGGTCAAAGTGCATGGGTGATATTCACGATCTGCTCGACAATGACATTGGCGGCTATCGTGCGCCCTATGTCCAGGGGATGGGACTTAGAGCCGATACCACGCTCTGCAATACCGATGTGCGCCGCATTATTCACGCGAGCGGAACCTACGATTTCCCCTTTGGGAAGGGACGCCAGTTCTTGCACTCGGGCCCCGCATCGTGGATCGCCGGAGGATGGTCGATGAACTGGATCGTGACTGCGGAGGATGGGATGCCGTTTTCCGTGAGCTGCTCGGTTACGACCGCCTCGGGGCTGGGATGCTTCGCGTTAAAAGTGCCGGGGCAACCCCTCTACGAACACTCGGTAAATCAATGGCTGAATCCCAGCGCGTTCGCCAATCCCTCCGCGGTGGCGGCAGGAACCACGGGGACACCCGCGAATCTCGGAGGCCCAGGAGGGCAAGTCACGTACCCGCCATGGCGGCGCCTGGATGCTTCTATCTTCCGCCAGTTTCCGTTCGTGCGTGAGAGCCGCTTCGAATTCCGCGGCGAGGTCTTTAATGTTACCAACACGCCCAACTTCGGAGCACCGGGCTCATTGACCTTCACCAGCCCTTCAACGTTCGCAAAGATTACTTCCACCGAAGACGTCCCCAACGACCCGCGCGAAATTCAGCTTGCATTGAAGTACTACTTCTGACGCGGGCCGTAGTTCTCATCGGAACCGGATGATCGTGTGCCCAGTCCTGGTGACAGCACAAATGAGCGCAAGTTCAAAGCGAGTTGATGAAGCAGGCTGACGAGGCCGGCTGTAAAAAAGGAGAATATTCCCCCGTATGGACAAGTCCTTTCGCGAGCTCTCTACGCGCCGCGCGTTTTTGCGTAATGCCGCGTTGGTGTCGGGCGCCGCGGCCACCGCCACCGCAAGCCCTGCGCAATCCGCTCCGGAAGAAGCAACCGCTGGCGGCCGCAAACCGAACATCTTGATGATTTGCGCAGACCAGTTTCGCGCCGATTTCGTCGGCGCCAACCATGAAAACCCCTCTGCGCGCACGCCGCACATCGACGCTCTCGCCAATCGCGGCGTGAGCTATCGTCAGTGCGTCACCAATCAGCCCCTCTGTTCGCCTTCGCGCGCGTCGTTCACGACGGGCGCCTACGCTACACAAACCGGCGTGTGGAAGCTCGGCCTCGAGCTCGATCATAGTCTGCCGACTATCGCCACCGAGCTCCGCAAGAACGGCTATTCCACTAACTTCATGGGCAAGTGGCACATCTCAAGTACTGAGCTGGAGGATGGCTCGAAGCAACTAGGCTGGATCCCGTCCGGTCCCTCGCGTGCCGGCTTTGACGACTTGTGGGAAGGTGCCAATGTTCTGGAGTTGATCTCCCATCCGTACGAGGGCAACTACTGGGACAACAGCGGCAAGAATATTGGCTTCAAGGACCAATATCGCGTCGACTTTATTGCTGATCGGGCGGTGAAGTTCATCGAGCAGCCGCACGACAAGCCTTGGTTGCTCTTCGTTTCGCAGCTCGAGCCTCACCAGCAGAACGATGTCGATGCTTTCGTTCCGCCGCTGCGCTATGCGGATGAATTTTCGTGGCAGGTTTATCGCTCGCAACTGCCGGCCGAGCAGCAAAAGGACCTTGAAGCGCTTTCACAACCGCAGCGCTCCGGTGCTCTCGATCCATATGTTCCCAATGACCTTCGCAACCTTCCAGGCAACTGGCGTTCCCACATTTCGGGTTACTACGGATGCGTGCAGGCCATCGATGACTGTATCGGCAGCCTGATGGCGGCGCTGCAGCGCACCGGCCAGCTCGACAACACGATTGCGGTTTTCTTCTCTGATCACGGCTGCACCTTCCGCACCCGGCTGGGAGAGTACAAGCGCTCGCCCCACGATTCGTCGCTACGTGTGCCGCTGGTCATTGCAGGACCGGGATTCGACCGGTCGGCAGTGGTGGATGAAATTGTCTCGCTCATCGACCTTGCGCCGACCCTGCTGGATGGCGCAGGCCTCACGCCGCCCAAGAGCATGTGCGGACAGCCGCTGAAGCCGCTGGCGCTGGATGCGGCGGCGCGCAAAGCCTGGGACTCAACTGCGTACTTTCAAATCAGCCAGTCGATTTGCGGCCGGGGAATCCGCACACGGGACTGGTGCTATTGCGCTTTCGACCCGGCGATTCCTCATGGCGACGCCAAGTGGAGCACGCACTACCAGGATTTCGCGCTCTATTCGATCTCGGGCGATCCGGCGCAGATGGTCAACCTGATTGGCCGGCCGGAATACAAGGACGTGGCCGACGCGCTTCGCTCCGAGCTCCAGCATCGCATCATCGCAGCGGGTGAGCCTGAAGCGGAGATTACACCGATTCCCTACTACGCTTGACCCGCAGCAGAGAGATCTGCTCATTGCCTGCCGAGGGCTAGACCGTTTCAGTCAGTTCACTCGGCGAAACTTGCTGCTGCACCTGGTTCTTCGCAGCTCATTGGAACGGCGCCCGGACGCCGTGTGAAGTGACACAGGATCCAAAAAGGAAGGAAGCTGTCATGATCGGCAGAAGAGGGTTCCTACAGGGCGGCGCTGCGCTGGGTGTCGGCAGCCTCATGCGTCTGGCCTCGCCGATGCAGAGCCCGTTGACAGACGATGCGCCGCCGGTCAAAGCGGCGCCCGGCGCACCCAACGTTCTCATTTTCATGCCAGATCAGCAGAACGGCGCGACCATCCTGCCCGGCAGCCCTGTGCGCACACCCATTATACAGAGATTCATGCAGGGCGCCGTGGCGTTCACGTCCGCACATTGCCCTGCGCCACATTGCTGTCCATCGCGCGCCAGTTTTATGAGTGGACTTTATCCCTCGGAACATGGCGTCTTCAACAACGTCACAACCGATACGGCCATTCACCCCAATCCTTACCCTGGCACGCCTTTCTGGGGCCGTTGGCTGAAGGCCGCGGGCTACTCCATGGGCTACGCAGGCAAGCTCCATGTTGGTCGTGACATCACTCCGGAGTCGTGCGGGTTTGAAAATCTCTGCTCCCTTGAGCAGGACTCGCTGCCCATCAACCTCCAGAGGAAAGCCGAACAGTGGCAGCAGGCGCGCACTGAAAGTACACATCCCCGGGCGCGGCGCGACGGCGAAATATTGCGCCCGGAGTGGACGAACCTCCAACTCTATAAAACTCTCTCTAACACGGGACCAAAAGGCTACGAAGGATTGCTGGATTACCGCATTGTGCAGGCTGGAATCACGTCTATGAAGCGCATGGCAGTTGACTCCCACCCTTGGTGCATCATGGTCTCAAACAGCGGCGCGCACGATCCCTATGACGCTCCGCAGCGCTTTGTTGATATGTACGATCTCGACGGCATCGAGTTGCCCGCCAGTTTCCATGACACATTGGACGACAAACCCCGCGTCTACCAGCGACAGCGCTACCAGTACTGGGCGCAATTGTCCGATCGAGAAACGCGCGATGCGCTCCGACACTATTACGCCAAGTGCACGATGCAGGATGCCATGTTCGGCGAACTGTTGCAGGCGTTGGATGAGACCGGCCAGCGCGAGAACACCATCGTAATCTATATTTCCGATCACGGCGATTATCATGCAGCCCACGGTCTTTGGACGAAGGGCGTGCCGTCATTTCGCGAGGCTTATCATATTCCTGCCGTCGTCAGCTGGCCGCGCGGCATCAAGGACCCGGGGCGACAGATCGATGCGCTGGTCGATCAGGTGGACTGGGCTCCGACAATCCTGGAGGCATGTGGCGTCGCGCCCGCAAAAAAACTTTCAGGTAGAAGCCTCATGCCTTGGCTGCGTAACGAATCCCCCGCTGATTGGCGGGATGCAACTTTCACGCAAATGAATGGCGTGGAGCTCTACTACACGCAACGCATCACGATGACCAGGAATTGGAAGTACGTTTACAACGGGTTCGATTACGACGAGCTTTACGACCTGAAGAACGATCCGCACGAGATGCGAAATCTGGCGTTCCCGGATCTAACCGAAATGCGGGGAGCCACACTGAAAGGCGCAGGACTCGCTGCCACCGGGCACATACCGTGGCCGATGCTGGCAGACGGACTTGAGTCGGTGCGCGAAGAATTGCTAGCCAAAATGTGGACTTTTGCCGCACAACATAACGACATAATCTTTAACCCCTATGGCACCGTTGCACTCGCGCCGCTTGGACCGGGCCTCAGTGCGACTGCTCCGGACGGTGCCGCAGAGACTAGCGCCTCGCGACGATCTGAATAGCCAACTCTGGACCCTATCATTCAGCCGAGCCCGCTAACGCAGATTGGAATGGGTTCGATGCGTTTCGACTGCCGCTGAGCTGTCCCTCGACAAAATTAAATCCGCGCACTTCGCGAACGCTACTTAACCGTTAAGAAGGTTCGCGGAAAGATCCGTCGCTTTTGACTTGGTATTACAAATATCCGGCCAGATTTCCACTTTGTTTTGTTTGGTATAACCGACTTATGCCCCGATTGTTGAGGCCTCTTTGCACTCTGCTCATCCGTTCTCTGCGATCACGTCATCATCTTCTGTTGGAAAACCTGGCTTTGCGGCGGCAGATCTTGGTCCTCGCGCGACATCGCCCAAGGCCACGTTTTCCAAATTCCGACCGATTTCTCTGGGTTATGCTGCGACGCTTCTGGCCGCGATGGCAGGGAGCTCTGATCCTCGTTCAACCGGACACTGTCGTTGGCTGGCATCGAGCTGGGTTTAAGCTCTATTGGACTTGGCTTTCCCGGCATCGCAAGTGCGCGGAAAGAAAAAGCGTGAGCAGGGAACTGCGCGAGCTGATCTTCCGAATGGTTGCCGAGAACTCGACCTGGGGTGCGCCGCGGATTCACGGCGAGCTCAAGATGCTGGGCTTCGATATTTCTGAGCGGACGGTATTGCGCTGGATGCGAAGAGCGCCCAGAAATCCTGAGCCGGCGAAGCGATGGAAGACATTCCTGCAGAACCACCGTGAAGTCATCGCAGCGATGGACTTCTTCACAGTGCCAACGCTCGACTTCGGTGTTCTTTATTGCTTTTTCGTCATCGCTCATGACCGGCGACGCATACTTCACTTTAACGTGACGAAGCATCCGACGAGCGCCTGGGTGACGCAGCAACTCCGCGAAGGGTTTCCCTATGATTCCGCACCGAAGTACCTGATCTTTGATCGTGGGGCCCATTTCAATGAAGAGGTGGTTGCGACGATCAAGAGCTTCGGCATTGAGCCCAAACGAACCAGTTTTCAAAGCCCTTGGCAGAACGGTGCGGCCGAACGCTTCGTGGGGAGCTGCCGCCGCGATTTGCTCGACCAAGTGATCGTGATCAATAAACACCATCTGAAACGCCTGGTGAATGAGTACGTTCGCTACTATCATGACGATCGAACTCATCTCGGTTTGGACAAGGAAACTCCCGCTGGCAGGAAGATTGAGATGGGAACGCCAGTCAGTGCGAAGGTAATTTCCATGCCGAGGCTCGGCGGCCTGCATCATCGATATGACCTCGCGGCGTGATGTTTTTCCGACAGACGTGCTGGTTCGACGAGAAGGCTCATGGTCCTAGTGTCAGCACTCGGGGCCAAACATTTTCAGCAAACCCTCCCGTGCCCCGAATCACGACATCTAATTCTGCCAGGTCTGATCCTACCGAATCGCTAGCGCGATTCTTTGCGAGCCTTAACTGTTAAGCGTCGCCTTTGTGCGCCAAGATTTAATTATGGCGAGGGACAACTCACTGTGCGTCAGCTTGTGACACTCTGGATGTCTTTCAGAGCAGGGCTATTGCCTTGCGTGGTGGAAAGCAGGCTTCGCAGCCGATCGACGCTCTCTGTCAGAGACCGCCCGGGGTGATAAGGGCCCTTCCATGGGTTGCCGAGGTCTCCGTCAATCGCTATGCAACCGTCCCGCGACATCAGCGTATGCCATTCTCCGGCGGGTGCTGCCAAATGATCGCGGATAAAGCGCCATACGCACGCAGCCGCGTCCAAATAGCGATCATCGCCGAAACGTTGGTACGCGTCGATGAATCCGAGCAACCCTTCGGCATGTTGCCAGAATTCCTTTTCAAGTACCACCGCAGAACCCCCAGGCAGTCCGTCGCGAAAGATTCCGCCGTATTCCCAGTCCACGCCATGTTGAACGGCATGCTTTATAAGATTTCGCGTGAGCGGGAGATAAGGAGCGGCATCTACCTGGGCGACTTCCAGCGCACGATGAATTAACCAGGAAAGTTCCACATTGTGACCGTACGATGTTGTATCGAGAGGTTGCGCCGTTCCAGGGCCATTGCGCTCTGCGTTCCAGGTCCGCGTAATCGCAATGACCGGCAAAGGATTCCACGCCGCGTCAAATTGATTTCGTCCGCAACCATGAGTTGCGTTGACCATGCGAGTCGTGATTAACTCCACGAGTTCCAGCAGTTTCCGCCTGTGCACTTCTGCCGCGGAGACCGCATACAGTCCGGTAAAGGCCTCCATTAAGTGCATGTGGGTATCCAGCCCCTTGCGAGTGATGCCTCCCTGATCGTCAGGGAACGGCTCCCATGCAACATTCAAATTCTCGATGTAGCCGCCGTGCAATGTATCTGATGCATACTTTTGCAGCAGGTCAAACGTGCGGGCTGCATACTCAAGACCACGGGCGTCGCCCACACAATTCGCATACTGAGATAGCGCGTAAATAGCAAAGCTCTGCCCATACACAATTTTTGCGGGGTCCAGACACGAACCGTCTGCGTTTGTCTTCCAGTACCAGCCGCCGTTGCTTTTGTCCCAGAAATAGCGAATCAGAAAATCAACCCCGTCCCGTGCCATCTGGCCGTACCGAGGCTCGGCAGGATAACGACCGCACAGCGTGGAGAACCACCAGATGACCCGGCATTGCTTATTCAGGTATTTCTCTGGACAAGGAAGCGGGTCGCCATTGGAGTCAAAATTGGTTCGGAATCCGCCATGCTCGGGATCGACCGCCCGCGCATTCCAGAAGGGTATGACATCGCGTTCAAGGTGGGCTTCGATCTCAGTGAGAAAAGACTGGATGATTACCGGCATTTTTAAGTAGGTCTCATTTCTGAAGATTTACGCAACCGATTGCGCAACTCACGCTATACCTGTGCTATCTTACCTGTCAAGCAAAATTTAGGAAGTTTCTTTCCTAAGCAGAATCGTGTGGGTTGATTTTGGTTCTGGGAGGTTCAACATGTAAGGGAGGATGGTTTCCAGGACTTCGTAGGCGCGGAAGGCGCAGGGTGTTGCTGCTGGCTGCCCGGGGATGGCGATCAACATACGGGGACTGTCAATGTCCTATCTGACGCCGCTTCACGCTGCCAGAGAAACGCCCGTACTGATGTCTGCATTGCTGCCTCCAAGTGTTGGTAGTTGACCGAGTTGAAAGTTGAGACTGGCTTAGCGCAGCCCGTACAAGAACGCCCTTCTTATCGTAAAAGCGCTTAGCTCCTTGAAACCTGCCGCGCCTAGAATGCTGCCGTTTCAACCATCATCAGAGCAACTAATCCTATTTCAAAAAGAAAATCCAGGCAGAGAGTGGCGCAACAGCACAGCCTGATCGGCCGGCCGGAGTTCAAACAGGTGACCGCGCATCTGCGCGAAATGATGGAGCGGCTGATCGTCTCCGCTGGTGAACCGGTGGCAACCGTTACGCCGATGAAGTTTTTCAACTCCTGATAGAGACAGTGCGCCATTCGGCACACTAAATTCGTCTTGGCCTCGGCGGCAGGGGCCCACCGGATCGGGAGTAAGCGACCAGCTGACAGTGATCCGAGTTGTTCCAATCAAGTGGGAAGACGGATTGTTTTCGTTGGTGCATTCCTCGCCTGGCTGAGCACCAGGCCCGTCCACTTCTTAAATCGCTAACCCCTTTGTTCGTAGGCCGTTGTCCATAGTGAGCCGGGAAAATGAGTATAGACTTGTAAAATCTTCCTTGACAAGAAATATGGGTGAGGTGTAGTGTCGCGAATCATTGAGCAATCGCTTGCGCAACGCAGCGATTCCGGTCGCGCTGAGGAAGAGGGTTCTCTGGCGCGCAACTGAAAGCCAAGGTGAATCGACTATTGCAAAGTCGTTTAGTCTCTGCGCGCGGTTTACGCTGGGCGATTAATCGCAGAACTCTCACTTCGCCCGCCAGTCAACGAATGAATTCCATGGAGGATGTAAAGATGTCACCGACTTCCTTTCTCGAGCGACGCTGTAACCTGAATCGAATCGTCACCGCAGCCGCAATCGTTCTCTTTGCGATGGTGGTGCCTACTCACGTATCGGGGCAAGCGGATCAAGGCACGATCTCCGGATCGATCGACGACAGCAATGGCGCGTCGATACCGAATGCGTCCGTGACGCTCACTGACGTCGACACCGGATTCGTTTATCAACGGAAGACAGACGCGACGGGCAATTATATCTTTTCTCCGCTCAAAATCGGGAATTACACCGTTAAGGCAACCGCTCCTAGCTTTGGGACCAGTACTCAGGAGGGGATTCATCTAAATGCACAAGAGCGCCTCAGTATCACTCTGACCCTTAAACTGAGCGAGGTATCAGAGAGTGTGATCGTATCGAGCGCGCCGCCGCTTCTCCAAGTAGAATCCGGATCGACCGGCCAGGTGATGAGCACTAGCACGATAAACAGTGTTCCATTGAATGGCCGCAACTGGGTCTTTGTAGCTCAGCTGGCCGCAGGTGTGGCCCCAGCGTCAGGGCTAACCCGCGGATCGGGCACGGGAGACTTCTACGCTAACGGCCAACTTGCTGTACAGAATAACTTTGTTCTGGACGGGGTGGATGATAATGCGAACATTGCCGACCTCATGAACGCTTCAAGCTTCATCATACGGCCGCCGCCGGATGCACTTTCGGAATTCAGCGTCGATACGGCAAACTACAGTGCGGAGTTCGGCCACTCAGCAGGAGCTGTTGTCAACGCGAGTCTCAAATCGGGAACCAACCAGATTCACGGCGATTTGTGGGAGTATGTTCGTAACAACGATTTCGATGCACGAGATTTTGACGCGCTCACCATTCCGCCGTATCATGAGAATCAATTTGGAGCGACGCTCGGATTTCCACTTGTAAAAGGTAGACTTTTTTATTTTGGGGATGCCGAAGCAAATAGGATAGTCTATGGCACGCCGACCACTGTTACCGTACCCACAGCCCTGATGCGGCAAGGGAACTTCTCAGAGTTGCTTAATACAGGCCTTACGGGCTCAGCTAAACCCACCGTGTTATACGAACCGAACTCCGGCGGGACCTCCCTGCTCAGTTGCAATGGCCAACAAAACGTCTTTTGTCCAAGCCAGATCGATACCGTTGCCCAGAACATACTTAATCTTTACCCGGCGCCAAATACTAATAATGGGCTGACCTACAATAATTATAATGTGAACCTCCCTGGTTATAGCGACACGTGGCAGTGGGATCAACGGCTAGATTGGAATCTTAGCTCAAAGGATCTATTCTATACGCGGTACAGTTACGTCAATGTTCCGGCGTACATTGGCCCACCCCTCGGTAGAACCCTAGACGGAAGTACGGGGTTTAACACTGGTTATACGCCCGGCTTTGGGCAGGGGTTCATGCTCAGCGCCACCCATATATTCAATCCGGCGCTTTCGAATGAGTTACGCTTTGGATATAACTGGGGTAAATACTCATATCTGCCGGTAAACTATAATACAGACCTTGCTCCTACGCTTGGCCTTGGGGGAATACCATATGGGCCGGGATTCGCGTTCAACGGAGGTCTTCCGAATGTCACAATTACTGGCCTAGCGGGGTTTGGGACGTCCACCTATGATCCTTCAGTTGAAGGCCAAAACGTCTATGAAATTCTGGACAACGTTACGAAGACCGCTGGCAAGCATCTGATAAAGATTGGTATCCAAACGGAGAGTGTCCGGATATCTGCCCTTCAACCGGTAGAATCGCACGGAAGTTACACGTTTAGTGGTCTATACACCAGCAACCTCAATGCAAGCTTTACCGGTTATGGCGTTGCCGACTTTTTAGCCGATCAAATGCACGCAGCAGCGATTTCTAACTCATCTGAGTTTAACGACTCGCGGTGGTATCAAGCGGGATATGCGCAAGACGACTGGCAAGTCAGAAGAACGTTGACTCTAAATATTGGCATACGGTATGACTTCTTCCAAACATTCAAAGAAAATGCTGGTCGGCAAGCAATGTTCTCCGTAACAGGGCCGCTATCGCCCGGCGCAGGTTCAGGCATCTTTCAGATTCCCGCGCAGAGCCAAAGTGTAGCATTATCGCCGACATTCACAACATTGCTTGCAGCAAATAACATCACTTTGCAATACGTTGGCAATCCGCGTCTTGTGAATGCGCAACACACGAACTTTTCGCCTCGGCTCGGCTTCGCATATTCGGCCATCCCCAATATGGTAATTCGAGGTGGTTTTGGCACCTTCTACGGAGGTCTCCAAAGCATAGGCGTCAGCCAGAACCTCGGGGATAACTACCCGTTTCAATTTGCAGATAGCTTCGCCGCGCCGAGCTGTAAGGCACTAAACTGCCAGCCTGTAAGCGTAACACTCGAAAATGGATTCTCAAGCGAACTTGCGCAGGGGTTGCAGAGCTTCATCTCGCTCCCAACCATAAGGGGATCCGATCAAGAAGCCAAAACTCCCTATACGGTAGACTACAATTTGGCGGTCCAGCGAGCATTTGGCGACAATCTTGTCGCAACGCTTGCGTATGTTGGGAACGAGGGCAGGCATCTCGTAGCTAACGTTCTAAGAAACAGTTCGGAGGCTCTCCTAAATCCAGCAAATAGTACGCAATCCGTACTTCCTTTTCCAGGTTTCGCAGCGGGTGGCAGCACCTACTTATATTATTCAGGTGTGTCGACCTATAATGCGTTTCAGGCTACGCTGCAAAAGCGCTTATCCGGAAATGTGAGTTTCTTAGCAACCTATACTTGGTCGCATTCATTGGACGATGCACAAGGACTCCTCGGGCCCGTTACGGCCATCGGCGGCTCGAGTGCCTATCGGAACCCAAATTTGATACCGATCATTGATGATTATAGTAATTCTACCTACGATACACGGCAGAGAGTTACTTTCAACGGCTTCTATAAACTACCGCTTGGCCCTGGCCAACCACATACGAATGGCAATCGGATAGTTGAGAGGACCATCGGCGGCTGGGCTACAAATCTCACGTTTACCGCAGAAGCTGGTCAGCCGATTTCTATTAGTCCGAACACAACAAGTGCAGCAGGTGGGACGGCCCATGCGCTATTGACAGGCAACCCGTTTGCACCAGGAGGTTCTCCGAACGCCACAAACCCGACGGTGACCTGCGCGACTCACACGCGGACTCTCACGAACTGGTATAACCCGTGTGCTTTTTCGAACCCTCCTCCTGGCAGCGATATTCCTGCTACAGGAGCTGGTTCGCAGGTGACCGGCACGGCCGAGGCAATTGCTTATTTGGGTGGAAGACGAAGTCAAATTACAGGTCCTGGATATGAACGCGTCGATATGTCGCTCTTTAAAGATTTCACAACCTATCGGGAGCATTACTTTCAGTTCCGGGCCGATATCTTCAACGTCCTTAATACTCCCGCCTACGGAGACCCGAGCGTTACCACAGACAATCCCAGTGGAGGACAGATTACTTCGGCCCGGCAGTTTGCTAACTTTACGCCTAACGCGAGATTCTTCCAATTTGCCCTGAAATACGTTTTCTAATGCGAGTAGAAGCCGTCATTCATACTATGCCCGAGAAAGCCAAGGGTCGATATTGCAGGAGGCCTATCGCGCAGATCTTGAAGCATATTGGCCTTCTCGGGCAGTGCGCACTCACATGACCTGACCCTCAGGATTTATTTGGATTAGAAACGATTTGCTCGAGGAAGTGGAGTGCCAGGCGAATCTTGCGCCAGCGGATGTCAGACCAACTGGTATGAGAGAAAACCTGGAATGAAACGCGGGAAGAAGCATACGTCGGAGCAGAACGTGTTAGGCAGGTTGAGGTGGCGGCGAACGGAAGGACAACACCTGCAGCCTGCCGTGGACGCAGTATCACCGAGAAGATATGTTATCGCTGGCACGAGAGTATGGTGGGGTGTACCTGGCTCAGGCGCACGGGCAAAAGGAGAATGAGCGGAAGACGCTAAGCTGAAGCGGCTGGTGTATCCTCGCGTTCATGACCGAATCGATAGGCCAATCATCAATTACAACGCTTTAGAGAGAGGATGAAATGGATGATCTTTACCAGAAGAGACATAGTCAAGCTAGGTTTGGCGGCCGTTCCATTGGCGAGGTTGAATTCACTGGCAGCTTTTGCGCAGCCGAATTCAAACTTCCACGGTGTCCAGATTGGTATTATTGTTTCTCCATATAACTTCCCTACGGTTCCGGTGCCTGCAGATCAGTTTCTCAACACACTGGTGCAATTAGGTATCAGTGCGGTCGAGTTGCAGGACGTGAGAGTTGAAACGTATGCCGGAGCTCCGAGTTCGCCTCGCCAAGGCTATTCGGGTTCGCAGGGTGAGCACGGTCCGCATCCACTCACCACCCAGGAGCTGGCTGAGGTTAAACGGAAGCAAGCTGAGGCGCTGACTCAGTGGCGCCTGTCTTCCGTTTCTGCCATTCTCGACAGATGCAAAGCTCTACGTAAGCTTTACCACGATGCTGGGGTGAAGATCTACGCCTTCCGGATTGGCGATATGACAATGGAGATGCCAGATGCCGAGTACGACTACTTCTTCAATGCGGCTAAGGCACTGGGAGCCAATCAGATTACGGTGGAACTGCCCAGCGACCCCAATCTGTCTAAGCGCGTCGGAGATCTTGCTGCGCAGCATAAGATCATGATGGGCTATCACAACCACACCCAGGTGAATGCCCATAGTTGGGACGCGGCGCTGGCCCAATCGAAGTACAACGGCATCCAGCTCGATATCGGGCACTTCGTGGCCGCCATCAAAGCCTCGCCGATTCCCTTTATCAAAGAGCATCACGACAGAATCACCTCCCTGCATTTGAAAGACCGCAAATACCAGAGCGAAGGCGGGCAAAACCTCCCTTGGGGAGAAGGGAACACGCCAGTCAAGGAGGTTCTGCAACTGATGCAGACAGAACACTACAAATTCCCCGCCGGCATCGAGTTGGAGTATAAGATTCCCGCAGGGTCCACCCTGCGAGAGGAGATAGCCAAGTGTCTTCAGTTCTGCAGGGACGCTCTAGCCTGAAGGTCGGACCTGACGTTCCCCAGCAAACGTATCCCATGGCAAGCTGCTTAAACAGCGAAAGGTACACGAAGATGACGAAGTCGACGCGTAGTCGTTACACGCTTGAGTTCAAGCAAGAGGCGGTTCGATTTGTGGAGTCGGGCCAGAGCCAGGCGGTAGCTGCACGCAGCCCGGGAGTGGTCGAGCAGACCTTGGACAACTGGGGCAAGGAACATCGAGCCGGAACCTTGAAAGCGCCAGCAGCAAGCCTCAAGTGAATGCCGAGCAAGTGGAGAACTACCGTTTTCGGGCTGAGTTGGCGCGTGTGACGATGGCGCACGACACCCCGAGGAAAGCCACGGCGTATTGTGTGCTACGAAAGCAACGGCCGTAGTTCGGGCGGAAGCTGTGAAAGAGGATTTGCGCAAACGCCTATAATTTTGCGATACTTACCGAACAAACGTACAAATCAGCTGTCAACCCGCACCGCAGGTCTATGTATGGCTAGCATCAAGGATGTTGCAACCCGTGCAGGCGTTTCAGTGAGTACGGTTTCTCACGTTATCAACCGAACGCGCTTCGTGGCCGAGGAGACAGCCGCGCGCGTCGAGCGCTCCATCGCCGAGTTGGGTTATTCTCCAAACCGTGCCGCACGCGCGCTCGCGCATGGTTCCAGCAATCTCGTGGGGTTAGTGATATCCGACATTACGAACCCCTTTTTCCCTGACATAGTGCGCGGATTTGAAGATAACACGGCTGCCCGCGGATGGGATTACTTTCTAATGAACACGAATTATGATCCGGCGCGCATGGAGCATTGCGTCGACCGCATGATCGCGCAGCGGGTCAAAGGTGTGGCTATCATGACATCGGAGTTTCAGCGGGGCCTGGTCGACCGTCTCCGCAACAATGCGATCCCGGTTGTTGCGCTTGATTTGGGCACACCCGGTAATTTCGTATCCAATATCTCCATTGATTATGAAGATGGAATCCGTCAGGCCACAGAGCATCTTGCCGCAATGGGTCACCGGTCGCTTGGCTTTATCTGTGGCTCCGATCGGCTTAGCTCACACCTGAGAAGGCGACTCGCCTTCGAAGGCAATGCCAAAAAGCTTGGAATGACATTTAAGGTGAAGAGTGGCGAGATATCAGACGCAGCCGGTGAGGCCGCAGTTGACGATCTGGTCTCAGGAGCCAAGCCTGTGTCAGCGATTATGACGGCAAGCGATTTGATCGCATTCGGAGCATTGCGGAGGTTAAACACACTGAAGAAACGGGTGCCAGAGCAAATCTCTCTGGTCGGTTTCGACGACATCCTTTTTGCTTCGATCACCCTGCCTGCGCTCACCACAATTGCAATTGACCGGCGTGATCTCGGCAATATGGCGGCCGACACTCTGTATCGGCTGACAGTCGATCCCGCACATGCCGGACATGACCATCAACTCTACAGCCGCCTGGTTGTGCGTCAATCTACTGGGCCGCGAGTGCGGCAAGAAGTCGGGGGTCACGCGGCCTGAGGCCTGAATCTTGGGTATCATCGCCGGAACACGTCTTCCAGTTCGCCATTGAGAACCTTGGCCCTTGATTGGAGCAGGAGGTGTGCCCCACGGTGGGTCCACTGCATCTGCTGCTTCTTGACGGATCGCCTGCTCACGACTTGGTTGATGGTCGATTCAACGAATGCCGTGCTGATTCTCTCGCCCTGTCGCCATCGCTCGCCAAAGTTTGGAATGAAATCGCAGTTGTTCTTGATGTAGATCTAAAACTTGGCCAGCCCGTTGGCAACTTGCGCCGCAGGAACTGAATGCGCTTGGATCAGACTCAGATCGAAGGACAGGCCGGTAATCCGCTCGAATGCTTCCGGAGTGTTTCCGTGCCATAGAAGATGCTTGATGCTCCCCAACTGCTTCGCGACGTCGGCGTCTGTCTCAGGCCGCTCCTGCTGAATTCCTTTTGTCTGCTGTTGCAAGACAGTCAGCCGCATCGTGCTGTGAAACCAATCCAGTAAATGCTCGCTGAACGGATGAAGGTACTGTTGCACGCGTCGGACGTCTTCGCTGTCGGAAGATGTAGCTCAAATTGCCGCCCCACCCCCAGAATGGCACAAAAAATGTCGTTGAACTCCAGCAGATTAATCTGATCGGAGACTGCGCCCTGACGGATCACCATGGGACTCACATGACGGAGAACCGCTCGTAGAATAAAGCGCTTGAAGGAGGTTTGGTCGATCATCGTTACAACTTACGCCCTAGCCGCCCCCGACTTGCCGCACTCAGCGATCATGGTCACTACTCCGACTGGGAACGGACCGCTTTTTCCTTGACAGCAGGAGGTGAACCCGCTAGGGTGCAGATTGCGCAACCGCTTGCTCAAGTCTACGCGGGAGCTGTGTACCCAGGATCAATCCTGAATCTTTTAAGTACTGAGGCTTATATGTTTCGAAGAGACTTTCTCAAGAACTCAACTGCAGCCTTTGCTCTTGCATCGATATCTCGTTCCCCCATTTCGTATGCTGCTTCTTCACATCAGGAACAATGGGGAATTCTCGACAAGTACCTCACAATAAATGGCAACGCTGTTTTCCTGAGCGGAGCGAATTACATTCCATCCCATGATTGGTATTTCATCCTAAGGAATTGGAACGCTGAATCCGTTGAGCGCGATTTAGCGGCTTTGCAGAAGCTGGGCGTCGTCAGCATTCGATTCCCGGTACTTTGGGTATTGCTTCAGCCGGAGATAGGCACCATCAACACAGATGTCCTTTCCAACGTCAATAAGCTGCTGAACATTGCTCATCGCAACGGCATTACCGTACAAGTGGAGTTTTTTACGGGCGCAATCTGTGGTGCTACATTCCTTCCCAAGTGGGCTGACGGAAATATCTTCACCGATCCTGTCATTATCGAGGGGGAGAAGAGGTTGGTATCTGAAGTGACCCGGAGCGTGAGGAATAATCCTGGACTCATGGGATATGACTTCGGCAATGAAGAAAATATCCTGGCGCGGAGAATGAAACTAAGCCCCACGGCAGAGCAGATGCGTAAATGGATGGAGATAATCTACCAGACGGCTCACGCCGTAGACCCCCATCATGCCATCGCGAGCGGAATGGCCGGGTACGGGGATTCTAATCCCTTCAGTATTTGGGATGAGGCTACAACCACGGATTATATGACCTTGCACTCCTATTGCTTTTTTGATGCGACCATCAAGTACGACCCCTGGATTGGCCAACGGACTCTATACGATATGAACTTTGCGATTGCCTACCAAGGGATGACGGGAAAGCCCGTTGTGGTTCAGGAGAACGGCTTTTCGGAGGCTTGGATCGGCTCAAAGGAGGACATCACCAAGTGTCTGCGTTTGTCGCTCATGAGTGCTTGGGCTCAAGGAGCGGCAGGTTATTTCTGGTGGGGATCGCACGATAACGATTTGGATTACCGTATCCCTACAGAGTTCGTCACGCTCAAATATTCGCAGTCCTCCATCGGGGAGGGAATTATGAACCAGCTCGAATATAGCGAAGGCCTATTAGATACAGATAACCAGCCCAAAATTTATGGCCTGGAATATCAACGTTGGAGTTCGGTGATCTCGAAGTTGGGCGCGGGATGGACAAACGATCTTCCGGTCTTGTATTTGCTCTCTCCCGAACGCTCTGTCCAAAAGTCGATGGAAAGAGTGCAATTGACCGCATTCACGCTAGCCAAACAGACCCATATGGAAATTCGCTTATGGCCGGCATGGAAACCCATCCCGTCTGATGCCGCGGCCATTGTGATCGCCAATTTTGGACTTTCAGATGAAGCGAAAGCCGCTGTCCGACAGTATCTAGAAAATGGCGGCGTTGTTTATCAATCCTGGGTAAACGACTTTGCGGAGGGCCTTACGGCCGGAGAGCCCGAAACGCTATCCTCTCCCATGTTGATCGCAAGCACGCCTACAAGCGGAATCCCGCGGCGAAACCATCTTCCCTTTGCGGCGGGAGACCATGTTCGCGTGAATGCAAAGCTGAAGATCCTGAATATCACCGCAGCGGACAAGTCGGATATGTATGTTCTTTTATCTCTTGCGCCCGCCGATCCGCAGTCGGATGGGCGCCGCGCCGTTTTCTTTCAGGTGAGTGTTGGAAAAGGAACTTATTTCTATCTTGCAGCAAACTTGGAGGAAGCTTTGGCTGATGTATATGATCCATGGGAAGAGGACGACTCGAATCAGATTTACTCCGTCGTGCGGCCAGAGCGCTCCATGCGTATTGATTCCAAGTACGTGGAGTTGTTTGTGAAATCGCGCGGAAATGAGCGGCTGGTTGCTTTGTTAAATCGCTCCAACCGTTTCCAGGACGTAATGCTACGTTCGCACCAGAATATCCAAATTCAAGACTGCACAACGCACATTCGACTCGGTGCCGGAAGAGAGATACCTTTGCGCCTGGCGCCCGGTGAAGTTGTGATCGCTGAGATCGAGAATCGATGATAGCTTTGGTTCAAGCAATTCGCAATCCATGACAGGCTGAACATTCTCTACCGCATCGAGGCATTCAGCGCGTTCAATAACACCAATTTAGGAAACCCTAACGGGACTTTAACGTCGGCGACATTCGGCACAATCACAAGTGCCGCTGCTCCACGCATATTGCAGATGGCTGCCAAGATTCAATTCTAGGTCTCGGCTCTTTAGAATTGCCCGAAAGTTCAAGACGTTCGACGCAATGAAATCGCAACACATCGATCGGTCTCTTTCGGGCCGATTCTTTCCGCGCAACTTGGCTTCAATTCCGGCGAAAGTTCGGAACGAATGCAGCCGCCGCATAAATAGTAGTGTCCAGAGTTTTTCGCAGTGCGCCGGGAGACCGGCAAGGAGTAGTCGGTGGAAGTCCGTCACGATGAAGGAATAGCGAACCACATCGGCCCCGAGCCGTGCGCTGGCATCCGTAAGGGTGACGGCGAAGCGTCGGCAGGGGAGTTCACAGGCCAGCCATTGAGCCGCGTAAGAATAGAGTTCGGGCGCCGACGCCGTTGCGAAGTATCCGTCAGAGCAACACACCTGTTCTTGTGGAGTGGATTGGTGATTTGCTGGGGACATGAGCGAAACGGGAGCGATGGGGTTTGTGCGCCGCCGGCGGAGTCGGGCCGAGGCAGTGGAATTGGTGCGTGAGTTTGAAGCGAGCGGACTGAAGCGGCAGGTGTTCTGCGCCGAGCGCGGGTTGAGCGTAGCGGCGTTGGACAAGTACCGGCGGCAGTATGGGCAGGGGACAACTGGGAACGAAGGTCGGTTGGTGGCGGTGGAAGTGATACCGGAGGTCTCGGCGAGCAAGCTCAGCAGTGCTCTGTGCGTGGAGTTGGCGAACGGGCGGCGGATCGAGGTGTGCAGCGGGTTCGACGCTGCGACGTTGAATCGCTTGCTCAGCGTGCTGGAGCAAGCATAGGGCGATGTTTGGATTTGGGCCGGCGACGCGGATCTACGTAGCGACCGGGGCGACCGACATGCGGAAATCCTTCAACGGTCTTTATGGTCTGGTGCGCGACCATCTGGGCTGCGATCCGGAAAGCGGCCATGTTTTCCTGTTCACGAATGCGCGGCGCAACCGGTTAAAACTTTTGGTTTATGACGGGAGCGGGCTTTGGGTGGCGGCGAAAAAACTGGATGGCGGGAGATTTCGCTGGCCGGAGAGCGACACCACGGCGGCCAAGATTGTGCTGAGCCAGGAGGAACTGGCGCTGTTGTTGGGCGGCATCGATCTCAAGCAGACCGAGCGGCGGAAGTGGCATCGCAAGCCATTGCTGGAAGCATCAAGAGAGTCACTGAAAACCGCATAAACACTGCACATTTCGCATACTTATCCACAGAAGTTTTTGTTATGAAAGAAGCATCGTGAGTACGCCTCTCCAGCCGACGCTTCCCCCGCACTCAGAGGCCTTTCTCGCCGAGATCAATGCCCAACTGAAACAGCAACTGGATGCGGCCACGAAGGAACTGGCCTACGCACGGCTGAAGATTCAGATTCTGGAAGAGCATCTGCGCCTGCGCCGGATGGCCAGGTACGGGCCGGGCAGCGAGAAGTTGAGCAACCTGCAGTTACAGTTGCTGGAAGAAGAACCCGGCGTTTCGAGTGAGGAAGTTCAGGCGGAGGGCCAGCGCGAGGCATTGCCGAAGCCGGATGAGAAGAAGCGGCAGCGGCGCGCGCATCCCGGCCGACAGACACTTCCTGCTGACCTGCCCCGCGTGGAAAAGATCGTCGCTTGCACGGCCGAGCAGTGCGTGTGCGGCCAGTGCGGCGCGGAAACGAAAGTGATCGGCTACGACGAGAGCCAAGTGCTGAACGTCAAGCCGGCCGAGTACTACGTCGAAGTCATCAAGCGCGAGAAGCGGGCCTGCAAGCAGTGCGAGGAGCAAGGCGTGGCCATGGCGCCGCTGCCCGCGCGCATCATCGACAAAAGCCTGGTCTCGGACCGGATCATCATCGACACGATTGTGAACAAATACACGGCGCATCTGCCCTTGTACCGGCAGAGCGCGCTGCTGGAGCGCGACTGCGGCATCGAGATCACGCGGGCCACCATGTGCGGCTGGGTGATGACGGTGGGCGAGATGCTCTCTTCGGTGGTGGGAGCCATGCGCAAGGAGCTTTTAGTCAGCGGTTATATCCAGGCCGACGAGACGCCGGTCGATGGTATGCGTCCGGCCAAGTACACGGTTGACTGTGGCGCGATGGGGATGAGAGAAGTTTTCTAAGCTTTGGCTTTTGCCGCCCAGGCAGTGGGCGTGAGTTCGGCGAGGTGCTGAATGGGCGTATCAGTGAGTCCGGGCAAGATGTCGGCGAGGTATTCGCGCACTGGAATCCTGAGCCGACGGCAGCTTTCGACCACGGACAGGATCGCGGCGATACGCGGTCCGGCTTGTGGACTGCCGATGTGGATCCAGTTGGATCTGCCAAGGGCCACTGGCCTCATTGAGTTCTCGGCGAGATTATTGCTCAGCTCCAGTTCGGGGTAGTCCAGGAAGCGGGTCAGCTTTTCCCAGAGTGTCAACGTGTATTTGCATGCCTGGCCGGCCTTGCTGCCGGGCAGCACGGTTTGACGCATGGCCACGATGTGCGCGCGGATTTGGTCGAGTACGGGCGGCGCTTTTTCCTGGCGCAAGAGATGACGTGCGGCCTGATCCATCTTTTCCTCGCGCGCCTGGGCGTCGATCGAGAACAACCTGTCCATCAGCTCGACTGCACGAATCGAGCCGGCGTCCTGCTTGTTGAGCTTGACCGCATCCACAAAGTTCCTTCTGGAGTGGCTCCAGCAGCAGGCGTGCACCATCCCCGGCCCTCCGAGGCCGCGCTCGTAGGCGACGTAGTCGTCGGTCTGGAGAATCCCCGCGAAGGCGCCGAGAAACTGCTTCGGCCCTTCGCGTCCGCGACTCATGCGGAAATCGAAGACCACGTTGCCGCCCGGCGTGCCGTACTGCCACAAGAAGGCGCGATGATTCTTGCCGCGCTTATCGTGTGTCTGCACATCGACCGGCGTCTCGTCGGCCTGGATATAACCGCTGACTAAAAGCTCCTTGCGCATGGCTCCCACCACCGAAGAGAGCATCTCGCCCACCGTCATCACCCAGCCGCACATGGTGGCCCGCGTGATCTCGATGCCGCAGTCGCGCTCCAGCAGCGCGCTCTGCCGGTACAAGGGCAGATGCGCCGTGTATTTGTTCACAATCGTGTCGATGATGATCCGGTCCGAGACCAGGCTTTTGTCGATGATGCGCGCGGGCAGCGGCGCCATGGCCACGCCTTGCTCCTCGCACTGCTTGCAGGCCCGCTTCTCGCGCTTGATGACTTCGACGTAGTACTCGGCCGGCTTGACGTTCAGCACTTGGCTCTCGTCGTAGCCGATCACTTTCGTTTCCGCGCCGCACTGGCCGCACACGCACTGCTCGGCCGTGCAAGCGACGATCTTTTCCACGCGGGGCAGGTCAGCAGGAAGTGTCTGTCGGCCGGGATGCGCGCGCCGCTGCCGCTTCTTCTCATCCGGCTTCGGCAATGCCTCGCGCTGGCCCTCCGCCTGAACTTCCTCACTCGAAACGCCGGGTTCTTCTTCCAGCAACTGTAACTGCAGGTTGCTCAACTTCTCGCTGCCCGGCCCGTACCTGGCCATCCGGCGCAGGCGCAGATGCTCTTCCAGAATCTGAATCTTCAGCCGTGCGTAGGCCAGTTCCTTCGTGGCCGCATCCAGTTGCTGTTTCAGTTGGGCATTGATCTCGGCGAGAAAGGCCTCTGAGTGCGGGGGAAGCGTCGGCTGGAGAGGCGTACTCACGATGCTTCTTTCATAACAAAAACTTCTGTGGATAAGTATGCGAAATGTGCAGTGTTTATGCGGTTTTCAGTGACTCTCTTGATGCTTCCAGCAATGGCTTGCGATGCCACTTCCGCCGCTCGGTCTGCTTGAGATCGATGCCGCCCAACAACAGCGCCAGTTCCTCCTGGCTCAGCACAATCTTGGCCGCCGTGGTGTCGCTCTCCGGCCAGCGAAATCTCCCGCCATCCAGTTTTTTCGCCGCCACCCAAAGCCCGCTCCCGTCATAAACCAAAAGTTTTAACCGGTTGCGCCGCGCATTCGTGAACAGGAAAACATGGCCGCTTTCCGGATCGCAGCCCAGATGGTCGCGCACCAGACCATAAAGACCGTTGAAGGATTTCCGCATGTCGGTCGCCCCGGTCGCTACGTAGATCCGCGTCGCCGGCCCAAATCCAAACATCGCCCTATGCTTGCTCCAGCACGCTGAGCAAGCGATTCAACGTCGCAGCGTCGAACCCGCTGCACACCTCGATCCGCCGCCCGTTCGCCAACTCCACGCACAGAGCACTGCTGAGCTTGCTCGCCGAGACCTCCGGTATCACTTCCACCGCCACCAACCGACCTTCGTTCCCAGTTGTCCCCTGCCCATACTGCCGCCGGTACTTGTCCAACGCCGCTACGCTCAACCCGCGCTCGGCGCAGAACACCTGCCGCTTCAGTCCGCTCGCTTCAAACTCACGCACCAATTCCACTGCCTCGGCCCGACTCCGCCGGCGGCGCACAAACCCCATCGCTCCCGTTTCGCTCATGTCCCCAGCAAATCACCAATCCACTCCACAAGAACAGGTGTGTTGCTCTGACGGATACGGTCGATGTGCAGACACACGATAAGCGCGGCAAGAATCATCGCGCCTTCTTGTGGCAGTACGGCACGCCGGGCGGCAACGTGGTCTTCGATTTCCGCATGAGTCGCGGACGCGAAGGGCCGAAGCAGTTTCTCGGCGCCTTCGCGGGGATTCTCCAGACCGACGACTACGTCGCCTACGAGCGCGGCCTCGGAGGGCCGGGGATGGTGCACGCCTGCTGCTGGAGCCACTCCAGAAGGAACTTTGTGGATGCGGTCAAGCTCAACAAGCAGGACGCCGGCTCGATTCGTGCAGTCGAGCTGATGGACAGGTTGTTCTCGATCGACGCCCAGGCGCGCGAGGAAAAGATGGATCAGGCCGCACGTCATCTCTTGCGCCAGGAAAAAGCGCCGCCCGTACTCGACCAAATCCGCGCGCACATCGTGGCCATGCGTCAAACCGTGCTGCCCGGCAGCAAGGCCGGCCAGGCATGCAAATACACGTTGACACTCTGGGAAAAGCTGACCCGCTTCCTGGACTACCCCGAACTGGAGCTGAGCAATAATCTCGCCGAGAACTCAATGAGGCCAGTGGCCCTTGGCAGATCCAACTGGATCCACATCGGCAGTCCACAAGCCGGACCGCGTATCGCCGCGATCCTGTCCGTGGTCGAAAGCTGCCGTCGGCTCAGGATTCCAGTGCGCGAATACCTCGCCGACATCTTGCCCGGACTCACTGATACGCCCATTCAGCACCTCGCCGAACTCACGCCCACTGCCTGGGCGGCAAAAGCCAAAGCTTAGAAAACTTCTCTCATCCCCATCGCGCCACAGTCAACCGTGTACTTGGCCGGACGCATACCAACGATCGACGGTTGTTCAGTAGCCAAGAACGGTGTGTCGCTCGAATACGATATTGTGAACCCGCGCGGCGAGGTAGTTTCCAGGGTTTCCACCGAAGCCTGCAAAGTCTCGGGCGGCGGGGGGCCGCAGATAACTGCGACCGTCGATCACGCGTCACTATGGTCGCCTGATACACCGGCCCTGTACACGTTGCGCGCCACCGTACTTTCAGATGGGCAGGTTCTCGACATTCTCGAAACTCGTTTTGGAATTCGTATGGAAGAGTTCTCGCCAGATCGTGGATTTCTGCTCAATGGCGAACCGATGAAATTGAAAGGCGTTGCAGACCATCTCTATGGAGGGCCGATGGGAGCCGCCATTCCTGACTCCATCCTTATCCGCCGTCGTCGACTCCTCAAAGAGATGGGTGTGAATGCAATCCGGACGGCACATAACCCGCACCCGCCAGTCTTCTACGATCTATGCGATCAAATGGGCATTATGGTCATGGATGAATTTGTCGATGGCTGGTACAAGAAAGCTGAGAACGATTATGGCGCCAGATACTTTAATGAATGGTGGAAGGGCGATGTGGCCGATTGGGTAAGACGAGACCGCAATCATCCTTCCGTCATTTTATGGAGCATTGGCAATGAAACCGGATATTCGGATGAGTTAGGAATCACAAACTGGATCCATACGTTCGACGCGACCCGTCCAACAACTGGTGGAAGAGTGCATTTCGGAGTCGATGTGGCCGGGTTCAACGGAGAGAGTGAGGTCCCGGGATTTCTAGAGCGTGTTTCATAAACATTTCCGCAGCGTGATCCAGAGGCAGGCGAGATAGAAGAAGGCCCGGTAGGTGGAGAGCAGATGTTCATGACGGACGAGCAATCGGCGGAACTGTCCCAGCCAGGCGTTGGTGCGTTCGATAATCCAGCGCCGTTTGTAGCGTCGCAGTTTCCGGCCATCTTCGTATCTCCTCTCCTTGTTGTTCTTCCGGTAAGGCGCGATCAGCTCGATGCCGCGCCGTTTCCATCTCTCCCGCAGTGGATCGGAGTCGTAACCCCGGTCCGCGATCACCCGTTTTGGCTTCTGCCGCGGCCGACCTTTCGGCCTGGGGACGCGGACCTCTTTGAGCGTGGCGTCCGCAAGCGTAACTTCTGCCGGAGAGGCACTTTCCAGCCGAACTCCCAGCGGAACACCTTCACCGTCTCCCAGTACCATCCACTTTGTGCCTTTACCACGCTTGGTTTTGCCGACTGCATCGCCCCCTTTTTGGCCGGAGCGAAGCTGCCGTCCAGGAAGGCTTCGTCCCATTTCAACAGACCCTCTGCGTCCAGGGCGCCCAGCAAAGTTCGCCAGGCATTGAGCCAAATACCCTCCTCTTCCCACTGCTTCAACCGCCGCCAGCAGGTCGACGGCGAGGGATACTCGTCGGGCAGAAAGCGCCACGCCGCCCCCGTCTGCAGCACCCACAGAATGCCCTCCAAACATGCCCGGTTCTCAGCCCACGGACGGCCCCGGTTGTCCTTTCTGCGCCGTGGCTCCGGAAACAACGGACCGATCAACTCCCACTGCTCGTCGCTCAACAGCTTCTGCCGCTTCTTCATGACAGAAGCTCAACAGTCCGACCTGCCTCAAACGTAAGTCACTGACTTGAGGCCGAACCTATTTATGAAACCCCTGGTGCGACCAATATGATCACCATGCTCGAGGTCATCAACTCAAACGCGAGTATCCACTATGAGGGCTTCATCAACGCGCTCGACAAGGGCTGGAAGGTTTCGCCTGTACCCGCTCTATATCATCCCCCTGATTGGCGTGACCCACATCCTTGGAGGCGTGGGCCTTCTGATTCCCAATGTCCCTCGATTGACTGAGTGAGTTTATGCCGGTATCGCGATCGATCTCTTACTCGCGTTCCATTCACAACTGAATGGCGGGGGCAGTACTTGGGATAAATTCGATCCGGTTCTCGTCATAGCGTTCGTCTTTGCTTCGTATGGATTGAGACGCTGCGTGCGCGCAAACAGATGGTCGGCTTCGCAGAGATGATCGCGCGTGTGCCGCTCAATCGGCTTGCCGAGTGCTCATTTGATCTCCGTAACGAGGCGGACGTCGCCCAGAAGGCCGGAGGAGATGGGCATGACGCGGTTAAGGTCCTGCATCTGGAAGCGGTCTCCATACTTAGCAATCAGCGGAGCGTAGTCGCGTGGCGGTAGAGCAGACCAGGCGTTGAGTGCAGTGTTGAATACATGGAATTCTACGTGGTTCACACCGGATTGAAGGAACCTGGTCACGTCAAGGCGATACGGCGGATGCCAAAGCGCACCGGCGGCGTGGCCATTGATGGTGACCAGGGCCGCCTCATGAATGGGCGGGTCGTAGTAGGCGTGCATTCCCGGCCCGGTACGGGTGATGAGCGGGTTTGGCAGGCCGTCGGGGCCGAGGACTTGCCGGGGCCGGACCGCGTTCCGGCGCAGAGTTCGGCGCGCCGGGCAGAGGCTTGCCACCAATGACTTCGAGGTAGACAGGATGGGTGGGCGCGGAAGCCAATGGTGACATCGCGGGAGTAAACGGCCTCGCCTGAGTAGTGGAGGGTGGAGGGATCGGAGATCCAGTCGGTGAGAGTTGCTTCGTTTATGGATTTTTGGATGCCGGGGAAGGTGACCTTCCACGCACTGCTGATGTCTGTCGTGTCCATGTTTATCGCTTGGTCAGCTGTCGCTGGCTGAGGTGCAGGCATCGAGCTGCTGAAGACGAAGACGCGCGACTCATACGGCGCCAGGTGGATTGGGAACGATTCCGCCGAAGCCGGAGTGACGGCGGTGGAGTCGGGGTCCCACGCTTCGCCGTATTTGTGTGCAGTGGCAAAGGAAGCGGTGGTGTCGATGGGTTGATTGCCGGTGTTGGCGACGAAGTAAATGTCTGCGCCGGGGAGTTGGCGGCGGATGAAGCCGAGCTGAGAGCGGGCGACGGAATCGTCGGCCGGAAGTTGGAAGTCGGGCTTGGCAACATCGTTCAGGTCTTTGATCAGCGCAGCGTCGTTGTCGGCGACGATGAAGGATCCTGTCATGCCGGGAAGCGGTTTGCCTTCCGGATCGATCGAGGGACAGCGTTGGTAGACAGATGATCTGCCCTTCGACGTGGTACCACGGATGCAGGCGACGGAGGGTCTCCACCGGGATGCGGTCCGTGGGAGGAATCACGAGGATCTGGTGTGTGCCAAGGCCGACTTTATTGATGGCGTCGGCGTCGATGTAGTCGATGTTATAACCGGCGGATAGAATGGCGGACATCAGCTGGGGTGAAATCAGCTGCGGCATAGCGTTGGTAATGCTGGTCTGGTTGGGCTGGAAGCCGGCCCAGGCATCGTCGGTGGGCAGCAGGATCACGACCTGGTTGGCGGGTTTTCCCTGGCGCATGAGGTAGCTCATCCGGCCGATGTAGCCGGTGACCGCGGGCATGACCGGATGCCACGGGTTGTGGTTGTTGAAGACGGCGGCGGCATAGAGCGACCAGCCGGGCTCGGGGACTTCATGGTCGGGAGGTGAATATGGCCAGCCGTGGCAGATGATCTGGTTCTCGCCCATGATGAAGTCGATGTCGGCCTCCGTCTTCATGTCGAGCGGAGTGGCGCGGAAGACAGGCGAGTGCAGCCAGGTAAAGGTCTCGCCGGAGCTGACATCGTGGCCGAAGACGTGGTTGGAAGAGGTGGCCCAGCGCAGCGTTGAGAAGGCGCGCCACTGCGGCCCTTCACCCTCCGCGAGCTGTGGGATGTTCTGGCTGGAGAAGCTGACAGCCGATTCATGATAGGTTTGCGAGCGAAACCTGGTGTGGTGAGCCGCAGCCCAGTCGGCAATCTGCTGCAGGTAGTTCTCATCGACCAGTTCGGTCAAGGTCTTGCCATAATCGTGGCGGACGGTCTCGGCCTCCGGCGATCCACCGCCGACCAGTTCGGGCAGATGCGGGATCAGGTCATACCCGCGACGCTTCTTGAACTCCTCAGGCAGCTTCGGCGTCCAATCTCCGCCGAAGGCCTCCAGCGAATCAGAGAAGATGGCATACGGCGGAGTATTGCCGAAGGCCTTGAGCAGCGGCTCACCCACCTTATCGAGGTGCTTGGCGACGGCTTCATGGGAGTAGGAGTCGAGTACCCAGCCCTCAGCATCGACGGCGGCGCGCTTGACCACCTGGCCGGTGTGACTTTGGATGAAGAACACGGCGGTGCGCGGGGTGTTGGAGGGCGCCACGGTTATCTGCGGGCCGGAGATCTGGAGGGGCTGCGCGGAGGCTGGAATCCAGTCGACGGGGGGTGGGCCGAAATTGCGGCCGCGTCCGGAGGCCGGAGCGGGTGTGCGGGCCACGGAGGTGGCAAGTACTGCGGAGAGGATGGAATCGCCCTCTGCGAGTTTTTGCTGGCCATTGATGACGAAGCGGGTTGCGCTGAGGTCGGTGACCGACTTGCCTGCCGCGAGGGTTGGGACGGCGATTGTAGTAGCGCCGGCGGGAACGGTGACTTCGGCGGTGCGGAGATGGGTGGAGGCTTCCGCGAGCGTGATGTGCGGGCCGCCGTAGGGCCAGCCGGAGCAGAGAGTCACATCGATGCGCAGACCGAGCTTGCGGCCTTCGGATTGCGCGTAGTTGACGTCGTCGAGCATCTCAGGCGAGAGGAAGGGAAGGTTCTTGAGGCCCTTTGCAGGATCGTCGAGGACGATGGGGTACTCGAAGGCGAGCTCGGCGCCCTGGATGCCGTCGGCCTTCATCTGCTGCAGCTCAGCGCAGGATCTCCGGCTTGACCACGGCTGTGCCAAACCACCACCAACGCACCATGGGCCGGGCATCGTTGGGCGGATTGACGAAGTTCTTGCGCAGGGTCGCAACGGTGGAGCGCGAGCGCCTGCGCGATGAGCGCGGGGGTGAGCGCGAGCAGAAGCGCCGCGGCCAGGCTGTATGCGGCGAAGTTGCGAAGCGTGTGCAGACGGGTTTGCGGACGCTGAGGCTGGTTCATGGGATTCTCCGAGTTGGCGATATAGCTTTGTCGTGGCGGTTGGTCGATTCCTTTGCGGATCGAGCAGGAATGTAGGATCACGATTCCGCGAACCTCGAAGACCTCAAGCCGATTGCGGCTGCCCGTTGACAATCACATTCTCGAACTTGAGACCTTTGACGCCGCTGGCCGCGAGCTTTTCCTGCTGCAGCACCACGTCGAAATCCTTGAAGAGAATGTCGCTGATCTCTGTTTGACCAGGGTTTGGCCTGATCGTGCCGAACGCTGTGTAATGACCCTTGATGCCGATGAAGCTCACGTTACGAACCACAGACTGCGGCGGCGCTTCACCCTGCAGATTCGCATACTGCGACCACGGCTGCACCGAAACGATCGCGGAGGCCGTGGCTTCAGAGGTGATGTTGCGGAACGTGATGTCCTCATAATGCTGCGGCGTGTCCGGCCGCAGCTTCAAGGTTGCGATCCTGACATTGCCGATGATCCTGCAATTCTCCACGACCACGTCGCGAACGATCGTGGCTTCGGATCCAAGCGTCAGCACGCCGCCGCCACGCTTGTAGACGCAGTTCCGGATGCGGATGTGCTCCACCGGCGGACTGTCTGTGTCCTGCATGGCATGGGGTCCCTTGGAACCCTTGGCCGCGATGCAATCGTCCGTGACGGAGAAAAAGCAGCCGTCGATCGTGACGTTCCGGGAACTGTCCAGGTCGATTCCGTCCGTGCTGGGAGCCTGCTTGTAGTCGTCCGGAACCTCGAAACGCGCCTTGTTCACGGCCACGCCGTCGCAGTTGTAGATATGCAGATTCCAGAACTGCGAATCCTTGAAAGTAATTCCCTCGATCTTTACGTCGCGCGAACTTTCAATGAGCGCCAGGCGGGCTCGGGGAACACTCACGTTCGGAAAGTTCCCGTGCAAGGGCGACGCGTTTCGCATTTTCCAAAACAAATCCCATATGGGCCGGCCTGCTCCATCGAGCGTTCCCTCGCCGGTGAGCTGGAAGCCATCGCACTTCGCTGCGTTGATCAGAGCCGGATTGAACTTCTCCTCGAAGTGGCCCTCGATCCGGGTGCGCTGGGCGGGGAAGTTGGCCATATCCGTCGAGCACTGCAGCACGGCTCCCGCCTGCAGATGAAGATTCACGCGCGGCTTGAAGAACAGGGCGCCGCTCACGAACGTGCCCTGCGGGACGACGACCGTTCCTCCGCGGCGCGACGCTAAATGATCGATCGCCGCCTGGATGGCCTTGGTGTTTATGGTGGCACCATCAGGCCGCGCGCCGAATTCCGTAATCAGGGCTTCCGCAGAAGGCTCCGCATCGGCCATCAATGTAGACCCCCAGAAGGGAGCCGCGACCATCAACGACATGAACCGCCGGCGTGCAAACGGATGAACGGACACGACTCACCTCTGTGCGACAGATAAAGATGCTATAGCAAGGCGCCACCTGCTGAGGCAGATGGCGCCCTATTTGATTCACGCCGGCTTTAGAACTTGTAGCGCAGCGCGAGTTCCATGATGCGGGGATCGTACGCACTGGTGATTTTGTTCATGTTCGCATTGCCGATGGTGGTATTCGGGTTTTGAGGGTTGGGGTGGTTGAACAGATTGAAGGCCTCAGCGCGGAACTCAAGCACATTCGACTCCCGAATGTGGAACTCTTTAAACAGGCTCATGTTCCAGATCTCCTGCCCGGGCCCGCGGATGGTGCCGTTCTGGGCGTTGCCATAGTAGCCGTAATACTGAGCCACGTTCGGGATGGCAGTCGTACCGAGCGTAACCCCATAAGCTGCCGAGTTGAACCACGTCTGCGAACTAGCGGTTTTCTTCCAGGTCTTCGGCCCGTTGGTTGAGACCCCCGACACCACGAACGGCCGCGCCGTGAGTCCGGCATTGGTCAGAGTGATACCCGGCGTGAGCGAGCCTCCGGCACGGAAGGTCGAAATGTCGTTCAAGCGCCATCCGCCCAGGAGCTGCTTCTCGAGTTGATTGCCGCTGTGCTGGAAGAACGGCAGTTCATAGAGCACCGTGATGTTAAAGGATTGAGGATAGTTCAGCCCATTGTTGCCGTGGAAAAGGCCGAGGTTATATGGATTGACCACGGAGTTGGATGTGTCGTGCGACCAGGTGTAGGCCGCGGCAACATAGAGCCCCTGTGTCACCGTATGCTTGACCTGCGCCTCGAGGCCGTTCCATTCCTGCCACAGCCTTGTGGAATAGACATTGATGGTGCCAAAACCCTGGTAAGGCGCATAGTAGTTCGCGTTGTCGCCCTTGTTGCTGTTTGCGGGGTTGATGGCTATGAGCGGATTGTAGTCGTAACTCACGCCACTCACGATGGTGGGAGGCGCCTGATTCCAGTTCCATGTGCTCGTAAGATGCTGGAGACGGCTCCCTGCTCCCACCACAGAGGCGATGATGTTCAATCGGGAATTCATGCTGGATTCCAAGCGAGTAGCTGGCCGCAGGCGAGGCTCCGATGTTGTAGTCCGCCCCAGTGACTCCTATGACGCTCTCCGTATTCGCGGCGCCGCCCGCTCCCACGACGTTCCAAGACGTGGTTGAAGGAAGTACGAGGTTGGATAGGTTCTGGTTGCTGAACACGGGTGGGTTGGCGATGCAGTTGAACGAGCAATCCTGGTTGGTAAAGATGCGCGTGTAGC